>JBDKJY010000041.1:0-53591 GCA_039796295.1 Verrucomicrobiota bacterium
CAAGAGCGGGGCCACCTTGGCCCAAAAGGTGTCCGAGATACGAAAGCCTGGCCCGCGCGTGTGCTTCATGCAGGCCAGCTTGCCCCGCCCGGAAACCCCGTCCCAGGTTATTCGGATAGGCTCTAAGTAGAAGCGCCTCAAGCCGCCCTGGCCGCGCCTCCGTGTGACAGTTTCACCAGCTCCGTCACCCGCGCCACCACATCGCGCGGGCTGAAGGGCTTGGTCAGGTAGTCGTTCGCGCCGAGTTGGAGGCCCACGGTGCGGGATTGCTCCCCGGCGAACGCGGTGAGCATGAGGATGGGGATTTCCCGCGTGGAGGGCAGCACGCGCAGCATCTCGCACACGGCGAAGCCGTCCAGGCCGGGGAGGTTCAGGTCTAATACGATGGCCTCGGGCAGCCAGCGTTGCGCGAGGGCCACGGCCGCCATGCCGTCGCCGGCACTGAACACTTCATACCCCGCATCGCGGAAGTTGTAGGAGAGCAACTCCGTGATGTCCGCCTCGTCATCCACCACCAAAATCCGGTGCGTCATAGACCGGTGAGCATCGGGCCATCACGCCGACGGCTCAACGGCAGCACGGTGAAAGGACGGTGACGTTCCGGTGTCGGTGGCGGGCGGCGCGATCCGGCGGAACGACCTGAGCGGAGCAAGTCTGTGAAGTCCGCGCTCCGGGCGTGTCAACCGCGGCTTCCCGGCTAAGACTTGACGGGGGGAACGGCGGGCGCGCTCGGAGCCGCTGGCTTCGCCGGATCTGGCTGCGGAGCGGGGGCAGGGGTGGCAACCGAGCTGGCCTTGGCGGCCTTGGGGGTGGGCCGCTTGGCGGGCGCGGCGGCTTTGGCGGCGGGCTTCGGGTCGGGCTGCTTCTTCGCGGGCTTGGCGGGCTGCTGGGCTTTGTGGAGGGCTTTGGCGGCACGTTCGGCCTGTTTGCGTGCGTGCTTGGCGCTCGCCGCAGCATCGGCGGCGGCTTCTTCGGTGGCGCGGGCCGCTTGTTTGGCGGCTTTGGCAGCTTTCTTCGCGGCTTTCAGGCGGAGCTTGGCTTGGCGGTAGTCCTGAGCGGCAACACTGGCCTGGGTCGCAGCGGACTTGGCGAGATCGGCGGCATCGTTGGCGGCGTGGGACAGCGCGGTGGCTGCGGCGGTTAGTTTCTCAATTTTCATGCGTTGAGAATACCCCGGAATCCGCGATGTCAATGAACATGTGTGTTACATATTTTATAAGCTGGAAACCTGACACATCCCCACCGCTGATGCATCCCCCGAAGGGCGAGGCGCAGCAACCGTCGTTGGCGCGGTGGGGAGCGATGGAGGGCGGGGAACGATCGAAACTTCCTACGTGGCAATTCACCGCAGTGTCACACGATCGACGCCCTGCCATCATCTGCGGGAACGAGGCTGAGGGTGCTATGACGCTCTATGCTGATCACCCTGTCGGCTTTGCCTTGAAGGACCAACGCGTGGACTTGGAGTCGCTCGTCTGCCATCGCGAGGCGCTGGACGCCGGCATGACAGTCGAGTCTGTCTATGCCTACTTTCAAAACCATGAGCCGGAATACTTGGGTGTCACCGAGGACGGACGCGTGATCGGCATGGTCTCGCGGGGGCACATCGGCTTCCTGCTTGGCTCGCGGTTTGGCTTCGCGGTCTATGGTCGCCAGCCCGTGGGCCAGCACCTCATGGCCAAGGCGCTTTGCGTGTCCGTCCACACCCGCCTCTTGGACCTTCTCGATCAGGCGCTGTCCCGCGACGGCGAGGAGTTTTACGATGACGTGATGCTCACCGACGAGCAGGGGCGCTTCAAGGGGATCATCCAGATTCAGACGCTCGTCCGGCTCCAGACGCGGTTGATTGCCGACACCACCAGCCAGATCGAAGTCCAGCGCAAGACCCTCGCCGAGCGCAACCGCGCCCTCACCGAGAGCTTGGACGAGCTGCGCCGCTCCCGCGGCCGCTACGACATCCTCTTCCAGAACGGCGCACTGGGCGTGGCCCTCCTCAACCGCCACTGCGAGGTGGAATCCCACAACCACCGCTTCTCCGTCCTGCTCGGCCTAGATCTCAGCCGCGACGCCACCAAGCCCATCAGCCTCTGCGAACTCATCCTGCCCGCCGAGCGGCAAGCCTTCCTCCTCCTCGTGAAGCGCCAGGAGACTGACGGCGAGGAGAACGACCGTCCTTCGATGGCCCACAGTGCAGAGTTCCGCCTCCAGCTCACCCGTTTGGGCATCCGGTAATTCAAAATCTTCATCAACTGGATCGGCGAAACCGGGCAGATCAGCGTCATCTTGGAAGACGTCAGTGAGCAGCGCATCCTTGAGCGCAAGCTGGCGCAAAAGGAAAAGGCCAACCTCCTCGAATCCCTCGTCGGCGGCATTGCCCACGAGCTCAACAACAAACTCACCCCCATCCTCATGTTCGCAGAGATGGTCATTGACGATCTCAAGGCCAAGGTGGATCCCACCGAGGCCATCGGCCACTGCGACGCCATGCGCAAGAGCGCCATCGAGGCCTCCCGCATCATCCGCCAGCTCCTTCAGCTCTCCAAGCCCGCCAAGATGGAACTCGCCCGCTGCCACCTCCGCGACATCGTGGAGGACACCTTGACCATCCTCAATCATCGCCTCCGGCAAGCAGACGTGACCTTGGAACTGGTCCTGCCGGAAGTCGGCGAACTCTGCATCTTGGCGGATGCCCAGCAGATCAAACAGGTCCTCGTCAACCTGATGATCAACAGTCTCGACGCCATGGAGCAAAGCCCCCGCCACCACCTACGGCTGGAGCTGACGCGTGACAACGGTGCCTGCCTCCTCGTGCTCACGGACTCCGGCTGCGGCATCGCCCCGCAGCACCTCAGCCGCGTCTTCGACCCCTTCTTCACCACCAAGGCACCTGACCGCGGCACCGGCCTGGGACTGAGTGTCTGCTACAACATCATCAAACAGCACGCGGGCGAGTTAACCCTCCAGAGTGCGCCCGGCGAGGGCACCCAGATCCGCATGAAGCTCCCACTGGCCCTTGCGGCACAGGTCGATGGCCCAGCCGCCACCGAGCCGATCCCCGAGCGCGTAAAATCTCGCACCAACGGTGCCCGCCGCGTCCTCATTGTGGACGACGAGGACACCATCGCCGTCATGCTCCGCTCCATCGTGCAGCGGAGCCTGGGCTGCCGGGCTGATTGGGTCAGCGACGGTCAGACCGCCATCGAGCGGCTCCATCAAGACGCATACGACCTAGTCATCTCCGACGTGCGGATGCCCCACGTCAGCGGCCTGGACCTGTTGCGCTGGGTGCGCGAGCAACGCCCCGAGATGGCCAGCCGCTTCATCTTCATCACCGGCGACGCCGGCAGCAATGACTTGAACGAAGACATCGAAACCCTCGGCGTCCCCGTCCTGCGGAAGCCCTTCTCCATGGAAGTCTTCGTCACGCAATGCCAGTTGCTGCTGCCGCCGTGACGGTTCGCCTTCAGGTCAAGGGGCTCGGCAGCGGCGCGGGAGGCCGCTGTGCGTGGCGCACCCTGCCGCGTCAGCAGGGGCCAAACCCGTCCTCCGTTGGCGTGAACGGGGCACCACGCTGAGGTCGAGTTGATCTCTCTGTAACACATTTGTAACGCAAGCGACCTTTGTCCGTCACGATGGCCGCTCATTTTACGCCCCGTTGCAGATGCAGACACTCATAACACACACGATGAAACGCACTACCAAGACAGCCCTAGCTGCTACGACCGCCGCGCTTGCGGCGTTCATTTGCCAGCCCACCGCCCAAGCCCAGTCCGTTGACGCCTTGCTCGACAAGTTGGTCGAGAAGGGCACCTTGACCACCAAGGAAGCCCAAGCGCTCCGCGAGGACTCGGACAAGGACTTCACCCGCGCCTACCAAGCCAAGAGCGGCCTGCCCGACTGGGTCACGGCCCTGCGCATCGGCGGCGATGTCCGCCTGCGCTACGATGGCGTTTATATGGACCCGCCCACCGGCGCTACGCCGGCAGGCTTCCAGGACCGCAACCGCCTCCGCTACCGCCTCCGCGTGGGCGTGACGGCGACGTTGCAGGACGACTTCGAGGTCGGCATGCGGTTGACCTCGGCCGAAAACAAGTCCGGTGTAGCCGCCGCGCAACAAGGCGACCCCATCTCAGGCAACGACACCATGACGGGCAACGGTGCCAAGAAGCTGGTGTGGATTGACCTAGCCTACGCGAAGTGGAACGCGCTCAACAGCCCGGACTGGTCCATGACGTGGATCGGCGGCAAGATGGAGAACCCATTCACGGTGTCAGAGATTGTCTTCGACCCCGATTACACGCCAGAAGGCATCGGTTTCCAACTCGGCTACAATGTCGCGGAGGGCCAGGGGCTGAAGTTCAACGGCGGCCTCTTCTCCGTCTTGGAAGTCAATCAAGGTGCGGCTGGTCCGCCCATCACGTCCGGCAGCAAGGACACGTATCTATACGGTGCCCAGCTCCGCTGGGAGTCGACGTGGAGTCCGAAGTGGGCGTCCTCCGTCGGCGTTGGCATCTTCGGCTTGAGCGACAAGCAGAACTTGGCTTCGACCTCTATTCCGGGTGTCAGCCAGGGCAACACTCGCTTTGCGGGTGCGCCGTTGACCGGCGTCCCCACGAGCTCCTTCAACCCCATCGCCACGGATGCCTCCGTGACTTACACGCTGGAGAGCTTCCCGTATTACCCAGGTGCGTTCCCCATCAAGGTGGGCGGCGAATACATCAACAACACGGCGGCTTCGGTGAACCCGGCGGGCACGCTCGGCGCGGGCAAAAAGCGCGGCGAGGCGTATACCGTCGGGATGACCCTCGGCAAGTCCGGCAAAAAGGGCACTTGGGATCTGACCTACAAGTGGAAGAACCTCGAAGCCAACTACTGGTTCGAGGAGGTCGTAGATAGCGATCACGGGGCGTGGTATACCGCCGCTCCGGCAGGTGGAGCCGCTGGCTATCAGGCCGGCACCAACATTCGCGGTCACTACATGCGCGCGGCGTATTCCCCCTACGACTCCCTCACGCTGGCCTGCACCTACTACCTATTCAACCTAATCGATCACCCGGGCAACTTCAGCCAGGCGGGTCGCATCCAAATCGACGCGGCATTTAAGTTTTAGTCCACAGTGTTAGTCCTCGCCGGGGTCGGCGGCGTGCATTCCGCCGGCCCCGGTTTCCCTCCTCACCACTCACTCCTGAAACCAAAATCCTTAATTCTGAACTCTCGTATGAAAGCATTGAAATCCCTCGCAGTCCTCACGGCAGCCCTCGCGCTCGCCAACTCCGCCCACGCCGGTAACGTCACCGTCAAAGGCTCCGACACGCTCGTCGTCCTCGCCCAGAAGTGGGCCGAGACCTACATGAGCAAGAACGCCGACACCAAGATCCAAGTCACGGGCGGCGGCACGGGCACCGGCTTCGCCGCGCTCCAGAACAAGACCACGGACTTGTGCAATGCCTCACGCAAGATCAAGCCCGCCGAGATCACCACCTGCATCAAGGCCTTTGGCAAGCGCCCGACGGAATACAAGGTCTGCCTCGACGGCCTGAGCGTTTACGTCAGCGCCGACAACTCCGTGAAAGAACTCACCGTCGCGCAGGTTGCCGACATCTTCAACGGCAAGACCAAGAACTGGAAGGCAGTAGGCGGCGCGGACGCCCCCATCACTGTTTACAGCCGTGAGAACAGCTCGGGCACCTACGAGTTCTTCAAGGAGAACGTGCTTCAAGGCAAGGACTTCGCCTCCAGCGCGCAGACCATGCCCGGCACGGCGGCCGTGCTCCAAGCCGTGGCGAAGGACAAGAACGGCATCGGCTACGGCGGCGCGGCCTACGGCGCAGGTGCCAAGCACCTTGCGATTAAAAAGGACGACGCCTCTGCGGCCGTTGAACCGACCGAAGACAACGTCGTGAAGGGCACCTATCCCATCTGGCGCTACCTCTACGTCTACGTGAACCCGGCGCTCGATAAGGGCGACATCGCCAAATACCTCACCTGGGTGCGCGGCGACGAGGGTCAGAAGGTTGTGAAGGACGTGGGCTACTTCCCGCTCCCGAAGAACCTGCGCGACTAAGGCTCGTCACTGGCGCTTGAGATCAACAGGGCGGGCGAAGGCAGCACAACTCCTTCGTCCGCCCTTTTTTCGATGCGACCTGTTTGTTTCCCGTTCGTAACTAGCCTTCTCCCTACGGCTCAATTAATCTCTCGCCCGTGACGAACGCCCCGCACAACGCCAAACGCACCGTCGGCTGGATGGGTATCCACCGCGGGCATAAGGCCCGGCCCGTAGAGTGGCTCGCCGAGAAGTTCATCTTCCTCGTCTCGCTCACGGCCATCCTGATGGTGTTCCTCATCTTCGTATTCGTCGCTCGCGAAGCACTCCCGCTTGCCCTGGGCCAGATGAACAGCGCAGCGGCGCGTCCGGCCATCTCGATGGCAGAGTTTGATATGCTCAAGCCCGCCGAGCAGCAGCTCTACCTGGAGCTGACGCCAGCCGAGTTCAAGCGGATGGACAAGGAAGCCCTACATTCGCTGGTGGAAGTCCGCTTGGAAGAAGCGAAGGAAGCACCGAAGGACAAGGACGCAACGATCAACACGACCGAGTGGCGCTACCTCCTCCGCGAGCACCAGTGGTCTGACAGTGGCCCGCTCGACCGCTATGTCTGGCAGCCCATTGGCCGCATCCACAAATACAATCTCGTCCCCCTCATCATCGGCAGCCTCAAGACCACCCTCGTCGCGTTGCTCTTCAGCGTGCCGCTTGCGCTGGCAGCGGCCATTTACGTCTCCCAGCTCGCGTCACCGAACTTGAAGGAGTGGCTGAAGCCGGCGATTGAAATGCTTTCCGCTGTGCCGTCGGTGGTGCTCGGGTTCTTCGGGTTGATTGTGCTCGCCTCGTTTTTGCAAAGCGTCTTCGGCTATCAGTCGCGGTTGAACGCCTTTGTGGCTGGCATCGCGCTGGGGCTGGCGGTGATTCCCGTGGTCTTCTCCATCGCCGAGGACGCGCTGACCAGTGTGCCGCGCAGCTACACGCAAGCGGCACTGGCGTTGGGCGCATCCAAGTGGCAGGCCGCGTGGCAAATCGTCTTGCCCGCCGCTGCGCCGGGCGTGTTTGCCGCCGTGGTGCTGGGCTTCGGCCGCGCCATCGGCGAGACCATGGTGGTGCTCATGGCCAGCGGCAACGCGAGCATCATCTCTTGGAGCTTGTTCGACTCGACGCGCTCCGTCACCGCGACCATTGCGGCGGAGTTGGCCGAGGCAGTCTTCGGCGGGCATCACTACCGCATCCTCTTCCTCATCGGGGCGCTGCTCTTCATCGTGACCTTCCTCACCAACCTAGCGGGCGACCTCATCATGCACCGGCTCAAAGGCCGGTTGGAGGGGAAAGCTAAATGAGCACCGCCGAACCTAAACCCGCTCGCCTCGACTTCCGCTCGCGCGGCTTCGACTTCACGTCGTTCGCCTTCACCGGCGTCACCGGGTTGGCGACGCTCTTCATCCTGCTCATCCTCGGCATCATCCTTGCGAACATCGCATGGCATGGCTGGGGCACCTTCTCGTGGCGTTTCCTCACCGGCAGTGCGGATCAGGACATGTTCGATGTGAACAAGGCTGGCGTGCTGCCCATGCTCATCGGCACCACGCTCCGCGTGATGATGATGACCCTTTTCGTCGTGCCGGTCGGCGTCATCACCGCGGTCTATCTCACGGAATACGCGCACTCGACGGCCTTCACTACGCGCATCATTCGCGGCGCGGTGAACAATCTCGCCGGCGTGCCCTCCATCGTTTTTGGCCTCTTCGGCTTGGGTTTCTTCATCAGTTTCGTCGGTGGCGGTTTGGATGCTGGCGCAGCCGAGCCGCACTGGGGCAAGCCCGCTATCCTGTGGGCCTCCCTCACCCTCGCCGTGATGACGTTGCCGCTGGTCATCGTGGCCACGGAAGAATCCCTCCGCGCCATTACGCCCGGGCTGCGTGAGGCCAGCCTCGCCCTTGGCGCGACCAAGTTGGAAACCATCCTCAAGATAGTCCTGCCCGAAGCGCTTCCCGGCATCCTCACCGGCGGCATCCTCGCCGTGGGCCGCGCTGGCGGGGAAGTTGCGCCCATCCTCTTCACCGGCGCGGCCTACTACATGAGGGACCTGCCCAAGGCCCCGACCGACCAGTTCATGGACCTGGGCTACCACGTTTTCATTCTCAGCACGCAGTCGCCGGACATCGAGAAGACCCGGCCCATCCTCTTCGCCACCGTGCTGGCGCTGCTGCTCCTGACGCTCTCGTTAAACTTGGTCGCCGTCATCGTGCGTGCGCGGGTGCGCAAGAAGATGCGCGCCGGCCACTGATTGACTCAATTTCCACCACCCATGGCTGCCTTCTCTCCATCCCAAGTCACGCTGAACGCCAACGTGCCCACCGAAGGTGCTGGCGCGCCGCTCATCCAGACCGAGGGCGTCAACCTCCACTACGGCACCTCCCAGGCGCTGAAGAGCATTTCCGTGACCCTCGGCGAGCGCCACGTCACCGCCTTCATCGGCCCGTCTGGCTGCGGCAAGTCCACTTTCCTCCGTTGCTTCAACCGGATGAACGACCTCATTGATTCCGTCCGCGTCACCGGCTCGATCAAGATCGGCGGGCAGGACATCTACAGCCCGGATGTGGATGTCATCGAACTTCGCAAGCGCATCGGCATGGTCTTCCAACGGTCGAATCCGTTTCCCAAGTCCATCTACGACAACATCACCTACGGCCTCAAGCTGCACGGCACGACGGCAAAATCTGATCTCGACGCCGCCGTGGAGCAAAGCCTGCGCGGGGCCGCGCTGTGGGATGAAGTGAAGGACCGACTCAACACCAGCGCACTCGGCCTTTCCGGCGGCCAGCAACAGCGCCTGTGCATCGCCCGCGCCATCGCCATCAAGCCGGAGATTCTCCTCATGGACGAGCCGGCCAGCGCGCTCGATCCGATTGCCACGGCGAAGATCGAGGAGCTGATTCTCGAATTGAAGCGCGACTTCACGATCGTCATCGTCACGCACAACATGCAGCAGGCCGCGCGCATCTCCGACTTCACCGCGTTCTTCTACCTCGGCGAGCTGATCGAGTTCGGCCCGACCGCAAAGCTGTTCACCAATCCGTCGAAGAAGCAGACGGAGGATTACGTGACCGGACGATTTGGATGATGCGAAGACAAGTATTCAGTGTTCAGCGTTCAGTGTTCAGTGAGCCACCACTCGCCGGGCGCGCACCTTGGAGACTGATTACTGAACACTGAACACTGCTTACTTCCCCATGCTCCCCCACGACCACGAATTCGCCGCCCTCAAGGAAAAGCTCCTCACCATGTCGAGCCTCGCCGCCAGCTCGGTCTCAAACGCCGTTAAGGCGCTCGTCGAGCGCAACGACGACCTCGCTCGCCAAGTCGAGGCCGACGACGACCAACTCGACGCGTTGGAAGTCGAGCTGGACGAACTGGCCATCGTCCTCCTCTCTCGTGGCCCCGTGGCCAGCGATTTGCGGCTGATCACCGTGGCGATGAAGATCACCCATGACCTCGAGCGCGTCGGCGACGAGGCCACGACCATTGCGCGTCGCGCCGTGGACCTGAACAAGGAGCCGCAGCTCAAGCCCTATGTGGACATCCCGCGCATGGCGACGATGGCGCTGGAGATGTTGAACGACGGCTTGGAAGCCTTCGTGAGCCGCGACAGCGCCCGCGCCCGCGCCGTGTTGCCCCGAGACAAGGATGTGGACGCGCTCCACAAACAGCTCCAACGCGAGCTCATCACCTTCATGCTGGAGCAGCCCGCCACAATCACGCGGTGCCTGCACCTCATGCAGATTTCCAAGCGCATTGAGCGCATCGCTGACCACGCGACGAACATCGCCGAAGAGGTCGTTTTCCTCTACGAAGGCCGCGACATCCGCCACACCGGCAAGGACGCGAAGGCGTGAACCGGAGCGCGGCTGGGACAGCCGTGCGCCGGCTTCAGAGCCGCCAGTGTTTGAGCCGCGCCCGGTTGGAGGAACGCCACCAGATCGCCAGCGTCGTCCGACGGTATTCGCCGACGGGCACTTCGCCGGTCGCCAGCAACTCCACCAGTTGCCCGATGGCGTGGGGAAAGACGCGCCCGATGAACTTCTTCCGTTGCCAGGTCGCGGCGAGGTGCGCGGCTTCGTAGCGCACCAGCGAACCCATCCAAGCGTGCTCCAAGGTCGGCGGCCCGGCGTTGGCCGCGAGATACGCAGCGAAACCCAGCGCGTCCTCGAATGGATGTTTGCCCGGCGGCGGGGTGACGGCGTAGTTCCTGAACAGGTCGGCGAAGCGTGCCCCGAGGGCCTTACGGGTGAGCGGCAGTTGCATTCCCGCCTGGGCGAGCCGCCGACGCCGGTGGACTCGCGTGAGCAGCCGCACTTGTTCGGGCTGGATTTGAGCCAGCGACTCCGCGGCGACGGTCAGCCCCTCGCTCGCGGCCACGCGGGCCGGATCGGCGAAGAACTTCTCCCGGAACGCGCGGTCGGTCACGAGCCGGGCGACTAGTTTTTGCTGGAGGGCTAGTTCCATCGCCGGTGTTGCCTGCCGAGGGCGCGGGCGCGTTCGACTTCCCAGAGGACTTCCGGGAGCGGCGGCAAATTGTCATCCCGCTCCAAGCAGATGCAGCGCACCGGGGCGCGCGCCACGGCGGCGTCGAGGAGTTGCCAGACGGCCTCGGAGACGGGCTGCGCGTGGCTCTCGATGAGCCGGCCCTTGGATTCGTGGCCGCCCGAGAAATGCACCTGCACCACGCGTTCGAGCGGGAGCCGGGCGAGGAAGTCGGCCGGCGCGCCGCCGCCGTTGGTGGCGTGGGTCAGGAGATTGGTCACGTCCAGCAGCATGCCGCAGCCGCCGGAGGTCAGGACTTCGCCGATGAAGGCCGGTTCATCCATCTCCGCGCCGGGCCAGATCAGTGGCGAGCAGACGTTCTCCAGGATCAGTGGCGTGGCGATCGCGCGGCGCGCGGTGATGATGTTCTTGGTCATCAGGTCCACGGCTTCCTTCGTGAAGGGCAGGGGAGCGGGGTGGCCGAGATTTACCCCGCCTGCGTGGGTGAAGCCGATGTGCTCGCTCCACCACGGCGGGTTCAAGCGCCGGATCAGCTGGGCAATTTTCTCCAGATAGACCGGGTCAATCCCCTCCGCGCTGCCGAGCGAGAGGTTGGTGAAGTGCGGCAGGAGGGTGAAGTGCTCGCGCAGTTGCTCCAGCTCGTCCATGCGCTCCGGCGGGGCGTCGAGATAGTGGTCACCGATGACCTCGACGAAATCCACCTCGGGCTGCCTCTGGAGCAACTCCTGGCGGAAGGGTTCGCGATACGCCAGCCCGGCGCCCAGGCGCGGGAGGTTGGCGAGGAGGTTGGTGATTTCAGTCTTGCGGCCCACGGTGGTCAGGAGCGCGCCGTCGATGGGGTAGCGCTTGAGGCCGACAACTGATTGATGGAACACACGGCAGGACTGTCGGGTTTCGCTCCGGGCAAGCCAAGAAAAACTTGGGCGTCCGCGCTCCAATCACCGCAGCTTCGGCAAACTCGCCGCCGCCACGGCCTGGCCGTGGCGCTTGTCCTGTTCGTCCGGCACATGGAACTGGAGTCGTGCGGCCAGCGCGTGGAATTCCGCGTGCAAGACTTCTTTCGCGCCCGCGATGATGACATCGCCGCCGGTGCCGCTGGTGACGCGTCCGAGGATGAGCAGGTGATTAAAGTCGTAGAATTCCGCGTAGTGCGCGAGCGCGTAGCCGAGGTAGGTGCCGAGGGTTTCGTAAATCTTCCGCGCGCGGTAGTCGTCCGCCTGCATCAGCGACTGCACGAGCTTGAGCTGCTCGGGCAGCGGCAGCTTCGCGTCGGTCTCGATGCCCGAGACGGGCAGCAGGCGGCCGACGGCTTGCTGGGAGAAGTATTGCGCCCCGACGCCGTAGTCGCCGCTCCACTCGTCGCACGCGGCGGTGGGGTTGTAATCCACCGGGGCGAAGGCGAGTTCGCTCAACCAAGTCGTGATGTTCCCGCTGGGCGTGACGTAGCCGACGGCCTGGCTCGTGCCCATCGCGATGCCGAGCACGCCGTTCACGCCGAGCGACATCGAGCCGGCGAGCGCGGTGACTTCGCCGTCGTTCGCGACCTCCAGCGGCACGCCGTGCCACGCGCGCTGGACTTCGAGGAAGAGGTCTTTCACCCGCGCGTTGAACACGTCCGGCGCGACGCCCCGAAAGAGCGAGGCGACCTTCACGCGGTTGTTCACATACACGCCCGCCGCGCTGGCTCCGATGGCGTCCACGCGCGGGAGGTGCGCGGCGGCCTTGCGGATCGAGTCCATGATGCCGTCGAAATGATACTGCGGGTCGGGATGGAAGTAAGGATCCCACACCGTCTCCTCGCTGAAGACGACCTTGCCGTCCTGCACTGCTGCGACCTTCCGGTCACTGCCGCCGAGGTCGAAGCCGATGCGGCAGCCGTCGAGGTGGCGGCCGAGCGCCTGCACGTTCGCGTGCTCGGGTGGCAGGTTCGCCGCATCGCACGCAATGACTTCAATGGGGCGGTCATACACGCGCTCGCCGATGAGGTTGGAGTCGAACTTGCCCGTGGCGGTGTCGCGGAAGTGCGCTTGGAGTTGGCCGGCCAACGCGCTGACCGTTGACTGCTGACCGCTGTCCGCTGCCAGCCAGAAGCGCCAGCCGCCGCGCTGCCACAGTAGAAACTTCGCGAGCCGCTCGACGTGGCTGAAGTTCGCCGCGGCCAACGCGTGGCCGGTGGGAGCAAGTTCCGTGCGGTGGTGGAAGATGGAACCATCCGCCTGCTCCAATGCGATGGTGAAGGGCACGGCTTGGCCGGTGGCGCGCACGGCGGCTTGGAAGGCGTGGCTAGCGAGGACAGCGGGGCGGAAGGCTGGGTCCAGCACCGGCGTGACGCGCGGGGCAGGGAGCGGGAGGCCGCGGTTGTTGTTCATGCGCGCCGGTTGTAGCGGCGCGCGGCGCGCGGTTCAAGGCGGCGTCTGCCCCGGCCGGACGAACGGCTCGAACTGCTTCGTCTCCGGGTTGAAGGCAAACAACTCCGCCGTGGCAATCTCGAAGAACCAGCCGTGCAGGTGCAACGAGCCGTTCGCCAGCCGCGTCTGCACCACGGGGTAGGTCTTCAGATTCTCGATGGCGAAGAGCACATTCTCCTCGGCGGCTAAGTTCACACGCGCCTCAGCCTGGAGATGCTGATAGCCCCGCGCGATCAGCTCCTGCACAGGCCGCGCGACCTGGAGCCACTCCGCCAGATGCGGCATCGCGGCGGGCTGCGGCAACCCTTCCAGCAGCGCCTGCATCGCGCCGCACTGCGAATGTCCACACACCACGATGTCGCTGACTTCGAGCGTGGCCACGGCGAACTCGATGGCGGCGGCGGTGGAGTTCGTCGTGCCGGTCACGCCTGCGGGCGGGACGATGTTCCCGACGTTCTTCACGACGAACAAATCCCCCGGCTGGCTCTGCGTGATGAGTTCCGCCAACACGCGCGAGTCCGAGCAAGTGATGAAGAGCGTGTGCGGCTTCTGCCCGTCGCGGGAAAGCCGCTGGAAGAGCCCGCGATACGCGCCGAACTCTTCAGATTGGAAGCGATGAACGCCTTCGATAAGCCGCTGCATGATGCGCGGAGTTTGAAGCCTGTCCGTGAGCTGCGCCAAGGAAATCCTCCACGCCCCGCTTCGAGCTTGTCGTCGCTGCCGGGTTCCCGGAGGCTCCCCGCGCTGCACCCCGTTACCATTATGCGTCTAGCCTCTGTCCTCACGCCGTTGAACGAATACAACCTCACGCTCGCGGCGCAGTGCGGCGTGCAGGACATCACGGTCCGCTACCCGGGGCCGAACTTGGCAGAGCTGCTGCGTCGCAAGCAGCTCATCGAAGCCCACGGCCTCCGCCTCGCCATCGTCGAGGGCTACCTGCCCATCGAGCGCCTCAAGCTCGGGCGTGACGACGGCTCCGAGCTGGCCGCAATGAAGTCCCTCATCCGCCAGATGGGCCAGGCCGGCATCCCCATCCTCTGCTGGAATTTCATGGCCGGCACCGACTGGGTCCGCACGCGGCTGGACGCGCCGGAACGTGGCGGCGCGCGCGTGACGGAGTTCGACCTCGCGGTGGCAGAACGCGCCGTGTCCCTGAGCGCCACGGCCAGCACCATCGCGAGTGACCTCATCTCGGCGGACGAACTCTGGACGAACTTGGAGCGGCTGCTGCGAGAGCTGGTGCCCATCGCGGAAGAAAGCGGCGTCTTCCTCGCCATGCACCCGGACGACCCGCCGCTGCCGGAGTTCCAGGGCAAGGCCCGCATCATGAACTCAGTCGCGAACTTCGAGCGACTCGTGCGGCTCGTTCCCAGCGCGCACAACGGCATTTGCTTCTGCCAAGGCACGTTCGCCGCGATGGGCGTGGACATCCCCGCCACCATCCGCCGGCTCGGCCCACACATTCGCTACGTCCATTTCCGCGACGTGCGGGGCAGGGGACCGGCGCACTTCGTCGAGACCTTCCACGACAACGGTCCGACCGACATGGTCACCGCGATGGCTGCGTATCGAGAAGTAGGTTTCACTGGTCCGATGCGTCCCGACCACGTCCCGCAGCTCGTTGGCGAGGAGAATGGCGAGCCGGGCTACACCATGCTGGGCCGACTCTTCGCCTACGGCTACATGAGAGGATTGATGCAAGCAGCGGAGAAGTTCGTCCGAAGCCCCAGCCAATCCTGACGCGCGCCCGCCACCCAGCCTTTCCCAATCATGTCCCCCGCCCCCGCCCCCAGCAACGTCCGTCACCGTATCATCGCCGTCAGCATGCTGATGGCGTTCATCCTCTACCTCGACCGCATCTGTCTGGCAGAGATTGTGAAGTCGGCTTCGTTCCGGACCGACGTGCCGCTCACGAAGGAAGAGATCGGCCGCATCCTCGGCGCGTTCTTCTTCTCCTACGCCCTCTTCCAAGTCCCCACCGGCTGGGCCAGCGACCGCTTCGGTGCGCGCAAGATGCTCACCGCCTACATCGTCCTTTGGTCCGTCTTCACCGGACTTACTGGCTTTATGTCCAGCTTCGCAGGACTGCTCGTCATGCGGCTGCTCTGCGGTGCGGCGGAGGCCGGCGCGTATCCCACCAGCGGCGCGATTATCCGCCGCTGGATTCCCCTCGAATCGCGCGCCAAGTCCAGCGCGATGGTCGCCTTCGGCGGCCGCATTGGCGGCACGCTCGCACCGTTCCTCACTGCTTGGATGGTCATCCAGCTCGGCCACTGGCGACGACCCCTGTGGATTGATGGCGCGGTTGGTCTCATCATCGCCGCCATCTACTGGCACGTCGTGCGTGACCGCCCCGAGGAACATCCCGATTGCAACGAAGCCGAGCGCGCCATCATCGGCAACCCCCCGGTTGAAGCCCCCGTGTCTACCAGCGAATTCCTCGGCATGCTCGGCGCGTTCTGCCGCAGTCGCAGTCTTTGGCTCAACTCGCTGGGCCAGCTCTTCACCAACATCGGCTGGGCTTTCCTCATCACTTGGCTGCCCACGTATTTGAAGGAGCAGAAAGGCGTCGAGGACGTCGCCGGCGGGCGCATGGTCACGGTGGTGCTCGCGTTCGGCATGGTGGGCCAGCTCGTCGGCGGTTGGGTGGCGGACCTGAGCGTGCGGCGCTTCGGCCTGCGCTGGGGCCGCGTCCTGCCGATGTTCGCGGCCGGTTTTCTTGGCGGCTCGGCCTACTTGGTTTGCCTCACGCAAGACTCCGCGTGGGGCGTTATCGCGTGCTGCTGCGTCGTGTCCTTCGCCGTGGACATGGGCAACCCCGCCACCTGGGCCTTCATGCAGGACGTGGGTGGGCGCGCGACCGCCGCCGCGTTCGGCTGGGGCAACATGTGGGGCAACTTCGGCGCGTCCGCCATCTCCATGCTCGTGCCGTTCATGCTGGAGCTGGGCAAGAGCGGCGGGACCGGCCAGCGCAACGTCTTCATCCTCTGCTCGTGCTCGCTGTTCCTCTACGGCTTCATCGCCCTCGCGCTCGACGCCACCAAGCCGGTGCTGAAGCCGACGACGACCTGAGGTCTAAGCTGCCCCGTCCCCTGCCTAGCCCGCCACCGCATGTCTCCGTTGGGTGTGGACGGGATCGGCGGCGGTCTTTCAGTCCGGCGCAGAATCCACAGCTCCCCCCCCTCCCTGAGCCGCATTGGTATCAACCGGACATTCAGCGATCCGCGAGAATGCTCATGTCTCCCAGGTGCCGGGTGAAGGTCGCCCGCGCTGGCTCGCTCACCAGTTTGTAAGCCGTCTGGTCCGTGCTCTTGGTGGTGATGGAGATGGGCCGCGACACCACAAACAGCTCCGTGCCAATCATCGTCGCCGCCAAACAGAGCGGGCGCACGAGTAGAATGTCCGCCGCAATGACCTCCGTGCTGCCATCCTCTTGAGCCCAGCTTCGCGGTGGCGGTGCAAAGTAGAGCCCCAATGCACAACTGAGGATGAGGCTGACCGGCGCTTGCCGCACTGATGCTAGACGGCTCAGGGGAGCGTGGTTCGTGTCCATGGCAATGTGCTTGGGGCTTTGCGGACGGGCTGTAAATGGGGTGAACACCCCATCGGCTAACACCCCATAGCCCGGTTTGGCGAGGCGCGTAGCGTCTCTTCGGCAACTCGAAACCAACGAACTCGCGAACCAAAAGCAAAACGAACAATTATGAAAACTAAAACCATTCAGACCCTACTATCGATGGCCGTGACGGCGGTCATGGTGAGCAGCGGCTTGAGCGTGTCGGCTCAAACCACCCTGCCGACAAAGACCCTACCCCCACAACCCGTCACCCCACCGGCTCTCCCAGCGTCCCCGCCGCTGCCGCCCTTGCCTAGCCGGCCGCCGCCGCCACTACCGCCCGTCAAACGCCCACCCGGCACGAACCCTCCGCCACGCATCACCTACACGAACGCTCCATCAGCGGTGACGAACAAGCCGCCTGTCGGCACGAACGATCCCATATTCGTGGTGTTTACCAACCGTCCGCCAGTGCTTACGAACCCGCCGCCAGTCATAGTGTTGACGAACCGGCCGACGAAGTTGAAGCCGAAGTAAAGCGATGGCCGATGCTCCGGGACTTGCCATTTCGGTCCCCCCGCGAAACCCAGACTGCGGTTGAAATATCCATCACCGTTCAGGTGTTGTGTAAGCAGATGTCGGGGGCTGCGGCGACGTGTTAGACCGCCAGCTTCTCGCGGGAGAAACGGGTGTTGCTCGTAGCAGCGCGCAAGGTGCCCGGCTTCCTCAAGCGAGGCGACTAACCGTCGGTCGCCGGCGGCCCCCGGTGCGGTCGAGGCGATGCGGCTTGGCGTCGTGTCGTGATGGAGGCTTGCGTCGCCGCTCAATCGCAGCGATTCCCTCCCTCAGCCTCCGCCCCATCGGCTACCTCACCACGCACAAGGAGGTGAAGTTTCAGGCGTTCCACCAGCCCGAGCGCAATGTTGGGTTGCGGATTGAACTCGTTCCCCGCAAGGCCAGCGGGTCGCCAACCTTGGGCTGGAGGGCGGAACCTCTTTGGGCCACAGTCGGTCCCGCCCATGCAATACACCGCCGAGCCGTTGCAGCAGGTTGACCAGGTCTTTGTCCACTGGCGCGGGCGGCGGCTCGTCTATTTTGCCGGGTGCGATTACTACCGGTTGGCCAGCCATCCGCGCGTGCTCGCCGCTGTCCGCAGCGGGCTGAAGGCGTTCGGACTGACCGTAGCCGCGTCCCGCCAGACCACCGGGAACCACGTGCTCTTCGAACGGCTGGAGCGGGAGTTGGCGCGGTTCTTCCAAGCCGAGCGCGCGGTGCTGGTGGATAACGGCTACATGACGAACCTCGCCGTGGCGCAGGCGTTCCGGGGCGAGTTCACCCACGTGCTGCTGGACGCACGCGCCCACACGAGCGTGGCGGATGCGGGCGTGCTGATCGGCGCGAAGGTGGTGCCGTTCGCGCACCGGGATGTGGCGGACTTCACGCGGCAGTTGCGCGGTTTGGGTAAGGGCGCGCGGCCCATGGTCTTCACGGACGGGATGTTCTCCCACGATGGTTCGGTTGCGCCGCTGGCGGAGTATCTCGCGGCGTTGCCCGCGAACGCCGCGCTGCTCGTGGACGACGCGCACGGCGCGGGCGTGTTGGGCACTCGCGGGCGGGGGACGCCGTCGCACTGCGGTGTGCGGGACGTGCGCGTGATCCAGACGGTGACGTTGAGCAAGGCGTTCGGGACGTTCGGCGGGGCCATCATCGGGAGTCGCGCGGTGGCGGAGGCGATTCTGACGAAGAGCCGGTGCTTCACCGGTGCCACCCCCGTGCCGCTGCCGCTGGCGGCGGGGGCACTGGAATCGCTGCGCGTCTTCCGCGCGCACCCGGAGTTGCAGACGCGACTGCACAGCAACGCGACATGGCTGAAGGCACGGCTCCGCGCGGGTGGGCTGGAACTGGCGGACGCACCCGGACCCATCGTGCCGGTGATTCCCGCGACGCCGAGAGCCGCCGCGCGGTTGAAGCGGCGACTGCTGGCGGCCGGGATTCACCCGCCGCTTATCCGTTATCCCGGCGGGCCGGAAGGCGGCTACTTCCGGTTCGTCGTGAGCAGCGCCCACACCCGCGCGCAGTTGGCTGCGCTCGCGGCCGCATTGACCAGCGATTGATCTGGCTTCGCTTGCGCCAGCACAGGGAAGAAACGCAATTGTGACGAGAAACCCTTTGACCCTTCCGAGCGCGCTTCTCTAAGCTGTCCACGAAATCCGTTTCAACAAAACAGACATACAAATGAGCACCTACGTTCCCATGATCAGTTCGGGCGTCGCCGGCCCCCTCGGCGCGCTGCACCTCCCCCGCCTCTGGCTGAAGGTTTCCCTCGAAGCCGCCGGCAAACTCGCCGCTGGTTATCCTGGCCTCGGCAAGGGCTACGACCAGATGACCTGTGACGCGCTCGGCCTCGATGCCGCCGCCGTCGTCGAGTTTATCAAGGCCAACAAGCCGACCTATCCCGCCTTTGAAGCGTGGGTTCGCAAGAACGGCAAGAAACTCACCAAGTCCGACATTCACCGCCACAACCTGGCCATCCTCGGCTACTGCCACGACGACGCCACCCGCAAGGGCATCCTCACCGCCAGCGGCCTCCCTGACGACGGCAGCACGCTGCCCGGCGCCGTGGACCTGAACAACGTGGACGACTGGTTCGAGTTCCACGCGGCGGTTTTGAAGTAAGCCGTCCTCCAACTTAACAACGCGCCAGCCGGTGAAGTTCGCTTCACCGGCTGATGCTTTTTAGCCACGGATGAAACACGGATTGAACACAGACCGGAGACGAGACGAAGCCCTGTCTTCATCCGTGTTCCATCCGTGGCTAAAAGAAAAGCCGCGTCACGCCAGCAGCCCGCGCAGCACCTCGCCGTGCACATCCGTCAGCCGAAACTCGCGGCCTTGATACTTGAACGTGAGTCGCTCGTGGTCGAGGCCGAGGAGGTGGAGCACGGTCGCATTCAAGTCGTGGACGTGGACGGGATGCTCCGCCGGGCTGAAGCCGAAGTCGTCGGTGCGCCCGTAAGTCACGCCGCCGCGAATGCCCCCGCCCGCCAGCCACATCGTGTAGGCGTCCTTGTGGTGGTCACGGCCGGGGTTCGTGCTCTTGCCGTCGCCGTCAATGCCTTGCCGCAATGGCGTGCGCCCGAACTCCGCGCCCCAGATGACTAGCGTGTCGTCGAGCAAGCCACGTGACTTCAGGTCCGTGAGGAGGCCGGCCATGCCTTGGTCCACGTCGCGGCATTTGGCGGGCAGGCGCGTCGAGAGGCCGGAGTGGTGGTCCCAGTCCGCGTCGTAAAGCTCCACCACGCGCACGCCGCGTTCGACGAGCCGGCGGGCGAGCAGGCAGTTGTTCGCGAAGGACGCCGCGCCCGGCTTCGCCCCGTAGAGTTCGAGCACGGACTTCGGCTCGCGGGAAATGTCCATCAACCCCGGCACGCTCGTCTGCATCTTGAACGCCATCTCGTATTGGCTGATGCGCGTGGCAATCTCAGGGTCGCCCACGTCGGCAAGCTGCCGTTCGTTGAGCGACTTCACCGCGTCGAAGATCCGCCGCCGGTCTTCTTGCGACTGGCCTTTCGGGTTGCTCAAGAACAGCACCGGGTCGCCGCTGGAGCGGAACTGGATGCCCTGATACACGCTCGGCAGAAAGCCATTCGCCCACAGCGACGTGCCCGCGCCACCGGGCGGACCGGAGAGCAACACGGTGTAGGCCGGCAAGTCCGCGTTCTCTGTGCCCAGCCCGTAAGTCACCCACGAGCCAAAGCTCGGCCGCCCGCCGCGCCCGAAGCCGGTGTGGAGGAACATCTGCGCCGGCGCGTGGTTAATCTCCTCCGTGTGCAGCGTCCGAACGATGGCGATGTCGTCCGCGACCTTCGCCAGATGCGGCAACAGCTCCGACAGCTCCTGCCCGCTGCGTCCGTGCCGCGCGAACTTAAACCTCGTCCCCGCGAGCTGCATCTTCCCCCCGATGAACGCGAAGCGCCGGCCCTTGAGCAGCGACTCCGGGCAATCCTGACCGTCCAGCTTGTTCAACTCCGGCTTGTGGTCGAACAAGTCGAGCTGCGACGGCGCGCCAATCATGTGCAGGAAAATCACCCGCTTCGCGCGCGGCGCGAACATCGAGTGGCGCGCGGCCAGCGGGTTGGCTGGCGCTCCGAAGACCGAACCGCGCAGCAGCGACGCGAGCGCCATCGAGCCGACGCCTAAGCCAGCGCGCTGGAAGAAGTCGCGGCGCTGCACCAAGCCGAGATGGGTGACAGACGGATTCATGAAATTGGCGGTGGCGACCGGAGCGCGTTCAGTTGGAGGCGGCGAAGTTCAGCTCGCCGCAGAGCTCGAACGCCTTCACCGCCTGCGCTGTGGCGATGTAGGTGATGTAGTGGTAGTTCCCGCGATAGAGCGAGTGCATCCACCAGCGCCCAGTCTCGCGCTGCTCGCGGCGCAGCCAAGTAAGCCCGCGCTGCACCCGCGCGTCGGACGTAGGCACGTCGCTCTGCCGCAGCAGCACGACGGCGAGCGCGGTCATGTAGGCGTCGCTCTCGGGATTGGCCGCGTCGGGCAAACCCTTGATGAGGTTCACCACCGTCGGACTCATCTCGAAGTGCCAGTCGTTCAAGGCCGAGAAATCGCGCGTGCTCCAACCGCCGTCACCGTGCTGCTTCGCGGTGAGCAAGGCCAACGCCGCGTGCCGCTCTACCTGCGGGACCAGCTCGGGCAGGTAGTGGGCGAGTTGGAGTTTCAGCACGCGGTCGAAGTCGTTCTTCGGCGCGCTGGTGCGGAGCCAGTGCTTGAGCTTCGCGACGCGCGCCAGCAACGCCTCGTCCTTCAGCCCGGCCAGCCAGCTCGGCGCGGCGGTGATGGCGCGGGCAGCTTGCAGCGACAGCTCGAAGTCGGTGGTGATATGCGGAATCTCCACTTCGCCGTGGCTCACGAAGGCACCGCTCTCCGACTGCCGCTCGAACAGGTCACGCAGCGAGCGCTCCGTGGGCTCGGAGAGTTTGCCCGTGATGTGCCGGTCCCACTCGGCCAACCCGAGGCTGCGCCACACGCTGTAGAACGTGCTGGGGTAATGCTTGTGACCCCGGGTTTCCGTCTCCTTCAGCGGCTTGATTTCTTTCGGCACGGAGCCGACGAAGTCCTTGTGCACCTCCGCGCTGGCCGGGCCGAACTGCTTCGTCCACGCCGTGCGTTCGCTCAAGTAGGGCCCGGTGGTATGGCAGTTCACGCAGGATTTCTCTCGCACCCAGCTCACCGCGCCGTCTTCGAGATACTTCGCCGCCAGCTGCAACGACGCGGGGCCAAACTGCTTCACTCGCGGCTCGTCCGCCGTGGGGATGCTCACGCGGATGTCGCCGGAAGAGTATTGCAGGGTGGGCTTGGGCTTGGTCTGCGCGCTCGCAGCGACAGCCATTGCGACGGTGGCGAGCGCGACCAAAGCGCGCGTTGAAAAACTGCGGTTGCGGGGAGGGGTCTTGTTCATGGTCAGCCTTTGGAAATGGTTTCGTCCAGATTCAGCAACGCCGCCGCCAGTGCATACCACGCGGCGAAATCCTCGGCGCTCACGCCGGCGGGCAGCTCGAACTGGCCGAGAAAGTCCTTCGCCGTTTTCGCGTCCATTGCGCGCGCCGAAGCTAGGAGCTGCGTGAGCGTGGCGATTTCTTCGGGGCGCGGCGCGCGGGCCGTGGCGAGACGGAAGGCGTGGGCGATGCGCTCGGCGGATCTGGCGCTGGGTTGCTCCGTCAGAATGCGTTTCGCGAAGGTCAGCGCGGCTTCCACGTAAACCGGGTCGTTCATCAGCGTGAGCGCCTGAAGGGGCGTGTTCGAGAGCGGGCGCTTCACCCGGCAGGCGAGGCGGCTGTTGGCGTCGAAGTTCACGAAGCTCGGGTAGGGCGCGCCGCGTTTCCAGATAACGTAGAGGCCACGCCGGTATTTCTCGTCGCCGGGGCTGACCACGTAGTCGTAGCGCAGGCCGCCGACTTTCACCCACAGGCCGTCGGGCTGATACGGCTGGATGGGGGCACCGCCCAGTTTCGGGTTCAGCAAGCCGGCGATGGCGAGCGCGTTGTCGCGAATCATCTCGGCGTCGAGGCGGTGCCGTGGGCCGCGCGCGTAGAGGAGGTTCTGGTCATCGCGCGTGAACAGTTCGGGAGTGACGCGGGAGGCCTGGCGGTAGGTGGCGCTGGTCACGATGGTCTTGAGGAGCTTCTTCATGCTCCAGCCGTTGTCCATGAACTCGACTGCAAGCCAATCGAGCAACTCCGGGTGCGTGGGCGGCTCGCCCTTGATGCCAAAATCCTCCGGCGTGGTGACGAGGCCGTGGCCGAAGAGTTCGGCCCACAGACGGTTCACCGCGACGCGTGCTACGAGCGGGTTCTCGCTGCTCACAAGCCACTGCGCGAGATCGAGGCGGGTGAGGGCGCGTTCTGAGTTTTGAGTTTTGAGTTCTGAGTTGGGAGTGAGCTTTGGCACCGCTGCCGTGGTGGGGCGGAGCGGGTGAAGCACAGCGGGCGTGTGCGGCTCCACCTTGTCACCGGGCGTGCGGAACTCGCCGCGCATGAAGAGCGTGCTCAGGCGGGGGGTGGTCTCTCGCATCACGAGCGTGGTGGGCAGTTTCAGCTTGGCGAGCTCGGCTTCGAGGCGTGCGCGCTCTTGAGCGAGGCGCGCGTGGTCGGGTAGCGATTGCAGGCGGAAGTCGGCGAGTGCCTTGAGGTGTTGCGGCGTGCGCTGTGCAACGGGCAATTTCAGCGCCTCGGCAACATCCGCCGGCAGCGCGTTTCCACCGACGTTACCCGTCAACGCGGTGAGCCGCAGCCGCCCGATGGTGCGGCTCGCACCGTAGTTTTGCTCCAGCTTGAAGCGCAACACCGTGCCGCTGGGGAACCCGATGGGCGCAGCGGTGAGGAACCGCGCCCAGTGGGATTCGTGGAACTTCGGGTTAATGGCCCAGCCGCCGGTGCGCGCGTCGTTGTTGGTCGTGAGCAAGTTGGCGACGGGAAAATTTGCCTGCGAAAACGACGCGGCGGCTTGGGTAAGCTTGATTTCGCCAGCGGTCGGGTTGGCGGGGGATGATGACTTCGCCTTCCCAGCGGCCTTGGGAGCTTTCTTCGCCGGAGCCTTCGTGGGTGCCGTGGGCACTGCTTGGTCTGCTGGCACGGCGGTCACGATGAAGTTGTTCAGCACGAAGTTCGGGCGTTGCGCGTCGCCGCGACCAGGACCTTTGCCGGGCAACGAGTCGTGCGTGAGCGCTTCGAGTTTGAGCGCGCGAATTTCGGTGAGCGTGGTGCGGACTTCGATGAGGTAGGTGTCCTTGTCCGGCGCGGGCTCGCCGCTGATGAGGACGGATTTGTCGGGAAGAACTTCGTGCGTTGCGCCGCCGGTGGAATCGAAGTCTGCGATGTCGAGCACGTGCTCCTGCGGGGCTTGCGCGGAGGACTTGACCAGCGCGGTTTCCCATTCGGTCTGGCCAGTGGAAGCGCTATTCGCCAGCGCGATGAGTTGGTTCGTCACCGCGGCGAGGCGGGTGAGAACCGCGTCGCGCTCGCCGGAGGAAACGCTGTCGCGCAGCTCCAACGTCGGGCCTTTGAATTGGATGGAGCCGGGGACTTTCGGGTTCGTGCGGTCAGCTTCGAGTTCGGTGCTGTTGAAGAAGGCAAAGAGGCCGTAGTAGTCGCGCTGGGAGATGGGGTCGTATTTGTGGTCGTGGCACTGGGCGCATTCGAGCGTGGAGCCGAGCCAGACGGTGCCGAGCGTGCCGACGCGGTCGTGGACTTGATTCACGCGCGTTTCCTCGGGGTCGGTGCCCGCCTCGACGTTCGTGGGCGCGTTGCGATTGAAGCCGGTGGCCACGCGCTGGGATTCGGTGGCGTTGGGCAGGAGGTCGCCAGCGAGTTGATCGATGGTGAACTGCGTGAAAGGCATGTCGGTGTTGAGCGCGTTGACCACCCAATCGCGATACGGCCAAAGGTCCCGGAAGTCGTCGCGCTGGAAACCGTGCGAGTCGGCGTAACGCGCGTAGTCGAGCCACGGCCGCGCCCAGCGGACACCGAACTGCGGCGAGGCGAGGAGGCGGTCCACGAGACGGTGCAATGCAGAGTGCGGAATGTGGAGTGCGGAATTGCCGCCGGACTCCGCGCAGTCGCGGAGGAAGGCGTCCACCTCGGCTGGTGAGGGCGGCAGGCCGAGGAGGTCGAGGTAGAGGCGGCGGGCGAGGATTTCGGGCGGGGCTTCTGGGGAAGGCGTCAGTCCCTCCTTCTGCAAGCGCGCGAAGATGAACGCATCCACCGGACTTGGAGCTTGGAACTTGGAACCCAGAACAGCCGGCACCGCCGGTCGGACGGGCTTCACGTAGGCCCAGTGCTTGGTGGCTTGCAAGTTGTCGGGCCACTGCGCGCCTTGGTCAATCCACGCCTTGATAAGTTCGACCTGCGACTTGGAGAGCGGTTCGCCGCGACTCGGCATCACGCCGTCGTGGCCTTTGGGCAGCGTGATGCGGCGAACGAGTTCGCTGCGTGCGGCCTGGCCGGGGGCGATGAGTCCGAGCTTCTGCAACGCGTCGGCGCGGGAATCGAGGCGGAGCTTGCCCTTCTGGAGTTTGGCATCGTGGCACTCGAAGCAAGCGCGCTGGAAGATGGGCAGCACATTGCGCGCAAAGTCCACGGTGGCGGCGGCAAGGGTGATGGGGAGCAGGGCCGCGCAGAGGACGATGAGGCGATGGCTCAAAGGGGCTTGGCGGACGAATGGCATCGTGGTGTTTTGGACGCCCGCAAGGGGAGCGGAGTTGCAGTGGAATTCCAAGTGCCGAGTTCACCCTGAAAAGCACAAAGGCCGCCTGACGGCGGCCTTCGGCGAATTTGAGTGGAGCGACTCCTCAGTCCACGAAGGTCATCTCGTTCGCGAGGAGGAGCATCTGGGCGTATTTTTCCCAGGTGTCGAGGGGCTTCTGCTGACCAGCGGTGGGACTGCCAAACTGGGTTGCCGCGTTCCATCCACCAGTGCCAGCGCCGCCACTCATCTGATTGCCCATCGCAGCCTTGCCCGGAGCCATGGCCGGACCACCGGGGGCCATCATAGGTCCGCCGGGGACCATCATGGGCCCACCGGGCGTCATCATGCCGGGACTAGCGGAGGCGGTAGTAGTGACTCCGGCAGCGACAACGCGCAGAGTGGGGGCCCACGCAAAGGTGTCGCCGATGGCGTTGCCCTTGCCGCCGTTGTCCACGATGAAGTCAATCGTGTCGCCCTTCTTCACGTCCACCTTGGCCGCAGTAGTAACGTTGCGGTTTTTGCCGGACAGGGTGTGGGCAGGTCCGACTTGGCCGGTGCGGCTGTGAACGATGTAACCGCTCACGCCATCCCCCGCTGAACCGTTCGGTTGGCTGAGGGTGCCATCAATCGCGAGCGTGCCGTCCACCGGGGCGGTGAAGCGCCGGATGACGGCGAGCGTGCTGGCGGTGCCACCGGCGCTGGTGAGTTTCAGGCCAGCGAGGCGGCTGTTGGTGCCGCCGTCGTAGTAGCCCGTGCCGGCGTTGTTCATGCGGTTGCCGCCCATCATGCCCTGGCCACCGGAGGTGTAGCTCGGAAGCTTAAAGAAGGACACTTGGCGGGTCTTCGCGTTGTATTGGCCGTAGCCGTATTGCCAGATGGGCTTCGCGTCACTGCCTTTCACGCCGGACTGCTCTTCGAGGAAGCGCATGCCAATCTTGGTCTCCAGCGGCACAGGCAAGCGTTGGAAGCAAATCTGGTAGAGCATCTCAATGCGCTGCTCTTCATCCACTTTGTTCTTCACGTCTTCGCGATGGACGATGGAGCGTGCGAGTTCGCCAACGAACGGGCTGTTCATCAGGTAAAGTGCTTGCTGAGGCACAGTGGAGGCAAACCGCATCCCGACGGTGGCATCTGGGTTAGCAAAGTCAAAATTGCGGTATAGGGAGGAGAGGTTGCCACGGTCAATGTAGCCGTAGAGCGTGCGGCGGAAGGGGTCTTCCTTGTAGTTCATCGGGTTGCCGCCCTCGGGGGTGATTTTTACCGGCGGACCACCAAGGCTGGGGTTCAGCTTGCCGCTGACGGTCAGAAGAGAGTCGCGGAATCCCTCGAAGTCGAGGCGCCGACGATTCATCTTCCACGCGTAAAGGTTCGCGGGGTCTGTGAGCATGGGTTTGGCCCGGTCGTCGCTGCTCTGCATGTAGGTGGCCGAGGTCATGATGAGCTTGTGGAGCTTCTTGACGGACCAGTCGTTCTCCATGACCCAAGCGGAGAGGTAGTTGAGCAACTCCGGGTGGGTAGGGTCATCGGCGCGGACACCGAAGTCCGTTGGAGTTCGGACCAACGCGCCGCCGAAGTGGTTCATCCAGGTGCGATTGATGAGGACGCGGACGGTGAGGGGGTTGTTCTTGCTGGCGATTTCCTCGGCCAATTCCGCCCGACCACTGTTTTTGCTGGAGAAGAGCTTACGGTTCGGGTTGAGCACTTCGAGGAACTGACGCGGGGCCTCGGGGCCGAGATTGCGGGGGTCGCCTTTTATCGCGACCTTCGCGTTGCGTGGCGTAGCAGCGTCGCTGATGGCCATCGCGCGGAGCGGAGCCCCGGGATGCGTGCCGTCGAGGCGATCAGCCAGCAGGGTGAATTGCCCTTCACCGTTGGCGATGCGCCCGTTGTCGAAGCGGGAAAGCGTGGCGTAGGAGATATTGACCGGAGAGTCTTTGCCGTAGAAGACCTGCCGCAGTTGCTCCAAGGCGGGGTCCGAAAGCTTTTTCAGCATCGGATCATCATCGTCCTTCTTCTTCTTCGAGTCAGCGGTGACCGCCCCCACCCAAGCCTTCTCGGCATCAAAAAAGAGCTTGGCGTAACGGTCGGCGACAAGGCGGATGTTCGAGATGGGAGTTGAGAACGCCTTGGCGACGAGGGGGTTGAGTCCTTTCATCGGTTCGCCATCCTTGCTCATGTATTTAGCGGCGAGTTCCTTGCTCTTAGCGGCGAACTCTTTTTCGTCGAGCTTCGCGTAGTCAGCCCACGGCGTGAAAATCGGGTCGTTGGCCTTGCTGTGCGAGGTAAGGTAGCGCTTCCACGGACCAGCGACTTCGAACTGAAGTTTCGTGAACGCCTCGAAGCGCTGCTGGCCAGCTCGGCCATCAATCATGTAGTTGGTGTTGCCTTGGTTTGCGTAGTGGACGGCGAGCAAGTAGTCCACCGTCTTGTTCTTGGCTTCGATTACGAACTTGGCGAGCTCAGTGCGGCGATAGCCTTCCAAGTCCGCCTCGACCTTCGCCTTCTTGGCGGTGTAATCCCGATACTCAGCCGTGTCCTCGACCTTCTGGATGACCGGCTTCGCGCCCATCGAGTAGGTCGAGCTGTCGAAGACACCATAGAGGGAGTAGTAGTCCTTGGTCGGGATCGGGTCGAACTTGTGGTCGTGGCAGCGGGCGCAATAGACCGAGAAGGACATCGTGCCACGGGTGAGCGTGTCAATGCGGTCATCAATCTCCTCGGCCTTGTTGTTCACCGACCGGTTCATCGTGATGAATCCCAGCGCGGCGAGGTGCTTGGCCTCGGTCCCAGGAAGAGAGTCGGCAGCAATCTGATACTTGAGGAACTTGTCGTAAGGCATGTCGTCGTTGATGGCGTTGACGACCCAGTCGCGATAGGTGAACGCATGAACCAGGCGATTGTCGCCCATGCGGTTGTTGTTGCCGCCGCCACGCGTGTCGGCGTAGCGAGCGATGTCCAGCCAGTAGCGGCCCCAACGCTCGCCGTAGTGCGGGGAGGCGAGCAGCTTGTCAATGAGCTTGGGCCAAGCATCCTTCGACTCGTCAGCGACGAAGTCTTCGGCTTCCTTCGCCGTGGGCGGCATCCCAAGTAAGTCGAAGTAGGCGCGGCGCACGAGGGTCCACTTGTCCGCGATGGGTGACGGGAAGAGGCCTTTCTCCTCCAGTTTGGTGAGCACGAACAGGTCAATGTCGTTCTGAATCCATGACTTCAAGTGGGCCTTTGGCTTCGGCGGCTCGGGCTTGACCACCGGCTGGAAGGCCCAGTGTTTCTTGGCCTTCGCAAGGTCTTCGTCAGTCTTCAGCACGGCGGCAGCCTTGCCGAAGCGCGGGTCCGGGGCACCCATGCGGACCCAGTTCTCGAGATCCGCAATCACAGAGTCCGGGAGCTTATCCTTGGGCGGCATCTGGAGGTTCGGGTCGGTGAACCGGATAGCCTTGATGATGAGCGAGCGGTCGGGCTGGCCAGCAACCAAGCCGGGGCCGGTGGAGCCACCCTTGAGCAAGCCCGCTTTAGAATCAACTTGGAGGCCACCTTTAACCTTGGCGTCCTTGTCGCCGCTATGGCACTTGTGACAGTGCTCAATCAGTGCGGGGCGGATCTTCGACTCGAAGTAGTCGTTCTCCTCCGGCGTGAGCGGCCGGTCTTGCGCGAAGACCGGTGCGGCGCATGCCACGGCGGCAGCGACGGCAAATTTCATCATCGGTTTCATAGGCTTGTCTGACTCTGCTGGCTGAACTGTTCGATTGTTTCCGGCTGTAAACTAAATGCCGGGCGCGTGGTGAAACACGCGCCCGGCTTGGTTTCACCAAAGAACTCAGGCGAATATCGACTTGACCGGCTGCGCACCCGACACGTCGGTCAACCGGAAGTCGCGACCACCGGAGCGGAAGGTGAGCTTTTCGGAATCGAAGCCCAGCGCGTGCAGGATGGTCGAGTGGAACTCGTGGACGTGAACTTTGTTCTCCACCGCCGCGCTGCCGAGTTCGTCGGTCGCGCCGTAGAAGGTGCCGCCCTTGACGCCGCCGCCAGCGAGCCAAGAAGCGAAGGCCTTGGCGTTGTGCGTGCGGCCACCGGGACCGTCTTCCGTGGAGCTGCGACCAAACTCGGTGCTGGCCGCCACGAGCGTGTCCTTGAGCAGTCCGCGCTGCTTGAGGTCAACTAGGAAGCCAGCCATCGGCTTGTCGAGGGCAGCGGCACGCGCTTTGCCAGCGTTGGCAATGCCCGCGTGCATATCCCAACCGCCGTTCCAGCACTGGACGAACTTGACGCCGCGCTCCAAGAGGCGACGAGCGATGATGAACTGCCGGGCCTGCACCGCTTGCTCGCCCATGCCGTCAGCACCGTAGAGCTTGAGGATGTGGTCCGGCTCCTTGCTCAGGTCGAACGCCTCGGTGGCGTCAGTCTGCATACGGTAGGCCAGCTCGAACGACTGGATACGCGCGTCAAGCTGGCCGTCCGATTGGCGCTTCTGCTTGTGGATTTCGTTGATCTTACTGAGGAGGTCGAGCTGCTGGCGTTGCTCGGCACTGGAGCCGATGAACTGACCCTTGATGTTCTCGATGATCTGCTCAATGCGAGTGTTCGTAGGGTCCACGTAGGTGCCCTGGAACGCGCCGGGCATGAAGGCCGACTGCCAGTTCACATTGCCCGCGCTGGGGAAACCGCGCGGGTTCATCGCGACAAAGGCCGGGAGGTTTTGGTTGTCCGAGCCAAGACCGTAGGTGACCCATGCGCCGATGGACGGCTTCGGCAGGCGGAAGTCGCCCGTGGTCATGATCTTCGTGGCTTCCTCGTGCGCCGGGACGTCCGTCCAGCTCGACCGGATGATGCACATGTCGTCCACACACTTGGACAACTCGGTCCAAATCTCGGAAATTTCCAAACCGCTCTTGCCGGACTTGGGGAACTCGAACGGCGAGGGGAGAATCTTGCCGCGCCCCATGCCACCTCCGCCCGCAGTCGTTTTACCTTCCGCTTTCGCCATCTCGGGCTTCGGGTCCCAAGTGTCAATGTGCGACTGCGCGCCGCTAAAGTAGATGTGGCAAACTCGCTTCGCCGTGCCGGGGTAGTGGGGCTGCTTCGGAGCGAGCAAGCCGCCGGTGGCGGACTGGCCCTTGGCCTGGTCGGCGAGGAGGCTCGCCAACGCCAGCGAACCAAAACCGGTGCCCATCCGGTTGAGGAAATCGCGCCGGGTGGAGTAGAGGTTGGGGTTCAAATCCATCCCAGGATGTTTGCCACAGTTCCAGAACATATGCGTTTCGTGTTGAGTTTTGCTGCGTTCGCCAGAGCAGACGGCGGCCCTGATAGCCTTGTTCGATGTCCGTCTCAACCATAGTTTTGCCGGGCTGGCAGATTTCTAACAACTATTTTTATCCTGCAGTTGCGGCTCCAAGCTTGTCTTTTGAACGCCTCTGTGAACACTGGCGCTGCCTTCGATGAAATCCGCCCTGCTGATTGATGACGACCCCATCGTGCGCAAGGTGCTTTCCAGCACACTTTCTGCGGCTGGCTGGACTGTCCACGAGGCCAAGGATGGTGAGGAAGGCATCCACGCCGCCCTCCGGCTCCGCCCCGACGCCGTCATCTGCGACCTCCTCATGCCCCGGTGCAACGGCTTCCAAGTCTGTCGCGCCCTTCGCGCCAAGTCCGCCCAACTCTCCGCCCTCAAAATCATCGTCACCAGCCACCGCAGTTTTGCCACCGACCGACTTAATGCCTTCGAGTCCGGTGCCGACCACTATCTGGTGAAGCCCATACTGGCTGAAGACATCCTGCATCTCTTGACGAGCGAAGTCGCACCCGAACCTCCGTCCCCCAGCGTGTTCGACACCCCTGCCCCCGCCGCCCAACTCCCCGTCGGCAACCTCCTCCGCTTCTGGGGCGTTCGCGGCTCCATTCCCACCCCGGGGCCGAACACCGTCTTCTACGGCGGCAACACTACCTGCCTCGAACTCCGCGCCGACGGCCAGCTCATCATCCTCGATTCCGGCTCCGGCATCCGCCTGCTTGGCCAGCAGCTCGCCACCGAGTTCAAAGGCCGTTCCCTGGAACTCACCCTGCTCCTCACCCACACGCACTGGGACCACATTCAAGGCTTCCCCTTCTTCGCCCCCGCCTATAGCCCGAACAACTCCGTCCGCATCACCGGCTACGAAGGTTACCGCAAAGGCCTCGAAAGCACTCTCGTCGTCCAGATGGAGAGCAACTACTTCCCCATCGGCCTGCGCCAGCTCCCCAGCAATATCACCTTCTTCGAGCAGCTTGAAATGGAGTTCCACGTCGGCCCTGTCCGCGTCCGCTCCATCTTCGCCAACCACCCCGGCATCTGCGTTGGCTACCGCGTGGACACTAGCACCGGCTCCATCGCCTTCCTCCCCGACCATGAATCCTACGCCCGGATGCGCCTCCACCCCCGCGCTGGCGGCGAGCAAGGCCAAGCCACCCAGGACTACTGCCGCGCCGAGGACCAGAAACTAATCGAGTTTCTGCGCGGCGTGGATGTCCTCGTCCTCGACTCCCAATACGACGAAGCCGAATACCAGACCCACATCGGCTGGGGCCACAGTTGCTACGAAGACAGCGTCGCCACCGCCATCGCCGCCGGGGTGAAGCAACTCTTCCTCTTCCACCACGACCCCACCCACGACGATGCCCGCATCTCCCGCATGGTCGCCCACGCCCGCGAACTCGCCGCCCGCCAAAACTCCCCGCTCGTCATCGAAGCCGCCCGCGAAGGCCTGGAAGTTCCGCTCCGCCAGCCCAGCCGCGCCTGAGTTGGGAAATCTGCGTTGATTCGAGCGAAGCAGCGGCTAACGTTCGCCCCAGTCACCAGCTTACATGCAGACCACTTCCTTCAGCGCGCACCACGAACGCCGGACCGCGTTTACCCTCATCGAACTCCTCGTCGTCATCGCCATCATCGCGATCTTAGCGGGCATGCTGTTGCCGGCGCTGTCGAAGGCCAAGGAGAAGGCGAAGCAGACCAAGTGCTTGAACAACATGAAGCAAGTCGCGCTGGCTTACACCCTTTACGCCGGCAGCTACGACGAACGAAGCCCAGTCGGCAACGACGGCGTCATCGACTTCGCCACGGCGCCCACGGCCAACTTCCTCGGTTCGCTCCAGCCCTACCTTTCCAGTAACTCCCCAACTTTCACCTGCTCCGCCGCCCGTCCGAATCCGCTCAGTCCTCCCGGCACACCGACGGTTCAAGGTCAGCCCAACCCAACTAACAGCACCAGCTACCTCGGCAACGCCGCCGTTATGAGCATCCCCGGCGGCACGCCCGTCCGCGTCGAGCAGGTCCCCAATCCCTCCGCGATTATCTTTCTCCAAGAGCTGTTCGAGAGCCGCAACACGGCCTTCCTACGGCCTCGCTTGGTGAGTGCGGCCGCCGGAACTTACCAATGGTGGCACTTCACCGTGGCGACCCCCAACACGCTAAACCTCCTTGAGAATTATTCCGTCATTCACCAAAACGGCGGTATGCTGCCATTCTTGGATGGCCACGCTGAATTTCGCAAAGCGGAGAAGCTGCGCAGCGGCGATTTCGGATTCATACCTGCCACCGACGACTGGAGCGCCCCCTTCGGCAACAGTTACACCCGCGCCTTTTGATCCCATGAAGCAAGTCCTCCCCCTCGCCTTGTTGCTGGTTGTCTCCTTAACCTCTGCTTGTAGGAAAAAGCCCGTCGCTCCGACCCCGGTTCCGACTGCTCCGACCGAGCAGTCGGCCAAGCCACCCCTCACTCCTGTGCCCACCGTTCCGAGTGCCGGAGCTGTGCCCGCTGCCACACACCCCGTCAGCGCCCCGGGCGTGGACCGAATTGAGGACCGCCTCCCGACCGCACCACCGAACTCCTCCAAAACCTCTCCCATTGACCGGACGCTGACCGAGGCCTTGCAACGCTATAACGAAGCCAATGGCAAAATGCCGGCAGACTTCAGCGTCCTCGTCACCAGCAAATACCTCAAAGCCCTGCCCACGCCGCCTGCGGGTAAGTTCTACGCATTGGACCGTCCGCACATGCAGGTGGTCTTGCTTAATCAATAGCGGCGTGTCGCCAGCCTCGGACTCACCCGGGTGGGCGCCCACTGAACACTGACCACTAAACACTGCTTACTTCCCGTGAAACCCCTCCTCCTCGCTCTCACCCTCCTCGCCGTGCGCGCGCCCGCCGCCACCGTCCTCATCGAGGCCGAATCCTTCAAAGCTCCCGGCGGCTGGGTGCTCGACACGCAGTTCATCGAGACGATGGGTTCGCCCTACCTCATGGCGCACGGCCTCGGCACGCCCGTCGCAGACGCCACCACCACCGTGAAGCTCCCGCAAGCCGGCACCTGGCGCGTCTGGGTCCGCACGATGGACTGGGTCGGGCGCTGGAAGGCCCCCGGCGCGCCCGGCAAGTTCCAAGTCCTCGTGGACGGCACGCCGCTCAAGGAAACCTTCGGCACCCAAGGCGCGGACTGGGCGTGGCACGACGGCGGTTCCGTGAACCTCACCAAGCCCGAAGCCACCCTCGCCCTCCACGACCTCACCGGTTTCAACGGCCGTTGCGACGCCATCCTCCTCACCACCGACCCCGTCTTCCGCCCCGCAAACGACTCCGCGCCCTTCGCCCCGTGGCGCATGACGCTCGCAGGCTTGCCCGAGAAGCCCGAGGAAGCCGGGCAGTTTGACCTCGTCGTGGTCGGCGGCGGCTACGGCGGCATGGGGGCAGCGCTCGCAGCGGCCCGCATGGGTTGCAAAGTCGCGCTCATCCAGAACCGCCCCGTGCTCGGCGGCAACGGCAGCTCCGAAATCCGCGTCTGGGCCATGGGCGGCATTCGGCGCGGCCTCTACCCGATGCTTGGCGAAATCGTCGAGGAGTTCACTGACCGCGCAAAGTCCTCCCCCGGCACGTTCGAGGAGTTCGGCGACGCGAAGAAGGAAGCCCTCGTCCGCGCCGAGCCGAAGATTTCCCTCTTCCTCAACCACCACGCCTTCCGCGTCGAGAAGGACGGCAACCGCCTCAAGTCCATCACCGCCTTCGACACCCGCACCGGTCACATCCGGCGCTTCGCCGGCACGCTCTTCGTGGACAGCACCGGCCACGCGGGCATCGGCGCGCTCGCCGGCGCGGACCATACCACGAAGGACGACGGCCACCTAGGCATGAGCAACATGTGGCGCTGGAAAGACGCCGGCGCGGCGACCCCTTTCCCCAACACCCCGTGGGCGCTCGACCTCGTGATGGACGACTTCCCCTATCCGCGCCGCGGCCACGCCGAGTGGTTCTGGGAAAGCGGCTTCAACAAGCACCCCATCCTCGAACTCGAATCCACGCGCGACTGGAACTTCCGCGCCATCTTCGGTGCGTTCAACGCCATGAAGAACAAGGACGGCAAGGCCGAACACGCCAACGCCAAGCTCGAATGGGTCGCCCACATCGGCGGCACTCGCGAAAGCCGCCAGCTCCTCGGCGATGTCATCCTCACCCGCGAAGACATCGTGTCGAAGAAGCAGTTCCCCGACGGCACGGTGCCGACCACCTGGGACATCGACCTCCACTACCCGAAGGAGCAATACGCCAAGAAGTTCCCGAACGACCCCTTCATCTCCAAAGCCGTCTTCGACAAAGGCGTGGACCGCCAGCACGGCTACCCCGTGCCCTACCGTTGCTTCTACTCACGCAACGTCGAGAACCTCTTCATGGCCGGTCGCAACGTCAGCGTCACCCACGAAGCCCTCGGCACCGTGCGCGTGATGAAGACCGGCGGCATGATTGGCGAAGTTGTCGGCAAGGCCGCGAGCCTCTGCATCAAGCACAGCACCACCCCGCGCGCCGTGTATCACTCACACCTCCCCGAACTCCAAGCCTTGCTCAAACTGCCCGGAGCCGCCCGCCGCGACAACGTGAGCGACGAGCCGAAACTCCCAGCGGATTACAAACCCTTGCCCGCGCAAGTCATCGCCGCCGCCGGCGATGACATCCAAGCCGGCCTCGACCCGAAGAAACTCCCCGGCCTCGTCCTCGACGACGCCCAAGCCAAGCTCACCGGCAAGTGGACCGTCGCCGGCAACCCCTCCCTCCAGCCCTACGTTGCGACCGGCTACCGCTACCGGGGCGCGAAGGAAGAAGGCGCAGCCCGCTACGAGTTCAAGGTGGAAAAGGCCGGCGACTACGAAGTCCGCGTCAGCTACAGCCCGCACGAGAACCGCGCCACCAACACACGCGTCGCCATCGAGAGCGCCGACGGCGTGAAAGAAGCCACCATCAACCAGCGCGTGAAACCGCCGCTCCCGCAAAACTTCATCAGCCTTGGCACGTTCAAGTTCGCCCCCGGCCAACCCGCCGTAGTCACCCTCGGCGGCAAGCCCGCCGACGGCAACGTCCACGCCGATGCGGTGCAGTTGTTGCCCAAGTAGGACAGGCATCCTGCCTGTCATCCATCTCCGAAATCGTGCCCGCGAAACACGCGAAACACGCGAAGGTGCGATGATCCCAGCACTGGCTCTATGAGCAGAGCCTCGGCAAATAAGAAGCTGAAGCTTGTCCCATTTCGCGCCCTTTCGCGTGTTTCGCGGGCAAATCGCTTCACCCGTTCACCACGTTCTCCGGCTTGCCGGCGAGGAACGCCTTCACGTTCGCCACCGTCGTCTCCATCAGCCGCGCGCGTGCAGCCTTCGCGGCCCAAGCCTGGTGCGGCGTGATGAGACAATTCTTCGCGGTGAGCAACGGGTTGTCGGCCTTCGGCGGCTCGGTGGAGAGCACGTCTAGCCCCGCAGCGGCGATGCGCCCACTGTTCAGCGCGGCAGCGACAGCGGCTTCGTCCAGCAGCGGACCCCGGCTCGTGTTCAGCAAGAAAGCCGACGGCTTCATCAGCGCCAGCCGCTCCACATTCACCAGATTCTTCGTCTCCGGCGTGAGCGGGCAATGCAGGCTCACGACATCCGCCCGGCGGAACAATGTGTCCATGTCCACGAACTCCACGCCATCTTTCGGTGGCTTCGGCGAGCGGCTGGCAGCAATGACCTTCATCCCCAGTGCCCGTGCGATCTCCGCCGTCGCCTGCCCGATGCGCCCCCAGCCCACGACCCCGAACGTCAGCCCGTCCAGCTCCAGCAGCGGGAAGCGCGCATAGCACCAGTCCGCCGACTTCACCCAATCGCCCGCGCGCACCGAGTCCGCATGGGCCCCGACGCGGTGACAAAGCTCCAGCAGCAACGCGATGGTGAACTGTGCCACTGCCCGCGTGCCGTAGAGCGGCACGTTACTCACCGGAATCCCGCGTTCCTTGGCCGCGACGGCGTCCACGACATTGAAGCCCGTTGCCGTCACCGCGATGAAGCGCAGCCCCGGCAACGCCCCGATGACCTCGCGCGGCAACAGCGCCTTGTTCGTGATGACCACCTCCGCGCCCGCACAGCGCGCCGCGACTTGGTCCGCCGGCGTGCGGTCGTGGATTTCGCAAGTGCCCAGCGCCTGCAAGGCAGCCCAACTCAAGTCACCGGGGTTCAGCGTGTAGCCATCAAGGACAACAATTTTCATGTATGAAAGTGAAGCGGAGGTAACGCGGCGGCGGAAGCATGAAACGGTCGAGCGCCGCGCACCGCTCGGCAGGGTCAATCAGGATCTGAGAGCAAGCCGAGCAATAATCGGCACTCCGGCAAAGCTCAGTTCTTCACCGTGCGGAGCTTCACGTTGCGGAACCAGCACTCGTCGTTGTGGTCGGTGAGGAGAATGTGGCCGGTCACCTTGGTGCCGAAGTCGCCGATCTTGGCAAACTTGCTCTTGGCCACGGCGGCCTTCACGGCGTCACTGCCCAGCTCGTATTCGAGGACCTTCGCGCCGTTGAGCCAGTGCTGGACGAGGTTGCCTTTCACGACAATGCGGGAGGCATTCCACTCGCCGACGGGTTTGGTGGGCTTGTCTTTCGCGGGTGGGAGCACGTCGTAGAAGGACGCGGTCTGCCGGTGCGGGCCAATCTTGCCGTCGGGGTGGCCGTCGTCGTCGAGCATCTGGTATTCGTGGCCAAGGGTGCCTTTGCGGGCTTCGGTGATGAAATACTTGATGCCGTTGTTGCCCGCCTTGGCGATGCGCCATTCCCACGACAACTCCCAGTCGGCGCTGCCGCTGATGGGTTGCTCGGTCATGATGTCGCCGCCGGAGATCTTCGCCTGCTTCTTAAGCAGGCCGTCTTCGACGATCCAGCCCGCGCCAATCTTCCCGCCTTCCTTGTAAGTGCGCCAGCCGGCGAGGGACTTGCCGTCGAAGAGGAGCTTCCAACCGTCCTTCTGCTCGGCGGGGGTGAGGGTGTTAAGGTCGGCGGCGACGGCGGCGGTCGCGAGGGCGAGGAGGGCGAGGAGGACGAGGAGGGCTTTCATGAGGGTTTAGTTGAACCGTGATAGGGTGGCTTACAGTTTCCGCGAGCGGATGTTGCGATACCAGACTTCCTCGCCGTGGTGCTGGAGGACGACGCGTCCCTCGGCCTGCTCCATGAAGCCCGCCCAGCCCTTGAACTTGCTGGTCTCAAGCATCGCCTTGATCTCGGGGCTGCCCCACTTGTAGGTGGCGATCTGCGTGTCGTTGAGCCAGTGCTCGACGTTGTTGGCCTTGATGACGAGGCGGGACTTGTTCCACTCGCCAGCAGGTTTGTAGGTCTTGTCCTTCATGCCCTTGCCGATGAGGTCGTAGAGCGAGCCGGCGGTGCGCTTGGGGAAGTTCGCCTTGCCGTCCGGGTGCTTCTCGTCGTCGAGGACCTGCATCTCGGGGCCGGTGGCGTAGGCGGGTTTGCCGGGGATTTCCTTCACGCGGTAGATGATGCCGCTGTTGCCGCCGGGGGAAACCTTCCACTCGCACTCGAACTCGAAGTCGGTGAAGACCTGTTCGGTGGCGAGGTCGGTCGGCTTGCCGCCCGCCGTGCGGGGGATGGTCTTGAGGGTGCCGTCCTCAATCTTCCACGCTTGCTCAGGGAACGTGGTCTGGTTGTAGCCGCGCAAACCATTCACGGCCTTGCCGTCGAAGTGAACGGTCCAGCCGCCGGAGTCAGCGGCGAGGGCGGTGAAGGACAGGGTGGCGGTGAGCGCGAGGAGCGAGGTCAGTTTCATGTTCAAGTGGCGGGTTGGACGTTGGGTGCCGTGGGCAGGTGACAGTTCAGAATCGCGCGAGTGCTTCGAGTTCCTTCACCCGCGCATCAATCGCCGGCCGCGTCGCCTTCGTGGTCGCCACGACGCCGAAGCCTTCGCAGCAGAACGACGCGGTGACGGTGCCGTGGATGATGGCGCGGCGGAGGTTCTTCTCGATGTCGCCCTTGGCGCTGGCGAGGTAGCCGATCATGCCGCCGACGAACGAATCGCCCGCGCCCGTGGGGTCCACGACCTTCTTGAGCGGGTAGGCCGGGGCGATGAAGAAGCCGTTCGGGCCGGACAACACCGCGCCGTGGGAACCTTTTTTGATGATGATGTATTTGGGTCCGAGCTTGTGAATCTTCTTCAGGGCGCTGAAGACGTTGTCCTCCTTCGTGAGCTGGTGTGCCTCGCTTTCGTTGAGGACGAAGGCGTCCACGCGCTTGAGCAGGCGGAGCAGGTCTGGGAGCATGATGTTCATCCAGAGGTCCATCGTGTCGGCGACGATGAACTTGGGCTTGGTCAACTGGTCCACGACCGCGTGCTGGACCGGCGGCGAGATGTTCGCGAGCAGCACGTAAGGCGTGGTCTCGTAATCGCCCGGCAGCTTCGGCGACCAATTCTCGATGACGCCGAGCACGGTGTTGAGCGTGCGGCGGTTGTTCATGTTGACCTCGTATTCACCGGACCAGTGGAAGGTCTGGCCGTCCTTCACGCGTTCGAGCCCGGCGAGCTCGATGCCGTGCTTCTGGTAGAGCTTGAGATACTTCGCCGGGAAGTCGCCGCCCACCACGCCGAGCAGCTTGGTCGGCGCGAAGAAGCTTGCGGCGATGGCCGCGTGGCTGGCGGAGCCGCCGAGTAGGCGCGGGTTTTCCGCGCTGGGGGTTTTGATGGAATCAAGGGCCGTGGTGCCGACAACGAGGACGCTCATGCAGATAGTTAAGTTGGTTCAGTTCAAAGTGCGGGGCCGACGCTAGGGAGAAACGCGCCGCGCTTCAAGCGCCCTCGCAGGCAGCGGGACGGAATCAGGGAGTAGGCACGGAACGAAAACCGCGCCTTCGGAGCAGGGACCGTTCAGCTCAGTCAGCGAAGTGGGGGCAGAAGCATTTCAACTTCCTGTCCGCATCGTTCCGGCCGAAGGCAGAGTCGTTGGGCCGTGGAAACTACCCATGAATCTGGTCGAGCCGCGCAGCAGCGCGGCCCGACCGGGTTCATGGTCTCTCAGCGCGGCTAGCACGTCGTGTCGGCCTCCCATGAGTTGAGGTGAGCATCTGGGTGCCGGGGCCGCAGCGCGGGTGTCCAATTACCTCCTGGCTGCCAACGGCGTGAGTTTCAGCATTGCGACGCCGCCTTCCTCCCGCTATTGCACTGCGGCCCCGGCGTCCGCGCCGCGCACCCATGAACGACATTCTCGTTATCGGCCACCGGAATCCTGACACCGACGCCATCTGCTCGGCCATCGGTTACGCCGAGTTCAAGCGCCGCACCGGCATGCGCAACGTCGAAGCCGCCCGTTGCGGCGACACCAACGACCGCATTGATTTCGTCCTCAAGACCTTCCTTGTCCCACCGCCGCGCTTCGTCTCCGACGTGTCGCCCAAGGTGCGCGACGTCATGCAGTCCAACGTCATCGCCGTCCCGCCCACCGCCTCCATCTCCGAGGCCCTGGGCATCATGGACGACCGCAACATCCGCGTGTTGCCCGTGCTCAACGAGGACCGCTCCTGTCGCGGCCTGCTCTCGCTCTTCAAGTTGAGCAAGTTCTTCTTCCCCGCCGGCAGCCGCCTTTTCGACTCCCGCCGCGTCGTCTCCTCCATCCGCCACCTCGCCCGCACGCTTGAGGGCAACCTGCTCTTCGCCGTCGAGCCGGACCGGGAGGAAGACCTCATCCTCATGATTGGCGCGATGAGCCTCGAAGCCTTTTCCGAACGCCTCGACAGCTACCCGCGCGAGAAACTCGTCGTCGTCGTGGGCGACCGATGGGACATCCAGAACCTCGCCATCCGCGAACGCGTGCGCCTCGTCATCGTCACCGGCGGCTTGCAGGTCGAGCCCAAGACCATCGAGGCCGCGAAGAAGAACGAAGTCAGCCTCATCGTCTCCCCGCACGACAGTGCCACCACCGCGATGCTCGCGCGCGGAGCCATCGCCGTGAGCCACATGCTCCACGAGCACTTCCTCACCTTCCGCGAGGATGAGTCGCTCACCGAAGTGCAACCCGTCGCCACGGCGTCCGCCTTCCAAGCCTTCCCCGTCGTGGACCAAGCGGGCCGCACCATCGGCATCCTGTCCAAGTCCGACTTCCTCAAGAAGGTGGACCGTAAGCTCATCCTCGTGGACCACAACGAGCTCTCCCAAGCCGTCGTTGGCGCGGACAAAGTCGAGATCCTTGAAATCATTGATCACCACCGCATCGGCGCGCTCACCACGCAGCAGCCCATTCTCTTCCGCAACGAACCCGTCGGCTCCACCAGCACCATCGTGGCCGACTGCTTCTTCCGCTACGGCGTGGAGCTGACACCCAGCATCGCCGGTCTGCTCCTCGCCGGCCTGGTCTCCGACACTCTCAACCTCACCTCGCCCACCACCACCGCCCGCGACGCGGAAATCCTCGCCAAGCTCGAGACCCTCTCCGGCGTCAACGCCACCGAGTTCACCGAGAAACTCTTCGCCTCCGGCTCCGTCCTCACCACCAAGCCCGCCGCGCAGGCCATCACCACCGACTGCAAGGAATACCTCGAGAACGGCCGCGCCTTCAGCGTCGCGCAGATCGAGGAACTGGGCTTCGACCAATTTTGGAAGCGCAAGGCCGAAGTGCTGACTGCGCTGGAAGAGCACCGCGCGGAGAAGGGTTACCTCTTCGCCGCGCTGCTCGTGACCGACGTGGTGCTGCAAAGCTCACTGCTTCTGCTGGCCGGCGCGAAGAGCTTCATGGACCAAGTGGACTACCCCCAACTCGAACCCGGCATCTTCCAACTCGACGGCGTCGTCTCCCGCAAGAAGCAGCTCCTGCCCTACCTCACGCACGCACTCGCGCAGGTGAAGGGGTGAGGGAGAAGCCAGAAGGCAAAAAGCAGAAGTGACCGTGGACTACGTCGCGTTCCGACTGGCGCGCGGGCGTGGCGGACCGCGAGGTTTTGGACTGCGCCAGCCCTCTGGCGCTTTGGCCGGGCGTGTGGCTACCACGACCAACGCTCCCAGCGCTTCGACTCCCTTGATCCGCCCGCCCGCCCGGCGTATCACTGCGCCGTGTCCACGCTCTGGCAAACCATCGTTCGCGCCCTCGCGTGCCTCGGCCTGACGGGGTCGGCGGCGTCCGCCGCGCCCGTTGACTTCACCCGCGAGGTCCGTCCGCTGCTGGTCAAGCGCTGCCTCGCTTGTCACGACGCCGAGCATGCGAAGGGCGGTCTGCGCCTCGACTCCCGCGAAGCCACGCTCAAGGGCGGCAAGTCCAAGCAACCCACGCTCGTCCCCGGCGCACCCGCGCAGAGCGAGTTGATCAAGCGCATCACCACCCACGACCCAGACGAGCTGATGCCACCGAAGGGCGGCGCGCTTACTTCGGCGCAAGTCGCCTTGCTCACCCGCTGGATTGCGGAAGGCGCGTCTTGGCCTGCCGACAGCGCCGCCAAGCACTGGGCCTTCGTCCCGCCCGTGCGACCACCACTCCCCGCCGTGAAGAACCAGTCGTGGCCGCAAAACCCGATTGACCACTTCATCCTCGCGAAGCTGGAGGAGAATGGACTTCAGCCCTCGCCCCCCGCCGCCCCGCGCACGCTCATCCGTCGCCTCCACCTCGACCTACTCGGCCTGCCGCCAGCCCCGGACGCAGTCGAGGCGTTCCTACAGCCATCCCCAATCGGCATTCGGCAATCCGCAATCGCCAATCTCGTTGACTCCCTCCTCGCCTCCTCGCACTACGGCGAACGCTGGGGTCGCCACTGGCTCGACCTCGCGCGCTACGCGGAGTCGAACGGCTACGAACGCGACGCCGCCAAGCCGAGCGTCTGGCGCTACCGCGACTACGTCATCGCCGCCTTCAACTCGGACAAGCCATACGACCGCTTCATCCGCGAGCAGATCGCCGGCGACGAACTGCCCGACGCGAACGCCGAGACGCTCATCGCCACCGGCTTCCACCGCCTCGGCCCGTGGGACGACGAGCCCGCCGACTCGTTGCAGGACCGCGCGGACCAAGTGGACGACATGATCCGCACCACGTCGCAGGCTTTCCTCGGCGTCACGCTCGGGTGCGCGCGCTGCCACGACCACAAGTTCGACCCGCTCACCGCGCGCGATTACTACAGCCTCGCCGCAGTCTTCGCGCCGCTGAAGCGCACGCAGTCCGGCCGCAGTGACCTCGACGCGCCCGTCGGCACACGCGTGGAATTGACGGCACTGGCCGAGCGCGACCAGCGCATCGCGACGCTGACCAAGGAGATGGAGGCCGCGCGTTCCGTGTTCCGCACCGAGTTCCTCGCCGGCGGCAAATCCGCCCTGCCCGCCGATGCAGTCGCGGCCATCCGCACCGAAGCGAAGCAGCAAACCCCCGCGCAGAAGGAGCTGGTGAAGAAGTTTACGCCGCAGTTGGAATCAGAGCTGGCCAAAGCGCTGCCCGCCGAAACTCGCGAGAAACTCACCGCCACCGAAGCCACCCTCGCCGAACTGCGCCGCGCGACGCCCGACCTGCCGCGCGGCTACTTCCCGAGCGAGCCATCTCCCGCCGCCCCGAAGACCTTCGTCCTGCTGCGCGGTAGCGCGCACAACCCCGGCCCGGAGGTGTTCCCCGCCGTGCCCGTGGCGCTCACGGCGAAGCAGCCGGCCTTCCCCGCGCCCGACGAGTTCACCACGCGCCGCCGGCTCACGGTCGCGAACTGGATCGCCAGCGCGGACAACCCGCTCACCGCGCGCGTGATCGTGAACCGCGTCTGGCAGCACCACTTCGGCGAGGGCCTCGTGCGCACGCCCAGCGACTTCGGCCTCATCGGCACCGCGCCCACGCACCCGGAGTTGCTCGACTGGCTGGCCGACTGGTTCGTGAAGGAAGGCGGGTGGTCGGTGAAGAAGCTGCACCGGCTGATACTCGCGAGCGCGACGTGGCAGCAGGCGTCGGGAAGTAAGCAGTATTCAGTGTTCAGCGTTCAGTCGAAGTCCGGCGCAGGCGCGGCGAAGGCAAAACTGAACACTGACTTACTGAACACTGAACACTCCTCCGCGACGATCGACCCGGAGAACCTGCTCCTCTCCCACTTCCCCTACCGCCGCCTCGAGGTCGAGGCCATCCGCGACTCGATGCTCGCGATGAGCGGGCGACTGAACCTGCGCGTGGGCGGGCCGAGCATGTATCCCGAGGTGCCGAAGGAGGCGCTCGCCGGTAGCAGCGACCCAGACAAAATCTGGAAGCCCTTCGACCAGGCCGACGCCTCACGCCGCACCGTGTATGCCTTCCTGAAACGCTCGTTCATGGTGCCGCTGCTCGAAGTGCTGGACGTGTGCGACACCACGCAGAGCAGCGACAAGCGCGCCGTCACGAGCGTCGCTCCACAGGCGCTCACGCTCTTCAACGGCGCGTTCGTGAACCGCCAGGCCCGCCACTTCGCCGACCGCCTCCGGCGCGAGGCCGGGGCAGTTCCCGCCGCCCAAATCGAACGCGCGTGGCAGCTCGCGCTGGCCCGCTCGCCGAAGCCTGAGGAACTCACCGCGATGCAACGCTTCCTCTCCGAGGAAACCGCCAACCAACTCAAGGAAGCCGCTGCGGCCAGCAAATCAATCTCCGCCGATGAAGCCGCCCACGACGCGCTCACCCAGATGTGCCGTGTGGTGCTGAACCTGAACGAGTTTGTTTATCCAGATTGACCGTCCGGTAGTGAAGGAACAGATTGCGACCCTTATGAGCCCCTCAGAATCACCCACGACACCGCTACCGAGTAAAGCGGCCAAGCCCAGCAATGGCGCTCGATGCCTCGGTCTGTTTGTCCCGTTCATCTGCGGGGCCACCGCAATGACTGCGGTGGACCATCTGGCGGCACACAAGCCAGTGTTTGCATTGGCTGAATTAGTGGTCGTGGCGTTTCTCCTGGCGCTGGCCTGGCGGTGGAGTGGGGAATGAGCTTCCGCTTTCATTCCTCACGCTTCCGCCCGCAGATTCCTCCCTGCGGGCGCACGCGCCGCGAGTTCCTGTGGCAGGCGGGCGCGGGCTTCGCGGGGCTGGGCTTGCTGGACATCCTTCAGCGTGACGGTTTCTTCGCCTCCGCTCAGGCTGCGTCGCCGGTCGCGCAGTCGCCGCTGGCCCCGCGAGCGCCGCATTTCCCCACCAAGGCCAAGCACGTCATCTTCCTCTTCATGAACGGCGCGCCCAGCCAGGTGGACACGTTCGACCCCAAGCCCGAGTTGGCGAAGCACCATGGCAAACCCTACGCCGGCAAGGTCAAGGCCGTCGGCTCGAACGGCCGGCCGGTCGGCTACCTGATGCAGACGCCGTTCGACTTCAAGGCGCACGGTCAGAGTGGTCTGCCCATCAGCAGCCTGTTCCCGCACACGTCGAAGTTCGCCGATGACCTCTGCGTCCTGCGCTCGCTTTACACGGACACGGCGGCGCACGCTTCCGGCTGCCTCCAGATGAACACCGGCAGCATCTTCATCGGGCGGCCCAGCCTCGGCGCGTGGTTGAGCTACGGCCTCGGCACCATGAACGCCGCGCTGCCCAGCTTCGTGGTGATGACCGACCCGCGTGGTGGGCCGATTGGCAGCGCGTCGAACTGGACCGGCGGCTACATGCCCGCCGCGTATCAGGGCACGCTCTTCCGCAGCAAGGGCAACCCGCTCCTCGACCTCGCCACGCCCGAGGGTGTCAGCCCGCGCGCGCAACGCCGCTCGCTCGACCTGCTCGCCGAGCTGAACGAACAGCATCGCCGCGAGCGCCCGCAGGAGTCCGAGCTGGCCGCGCGCATTCTCTCCTACGAACTTGCCTACCAGATGCAGACCAGCGCGGCGGGCGTCGTGGACTTGAAGGACGAACCCGCCGCGACGCGTGAACTCTACGGTCTCGACCATCCGCTCACCGCCGACTTCGGCGCGAAGTGTCTCGTCGCGCGCCGACTCGTCGAGAAGGGCGTGCGCTTCGTGCAGCTCTACTCCGGCGGCGGCCATCTCGAAGACACTTGGGACGGTCACAGCGACTGCATCAAGAATCACACGCTCCACGCGGGCGAGACGGACAAGCCCATCGCCGCGCTCATCGCCGACCTCAAGCGCACCGGCCTGTGGGACGAGACGTTGCTGGTCTGGGGCGGCGAGTTCGGCCGCACCCCCACGAGCGAAGGCGTGGGCAAGCCGGGCCGCGACCACAACTGGCACGGCTTCTCCATGTGGCTCGCTGGCGCGGGCGTGAAGGGCGGCCAGTTCATCGGCGCGACGGACGAGCTGGGCTTCGAGGCCGTCGAGGAGCGCCACCACGTCTCCGATTTGCACGCGACGATTCTACACCTCATGGGCCTGGACCATGAGCGGCTAACGTATTTCTACCAAGGGCTGGAGCAGCGCATTACTGGCGTGCGCGGGGAAGTGATTCGGAAGGCGCTGGCGTAGGTAACGCAGCGGAGCGCCGAGCAATGCTCGGCGCTCCTCCGACTACTCCCGCACCGTCGCCTGCAACTTCTGCTTCAGCGCGTCCACGGCCTTCGTGTGTGCCGCGTTCACGTCGTTGTCCGTGAGCGTCTTGTCGGCGGCGCGGTATGTGAAGGCGTAGGCCAGGCTCTTCTGGCCGACGGGCACGTTCTTGCCACGGAAGACATCGAACAGTTCCACGCTCTCCAAGTTCGCGGGCCGGGCCTGCTTCACGGCCTGAAGCACGGCGTCATGCGTGGTGGCTTCGGGGACGAGTATCGCGACATCGCGGCGGCTGGCGGGGAACTGCGGTAGCGGCTTGAAGGACTTCGTCGCGTTGCGGCGGGCGAAGAGTTCGTCGAGGCGCAGCTCGGCGAGGAAGACGGCGTCGCGCAAGTCGTAGTGCTTCGCGAGCGCGGGAAGCAACTGGCCCAACTCACCCAGCGGCAGCTTGCCGCCGAGCGTGATGGTGGCGGATTCGAGGAACAGCGCGGTCGGCTCGGCGCGCTGGCCGAACATGATGCCACGCAGGCCGAAGTGCTCCAGTAGGTCATCGACAAGCCCCTTCAAGTCCATCGCATCGAACTTCGCGTCGCGGTCGTCGCCGCTCCAGAACGCCACCGCGCGCTGGCCGGTGAGGGCGATGGCGACACGGCGTTCCTCCTTCGGCTGGCCGTTCACGTTCGTGAAGACGCGGCCCATCTCGAACAGCGCCACGTCGTGGTTCTTGTGGTGCAGGTTGTGCCGAAGCGTGTCCAGCAGTCCGGGCAGCAGGCTCGGGCGCAGCACGTCCATGTCCGCACTGAGGGGGTTGGCCAGCTTCACGACCTCGGCCTCCGGGAGGCGGCAATTCGCGTGGCTCACGAGCGTCTGGCCTTGCGCCTCGTTCAAACCGAGTCCGGTGAGCAGGCGACGCACGTCGGCGAGTTGGTCATACACGGCGTCGAAGGCATTCGTGCCGACGGCCCCGCGCGGGGCGGTGCTGGGAATTTTGTCTACGCCGTGCAGGCGGGCGATTTCCTCGATGAGGTCCACGTCGCGCTTGAGGTCCACGCGGAAGGTGGGAATAGAGAAGATTGCCGATTGCCGATTGCCGATTGCCGATTGGGTCAGGCCGAGGCTCGTGAGGAACTTGGCTTGTTGCTCCGGCTCGATGGCGACCCCAAGCAGTTCGGTGGTCTTGGCAAACTGCAGCGCAACTTCCTTCCGCTCGGCGGGCTTCGGATACGTGTCCACAGCTCCGGGCACGAGCGTGCCGCCGGCAATTTCCAGAATGAGCTGCGCCGCGCGTTGGCTCGCGTAGTCCGCAATCCCCACGTCGCAGCCGCGCTCGAAGCGGTAGCTGCTCTCGCTGCGGAGGCCGAGGGCCTTGCTGGTGCGACGGATGTTGGTCGGAGAGAAGTAAGCGCTCTCGATGAGCACGTCCTTCGTGTCGTCGCGAATCTCGGTGTTCGCGCCGCCCATGACGCCCGCGAGCGCGATGCCCTTTTGCTCGTCGGCGATGAGCAACATATCGGCGGTCAAAGTGCGCTCTTGGTTGTCGAGCGTCTTGAACTTCTCCCCGGCGGCGGCGCGGCGGACAACGATGGCGGGCTTGCCGTCCGCGCCCTTGGCGATGAGATGGTAATCGAACGCGTGCAACGGCTGGCCAGTTTCCAGCATCACGTAGTTCGTCACGTCCACCACGTTGTTGATGCTGCGGATGCCGACCTTCTCCAGCGTCTGCCGCAACCAATCGGGACTTGGCCCGACCTTCACGCCGGTCACAACGCGCGCCGTGTAGCGCGGGCAAAGCTCCGGCTCTTCGTTCTGCACCGCGACGAACTCCGTCACTTCCGCGCTGACCGCTGACTGCTGACCACTGACCGCTGGCAGCTTCAGCTCGTTCCCCGTGAGCGCCGCAATCTCGCGTGCTATGCCGATGACGCTGTTAAGGTCAGGGCGGTTCGGCGTGACTTCGAGGTCGTAAATCACGTCGCTGCCCGCGCGCCCGAGATACTCGGCGAAGGGCTGGCCGACCAGCGCATCGGCGCGGAGCAGGAGCAGGCCATCCACCACGTCGGGCAAGCCCAGTTCCGTCGGCGAGCACATCATGCCGTGCGACTCCACGCTGCGAATCTTGCCGACCTTGATGGTGAACGGCTCTTTGTCGCCCGGCTTCATGGGCAGCGAGGCGCCGGGCAGGATGAGCGGCACCTTGTCGCCCGCATGGAAGTTCTGCGCGCCACAGACGATTTGCCGCTCACCCGTGCCGTCGTTCACGCGGCAGACGGAAAGCTTGTCAGCGTTCGGGTGCTTGTCGCGCGTGACGACCTGCGCCACGACGATGCCCTCGAACTCGCCGCCGAGCTTCTGCACGCCCTCGACCTCGAGGCCGAGCATGGTGAGCCGCTCCGCGAGTTCCTCGGGCGACCAGTTGAAATCTACGTATTGCTTGAGCCAGTTCAGGGTGACTTTCATGGGAAACTAATCGGTGTAGCCGGGCAGATGGTGTCTGGCCCAGTGCTTCAGGGCGCGGTGTTCACGGGCTTGAAGCTGGCGAATGGCGGTGCCGAGTCGAGTAGCCAGCCGGGCATCGTTTTGGAAAAACTCCAGGTCCGCCGTCTTCACTGTGCGCGCCCGCTCAATCCATTCATCCGCATCCAGCACGTCGGGCGACTCCGCTTCGCGGCAGAACTCGCACTTCAGAAAAGTTTCCAGCACCCGGAGATGCAGCCGGTCCTGCGGGCGTTCCTTGCGGCGCAAAACGGCCAGCTTTTCAGCAAACAAGTCACCCGCGTCGGCCACCCGGAAAATGACCTCTGGCGTGCGGACTTGGCGGGCGTTGCGAGCCGCCTCGCGGGCGGTGAGCTGGACGCCTTCTTCGAGGAAGTCCACCTCGATGCCTTGGAACGAAATCGTGTGCGACTCGGCTTTGAACGGAGCGGCAAGGAGGGCTTCCCCCGCCTGCACGGTCAGCCCCATGAAATCAATGTCCTTGCTCAACCACACAGAGTCTTCCGCGGGGGAAAATGCGGGCACAGGAAAGTCTGTGTCGGCCCAGCGTTCCAGCGTGGTGCGATAGAACCAACACGCCCCACCGCCGATGAGCACCCAACCACCAAACGCTTCGGGAAACGTGTCCGAGAGCAGCTTCAAGTGCCGACGGAAGGCCGGCCAGTCGTTGACTTTGGGCAGCGACATGGTCAATCGAGGAACATCACTTTGGTGCGGCGCTTGTGCATCGTGCAGTCCGCGAATTCGCCGCTCATCTGCCGCAATTCCTCCGGCGTGTAGCGGTTGCCGGGCAGTTCCTTCCACAGTTGCTTGCGCGCGAAGGCGGCGTCGCGGACGGCTTCCGCCGCCGCGTCTTTCAGCGGCGGGGGCAGTTGGAGGTGGTCCGGGCGCATGGCGGCTGAAGTCAGAACTGCCGGAGGAACCGCACGTCGTTCTCGTAGAACAGCCGGATGTCCGTGATGCCGTAGCGGAGCATGGCGATGCGCTCGATGCCGAAGCCGAAGGCCCAGCCGGTCCAGACCTCGGGATCGTAGCCGACGTTCTCGAAGACCTGTGGGTGCACCATCCCGCAGCCGGCGATCTCCAGCCAGTCCTTGCCCAGCTTCTTCACGAGCGCGTTGGTGAAATCAATCTCCAGGCTCGGCTCGGTGTAGCTGAAGTAGTGCGGGCGGAAGCGGAGCCTCACGTCGCTGCCGAGCACGTCCTTGAACACAGCCTCGACGGTGCCTTTGAGATCGCTGACGGTGACGTGCTTGTCCACGTAGAGGCCTTCGATCTGGTGGAAGGTCGGGTTGTGCGTGGCATCGGCGTTGTCGCGGCGATAAACCCGGCCCGGGACGATGATGCGGATGGGCGGGGGCTGGGACTTCATCACGCGGATTTGCACCGAACTAGTGTGCGTGCGGAGCAGCGGCCGCTTGTCACTGGCCACGTAGAACGTGTCCTGCGAATCACGCGCGGGGTGGTCAGCAGGCGTGTTCAGGGCATCGAAGCAATGATACTCGTCTTCGATCTCCGGGCCGTCGGCGACGGCAAAGCCGACCTTACGGAAGGCGCGCACGATGTCGTCGGTGACTTGCGTGAGCGGGTGGAGTTTGCCCACGGCGCGGCGGCGGCCGGGGAGCGTCCAGTCGGTCGGGTCCTTCGGGAGCGCGGCCTTGAGTTCGAGCTCGCTGCGGCGGGCGGCCAAGGCGGCTTCGAGTTCGACCTTGGCGGCGTTGATGGCTTTGCCAGCGGCGGGTTTTTCCTCTTTTGGCAGCGTGCCGAGCTGCTTCATCAATGCGGTGAACTTGCCGTCGCCGCCGAGGAACGCGCCCTTCGTTTGCTCCAATGAAGGCAGGTCCACGGCAGCGGCGAGCGCGGCGAGCGCTTCGGATTTCAGCGGGTCGAGTTGGGCCAGTAGTGACATGACGCGGGAGAATTCAGGAGCTGGAATTTAGAAGCCAGTAGAAAGCAAAACGGGCGGCCCTTGCAGGTCGCCCGTTGCTTGAAAAAGCGGTTGCGGTGGCGCTTAAGCCTTCGCGAGCGTGGCGGCTGGCTTGGCTGCGAGGGCGGTCTGCGCGGCCTTGATGATCTCGGCAAACGCTACGGCATCCGTCGCGGCGAGGTCGGAGAGCACCTTGCGGTCGAGTCCGATCTGGGCGGCTTTGACGCCTTCCATGAAGCGGCTGTAGGTCAGGCCGGCAGCACGGACGGCGGCGTTGATACGAACCTGCCAGAGGCGGCGGTAGAGGCGCTTCTTGGTCTTACGGTCGCGATAGGCGTATTGCCGGGCGTGGTCCACCGCGTCGGAGGCGTAGCGGTAGAGCTTGGAACGGCGCATCCGGTAGCCCTTGGCGGCCGTGATGATCCGTTTACGACGTTTGCGGGAAGCGGGAGCGTTAGTTACGCGCATAGGTCAGTGCAGAGTTGAAAGTTGAAGGGTGAAAGTTGAAAGGCCTCAGTGACTGAAGGGCAGGCTCGCGGTGACGCGATACTCGTCGGTCTTGTGGACGAGGGCGCGCTTGCCGAGGGAACGGCGGCGCTTGGCACTCTTGCCGGTGAGCAAGTGGCGGCGACCAGCGCGTGCGCGGAGGATCTTGCCGGTGCCGGTGATTTTGAACCGTTTGGCGACGGATTTCTTGGTCTTGATGCCTTTGGGACGACGCATAATTTGAACTCGTTCTCTAAAAAAGAGGGCACACTGTAGGCAGCGGTCAGAGGTGGTGCAAGCGGTAATTTCGACAATCTCGACTCTCCGAGGAAGCCCGCATCCCGGCATAATCGTCGGGGACGCCCCCCCCGCTAAGCCGGAGCCGCCTTGTCAGCGGCCGGAAGGCTGTGCTGGGTGGCATCACTCTCGTGGCCGCGGGCCACGTGAGCGTAGGGCGCGGCGTTTCGGAGGGCTTCCGACATGCCGCTTCGCGCTATTGAAGCGCCCCCTTTCGCCAACGTTGCTCTCCTTTTCGACTGCCAAAGGGCAAGTCGTTGAGGTGGTTCACACGGCATGAAATTGTTCATCGCGGTCTCGCTTGCCTCGTTTGTTACCACAGTCGTGTCCGCCGCCGATCCGGTGGGTTACTACAGCCGCACGATCCTTGTGGATGACTTTTCCGGTAGTGGTTTTGGGCCCCGCTGGGGGGGCATTACAAGAGCGGCAGCGTGGTGAAGGATGGGGTCCTGGTCGGAATCACGCCGGAGGGCTCCGACCACTCAGCGGTGGATAATCTCCGGTTCCCGGCCGAGCGCGATTTGGAAGTGTCGGTGAAGTTCCGGTTCGTCAGCGAGAAGGTGAAGAGCTTCACGGTGTGGTTCGATGACAAGGATTTCAAAGGCTCGCACGCTAGCCACATTTGCAACGTGAACGTCAGTCCGACGGCGGTAAGGATCGGCGACGCGAAGACGGGCAACTTCCAGAACGACATTTACGCCAGGAAGAAGGCGACGCCCAGCACGCTTACGGCCGAGGGCAAAGCGTTGCAGGCCACGACGAATACGAAGCTGCCGGTGCAGCTCGCGCTACAGGAGTGGCATACGCTTGTCATCCGCACCAAGGGCGACGGCATCGAGGTGAGCCTCGACGGCAAGCCGGCGGGCACGTTCAAGTCCGAGGGCATGGCACACGATCACAAGACGTTGGTCAGCCTTACGACCAACCCGGTGGACGTGCATTACGATGACTTCAGCCTCAAGGCCGCCGCTCCGGCTGCCGCCAAGCCTTAAGACGCACGCGTTCCTGCAACGGCACCGGTCATTTGCTTACCAGCCGCATCTGGATGGGCGAGAGGTCGAGGAGGTAGCGTTTGCCAGGGGGAGCGGGCGGGACGCCGACGAGGTATTTCTTCTCGATGAGTTCGTCTGCATCCTTGGGCAGGCGGAGGTTGTCTTTGTGGAACCGGCCTACGGCGACTTCGAGTTGCCGCGAGGACATGACAGGCAGTTTCTCCGGGTCTGTGATGCCGGCGGCAACGGCGGCGGCGATTTCCTCACTCACTGCGGGACCGACGGTGGGCGCACCAGGCGCGGCGTCGGGAGCCGGGGCCGGGCTGGCTGCCACGAGCGGCTTGAATTCGATGGGCGGTTCGAGGTTCACCGCTTTGCCGGCTTCGGTGCGTTGGTGGGTCCACCACCAGAGACCGCCGATCACGAGGAGGACGCCCCAGGTGGCGGGCTTCTTGAGCGCCTGTAGGCCGTAGCCGAGGCCGAGGAAGAGGGTGACGATGGCTTTTTGCATGGGGTAGGTGGGGTTACTTCAGATAGGTGGTCAAGTCACGGAGGGCGAGCACGTCGGCGTTGGTCATGGCGAACTGGTGGTCGGGGAGCCAATCCACCGGATAGGTGCGAAGGCTGTCCTTGTCGCGGATGCCGTAGAGGTCGATGTGCCCGTCGGCAAAGGCCATCGCGGAGCGGCCGCCGTGGAGGAAAGAGGGCATGTGGAAGTAGCCCTCGGCTTGGTTGGTGTTCATCGGCACGCGCGTCATGCTGGTGCAGATGGTGTAGGGGTTGAGTTCGAGGAAGGTGAAGATGGCCGCCGGGTTGGCGATGTCTGCCGGGTGTTGGAAGGTGGTGTAGTCCGGCTCGGTTTCGCTCTGGTTGCCGGCACCCATGTATTGGTTGAGGCCGAAGCTGCGGGTGAGGGGCTGGCCTTGCATGGCGTGGCGGACGGCGGGGCAGCGGTAAACGCGCGGGTTGGGAATCATCCCGGCGAAGGCGGCGAGCTTGGGGTCAGTGAGGAATGCGGGGTTGGTGACGCTGTCGTAGGTGTAGTGGTAATCGCCTTGGACCCACGGCGGGTTGCCGGGGTTGTTGGTGCCGGGTTGCGGACGATAGTTGAGGACGAGCTGGTCGTCGTGGTCGGCGGGGTGGCGGAGCCAGGCGAGGGAGATTTGGTGGAGGTTGCTGATGCATTCGGCGCGTTGGGCGCGGCTTTTCGCTTGGTTCACGCCACCGAGGAGGAGGCTGATCAGCACGGCGATGATGGCGATGACCACGAGGAGTTCCAGCAGCGCGAAGGCGTGCCGCAGCAAGTGGGCGGGATTGCGCCGGCGGGTCATAGGCCGCGGGTCATGCGGTTGGCAAACAAGATCAAGT
>JBDKJY010000042.1:0-53280 GCA_039796295.1 Verrucomicrobiota bacterium
TGAACTCGAAAATCCAGAGCCTCAAATCCGCCGCCCGGGGCTTCCGCAACTTTCAGAACTACCGGACGCGCATCCTGTTCTTCTGCGGAAAGCTCGATCTTTACCCACTATGATCCCCGAAGGAGCGGTTAATGAAGGCGCTGCACTTTTGGACTGCCCCGTCACATCCGTGACCCCGTCTCACTTTTCAACCGGCGTTTACACGCGGCAACGCCGGTCATGCCCGCGTCACCTTTGCTGATCGCATGCCCGCCGACATCTGGTATGGCCATCACTACGAAATGTTCCGCATGGCCGCGACCTTCCGCGAGATTGTGAAGACCCGTCGTGAGCCAATCCCGCACTAGGAGATTCTCGAAGTCACGGCGATGATCCATGCCGGGGCCAAATCGCGCGGCGAGCAAGGCCGCCTGGTGAAGCTCGCGAGGTGATGTGAAGCCCGCTCTGGCTTGACTGAGCACCTCCCGACCCTTGGGCGGAACGACCCGGTGCCCGCGCACTCTACTCCCCGAAGAGGTGCCTCCGAACGCAGAGAAGCTCAAGTCGTCGTGGCGCGGAATGGGGCAGCAGGCCGGGCTTACTTCTTCTTTGCCGCCCACCCGTCCCACTGGGCGCGATATTCGGCCGTCATCGGGGTGAAGGTGAGCTTCACCTTGGGGAGGTCGGCCTTGAGCTTGGCGAGATCCTCGGGCGAGAGAGCGATGTCCTTCAGGTCCAACGTGACGAGGCCGGGGATTTCCTTGAGCCGGTTGAGTCCGCCGGCGTAGGTGAAAACGGAAAACTCCAGCGAGAGCTTGTTGAGTTTTGGAATTGTTACCAAGGAAGCAATGGCGGCATCGCTGAGTCCGGCGTAGCCCTTCGCCCACAGGCGCACGGATTCCAGCGAGGGATGGTTCTTGAGCAACGCGGCAAACTGATCGCTGGCGGCGCCATGCTTCAAGTCCACGCGTTGGAGCTTCGGCGCGGTGACGGCCTCGATGCAAAACGCGCCGTCGCTCGAAAACACTTCGAGGCTGGGATGCGCGCCGAGCGCGGTTTTGGCCTCGGGCGTCGGCTTCGTGATGTGCAGGGTGTGCAGGGCTTTCAACGACTTCATCTCGCCGAACCTCGCCGCGCCGTTGCCCGTGACCAGCGAGCCGTTCACCGTGACCGTCACGGGGTTCAGCGCCACCAGTCGCTGCATGCCGGCGTCGTCCAAGGCGGAGCCGCTGAAGCTGAAGGCGCGTGCGTGGAGGGCAGCGATGGCCGCCCACTGCTCGGCGCTCAGAGGCGTCTTGGAATCCACGCTCAGGGTGAGCCCGTCGGGCTTGCGGTCGGCGAGGGTGGCCTTGGCGGATTTCAGCACCTCCGGCACTTCGGGCAGGGGCGCTGGTTTTTTCTGCGCGTGGGCGGCGGAGAGCAGCGTGAAGCCGAGGAGCAGCGAAGGAAGCAATGAGGAGCGGGTCATGTTGGGGAGTGAGGTCAAAAGTGAAAAACTACTGGCTGACGGTCAGCGTGGTCGGCTCGGCGGTGATCTTCAACCGGGGAATCGTGAGGAGTCCGCTGGCATCGGCTTTGCCTTGGCCGTGCGCAGTGCCGAAGGTCCATTTGAAACCCGCGCCGGGTGCGAAGCGCGTGTTCTGAATCCGGCGCAAGGACACGTCCGCGCTCGTCTCCTTGGGGATTTCAAAGGTCGTCTTCAACGTGGCCGGAGTGGCCAGGAAGAGTGACATTTCCAGGCGGCCCTTGGCATCCGTGAGGTTCTTCCAGCGGAAGAAGGCGTTGAGCTGGCCGACGGACTTGCTCTGCAGTTCGTCGGGCCAGGGGAGGGTGCCGTTGCCAGTCGCGTTGGCGAACACGGGATAGGCCTCGTTCCGTTTGACACTCAGCCAGTCGAAGGAGTTGACCAGGTCGTTCACCTTTTCGATCGCGGCGTGGTTGTTGGCGTGGCCGAACGGTCCCCAGTAAAAATAGAGCGCATACTTCCGGTCGTTCATGGCTTTCACGAAGCGTTCATGCCCCTTGGCCCAGCCGTCGTTCTGCGCCGAATAGTCAATCGCCACCGGCGGGTCAGGCAGCTTCACCGCCTCCGACAGCGACTGCGGCGGGAAGCCCATGCGATGGGAGACGTGTTCAATGCCGGCGGGCACGTTCGCCTTGATCGCGGCGAACACAGCTCCGTGGCGCAGGCCGATGCCCAGCGTGCCGCTGCCGCCCATGGAATTGCCGCAGAGGTAAACTCGGTTCGGGTCGTTCGCATACTTCGCCAGCACCCACTTGATCGTGTCCATCACCCGCTTTTCCGCCGGGCTTGTTTCGCTGCCGGAGTTGCGTTGCGTCAATCCGGCGTCGCCCACGTGCATGCCGCCCCACCACCAGTCGCCCTTGTTCGCCCGGCAGTCGAGATACAGCGCGTAGAAGTCGTCGGGCGCGCGGTAGATGTCGTGATTGCCGACGGTGCGCGTGCACTTCAGGCACGACATCACATCGTGGCCCGCCGAATGCAGGACCACGTAGAGCGGCGCGTTCTTGCGGTCGTTCTTGGGGTGGACGACGACGAACGTGTCCTGCTGCGGCTGCTTGTAGCCCCACTCCGGCCGCACGCCGTGCTGGAAGACCTCCACGGGCCGGCCGTCAATCACGAGGCCATCGAAGGTCCCGGGCTTGGGCTTGGGAGCAACGTCGGCAGGCCACTCGCCCTCCGCCGCAACGAGCGGGAGGATCGCGGTTAGCAGGAGGGTCAACACCGCAGGCAGCATCCGTTTCATAGTTTGATCAGTTGTCGGAGATTCGACGTGGCAGGCGGGCACCCGAGCATTTCCGCAGCCTAATTCTTCGGCTTGCCCTTGATCTCAAGGGTGCGGCGGATAGCACGCAGTTCCTTCCAGATCGCCGTGGTTTCTTCCCGGGCTTTCGGAGAGGTGCAAACAAACAGATAGTTCCTCGCGGTGCCGGGGTCACTCCACGCATGGATCTCGAAGTGCAGCACCTGCGGCTTCCCCGTGGCGAACGGCTCAACCCAGTCCAGCTCGCCCGAGTATTGAGTGACCGGCGTCGCGACCGGGAGCTGCTCCGGTGCCCCGGCAGCCTGCTTCGCCCGCTCCAGCTTGAAGGTGAATTTGCCGGTCTCCACCGCCCTGCCTTTACCCTTCAAGACCGATTCGGCAAGCCCCTGATAGTAAACGAGGATTTCCCGCTGGATGACCGCTTGCGTCAGTTCCTGATCCTGCGAAACCGAGAAGACGAATGCGTAGGAGAAGAACGAGTCGGCCTGGGCTTGGAACATCCCGGGCGCAAAGCGGATTTCCTCAATGCCCCTCAGCTTCATCGCCGGGGCGAAGGCCGGCGGCAAGGTGATGCGCTCGCCTTTCCAGTCGGTGTGGAAGACGAGCAATTCACCAGCCGCGCCTGCGGTGGGCGCTTTGGCATCGGACTCCGCAGCGGAAGCCAGTCCGCTCCGGCCGGCCAGAGCCGTGAAACCCAGGGCGAGCAGGAGCAGTGGGCGGAACATTTTCATAAGTGTAGGGCGAGCTTGCGTCACTTGCCGACGGCGAACAAGTGCCGGCTGCCACGGAGGTAGAGCGTCCCATTCGAGAGTGCGGGCGTCGCCATGAGCGGCTCGCCCACCGGATTGGTGGCGAGGAGTTTTAGTTGTGTGCCGGCCTGCAGGACGAACACCAAGCCGTCCTCGCCCGCGAGGTAGATTCTCCCATCGGCGGCCACCGGGGACGCGCTGAACCCGAAGGACCGATGCGGCACGCGCTCCTGAAAGTGTTCGGTGCCGGTTCGGAGATCGTAGCAGCCGAGGAGGCCGTCGTTGTTGAGGACGTAGAGCTGGCCTCGGTAGATGAGCGGCGTGGGCATGTAGCCGCCGCGTCGGGTCTTGCTCCAGGCCACGAACTGGTTGCTGGTCTCGCCGTTGCGCAGGGTCACGTCGCCGACTGCGCCCGGGCGGATGGCGAAGATGGGGCGCTCGGGTGCCCGCCCGCTCGCCACAATGATCAGCCCCTCGGCATACACCGGAGTCGGCGCGGTGATCTTGGAGCTGCCGCCCAGCCGCCAAAGTTCCGCGCCGGTCGCGGGATCGTAGCCCCGGATGAAATTGGAACCGTTGGTGACCAACTCCGCGCGCGCCTTTCCCGGATACACAGTCGGCGTGCCCCACGACGGCAGCTCGTCACGCGGGGTCAGCCAAACGGTCTTGCCAGTTTTCAAGTCTGCGGCGAGCAGGAAGGAACCCTTTTGCTGGTCGCACTGCACGATGACTTTGCCGTCATGGATGATGGGTGAGCTGGCCCCACCCCATTCGTAGCTCGGCAGGTCATAGGCTCCGACATCCATGCGCCCGAGGTCCTTCTTCCAGAGGAACTCCCCCTTGGTCGAGTAGCAGAACAGTCCTTCGGAGCCGAACAGCGCCACCACGTGTTCGCCATCGGTGACCGGGGTCGAGTTGGCGTAGGACGACTTGATGTGCCGTTTGTCTTTGGGGCTACCCTTGGTCGCGGTTTTGTCCCAGAGGACTTTCCCGCTCTGTTTGTCGATGCACAGGACCCGCCATTCCTGCACGGACCGGTCGCGGGAGGCTTCCCCGGAACCGTAGAGGCCGGGCTTGAAGGAAGTATCCCGCTCGCTGCTCACGGCGGTGGTGACGAACAACCGGTCCCCCCAGATCACGGGGCTTGAATGACCTAGCCCGGGAATCTCCAACTTGAAACGGATGCCTGCGCCTGTCGCCGAATCCCACATGTCCGGCAAATCGAGCCCCTCCAAAACTCCGGCGGCACCCGGGCCACGGAACGATGGCCAGTTGCCCCGCTCCGCGCCCGACACGAGTGCCGGGGAAAGACCTGCCACGAGGAGCATTCCCCAGGCTACGAGTGCTTTCATGAGGCGCAGGTTCGTCATAGCAAGAAGGACAACAGCCTGTCGATGCACGCCCAATATCAGCGCGTCGCGATGGCGAAAATCTGCTTCTCCCACGTCAGGCTGCCGACCTTGGCAAGGTCACCGGCGGCGGTGATCTTGAAAGCGGTGAGGGTGGCTCCGTCGAAAGCCGTGACCAGCAGATGCTGACCGGTGGGCGAGAGGGCCAGCCCCCACGGAACCTTGTCCGCCGGAGTTAGGCCCAGCAGTTCCAAATCACCGTTTTCCTTCACCCTGTAGCGGCTGATCCAGTCGAAGGGCCGGGTATGCCCACGGATGCCGGCGAAGAGAAACCGGCCATCCGGGGTAACGAGGAGGTCCGAGGAACTGACCCCGTCCCGGGGCTCGTCCTTGCCCACGGCATCACAGACTTGGCGCAGCTTGAGCTGGCCGGAGGGTTCCAGATTATAGGCCGAAATCCCCAGGTGCTGTTCGTTGCTGAAGTATAAAATTGGCTTCGACGGGTGGAAGGCCATGTGGCGCGGGCCGGTGCCTTCGGGCGGGCCGGCGTTCTTGGGTTCAAGCGCAGTCATCTGGCCGGTCTTCGCATCAAAACGATACTGGTAGAGGGCATTGTTCTCCTTCACGTAGGACACGTAGGCGAAGCGGTTGTCCGGGGAAGTGCGAATGCAATGGGCCGTGGGCCGGCCTTCGTTGAGGGCGGTTACGCGCTTGCCGGGGAGGCCGGCCTCGTCCAACGGATAGACATCCACAAAGCCCTTGCCGTAATCCGCGCTCAACAGAAACCGGTGGGTCCGGTCGAGGCTGAGGTAGGCACTGGGGTGGGTGAAGTTGACTTCCGCATGCCGCAGATAGGTTCCGTCGTCCTTGAGTGTGACCACCGCGCCTTTGGCCTTGCCCTCTTCGCCGGAGGGAGGTGCCACGTAGAGCAACGGCTTGGTGGGATGCTGGGTGATGGTGGACAGCGGAAAGCCCACCTTGATTTCCTGAGTCAGCTTGAGTTCCAGCCCGTTAGCCGTGGGTGTGGCGGAAACCACCAGCAACTTGCCAGTGGTGTGACTGGGCGCGTAAACGTGGAAGGGCTGTTCGGCCTGGACGAAGGGCGCGGCGGAAAGCAAACCGGTGAACAGGAGGCGACGGAGAAGTTTCATGAATCGAGGCGTGGTTAGGAGGGCGATGAACCGGTGGATGTCTGCATGACGGGAAGCAAACCGCCGCAGCAATCAGAACGCAAGCCGTTCACCGTGCAGGGCCAAAATTCACCCAGCCGGTCGCGGGCCGGAAGAAGCGCTCGCCGTTCGCGCCGACCATGATGGCCGCTGCCCCATCGAGCTGGTGCGCGAAATCCACCTCCGCAAACGGCTAGGCGCTGGTGAGCTCCACGACGGTGCCGAACGATCCCGTGCCGCGCTGCGCGCGGCCTCAAACCTCCAGATGGAGAGCGGTGACAAGGGCTAGGGCTTTGCCCATAGCCGCGCTCCGGTCGCTGATGTTCCTAACTTCGCTCACCCCTGCACCGCGATTTGCACGGTGTCGCTCCACTGGCCGAAGGGCTGGTCGCCGTCGAGGTAGAGGGCGCGAGGGAGGGGAGGCATCAGGTCACGTTGACCACACTCACGGCGCTTTCGGGGCCGTCGCCACGGGAGTTGCGGGGGATGACCTTGTATTCGTGCGCGCCGGCGGCGAGGCCGGTGGCATTGTAGAACTTCTCGATGATGTCGTCGGCGACCTTGACGAAGGCGGGTGCGCCGGGGGCTTTGTGCAGCACGTCGCCGCTGGTCATGTGCGGGGCGTTGAACTCAAGGTGCGCCTGGCCGGCGCCGGGGCTGGTGGCGGCGGTGATGATGGCCTGGCCGGGGAGCTGGGTGGCGGGCTGCGTGGGGATGGCGTCAATGACCTCGCGGTTGGCGGTGCCATCGGGGAACTGGCCGCGCCCTTGGATGAGGGCGGCGGTGTTGAAGTCTTCCATCGCGTTCTCGGCGGTGTGCAAGCCGGCCCCGGCGAGTTCCATGGCGCTCTCGGCGGCGGCCTTGGCGGCCTGCGTGCCGATGACGACGGGCGGGCCGGCGGTGCCCTTGATGGCGGTGAGGTAGGCGTCGAAGGCGGCCTTGTCCATGGTGTCCCAGGCCTTGAAGGGGGTGGCGGAGTCGGGCGGGTTGGGGAGCTGCGCCCAGAGGCTGGACATGCCTTCGATGCGGGTGATGGTCTCGCCGGCGCTGCGGTCCACGGTGAGGAGGGAGCTGATGGCGGAGGCGCTGCCGGAGTCTTTCCGGTAGCGGTTCTTCATGATGGCATAGACCTGCACACAAATGTCGTGGGCCTCGGTGATGTCCTCGTTGAACTCGCCCTGCGCGAGCTGGAGGGTCGTGTTGGCGTTCACGAAGGTGGTGCGCGCGGTGGTGGCGGAGGTCATCAAGGCGTCGCAATCGGCGGGGTTTTTGCCGTCGGGGCGGAAGGAGGGGATGTGGGTCATCGCGCCTTTCACGTAGCGAAGGCGGAGGAACTCGAAGTTGTATTTTTCAAACATAATGATGAGGGGTTAAACCACGAATGGACACGAACGAACACGAATGGGCGGAAAGCGGGACCGGACGGTAAGGAATCTGGCTCCGATGGCCTCGGAACGGGTGCTGCGGGTGGGGAAACGGGGGTTGCAGGTCTCGGAATGGCGGTTGAAGCACCAGCGGGGACGGTTCCGAGACCTGCAATGGCCGTTCCGAGGCATTCAGCGGGCGTTCCGGGACCTGCAACAGCCGTTCCGAGGCATACATCTGGCGTTCCGGGACCTGCAACAGCCGTTTCGAGACATTCAGGAGCCGTTCCGAGACCTTCGGCGACCGTTTCGAGACATTCGGCAGCCGCTCCGAGGTAGGCGGCAGGCGTTTCGAGGCAGGCAGGAGCCGATGCGAGGCCAGCAACGGTGATTTCGAGAGCTGCGGGGCGTTCGATGCGCGCCGGAGACAATCCGCCGCCCGACCCCGCGCCGGTCGCGACTGGTTGGCGCGGGCGGGCGTCGGCTTCGGGTTGGTTGCGGCAGCGGTCATCGGGTAACGGGGGAGAGGATGCCCGGTTCCCCGGAAGTTGTCGTGTCACGCAGTTACGTGACAGGGGGCAACCCGAAGTCCGAAATGGGATGGCCGCGAAAGGGCACAAAGAGCGCAAAGGGTTCTCCGCTGTTGTCGGTGGAGTGGATGGCGTGGAGGTGACTTCGGCGCGCGGTCATCCCGGAGGGGTCGCGTGAAAGGGTGCCGCGAGCAAGGTTTCCGCGACCCCTTCAGGGTCGGAACGTAGGGGGGCGGGGAGTCCCGGGGTGGCGTCGCTGGCGCTCCTTACCCCCGGCTAAGTTCCGCTATCCCTCCGGGATGCTGCTCCTGCCCCGGCTTCAATCTCCATCCGTCCCACTGAAAATAGCGAAGAACCGGAATCTTGAACCCCGAAACTATGTTATCCCTCCTTGTCCTGTGCTTCATCCTGCTGCAGCTCGCAGCGCTCGGCGTCACCGGGTGGCATCTCTGACGGCACTACCAGCACCGGAGCCTGCCGACTCCGGCGCTGCCTCCGCCCCCGCCCGACCCTTTCAGCGCCCAGCAGATCACCCAGACCTTCATGGCCGCGCTGCCCAGGCTCACCCGCGAGGCACAAGCGCGTGCTTGAGCATGGCCAAGATATTCTGCGATGTTGCGGCGGTCACAGGGCGACTCGCGCCAGAGCTGGACACGCGGGCCACGCCCGCCCGCGGCACCTAAATTCCGCCAGTGAAAGTTGCGCTCGTGGACGGTATGTGCCGGAAGGCCGAACCGCTCGGCCAGCCTGGGCACAAGCTGGCCCCGCTGCGCCTGTAACCCGCGCCGACCTTCGGGGCAGCGTCGAGATGGTTGTGAACCTTGCCACTTCGGATTTGGAGCTTTTGGTTCGCTGGCTGGCCACATTATCCTGAGCGGCGAGTCATGCCCCTCCCTGCCAATTTCTATGCCACTTGGCGCGCGTCGCGTCCGGGCGCGGGGCCGTGTCGCGAGGAAGGCCCGCCGCCGGAGCGCTTGCTCCAAGCCGTCTGGCAACACCAGCGCGTGCGCCGGGATGACCTCACGCTCGCGGATGGTCGCGCCGTGCGCGTGTTGCATCCTGGCTTCCCCAATCGCGAACCCGGCCCGGATTTCCGCGACGCGCTCGTGCAGTTCGGCAGCGAAACCCCACTGCGGGGCGATGTGGAAGTGGACCTTGCCACGAGCGGTTGGCGCGCGCACCGACACGATGTGAATCCGAACTTCCGTGCCGTCGTGCTGCACGTCGTCTGGGACGGCACCGACACCGACGGCCTGCCCACGCTGTCGCTGAAGTCCCGGCTTGATGCGCCGCTGGGCGAGTTGAGCGAGTGGTTCGGGGGCGAGGACGCGACGCGTTCCGGCGGACTTGCCGGCAAGTGCTGCGGCCCGCTTAACTCCCTGCCGCGCGTGGAGCTCGACGCTCTTCTCCGCCAAGCCGCGCTCGTCCGGCTTCAGCTCAAGGCCGCGCAACTCGCCGCGCGCGCGCGCCAGTGCGGCTGGGAGCAAGCGCTGTGGGAAGGCCTCTTCGCCGCGTTGGGTTACAAGCACAACGTCTGGCCGATGCGTCGGCTCGCGGAGCTGGCCGGCACTTCCAGCGACAAACTCACGCTCGAACTGTGGCAGGCGAGGCTCTCCGGTTGGAGTGGACTGCTGCCTGCCGAGTTGCCACGCGGGCAGGGCGCGGACGCGGATTACGTGCGTCGGCTCTGGGACGCGTGGTGGCGCGAGCGCGAGCGGTTCAGCGAAGTCATCCTCCCGCGCGCCGCGTGGCGCATGAGCGGCTTGCGCCCAGCGAACCAGCCGCTCCGTCGCCTCGCCCTCGCCGCGCACTGGCTGGCCAGCCGCGAACTCTCGGCGCGGCTGGAACGATGGTTTACCCGCACCGTCGCGGATGCCGACCTCGCCAGTTCGCTCCTGGAACTTCTCCAGCCGCCCGCCGATGACTTCTGGGCGTGGCACTGGACGTTGAAGTCCCCGCGCTTGAAGAAACCACAACCCTTGCTCGGCGACGCCCGGCTCACGGACTTGGCCGCGAACGTCATCCTCCCGTGGCTTTGGGCGCGCGCCGCCGCTGGGCGCAACGAAGCCCTACGCGCCTCGGCGGAAGCCCGCTTCCTCGGGTGGCCTGCTGGCGAGGACAACGCCACGTTGCGGCTCGCCCGCGAACGCCTCTTCGCCGGCACCCCGCCGCGCGGGCTCTTCCAGCACGCGGCGACGCAACAGGGCTTGCTCCAAATCGTCCGCGATTTCTGCGAGCACTCGAACGCGCTGTGCGAGGCCTGCCGTTTCCCCGAACTCGTCCGGCGCGTCGGGGCGGGTAGTCCGGTGACGTGTGAGTAACTTTTCGGCAACGGAGCGTTGACGCCGTCGTCGTCGCTTGTTACCCACACGCCATCGCATGAGTGCTCTCCGCAATCAGCCATCGCTCCGGTCCGCCCTGTCGCGTTTCATGCCTGGCCGGGCCAGTGTGCCGGCGGAGCAACAGGAGCAGTGCGATGGCTGCCGACGGATGTTCTCCCTGCGGCACGTCGAGTTGACCGGCCCGCAAATCCTCTGTGTGGATTGCGCCCCCGCTGAGTTCACCGCCCCGCTGCACCCCCATTTGCCGGCGCATCCCCGCCTGCGCGTGGACGCTCGGTGGTAGTGTCGTTCCCCCTGCGGGAGCCGGTGCTAGGAAATCCCCGACTCTTCTCGGCCTGCAGGGTTAGGTCCTCCCACCCAAAGCGGCTTCAGCGCTGCTTTTCCCCGCCCGATCGACTCCGCGATTGCCCCCGCCGTTGCTCTGAGTAATCTTCCGCGCGGTCAACGACCGGAGTTTCCCGGTCCCCGCTTCACACTATGAAAAACAACCTCGTGAAAATCCTCATCGCCCTCGCGGGCATCGCCGCCGTCGCCCTCGTCGCGCTGCTCCTCTCGCTCAACTCCATCGTAAAGAACGGCGTCACCGCCTTCGGCCCGGAGGTCATCAAAGCCCCCATCCAGCTCGACGGCGTGAGCATCTCTGCCTTCTCCGGCAGCGGCGAACTGCGCGGCCTCGCGGTCGGGAACCCCGAGGGTTTCAAGACGCCGCACGCCGTGAAGCTCGGCACCGCCAGCCTCCAGGTGAAGCCAGCCTCGCTCCTCAGCGACAAGATCGTCGTCCAGTCCATTAAGGCCGACGGCGCGGAGATCACCTTTGAAGGCAGTCTCGGCAGCAGCAATCTCGGCAAGATTCAGGAGAACGTGGACGCCTATGTCGCCGCGCTGCTCGGACCCGCAGACAAGTCTGGCAAGACCGAGAAGAAGAGCGCGCCCGGCAAGAAACTTCAGGTGGATGAACTCATCATCTCCAACGCCAAGATCAACCTCAGCATGACCCTCCTCGGCGGCAAGTCCGCGACCGTCCCGCTGCCCGACATCAAATTCACCGGCCTCGGCGCTGGTGCCGAGGGCATCACCCCCGCCGAAGTCATTAAAGTCGTGACGAAGGAAGTGCTGGCCAAGACCACCACCGCCGTGACCGGCTTCCTCAGTGGCGCAGGCAAGACCCTGCTGGATGGTGCCAAGGGCTTGGGCGGCACCGCAGCCGACGCTGCCAAAGGCGTCACCAAGGGCCTCGGCGATATGTTTAAGAAGAAGGAGTAGCAGAGGCGGGCGCCGCACGCTTGCGCGCCCACCTTCGGCCTTCCCCTTTGCGCCTTTTGCGACCTTTGCGTGAGGCTTCTTCTGCATGAATTCGGCTCAAATTCTCACCCCAAGGGAGAGCCGAGGTAAGGGAGAATGCCCCCGAAAGCCCGCCGAGATGTAGCAACCGAGGATAGGTTCCAACACCCAGCTCGAAGGCTCGTAGTTGACTCCGCTGGCAGCGCTGGAGGCCCTCGTTTTGAGCGCTTATCGCCTGCACTCCATCGCAGTTTAGCCATTGTCCAATGGACAGAACGCGCTAAATGAATCTAGTTCATCAAATTGATTTGCCGCTTAGATTGCGTTCGTGACAGGGTCCAACCCAACAAATCATGCGCGGTCGCACCGCGCTCCTTATCTCCATGAAAAAAGTCGAAGCTATCATCAAGCCGTTCAAACTCGAAGAAGTGAAGGAAGCCCTCAAAGACATCGGCATCACCGGCATGACCGTGACGGAAGTGAAGGGCTTTGGCCGCCAAAAGGGTCACACGGAAATCTATCGGGGCAGCGAATACACCGTGGACTTCCTACCCAAGGTCAAGGTCGAGCTGGCCGTCAGTGACGCCCAAGTCAAACAGGTGGTTGACCTCATCGTGAAGGCCGCGCGCACCGGGAAGATTGGCGACGGCAAGGTGTTTATTTCTCCGCTGGAAGACGCCGTCCGCATCCGCACCGACGAGCGGGGAGACCAAGCCGTCTGACACCCTTCGCCCGCCCTGAGTTCGCTTCCTCACTCCACCACTCCGCATGAAGAACACACTGAATTTGTTGCTGCTGGGCGTGTTGCTCTGGCTGGCACCCGCCCCCACTCCGGCGGCTGAAGCTGCCAAGCAGCCGCCGGAGCCGACCCTCGAACAACGCGTCGGTGACCTTGAGGCTTACGTGAACAACGGCACGCGGGCGACGGATGGGAAGGCGAAATCAAACCTCGTCGGGGGCGGTCCCGGCCACAATGCGTGGATGCTCACCAGCGCCGCGCTGGTGCTGTTCATGACGCTGCCCGGCCTGGCACTTTTCTACGGCGGGCTGGTGCGTAAGAAGAACATCCTCTCCGTGCTCGCGCAATGTCTCGGCCTCGCCGGCATCGTCACACTGCTGTGGTGGGCGTGCGGTTACAGCCTTGCGTTCGGCAAGGGCAATGGCTGGATTGGCGGATTCCAGCACGCGTTTCTGAAGGACGTCGGCACGGAGCCGAACACGGATTACGGCGCGTGGGTGCCGCACAGCTTGTTCATGATTTATCAACTCATGTTCGCCATCATCACCCCGGCGCTGACCATCGGGGCGATTGCGGAGCGCATGAAATTCTCCGCCATCATGCTCTTCAGCGTGCTGTGGATGTTCGTCGTGTATTTCCCCGTGGCGCACTGGGTGTGGGGCATTGACGGCTGGATGAACGGCTTGTGGAACGACAAGGCTAGCATCAAGGCCATTGATTTCGCGGGCGGCATCGTCGTGCACATGACCTCGGGCTGGAGCGCACTGGCCTTGTGCATCGTGCTGGGTAAACGCCTCGGCTACGGCAAGGAGCCGATGCCCCCGCACAGCCTCGCGCTCTGCATGGTCGGCACCGGCATGCTCTGGGCGGGTTGGTATGGCTTTAACGCCGGCAGCGCGGTCGCGGCCGATGGCGTGGCGGTCAACGCCTTCGTCACCACAACGCTTTCCGCCGCGGCTGGCTGTATCACCTGGCCGCTCATCGAATACTTCATGCGCGGCAAACCCTCCGTCCTGGGCTTTTGCTCCGGCGCGGTCGCGGGCCTGGCCACCATCACGCCCGCCAGCGGCTTCGTGACGCCCGGCGTGGCCGTGTTCATCGGGGTCGTGGCCGGCGCGGCGACGTGGTTTGCGTGCAACGTCATCAAGTCCACCTTCAAGTATGACGACGCACTCGACACCTTCGGCGTGCATGCCGTGGGCGGCACGTTGGGCACGATCATGGCAGGCATCTTCGCCTCCACCACCGCGAACCCGAACCTCGGGGCCGACCGCATCAAAGCCTTCGTCGGAACCTCGCTCTGGCTAGAGCAGCTCAAGGCCGGGGCCATCGTGCTCGTCTGGTCGGTCGCGGGAACCCTCCTGCTGGCCAAGGTCGTCAGCGTCGTCTGCGGCGGTCTGCGCGTGAGTGAAGAGGTCGAGACTATCGGCCTGGACCTCACCGAGCACGGCGAAGAGGGCTACCACGGCTGAGACCACCGCAGCGCAGCCTGTTAAAATCCTGTTCGGCGCTCTGTGAGCGCCGAACAGCTCGTCCCCACGCTCGGGACCCAAAGCGCCAAACTCATCGTTCCGCTTCACTGTCCAGTCTTCTAGCGCGGGGTCTCCTTTTGCTCATCCACGGCAGTCTCTTTTTTTGAACTTACCTGACAGGGCGAGAGTTCAGACTTCATTCTCCCCCGCCGCTCCCGCAACCTCCGCACGTGACTGCCGAACAAGCCGCTACTCTCCTCGACGCCTTCAAAGCCGGCGATGCCAGCCGCGAGGCCGTGCTCCGCGCTTTCCAAGCCGCGCCCATCGCGGACCTAGGCTTCGCGCAGGTGGACACACATCGTGCGCTGCGAAAGGGTTTTCCCGAGGTCATCTTCGGTGCGGGCAAGACGCCGGCACAGGTCGTCGCCATCGCGGGCAGGCTGGTCGAGCGCGAGCAGAACGTCCTCGTCACTCGGCTCACACCGGAGGCCGCGCGCTTGCTCAAGCGCAAGTTCAAGCACGCAGTCTGGCACCAGGCCGCGCGCGCCGTGACCATCGAGAAGTCCCCGTTGCCCAAGCGCCCCGGCTTCATCGGTGTGCTCTGTGCCGGCACCAGCGACTTGCCCGTGGCCGACGAAGCCGCCATCACCGCCGAAGTCATGGGCAATTGCGTCAAGCGCATCACCGACGTGGGCGTGGCCGGGTTACACCGCCTGCTGGCCAATTTGGAAACCCTCCAGCGGGCGAACGTGCTGGTCGTCTGCGCCGGGATGGAGGGCGCGTTGCCCAGCGTGGTTGCGGGGTTGGTGGCGAAGCCCGTCATCGCCGTGCCCACGAGCATCGGTTACGGCGCGGCCTTTGGCGGCGTGGCGGCGTTGCTCGGAATGCTCACCAGCTGCGGCAGCGGCGTGACGGTGGTGAACATTGATAACGGCTTCGGGGCCGGTTACGCGGCGAGCCAAATCAACGCGCTGGCGCGAGCGTCGTGAGTTTCTCGGCCGTCGCGCGCCGGAGCGGAAATCGCGGCGCTCGAAATGGGGTTCAATGGAATCTCGCCCTACTAGGGCGAACGTCCGCTCCGCACGGTCCTCGGAAATTTAGTTTGCCCCCACTGCGCTCCGCTGGCGTCATCGGCCCGAGTTTTCCGGCACGGCAAAAAGCCTGTGCCGTTGGTAGCAACCCGATTTTCTCATCATGGACAGTCTCCTCATCAAAGGCGGCGTTCCCCTCCACGGGGACGTTCACATCAGCGGCGCGAAGAACGCCGTGCTCCCCATCATGGCCGCCACGCTGCTCACCGCCGAGCCGTGCGTCATCCGCAACGTGCCGGACCTGAGCGATGTGCGGTTCATGGGGCGCATCTTGGAATCGCTCGGCTGCACCGTGAAGTTCGAGGGCGGCACGCTCGCCGTGCAGGCGCACCGCATCAAGGGTCACGGCGACTACGACCTCATCCGCAAGATGCGCGGTTCCATCTGCATCCTCGGCCCGCTGCTGGGCCGCTTGCGCAAGGCCGACGTGTCCCAACCCGGCGGCTGCGTCATCGGCACGCGACCGATTGACCTGCACTTAAAGGGACTGCGCGCGCTCGGGGCGAAGATTGAGATTGAGGAAGGCTACGTCCGCGCCAAAGCCCCGCGGCTCACCGGCACGGAAATCTTCCTCGGCGGTCGCGCCGGCCCCACCGTGCTCGGCACCGCGAACATCATGAGCGCCGCCGTCCTGGCCGAAGGCGTCACGCTCATCGAGAGCGCCGCGTGCGAACCGGAAGTCACCGACCTCGCGCAGTTTCTCAACGCGATGGGCGCGAAGATTTCGGGCGCGGGCAGCCCCACCATCACCATCACCGGCGTGAAGGAGCTGCACGGCGCGGAGCACGAAGTCATTCCCGACCGCATCGAGGCCGCGACCTTCGCCATCGCCGCCGCCATGACCAACGGGGAAATCACCATCCACGGCGCGAAGCCGGGCCATCTGACCGCCGTGATCGACAAGCTGCGCGAAGCCGGCGTGAAGCTGGAGCGCAACGGCGCGGCGTTGGTCGTCAAGCGCGGCAGCAAGCTCCAGCCCGTGGACGTGACCACGTTGCCTTACGCCGGTTTCCCCACGGACGTGCAGGCGCAGATGATGGCGCTGATGTGCCTCACACCCGGCATCAGCATCATCACCGAGCGTATCTTCGAGAGCCGCTTCGGCCACGTCGCGGAACTGGGTCGCCTCGGCGCGGACATTTCCATCGAGGGGCCGAGTGCGATCGTGAAGGGCGGCAAGCGTCTCAGCGGCGCGCCCATCATGGCCAGCGACCTCCGCGCCAGCGCCGCGCTCGTGCTCGCCGGCCTCGCCGCAAAGGGCACGACGCAGGTCAACCGCATCTACCACCTCGACCGTGGCTACGAGAAGATTGACGCCAAGCTCAAGCAGCTCGGCGGACGCATCTCGCGGATTCAGGAGTAAGGAGCGGGGCGCGGCTTTCAAGCCGCAGAAACGTCCTTCCGTCCGACGCGTCCGGAAAACTCGATGCGTTCACTTCCATCTCCGCCTTCTGCGGCGTGAACGCCGCGCTCCGTCACCCAGCCGCCTCGTTCAACGCCAGCGCCAAGGTCGTCACCGCCGCCGTGTCGCAGCGCAGCACGAGCCGTCCAAGCGTGATCGGCTGCACGCCACTGCTGACGAGGGCCGCGATTTCTTGCGCGGTGAAGTCTCCTTCCGGCCCCACCCACACGGCGACGCTGGCGGGCCGGCGGTTTTCCCGTGCTTGGAACTCCTCGAACACCGCACGCATCGGTCGCGCACCGGGATGGAGCGAGGCGACGAGCGCGAGGTCGAAGCGCTCCTTGCGCCGCAGGAACTCGGCGAAGGACACGGGGGCTTCCACGCGCGGAAGCCAGGGGTTGCCGCATTGCTTCACGGCTTCCAGCGCGGTGGTCTGCCACTTCGCCAACTTGCTCGCGGCGTGGTCCTCGTCGGGGCGGGAGACGGTTTGCGCGGTGAGCAGCGGCACGATGCGCGCCGCGCCCAGCTCCGTGGCCTTCTCGACGATGGTGTCCATGAGCCGGCCCTTGGGCAGCGCCTGGAGCAGCGTCACCGCGCACGGCAACGGCGGGTGGACGATGCGCTCGCGCACGGCGATGCGCATGGCGCGCTTGTCCGCCGCGAGGACGGTGCCGCGCGCCTCGACGCCCGCGCCGTCGAGCAACGTCACGGCGTCGCCGGGGCTGAGGCGCAGGACACGGAGCGCGTGATGGGATTCTTCTGGCGAGAGCGTCACCTCGGCGCTGTTCGCGGTGCCGGGCGGGATGTGGAAGCGGTGCATGCGCGTGAGGGTGAGGTTAGAGACCGAGGTTGAAGAAGAAGGCGGAGCTGCCCCGCTTCACCGTCCAGCCGAGCAGCGGGTTGAAGCCCAGTTCGTAGTAACGCACGTCCTCGCCGACGGGAATCTCGACCTCGGGCAGCCGAAACTTCACGCGCAGATAGCGCGCGCCGAGCAAGCCTTGCTTCGCCTCCGATTCAACCAACTCCAGCCGCTCCAACGCTTGCGCCGTCTTGCCAAACTGCGCGGCTGCATCTCTGTTTGGCAGCCCGCCCGGCGGTGCTCCGGTAGCCGCCCAAGCCGTCCGGGACACGTCGAGTTTGAGACGGTTCACGACTTCGAGTCGCACATTGTCGTCCAGCCCCACAGAGGCTTGCATCCGCCAGAGCAGCGGGAACAAGGCCACCGCGAGCAAGCCCGCGGCGACTCGCCACGCGACCTTGGGGATGCGGCTAAGACTCAGGCTCATGGCACCGGCAGCTCATCAAAAATCTTCTGAATCACTGTCTCGCTGGTCTTGTCCTCCGCCTCGGCTTCGTAGGTGATGGCGACGCGGTGGCGCAGCACATCCATGCCGATGCTCTTCACGTCCTGCGGCGTCACGTAGCCACGGCCCTTGAGGAAGGCGTAGGCCTTCGCGGCCAGGGCGAGCGAGATGGTCGCACGCGGCGAGGCCCCGAGCTGGATGAAGTCCTTCACGTTGATCTTGTATTTGGCCGGGTCGCGCGTGGCACACACGAGGTCCACGATGTAGTCCTTCACCTTGTCGTCCACGTAGATGTCGTTGATGACCTGGCGTGCGGCGAGGATGGCCTTGGCCTCCACGACCGGTTGCACGCTCGGCAGGCCGGTGGTGCGGGCCATGAGGTCGAGGATTTGCCGCTCTTCCTCGCGCGTCGGGTAGCCGATTTTCAGCTTCAACATGAAGCGGTCCACCTGCGCCTCGGGCAGCGGATACGTGCCTTCCTGTTCGATGGGATTCTGCGTGGCGAGCACGAGGAACGGCTCCTCCAGCTTGTAGCTTGTGTCGCCGATGGTGACCTGCTTCTCCTGCATCGCTTCGAGCAGCGCGCTTTGGACCTTGGCGGGCGCGCGGTTGATTTCGTCGGCCAGGACGAGGTTGGCGAAGATGGGGCCTTTGCGCGTGGTGAAGCCGCCGGACTGCGGGTTGTAAATCTGCGTGCCGATGACGTCGGCGGGCAGCATGTCCGGCGTGAACTGGAGGCGGGAGAACTTCACGGCGAGGCACGACGCGAGGGATTTTACGGAGAGCGTCTTGGCGAGGCCGGGGACGCCCTCGAGTAGCACGTGGCCGTTGGCGAGCAGGCCGATGGTGAGGCGCTCGACGAGGTATTTCTGGCCGACGACGACCTTGTTCAGCTCGGCGAAGAGCGTGGGGACAAAGGCGGCGGCGCGTTGGACTTCTTCGTTGATGGCGGAAATGCCGGTGTACATGTCGGGAAATAGATTACCGGGCAAGTGACAGCGGCGGAAGCCTGCGCGTTCGGAAAAAAGGTAGGGCGAGACTCCGTCGAGCCCCATCTCGAGCGCAGCGAGGCGAACGAAGTGAGATTCGTGGTCGGACGCGGCGACCGAGTAGCTCGCTGCGCTCGCGCCTCCTGCGTCGGCAGATGGGGTTCGACGGAGTCTCACCCTACCGGGGTTGGAGGCTCACGCCGCCGTCATGTCCGCGCGCGCGGGAATTTCCTTCAGCCGGTAGCCAAACCCGCTCCCGCCCAGCGTGCTCAAATCCACCTCGCCGCCGCGCCGCTGGTAGAGACCGGGATGCACGGTGGCCTCCAGCCACGACGCCTCCGGGTAGAACTGCATCGCGTTGGTCTCCACGCCCATGATGGTGCCAGCGTGCGCGGCGAGGAGGACGTGCGGGATTTGCGCGAGCATCGGGTTCGTCAGGTCTTGCACCATGAGCGTCATGCCGTGCGCCTTGGCCCAGCACAGCGAGAGCAACGCGCCAGTCTGCGTCTTGCAGGTCTTGAGCGCCACGCCGGTCCAGCCCAGTTCGCGGCCCAGCGCCACGTGTTTCCAATCGTGCGCGGACTCGTCGAGGAAGAGCGGCTTGCGCGCGCTGACGCTGTGGGTGGCGATGCGGTGTTTCTCCAAGTCGTAGGGAAACGGCTGCTCAACGTAGAGCAACATCCCGTAAACGCGCGGCTGCTCGTCGCGCAGGCGGTCCAAAATCTCGTTCACGTAAGCCGGCTCGTGGACGGTGCAGTTGAAGTCCGCCGTGAGCCACTCGACGCCTTCCTCGATGGCGATCTGCCCAATCTTCACCGTGCGCGCGTAGTCCCACGCCGAGTCGGTGCCGCGCAGTTTGATTTTCAGGCACTTCAGACCGTCGCGGCGAATCCAGTCGCGCAGCAGCACGGGGTAGCCGTCGTTCGGCTCGGTGCCCTTCAATTCACTCGCGTCAATCGGGTCCACGCCGCCGACGAGGTGCCACGCGCGCAGGTGGTCCGGGCGCGTCGCCACGAAGAAATCCGCCGGGAACTTGCCGGCGAAGGACACGTCCGCGCCCGCTGCTGGCGTGAGGAAGTCCGCGAGCGAGCGGGACATCCAGGGCGCGGTGTAAGTGGAGTAGATGGGGACGCCGTGGAGGTTGCCGTAGGCGTCGTGCAGCGCGATGTCGAAGAGCGAGCAGCAGACCAGCGCGCCGAGCCAGGGCATCGGCTCCGCCGACAGTTCTGAGTTTTGAGTTCGGCGTTCTGAGTTAAAGGCGGCCAGCAGCTTCGGCAGCTCGTGCTCTTGGAAGTCATAGCCCACTTCCATCGGGTGGCCGGTGGCGGGGAACTTCGCCCAGGCCACGGCGAGGCGGCGGCAGAACTCCTTCATCGCCTCGTGCCGCGCTTCGTAGGAGAGCGTGCTGGGCCAGACCCACGTCACGGAGAGCGGCGTCTCGCCCCAGCCCTCGGCCTCGCGACCCGACGCGTCGCGCACCGTCACGCGCACGCGGGCGCAGGTCACGTAGCTGATCGTCTCACCGCCGAACTTGAGCGGCATGCGCGTGTGGACAGGTAGAAAGTAGAGGGTGGCGGAGGTGCAGCGGATGTCGGTTGGTTGGCTCATGAGTTTAGAGAGGTGAAAGTCCCGGAGGCCAAAACCTCCGAGCTGTGATCGGGGGGCGGCGACAGGAATCCATGGGAGGGTTGTTTCGTAGCGTCAGCAGAATCGCGTTGATCACCGTGTAGCGCGCTCTTGCCTGACAATCAAACTCGGAGGAGTCAAATTTTGCCCACCGTTCCGTGATGTAAACACAGGTCGTCACTAGTTCTTCCAGAACGGGCATCAACTGGGATGGTTGGCACAAGCGACATTCAATAATGGAGGCAAAGCCCGACACAGCATAGCAGTCCTCAGCGGCGGCGGCGCTCTTGAGGTAGTTGATAGCGGCGCGCACGTAGTAGTGGAAAGCTAACGGCCCCATGTGACACAGCGACTCCATGTAACAGAGCGAGTTCTCACGGAACATCGCCTCCGCTTCGTTCAGACCCTTGCCAAGGAATTTTTCGCAAGCCCAGCGCTCGTCGAGGGAGTCGTGGATGTTGATTTCCTCACGAGATGGCAAAGGCATGCGGATCGAGAAAGCCGGTGCTCCGCCCTCAGTGATTGAACACAAACTCCGCCGAGTTCAGCAGCGCCCAGAGGATGTCCTCGGCGGCGGACTGGCGGGTGGCGTCCTTCGCGGTGAAGGATTTCAGCGCGAGCGCGAGTTCCTCGGCGGCGGGCGGGCGGTTGTAGGCGCTGAGGTAGAGGTCGCGGATGATTTCCTCCGGCGCGGCCTTGCTGGCGGCGAGCAGGCGCGCGCGGCCGTCGCTGGCGATGACCTTCGTGTTCAGCTTCGTGGAGTTCATCATGTGGAGCGCCTGCACCATGCTGGGCCGGGCGTCGCGCTCGCAGGGGCACTCGGCGCTGCTGTTCGGGCGGCCGAAGGCGTCGAGGAACTCGCTGTTCAACATGTGGTTCCACGTCTGGAGCGCGCGGGAACCTTCCGGCAGACCGGTGAAGCTCTCGCGCGTGCCGGTGACTTGCGCCACGGCGTCGAGCAGGACTTCAGCGGGCAAACGGCGGCGGTAGCTACGGGAGAAGTTCCTCGTGTCGCCCACGTTGGTTTCGTTGGCGGCGGAACTGAGCTGGTAAGTGTGCGAGCGCAGAATGGTGCGCATCACGTGCTTCAGGTCGAACTGGTGCGCGACGAAATCCTTCGCCAGCCAGTCGAGGAGCGGCTCGTTCGTCGGCGGGTTCGAGGCGCGGAAATCGTCCACCGGGTCCACGATGCCGCGTCCGAAGAAGGCGTTCCAGACGCGGTTCACGGCGGCGCGGGCGAAGAGCGGGTTCTCCGGCTGCACCATCCAGTCCACCAGCACGGCGCGCGGGTCGCGGTCAGCGGGGATGACGACTTCGGGGCCGTCGGGCGCGCGGGGTTTCAGGTCTTCGCCGGTCACGGGGTGTTTCATCGCGACGGTGGAGGTGGCCCAGATGAACTCCGGCTCGCCGCTGATGGGGGCGGAGATGCCCTGGCCCTTGCGGCGCGTGCCGCTGAAGAAGGCGGCGAACTGGTAGTAGTCCTTCTGGTCCCACTTCTCATTCGGGTGGTGGTGGCACTTGGCACACTCCAGCCGGACGCCGAGGAAGACCTGGCTCACGAAACCGCTGGCGTCCTCCGGCGTGCGCTTGTCGCGGAAGAGCGCGGGCGGGCCGGTCTTGTGCGTGCTGCCTTGCGCGGTGAGCAGCTCGCGCACGAACTGGTCGTAGGGCTTGTTCTGCCGGAAGGAATCGCGCAGCCACTGGTCCATGAGGAAGACCGGTTTCACGCCGACGCGGAACGGATTGCCGCGCACGAGGTCGCCCCATTTCACGGCCCAGTGGTCGGCCCACGCAGGGTGGGCGAGCAGGCGGTCGATGAGCTTGGCACGCTTGTCCGGCGACTGGTCTTCGAGGAAGGCAAGCGTCTCCTCCGCGGTGGGCAGCGTGCCGATGGTGTCGAGCGAGGCGCGCCGAAGGAACTCGGCATCGGTGCAAAGTTCCGAGGGCAAGTGACCGAGCTTCTGGAGCCGCTGATAGACGAGGCGGTCAATGTCGTTGCCCACCGGCAGCGCGGCGAACTGCTCCGGTGGCAACGTGCGGTCGCTGGGCACCATCACGGTGCTCACGGCCACGCGTCCGAGGAAGCGTGCGACCACCGCGCCTTCGCCGCTGAACTTGCCGACGCTGAGCGCGCCCTCGTCGTCCACGGTCACGAGCGACTTTTCGTTGGAGAGATACTCCGCCAGTTCGGTCACGTCGCGCACGGCACCGTCGGAGTAACGCGCTTGGATAAGCAGCGGCTGCTTCGCCTCGCGGCGGTAGCGACGTTCTTTCGGAAACACCTCGATGCCCAGCAACGACGGCTCGTTCGTCCGCGTGTAGGGCATGCCTTGCGCAATCCAACCCACCAGCGTGCGGAACTCCTCCGAGTCACGCTCAATGCGCAGGCCGCCGTCGTGCGGCACAGCGAGCGTGGCCTTGTTCAGCAGCAAACTCTCTTCGGGGAACGCCGGGAACACGCGGCGACCACGCGCGTCCTTCACAATCTCCAGATAATCTGCACGCGGGTCGTAGGCGAAGATGGTGAGTTTGAAACCGTTCTGTCCGTCGGCCTTCGCGTGGCAGGAGCCAAGATTGCAGCCCGCCTTGCTGAGGACTGGCATCACGTCGTTGACGAAGCTGACTTGCTGGCCTTCCGGCGCGGGCCGCACCGTGACCTTCACGCTCGCGGACTTGCCAGCAAACTTCGCGGTGATGTTCGCCGAACCGGCGGTGAGCGGGCGCACTTTGCCATCCGGGCCAACGACGGCGACGGCGGGATTGTCCGAGGTGAACTTCGCGGGCACCGGCAGCTCGAAGTCGTCCTTGTCCGTGCCCGTCACGACGACGCGATGCGGCGCGGAGCCAGCAAGGAGCGGGAGTTCCGCCGGGAAGGCCGCGAGTGACGTGACGGCGCGGGGCGGAGGCGGGGCGGAGGAAGAAGCTGACTTCTGCGGCTGCGTGCAGGCGGTGAGGAGCGTGGCCATGATGCCACAGGCAAAGACATTTTTGGCCACAGAAGAAACACAGACGAAACACAGATTGGAATTCCAAGTCCGCCTGCCGCCGGTTTTATCTGTGTTCAATCTGTGTTTCATCTGTGGCTAAAAATCACTTCCTGTCCAGCTTCGCCGCCGCTTTCCCGGCCTCCCAGAAATACACGCTGCCATCGTGGCAACCGGCAAAGATGGTCTTCGCATCCGCCGTGGCGGTGACGGCGTAGAGCACGTCACCGATGGTGGAGAGTTTGCGCTCGGTGCCGGGTGCGGAGGATTGTTCGCCGTTGTGGCGTTTGATGTCCGTGATGGTCACGGCGCTGCCGTCCTCGGCCACGGCGAGCAGGTTGGTGCCGCCGGTGGTCCAATGCAGCGCCGTGACGGCAGCGCTGCGGTTGGAGAAGGAACCTTCGCGACCGGAGGTGGCGATGTCCCAAATTTTGATTTCCTTGTCCGCGCCGCCGGTGGCTAGCACGGCGTCGTCCTTGCCGAAGGCAACGGCTTGCACGTAGCTGGTGTGGCCTTCGAGTTTCGCCACTTCCTTCTGCGTGGCGAGGTTCCAGACGCGCGCGAGTTTGTCGGCGCTGCCGGTGGCGAGGAGCTTGCCGTTCGCGCTGATTTTCAGGTCGAGGATGCTGTCGTTGTGCGCGGTCCAGGAGGCGAAGGGTTTTTCGTCGCCCATCTTCCACAAGTGAACTTGGCCCGGTGCGCCGCCCGGGCTGTCCGCGACGGCGAGCGTGTTGCCATCCGGCGTGAACGCGACGGCCGTGGCGCGGCCCGCGAGCGGCTTGTCGAGCGTGCCAAAGGGCTGGAGCGTCTTCGCATCGAAGAGCAGCACGCGGCGAAACTCGCCCGCCGCGAGCCAGCGCCCGTCCGCGCTCCAGGCGACGCTTTGGATGGCGTCGCGCGCGCCGGTGAGCGTGGCGGTGAGGGTGCGGTTCGTGGTGCCGAGCGTGTGGATGAGAAGCTGGTTGCCGCGCGCGCTGGCGAGGCGTTTGCCATCGGCAGCGAGGGCCACGGCGAGCACGGGTGTGTAGCTGGCGGGGAGGGGCTTGAGTTCGTCGGACTTCGTCTCGCGCGTGAGGAGCTTGAGCACGCCAGCGTCCCACGGAGCACCGGCGTTCACCCAAGCCCGGAGTGTGGCGATGAGCGGCTCAGGGAGCTGCTTCTTCGGCGGCATGTGCGGGTCTGCGCCGGGGGCGAGGGACTTGATGAGTGGGCTGTCAGAGGCTTTGCCGGGTTTAAGAGATGGGCCGTTCTCGCCGCCTTTCAACGCGGCCTCCCGCGAAGTGAGGTCGAGCTGGCCGCGCTGCTTCTCGACGTTGTGGCAACTGAAGCAGTGGGCACGGAGGATGGTCATCGCCGCCGCCGCCGACTTGTCCGCCGCTGCGCCGGGCACGGCGGGCACGGCGAGCAGTGCAGAGAGCAGGAGCGGCTTGAACATGAGGAAGAAAGGACGCGAGGTGACCGGGAGCATTCAGGCCGAACCAAAGGAGCGCAACCCGGTCCCGCGCCGGGGCTGGTGACCTGCATTACCCCGCCACGTCTTACACGTCGCACAGCTTCACCGCCTCGTTGATGGATTTCACGTGGTCGCGCAAGGGGATGAACTCCTGACCCACGTAGCCGGTGTATTTCGTCTCGGCGATGGCGCGCATGATGGGCGGGTAGTTGATCTCCTGCGTGGCATCGATCTCGTTCCGGCCCGGGTTGCCGGCGGTGTGGTAGTGCGCGATGTAGGGCGCATACTGGCGCAACCGGGTGATGACGTCGCCGTGCATGATCTGCATGTGGTAGATGTCGAAGAGCACCTTCACGTAGGGCGAGCCGACGGCTTTGAGGATGGCGATGCTCACGTCCATGTTGTCGCAGAAGTAGTCGGGGTGGCCCTTCATCTCGACGGCGACCTTCGAGTTCAGCATCTCGAGCGCGACGGTGACTTTCTTCTGCTCGGCGAGCGGGGCGATCTTCTTGAGGCCCGCGACCATGTTCTTGAAACCCTGTTCGTCCGAAACGCCTTTGCGGAAGCCGGAGAAGGTGATGACGGCGGGCACACCATGCGCGGCGCACTGGTGGATGCGGTCCTCCAAAACCTTCAAACACTCGGCGTGCTGGTCCGGCTGAACGAAGCCCTTCGCGAAGCCGTGGCTGCCGGCAATCGCGCAGCGGAGGCCAAGTTCCTTAAGCATCGGCCAGTGCTCCGGCCCGACCAACTCGACGGACTTCACGCCGAACTTCACGGAAAGCTTCGCGAGTTCCGGGATGGTGAGTGGACGGAAGTTCCAAGTGACGAGGGACTGGTTGATGCGGCCGTGCTTCGCGACGTAGTGGTCCCCGGCCTCGGCGGCGCGGACCTTCGACGGCGTGAGGACGGCGGCGGCTCCTGCAAAGGCGGACGCGGCGGCGGCGGTTTTCAAGAGCGAGCGGCGGGAGGTTTTCATACGGCGTTGGGTTGTTTGGTTCGGCTAAGTGGGGCGAGCCTAGCGGCGGAAGCGGGTCGGGCAAGGCGGAAGTCCGCAACGGGTGGCGTTTGGGCGCGGCTTGGCCCGCAGGAGGTCGGGGCGCGTGCCACCCACCCGCGCTCCTGAGGGGACGCCTGCTCGGTGGTGGGGTGCCCAGCTCCCCCCGAAGTCAGCGCCTTCCCCGCGCTGGACAACCCGCCGCGACTTCCTACACTCGCCTCCGTTCCAGCTTGTTGAACGAGCTTGTCTCGTCCGCCGCGAATGTCGCGGCGGGCGGTCTAGTCCAACGCGATTGAAATTATGAGCAACCTGATAGTCCCCGCCACCGCTCCGGTCACGCGCCGGTGTTTCTTCTCCACCTCCACCAAGTTCGCCGCTGGTGCCGCTGCCTTGAGCACGCTGCCCCTTGAGCGCTTCGTCCACGGCGCTTCGCCTGGCGACACCATCAAGGTCGCCCTCATCGGCATGGGCGGACGCGGCTCGGGTGCCGCCGATCAAGCCCTCAGCACCGGCGAGAGCGTCAAGCTCGTCGCCGTCGCGGACGTGCATGAGGACCGCATGAAGGGCAGTCTCAACAACCTGCGCAACAAGCATAAGGACAAGGTGCAAGTGAAGGAGGAAAACATGTTCATGGGCTTCGATGCTTACAAGAAAGCCATCGCCCAGGCCGACCTCGTCATCCTCGCCACCCCGCCCGGCTTCCGCCCGATGCAGTTCGAGGAAGCCGTCCGCCAGGGCAAGCACGTCTTCATGGAGAAGCCCGTTTGCGTGGACGTAGCCGGCTACAAGAAGGTCATCGCCGCCGCCGCCGAGGCCAAAAAGAAGAACCTCAAGGTCGGCGTCGGCCTCCAGCGCCACCACCAAGCTGGCTACCTCGAAACCATCAAGCGCATCCACGACGGCCAGATGGGCGACATCATGGCCATGCGCGCTTACTGGAACGGCAACACCCCGTGGGTCAAACCCCGCGCCGACCTCGAGAAGCAATACAGCCGCAAGCTCACCGAACTCGAATACCAGATGCGCAACTGGTATTACTTCGTCTGGCTCTGCGGCGACCACATCTGCGAGCAGCACATCCACAACCTCGACGTGATCAACTGGGTCAAGCGCGGCCACCCGGTCAGCGCGCGTGGCAACGGCGGTTGCGAAACCCGCAAAGGCCCCGACTACGGCGAAATCTTCGACCACCACGTCGTCGAGTTCACCTACGAAGACGGCTCCGTCTGCTTCAGCCAATGCCGCCACCAGCTCGGCTGCTGGAACGACGTCTCCGAGCACGCCATCGGCACCAAGGGCGTGGCGAACCTCGGTCGTTACACCATCACCGGCCCCAATGCTTGGCGCTACCAAGGCGGTGGCAAAGACCCCTACCAGCAGGAGCACGACGACCTCTTCGACGCCATCCGCAACGACAAGCCCTACAACGAGGCCGAATACGGTGCGAACAGCTCCATGACCTCCGTCCTCGGCCGCATGGCGACCTACTCCGGCAAGGAGATCACCTGGGAAGCCGCGATGAAGTCCGAGGTCAGCGACACGATGGTCAAAGGCATTGACCAAGTGCCGTGGGCAGAAGCCATCAAGCTCACCCCGAACAGCGTGCCCGGCGCTGACGGGATGTATCCCATCGCCATCCCCGGCAAGACCGATGTGCTGAAGGCCCGCAAGGCCGCCTAAGCTGCCGAAACCGTCCGCTTCCATCAGCCCGCGTTCCGCAAGGAGCGCGGGCTTCTTCGTTGGAGCACCGGTCTCCGACCCGGCGCTCCAGACGTTGGTGAATTTCACCTCCCACCTGCCGTCGAGTTTCCGTGCTTCCGCCGACCGTTGCAGCGTTGCCGTGTCGGCGTGTTGCGCGCACTTTCAAATCATGAACTACAAGTCATTCCTGACCGGTCTCGGTGCTCTCTCGCTCGCCGCGGCCAGCCTCCTCGCTGCGCCCGCTGAGAAGAAACCCGCGCCCGCGAAACAAGTCAGTTACTACAAGGATGTCCGTCCCATCTTCCAAGCCAACTGCCAGGGCTGCCACCAGCCGGCGAAGTCGCGCGGCGGTTACGTGATGACGGACTTCAAGCAACTGCTCGGCGCGGGCGACAGCAAGGAAATCGCCGTCGTCCCGAAGTCGCCAGAGAAGTCGCACCTCGTCCAGCTCATCACCCCCAAGAAGGACGGCAAGGCCGAGATGCCCGAAGGCAAGAAGCCGCTGCACGCCACGGAGATTGAGACCATCCGCAACTGGATTGCGCAGGGCGCACTGGACGACACGCCCGCCAATGCCCGCGAGCGTTACGACATGAACCACCCGCCGGTCTATTCGCTCCCGCCGGTCATCACGTCCATTGACTATTCGCCGGATGGGAAGCTCCTCGCAGTCGCCGGCTTCCACGAAGTGCTCCTCCACAAGGCGGACGGCTCCGGCCTCGCTGCGCGGCTCGTCGGTTTGAGCGAACGCATTGAGTCCGTGAAGTTCTCTCCCGATGGCAAGCGCCTCGCCGTCGCAGGCGGCCTGCCCGGGCGCATGGGCGAAATCCAAATCTGGGACGTGGAGAAGCGGAAACTCACGCTCTCGCACTCTGTCACCTTCGACACGGTCTATGGCGCGACGTGGTCGCCGGACGGCACGCTGATTTCCTTCGGTTGCGGCGACAACACCGTGCGCGCCATTGAGGCCGACAGCGCCAAGCAAGTGCTCTTCATGGGCTCCCACAGCGACTGGGTGCGCGGCACCGCGTGGTCGCTCAAGGGGGACAACGTCATCTCCGTCTCGCGCGACATGACGGCCAAGCTCACCGAGCTGGCCACGCAGCGCTTCGTGGACAACCTCACCAGCATCACGCCCAACGCGCTCAAGGGCGGCATCGCCACCGTCGTGCGGCACCCCTTGCGCGAGGAAATCCTGGTCGGCGGCTCCGACGGTTTGCCCAAGCTCTATCAAATCTTCCGCACCTCGAACCGGCAGATTGGCGACGACAACAACGGTATCTTCACCCTCGAACCGATGCTGGGCCGCATCACCAGCACGGCCTTCAGCGCCGACGGCTCGGTGCTCGCCGCCGCCAGCGCGCTCGACGGCAAGGGCGAGGTGCTCGCCGCGACTTACACCTACGGCACCAACGCCATCACGAAGGAGATGGCCGACGTGATGAAGAAAATTCCCACCAGCCGCACGCCGCAGGACAAGGAAGTCATTGCCAAATACAAGGCCAGCGGCTCCAAGACGCTGTTCAAGATTGCTGTCGCACAGGCCGGCGTCTTCGCCGTCGCCGTCGCACCGGACAACAAGACGGTCGCCGCCGCTGGCTCCGATGGCCTCATCCGCCTCTTCAACGCGGAGAACGGCTCCGTGCTCAAGGAGTTCCCCAGCGTGACCGTGACTGCGGCCAGCAAGGCGCTGGCCGTGAAGAAATTTGAAGCCCCCGCCGCTGCGGCCCCGAAGACCGATGGCGAGCCGGAGTCGCTGCCGAAGGACGCCAAGGTCGTCGCGCTCGAAGTCGAGCCGAAGGAACTCGTGTTGAGCAAATGGACCGACAGCGCGCAAATCCTCGTCACCGCCCGGCTCGCCAACGGCGAAGCGCTCGACGTGACGCGCCTCGCGAAACTCGAACTCGCCGGCTTCAGCAAGAGCGCCGCGAGCGTGTCCGCGAGCGGCGTGGTGCTGCCGAAAGCCGCTGGCTCCCTGACCGTGAAGGCTACGTTCGCCGGCAAGTCCGCCGCCGTGGCTGTGAAAGTCACCGGCCTCAGCAAGACCTTCGACACCGACTTCATTCGCGACGTGAACCCGGTGTTGACCAAGGCCGGCTGCAACGCCGGCACCTGCCACGGCGCGAAGGATGGCAAAAACGGCTTCAAGCTCTCCCTGCGCGGCTACGACGCCGAGTATGACGTGCGCGCGTTCACCGACGAGCTGGCCAGCCGCCGCGCGAACGTCGCCTCGCCAGACGATTCGCTCATGCTGCTCAAGCCCACCGGCGCCGTGCCGCACCAAGGGCAGAAGGTCTTCGAGCCGGGCGACCTCAACTACCGCATCGTGCGCGAGTGGATTGGCGCGGGCGCGAAGTTGCAGGCCGCTTCACCGCGCGTGACCAAGATTGAGTTGTTCCCGAAAAACCCCGTCGTGCAGAAGGTTGGATCCCGCCAGCAGATGCGCGTGCTCGCCACCTACGCGGATGGCACCACGCGCGACGTGACGACCCTCGCGTTCGTGGACACCGGCAACCAGGACGTGGCCAAGACCGACAGCGCCAACGTCGTAACGACGCTGCGCCGGGGCGAGGCACCGATGCTCGCGCGCTTCGAAGGCGCTTACGCTGCGACGACCGTGACCGTGATGGGCGATCGCAGTGGCTTCGCGTGGGCCGAGCCGGAGAAGTGGAACAAGATTGATGAGTTCGCCGCCGCAAAGTGGCAGCGCATGAAGATTCTCCCCAGCGAACTTTGCACCGACGACGAGTTCATCCGCCGCGTCTTTCTCGACCTCACCGGCGTCCCGCCCAGCGCGGACGAAGTGAAGGCGTTCCTCGCCGACAAGCGCTCGACTCGCGAGAAGCGCGATGCGCTCGTGGACCAGCTTGTGGGCAGCGAGGACTACGTCGAACACTGGGCGAACAAGTGGGCCGACCTGCTCCAGGTGAACAGCAAGTTCATCGGCGCGGAGGGCGCGAAGGCGTTCCGCGACTGGATTCGCAAAGAGATCGCCGACAACACGCCGCACGACCAGTTCGCGCGCAAAATCATCACGGCCAACGGCTCGAACAAGGACAACCCGCCCGCGAGCTACTACAAGATTCTGCGCAAGCCCGAGGACACGATGGAGAACACCACGCATCTTTTCCTCGCCGTGCGCTTCAACTGCAACAAATGCCACGACCATCCCTTCGAGCGCTGGACGCAGGACCAGTATTACCAGACCGCCGCTTACTTCGCGCGCGTCGGCCTGAAGAAGGACCCGGCGGGCGGTGACAAGCTGCTCGGCGGCACGGCGGTCGAGGGCGGCAAGCCGCTCTATGAAATCGTCGAGGAACTCGGCGCGGGCGAGGTGAAGCACGACCGCACCGGCAAGGAGACGCCGCCGCAGTTCCCGTATCCCGCGACCTGCGACGAGGACGCCAAACCCGGCGCGGAGAAGAAGAAGCTTTCGCGCCGCGAGGAACTGGCCAACTGGATTACCGCGAAGGACAACCGTTACTTCGCCACGAGTTTCGCGAACCGCATTTGGGGCTACCTCACCGGCGTCGGCATCATCGAGCCGCTCGACGACATCCGCGCCGGCAACCCGCCGAGCAATCCCGAGTTGCTCAACTACCTCGCGAAGGAGTTCGTGGACAGCGGCTTCAACACTCGCCATGTGATGAAGCTCATCGCCAAGTCCCGCACCTATCAGCTCGCGGTGAAGACGCACCAGTGGAACGAGGACGACAAAATCAACTTCAGCCACGCCACCGCGCGCCGCCTCAGCGCCGAGGTGCTCTACGACTCGATTTACAAAGTGACCGGCGCGAAGTCGAACATCCCCGGCGTCCCTGCTGGCACCCGCGCCGCCGCGCTGGCCGACACGGTGAAGCTGCCTGATGGCTTCTTCGCTACGATGGGCAAGCCCGTCCGCGAGTCCGCCTGCGAGTGCGAGCGCATTAGCGACATGCAGCTCGGCCCCGTGATGGCGCTCATCTCCGGCGCGACTGTTGGCGACTCCATCAGCACGCCGGACAACGCGATTACCAAGCTCGCGAAGGAAATCACCGACGACCGCCAGCTCATCAACGAGCTGTTCCTGCGCATCATGAACCGCCCGGCAAAGGCCGGTGAGATTGAGACCACGCTTAAGAGCTGGGCCACGCTGAAGGCCGACCACACGACGGTCGGCGGCGAGTTGGCGTCCTACGAAAAGCTTTACCCCGAGCTGCGCGCCAAGCGGGAGAAGCAGTTGGCCACCGACCTCGCCGACGCGAAGAGCGATCTCGCCGCCTACGAAAAGGAAATCGCCCCGCGCGAGGCGAAGCTGGACGCCGAGCAAAAGGAGCGCACCGCGAAAGCCGAAGCGGAGCTGAAGCGCTTCAACGAACAGGACTTCCCGAAGCGCATCGTCGAGTTCGAGAAGAAGCAGGACGTCAAGACGGCGTGGAGCGCCTTCACCACGAAGAACCTCAAGTCCACCGGCGACTTGAAACTGGAGCAGCAGGCCGACAAGTCCGTGGTCGTGACCGCTGGCAAGGCCGTGCGCGGCGAATACACCTTCACCATCGAGACCGACTTGAAGGAGCTGAACGCGCTGCGGCTCGAAGCGCTGACCGACAAGCGCTTTCCGAAGAACGGCCCCGGCCGTTCGCCCGACGGCAACTTCGTGCTGAACGAAATCACGTTGAGCGTTGCGCCCAAGGACAAGCCGGCGGACGCGAAGAAAGTGGAGCTGCAGAAGGCGCTGGCGGACTTCAGCCAGGAGAACTTCGAGGTCGCCAAATCCATTGACGGCGGCAACAACCGCCAGCAGGGCTGGGCCGTCTCGCCCAATGGCGGCGCGACCCACTGGGCCACCTACGAACTGAAGACGCCGCTCACGAACACTTCCGCCGTGGTCCTCACAGTGAAGATGACGCAGCTCTTCAACGGCGGCGAAGACAAGGGCTACACCCTCGGCCGCTTCCGCCTCTCCGGCACCGGCACGAAGACGCCAGGCCTGAGCCAGTCCGAAGAGTTGCGCGCCGTGCTCGCCATGCCGGCGGACCTGCGTGCGAAGGAGCAGCAGGATGCCTTCGAGAAGATTGTCCGCGCCAACGACGCCGAACTGGCCAAGCGCACCAAGGAGCTGGCGGATGCGAAGAAGGCGCGCCCGATTGACCCGCGCATCAAGGAGCTCAAGGACGGGGTCGCCCGCCTGAGCGAGCCGCTCTCACCCGACCCGAAGCTCACGAACCTCAAGCGAGCCTCCGAGTTGAGCACCAAGCAGCTCGAACAAACCCGCCTCATCGGTGCGCAAGACCTCGCCTGGGCGCTCATCAACAACCCGGCGTTCTTGTTCAACCGGTAAGCGCCGAAATCAGCCAACGGGTTCTGGCTCCCGTGGCGAGCGCTACGGTTCGCGGATGGTCGGACTGCTGTTGCTCGCCGGTCGCAAACCGCCTTGCCCCGCGCGTGTCCGCCTGCCTACGCTCGCCGCCATGCTCCTCAAGCTCTCCAGCCTCCTCGGCTTGGTCGCCTTCATCGCGCTCGCGTGGGGCCTCTCGCTGGACCGCAAGCGCTTCCCCTGGCGCACCGTGCTCTCCGGCCTCGCGCTGCAATTCACCTTCGCCTGGCTCATCCTGCGCACCACGTTTGGCAAGGCCGTCTTCGACTATACGAACCGCGCGGTGGACCGGCTCCTCGGCTTCGCGGAGGAAGGCTCCAAGATGGTTTTCGGCCCGCTGGCCGACGGCAAAATGCTGGCGGAGAAGTGGGGGCCGGAGCATGCCTTCATCTTCGTCATCACCGTCACTTCCACCATCATCCTCGTCTCCGCGCTGTCCTCCGTGCTCTATCACTATGGCATCCTCCAACGCGTGGTGACCGGCATGTCGTGGGTGATGGAGCGGGTGATGAAGACCAGCGGCAGCGAGAGCTTGGCGGCGGCGGCGAACATCTTCATGGGGCAGACCGAAGCCCCGCTGGTCATCAAGCCGTATCTCGCGCACATGACCAAGAGCGAGCTGCTGGCGGTGATGATTCCGGGCATGGCGAGCATCGCGGGCGGCGTGATGGCGGCTTACGTCTCGTTCGGCGTTTCCGCCGGGCACCTGCTCACCGCCTCGGTGATGAGCGCGCCCGCCGCACTGCTCATTTCCAAGATCATGCTGCCGGAGACGGAGAAGAGCGAAACCGCCGAGGGCGCGACCGCGAAGCTGGAGTTGGAGTCTGCCAACGGCATTGACGCCATCTGTCGCGGCGCGAGCGAAGGCATGGCGCTGTCGCTGAATGTGATGGGCATGCTCATCGCCTTCGTGGCGCTGGTGGCGATGGCCAACTACCTGATCTCGCTGCCCCAGACCGAGCTGTTCGGCATCGCCGCGCCGGTGACGCTGCAACAATTCTTCGGCTGGGTGAACGCGCCCTTCGCCTGGCTGATGGGCGTGCCGACGAAGGACTGCCTGGCCGTCGGACAAGTGCTCGGCGAGCGCATCGTGCTGAACGAATTCATCGGCTACCTCTCGCTGGGCAAGATCAAGGAAACCCTCGACCCGCGCAGCGTCACCATCGCCACCTACGCGCTCTGCGGCTTCGCGAACTTCGCGAGCATCGCCATTCAGATTGGCGGCATCGGCGCACTGGCCCCGAGTCGGCGCGCGGAGCTGGCCAAGTTCGGCCTGCGTGCGATGGTGGGCGGCCTGCTGGCCTGCTACATGATGGCGACCATCGCAGCGTTGCTGACGAACTGAGCGCGCCCTGTGCCGGCTGTAAGCCCACGCTGCGGGGCGCTGGAGCAGGGTTAGAATCAGGATTACGAGCAGGAGGGAAGGGGGGTAGCGGGGCCTGGGTTAGCGCGCACGCAGACGTCCGACGCTCCACTTTGAACTTTGAACTCCGAACCCAGAACCCAACACTCCCCGCCATGTCCGCACCGCAGATTCAGACCACCGTCGTCGGCAGCTACCCCATCCCCGCGTGGCTCGCCGCCTTTCCCACCGCCACCGCGTTGCGCGACGCCATCCTCGTCGTGCTCAAGACCCAGGAGCTGGCCGGCCTCGATGTCATCGCCGACGGCGAGCTGTCGCGCTTCGACGTGAACCACCCCGAGACCAACGGGATGATTGACTACTTCATCCGCCCCATGAGCGGCATCCACCCGACGCTCTCACGCGAGGAGCTGGCCAAGTTCCGCGCCGCGCAAGGGATGAAGTTCCGCACGCAGCCGGCGGGCGTCGTGCGCGGAGCGATTGGCGAAGGCCACTTGAACCTCCCTGCCGCGTGGCAGTCCGTGAAGGGCCTCACCACGCGCCCGCTCAAGTTCACCCTCACCTCGCCCTACATGCTCGCCAAGACGCTCGTGAACGAGTTCTACCCCGACACCCGCGCGCTCACGATGGCGCTGGCCGAGGCGCTCCGCCGCCAAGTCGCGGACATCGACGCCACCGTCGTGCAAGTGGACGAGGCGAATCTCCCCGGCCATCCCGAGGACGCCGACTGGGCGCACGAGCCCATCAACCACGTCCTCCAAGCCGCGCGCGGCCAGAAGGGCCTCCACCTCTGCTTCGGCAACTACGGCGGCCAGAGCATCCAAAAGGGCTACTGGCGCAACCTCCTCCCCTTCCTCAACCGCCTCGACGTGGACCATCTCGTCCTCGAATTCGCCCGGCGCGGTTACGATGAACTCGACGCCTTTCGCGATTTGCGCCCCGGCATCGCCCTTGGCCTCGGCGTCGTGGACATCAAGGACAACGAAGTCGAGACACCCGACCTCATCGCCACGCGCATCGCCCACGCGGTGAAGACGCTTGGAGCCGAGCGTATCAAGTGGGTCCACCCCGACTGCGGCTTCTGGATGCTCTCGCGCAGCGTGGCCGACCGGAAGATGGCCGCGCTCGTGGCGGGCCGGGACAAGTTCCTCGGGAACTGACAGTCGAGCCGGGCCGCGCCTGTCCCCACGCCAGCGCGCCCAACCCGAAACTCAAAACTCCGAACTCAAAACCCTCCGTGCTCGCCGTGCGCCTCTACGAATACTCCGGCTGCGACACCTGCCGCCGCGCGAAGAAGTTCCTCGCCGCCCGCGACCTCGCCTTCGACGCCATCCCCATCCGCGAGCAGCCGCCCACGCCCGCCGAGCTGAAGCGGATGCTGGCGCTTTACGGTGGCGATCTCCGCCGCCTCTTCAACACCTCCGGCGGCGACTACAAGGCGATGAAACTCGCCGAACGCCTGCCCACCTTGACCGAAGCCGAAGCCCTCAACCTGCTCGCCACCCACGGCAATCTGGTGAAACGCCCCTTCCTGCTCACCGAGCGCAGCGGCCTGGTCGGCTTCAAGCAACCTGAGTGGGAGCAACTGCTCGGCGCGTGACGCTGCCTGGCCTTCGCCTCACGCCAGCGCGCGCTGAATCACTTTCCCCGCCACGTCGGTCAATCGCTCCTCGCGCCCGCCATGGCGGAACGTGAGCCGTTCGTGGTCGAAGCCCATCAGGTGCAACATCGTCGCGTGGACATCGTGGACGTGCGTCTTGTCCACCGCCGCGCGCAAGCCCACCTCGTCCGTCGCGCCGATGACCGTGCCGCCCTTCACCCCACCGCCCGCCAGCCACATCGCGAAGCCGTGCGGGTTGTGGTCGCGACCGTCGGGGCCTTCGCTCATCGGCATCCGGCCGAACTCGCCGCCCCAGACCACCAGCGTGTCGTCCAGCATCCCGCGCGACTTCAAATCCTTCAGCAGTCCCGCTACCGGCAAATCGCTCTGCGCGCACAACCGCGAATGGTTCTCGTCCATCTTCGAGTGCCCGTCCCACCCATTCGTGTCGCCGCAATACACCTGCACGAACCGCACGCCGCGCTCCGCCATCCGCCGCGCCAGCAGACAGCGCAGGCCGAACTCCGCCGTCACCGGATTATCGAGGCCGTAGAGCTTGCGCATCGCCGCGCTCTCGCCGCCCACGTTCACGACCTCGTGCGCGTGGCTCTGCATACGGAACGCGAGTTCGTAGGCCGAGATACGCGCGGCGAGTTCGGAGTCCTGCTCACTTGCGGCCAGGCCTTCGCGGTTCAACTGGTTGATGAGGCCGACCGTCGCCTGCTGCTGCGCCGCGCTGATTCCATTCGGAGTGTTCAAGTGGAGAATCGGCGACGCCCCGCCGCGCAAGACCGTCCCTTGATACGCCGCGGGCAAGAAGCCGTTACCCCACGCGGGAGCGCCGCCCTTCACCCAGCCCGCCGGGTCCGGCATCACGACGAACGCGGGCATGTTCTGGTTCTCCGTGCCGAGGCCATAGGCCGCCCACGCGCCGAGGCTGGGCTTGCCCATGAGAATCGAGCCCGTGTTCATCATGTAAACCGACTCCGGGTGCGTGACGCTGTCGCCGTGGCAGCCGCGCAGCAGACAAATGTCATCCGCGCACGACGCGATGTGCGGGAGCCAGTCCGAGATTTCCATGCCGCACTGCCCGTGCGCGCGGTAGGGCCGCAGCGAGGGAAGCAACTTGTTCTTCGCCACATTGCGCCGCGTCTTGAAGCTGCCAAACGACTCGGGAATCGGCTGCCCCGCCAGCCGCACCAGCTCCGGCTTCGGCTCGAAGAGGTCCACATGACTCGGCCCGCCGGACATGAAGAGGAAGATGACGCGCTTGGCCCGTGGCGCGAAGTGCGTCGTCTGCGGGGCCAGCGGATTCGTGGTGCGTGACGCATGATGCGTGACTTCGTTCCCGAGCAACGAATCCTGTTTCAGCAACGACGCCAGCGCAGCCATGCCGAAGCCGCCACCTGCGCGCTCAAGGAACCGGCGGCGCGAAGTCAGTTGCGCGACGGAGGCGCTGGGGCCGGGGCAAGGAGCGGTCATGTCAGTAGGCATACACAAACTCGTTCAGGTTGAAGAGCGCTCGGCAGAACTCGGTCAGCGGCGACTGCGCGAGGAACTGCGCCGCGACCGCTTGCTCCCGCTCGGTCGGCTGGCGACCGAGGATGAGCCGATACGCCAGCGCCACGCGGCCGCGCGGCTCCTTCGCCTCGCGCTCCAGCCGAGCCGTGACCACGCGGCTGGCGGTGAGCACCTCGTCCGCATTGAGCAAGGTGAGCGACTGCGGCGCGGTGGTGCTGCGTCCGCGCTCGGGGCAGGTAAGGTTGCTGTCTGGCGCGTCGAAGACTTCAAGGAACGGGAAGCGCAAGTTGCGTTTCGCAAAGATGTAGAGGCTGCGTCGGTCGTGCTCGCGCGCATCCGCCGAGGTGTTCCAACCTTTCGAGCCTTTGAGCGCATCGGCGGGAATCGGCGGGAAGACGCCCGGCCCGCCGACCTGCGGGTTCAGCCGCCCGCTCACCGCCAGCAAGCTGTCGCGGATGATTTCGCCTTCGAGACGGAGACGGTTCATGCGCCAGAGCAGCGTGTTCTCGGGGTCGGCGGCGATGGCTTTGGAGAAGTATTCGGTGTTCAGTGTCCAGTTTTCAGTGGCGCTGCCGGCCGCCGGCCGCGCCTTGGACTGAGCACTGATTACTGCATACTGAACACTGCTTTGCCGATAGGCTTGGCTCATCACCATCACCCGATGCAGCCGCTTCAAACTCCACCCACCCGCGACAAACTCGCTCGCCAGCCAGTCCAGTAACTCCGGGTGCGATGGCTTCGCGCCATGCCTGCCGAACTCGCTGGGCGTCGCCACCAGCCCCCGACCGAAATGGTGCTGCCAGACGCGGTTCACGAGGACGCGCGCGGTGAGCGGGTTCTGTGGGCTGGCGACCCACGCGGCAAGCTGCGCGCGTGGGCTGGCAGGGGATTCCGCATTCTTCTCGAAGCTCGGCAGCACTTGGGGAAAACCCGCCGACACCAACTCGCGCGGCTGGTTGTAATCGCCGCGATTCAGCAAGTGCGCGCGGGCCGGAACCGCGTTGCTCGTCGCCAGCGTCAGCGCGGTGGGCAGCGTGGGCGGCGCGGAAAACTTCTTCGCCGCGTCCGCCAGCGCCTTCCGCCGCTCGCGGTCGGTGCTGCTCAAAGCGGCGAGCACGTCCTTGTCCGTGACGGCCACGACGGCGGCGGTCTCGAAGGCCAGGTTCGCCTGCGCGGCGGTGCGCTGTTCCGGTGGTGTGTTGTGCGCCTCGCGGACTTCCGGCGGTTGCTTGGCGAGCTTCGCGGCGCGGAGCTTCTCACGGTAAGGCGCTTCGAGGGCGAGGAGTTCGCGCACGGCGGGACGCTCGTTGAACTCACTCGCCGCCCGCTCGTGGTCCGCGCGCTCCTCCGCCGTCGGCACGGGCGTCTCGCGCTTGAAGGCGGCGGGCATGAAGAACGCCTGGAGCGCGAAGTAATCCCGCTGCGAGATGGGCTCGAACTTGTGGTCGTGACACCGCGCGCAGCCAAAGGTCTGGCCGAGGAAGACCGACGCCGTCGCATCCGTCATGTCGTTGAGCGTGTTGAGCCGGCGCTGAATCTGGTCCGAGCTGTCCGTCATGTCGGGGCCGATGAGGTTGAAGCCCGTGGCGATGAGCGCATCGGGGTCGCCGGGCCACAGCTCGTCGCCGGCGATTTGCTCGCGGATGAAGCGTTCGTAGGACTTGTCCGCATTGAGCGAGCGCACCACATAGTCGCGGTAACGCCAGGCGTTCGGACGCGTCACGTCGTGCTCGAAGCCCTCCGTGTCCGCGTAGCGCGCGAGGTCCAGCCAGTGTCGGCCCCACCGCTCGCCGTAGTGCGGTGAGGCCAGCAGGCGGTCCACGACCTTCGCCCACGCGTCGGCTGAAGTGTCGGCGAGGAAGGTGTCCAGCTCCGCGAGCGTCGGTGGCAGGCCAATCAAGTCCAGCGACACGCGGCGCAACTGCGTTTCCTTCGGGGCCAGTGGCGCGAACGTCAGCCCGGCGGCGTGGAGCTTCGCGAGGAGGAAGGCGTCGAGGGAATGGCGAATGGGGAATGGCGAAGGGCGAATCTCCGGCACGGGCGGGCGCTTCACCGGCTGAAACGCCCAGTGCGCCCGGTCAGCGGCGGTGAGGGTGAACTCGCGGCTGGCAGCAGCCTCACCCCGTCCGCTCGGGAGCACGCAGCTCAACCCCAGCAACCACCAACCCATCGCTCGCCGGGCGGACACGAGGCGGCTCAGGAAGCGGGTGCGGCGAAACAGTCGGGTCATGCGCAGTGCCGACGAGCTTGGTTGGCAGGGCCTTCAGTGTCCACCGCCCTCCATCTTGTGCGTTGAATCCCCCGGCGCACTCGGAGAGGTTGACGCCACCAACATGAACGCGCTGCGCTTCGCCCTGCTGGGTTACCTGCTGACGACCACGCTATTGGCCGCCGCCCCAACCGACGCCGCGACGCTGGATGCGCGGCGGACGCACTGGAGTTTTCAGCCGCTCGCGGGGCCGGCTGGCGCGCATTCCGTTGACTCCTTCATCCTCGCAAAGCTCAAGGCCAGCGGCTTGAAGTTGTCGCCGCCCGCCGACCGCGTGACTTGGTTGCGCCGCGTCAGCTTCGACCTCGTTGGCTTGCCGCCATCGCCCGAGCAAGTGGCGGCATTCCTGGCAGACCAGCGCAGCGACGCCTTCGCGCGCGTGGTGGACGAACTGCTCGCCTCGCCCCGCTACGGCGAGCGCTGGGCTCAGCATTGGCTCGACGTGGTGCGCTACGCGGACACGCACGGTTTCGAGGTGAACACCGAGCGGCCCAACGCCTGGCCTTACCGCGACTACGTCATCAAGGCGTTTAACAGCGACACGCCCTACGACCGCTTCATCCGTGAGCAGATTGTCGGCGATGCGCTGGGTGAGGACGCGGCCACGGGTTTTCTGCTCACCGCCTCGGTGCTGCTGCCGGGGCAGATCGGCGCGGACGATGTCTCCAAGCGCCTCGCCCGGCAGGACTCGCTGGATGAAATCGTGGTAAACCTCGGCCAGACTTTCCTCGGCCTCAGCGTCGGCTGCGCGCGATGCCACGACCACAAGTTCGACCCCATCAGCGCACGGGATTACTACGCCATGCAGGCGTTCGTTGCGGGTGTGGAATACAACGACCGCGAGCTGCGCACGCCCGAGGCCGAGGCGGCGCGGCAGGAGGCGGTTCAGTTCAAGACCCGGCTCGCCGAGGTGGGCAAACAGCTCGCCCGCTTCGCCCCGCTCGCGAAGTCCGGGGCCGAACGTCCGCCGGTGAACGCGCGGGAAAACACCGACCGCTTCACGCCTATGAAGGCCAAGCGCGTTCGCTTCAGCATCAAGGAAACGAACAGCCTGGAGCCGTGCCTCGACGAGCTGGAGGTCTTCGGCGCCGGCCCCGAAAACCTCGCCCTCGCCAGCGCCGGCACCACGGTCACGGCCTCCGGCAGCAAGGTCTCCGCTGACCGCCACGAGCTGCGCTTCCTCAACGATGGCCTCTACGGCAACTCGCGGAGCTGGATGTCCCACGAGCCGGGCAAGGGCTGGGTGCTGCTCGAGTTCCCCGTTGAGCGCACGATCGAACGCGTCGTCTGGGGTCGCGACCGCGAAGGCAAGTTCGCCGACCGCCTCGCCACGAATTACGTCCTCGAAGTGGCCGACGCTGCGGGCGAGTGGCGCACCGTCTCGGACGCGACGGACCGGCAGAAGTTCGACCCCGCCGCCCCGCGCCCGGCACCGTTCTCCGCGAAGGGCCTTAGTGCCGACGAGGCGAAGCAAGCGAACGCGCTCAACGCAGAGAAGACCCGACTCGAAGCCAAAATCAAAACCACCGAGAACGCCCAGAAGGTTTTCGCCGGCACGTTCCGCAAGCCCGACGACATCCGCCTGCTGCACCGCGGCGACCCCGAGCAGCCGAAGGATCCGGTCGCGCCCGCCGTCCTCAGCGCGCTCGGCGACTTGAAGCTGCCGCCCGCCGCCGCCGAGCAGGACCGCCGGCGCGCGCTGGCCGATTGGATCGCCAGCCCGCAAAACCCGCTCACTGCCCGCGTGATGGTGAACCGCATCTGGCAAGGCCACTTCGGCACCGGCCTGGTCGAGACCGCGAGCGACTTTGGTCGCAGCGGCCTGAAGCCCTCGCACCCCGAGCTGCTGGATTGGCTGGCCACCGAGTTCATCCGCAGCGGCTGGTCGGTGAAGGCGATGCACCGGCTGGTGGTGTTGTCGGCGGCGTATCGGCAGGGGAGTGGTCAGCATTCAGTGTTCAGTGTTCAGTCCCGGGGGCGCTCGTCCGCCCCACTGAATAATGGCGCACTGAACACTGAACACTCCAAGGCCCAGCAACTCGACGCCGACGCCCGCCTGCTCTGGCGCTTCCCCGCCCGCCGCCTCGAGGCCGAGACCATCCGTGACACGATGCTTGCGGTGAGCGGCCAGCTCGACCTGAAGATGTATGGGCGCGGCTACAACCTCTTCGCGCAGCGCGGCGGCTTGAGCGGCTTCACGCCCGTCGAGACTTTCAGCGGCGAGGGCCTGCGCCGGATGATTTACGCGCACAAAGTCCGGCGCGAGCGCGAGGCCGTCTTCGGCGCGTTCGACTGTCCCGACGCCGGCCAAAGCACCGCCCGCCGTCGAGAAAGCACCACGCCCATCCAAGCGCTGAACCTCTTCAACAGCCGCTTCACCCTCGACCAAGCCGCCGCCTTCGCCGCCCGTGTGCAAAAGGAAGCTGGCGGCGACCTCGCCCAGCAAATCACCCGTGCCTGGCAGCTCGCCCTGAGCCGCATTCCCACCCCTGTCGAAATCGCCGACGCCGAGTCAGCCGTCCGCGAGCATGGCTTAGCAACACTCTGCCGCGCGCTCTTCAACTCGAACGAGTTCCTCTTCCTGCCCTGAGGCGGCGCGCGGCTATCCCAGCCGCGCTCCCCCCTCAGGGGCACCAATCGTGCCAGCGCTCCCGTGCGACTGCGCCGCCCATCACTTCAAATCATTCAACAAGTCTTCCACCGCCTTGTCCTTCTTCTTCGCGGTGGGGTCGAGGGCGGCGGTGCGCTCGGTGTGGAAGCGAACGTGGCCCCAGAGTTCGGGGTGCAGCTCGGCCTCGCTCGGGGCGTCGGCGGTGATTTGCGTGACTTTGTTCGCCCGATACTCGCGGCGCAGGACTTCCGTGCCATCGGGGCCGCTGACGAGGACGCCCCAGTCCAGCTTGAGCCGGAGGCCGGGCGTGATCTTCAGTCCGAGCGCGGACAGCGGGATGGCGGCTTCGAGCACGTAACTGTTGGCGTCGTCGTCCACAGCGAGGCGGACGGAGTCGAGACGCGTCACGCGGTCGAAGGTTGCGGAGTGGACGGGGCTGACGACTTGCCAGCTTTGTCCGCCGGGGTGCCGGGGACGACGGCTTGGTAGAGGACGGCGGCGGGTTTGTCGGTTATGAGGGTGAGGAGGAGGCGCTGGTCGCCGGGCGCGGGCGCGGCGGGGTCGGCGGCGATTCCGAAAGACAGCAATGAGTTGACGCATCGGGCAGAGAGTATTTTGCGTGAGGGGTCGGCGGCGAGTGGTTGCGTTGCGGACGACGGCGACAAATCGGCAGCGCCGTTACCGGGCGAAGTCAAAGGCTAGACCGTCACCGCCCGCTTCAGCCCATCACGGCACCCTCTGCGGCCCAAACCACGCGAGCGAAGGCGCGGGCAAGGTGCTTCCGAAGGTTTACAACCGGAGGATCTGATGCTCCCATCGGAGGATGCACCCGATGCTGAGGGAAGACCGGTTGATTTCCAACATGCTTCCAACATGGCTGAGTCGCCGCTGCTTTGCGGCGCTGCTGGGCGGGTTGCCGGTCGTTGCCGCCGGCGCGGATCGCCTGCCGGCTGCGGGGCGCAAGCTGGACTTCGAGATCGGGGACGGCTTCGGCGACGCGCGGGCAGTGGACATCCGGGCGGTGCTGTTGACGGCGGCGGAAACGCTCTGGAGTCATTGCCCCAACACGCGGTGGGAGGTGCCGGGTTTCTTTATCTATCGTTCGCGCACCGTGCCCATTGCTGAATACGAGCACCGGCCCGATGGACGGATCGCGATTGGGCTGACTTCGCAGGGGCGGTTGTGGAGCCAGTTTGCCTTTCAGTTTGCGCACGAGTTTTGTCATGCGCTCGCGGGGCATGCGAACGACGGGGAGAAGTGCTGGCGACGCGGGCGTAAGGCCAACCATTGGCTCGAGGAATCCCTCTGTGAAACGGCGTCGCTGTTCGTGCTCCGCGCCATGGGGAAGCGCTGGGGCGAGCAGCCACCTTACCCGAATTGGAAGAGCTACGCGCCGTCGCTGACCCGGTATGCTCAGGAGCGGCTGGACACGTCGGGACTGCCGACTGATACCAGCTTCGGGAAATGGTTGGCGGAGCACGAGCCGTCCTTGCGCCAGGTTGCGACGCAGCGCGACAAGAACCTCATCGTGGCCCGCCAACTCTTGCCGCTCTTCGAGGCCGAACCGGCGGGCTGGGAATCGGTCACCGCCTTTAACCTCACGCCTCACCGCGAACCTGAGAAGTCGCTCGCGAAGCACTTCGCCGATTGGGCAGCCGCTGCACCGCTCCAACAGCGGAAGTTCGTTGCAAAGGTGCGTGAGCGCTTGGGCTAGCGAGCCCCGACCGCAGCGTCCTTCGCCTCACTTCAAATCATTCAGCAGGTCTTCCACCGCCTTGTCCTTCTTCTTTGCGGTGGGATCGAGGGCGGCGGTGCGCTCGGTGTGGAAGCGGACGTGGCCCCAGAGTTCGGGGTGCAGCTCGGCCTCGCTCGGGGCATCGGCGGTGATTTGCGTGACTTTGTTCGCCCAATACTCGCGGCGCAGGACTTCCGTGCCATCGGGTCCGCTGACGAGGACGCCCCAGTCCAGCTTGAGCCGGAGGCCGGGCGTGATCTTCAGTCCGAGCGCGGAGAGCGGAACGGAGGCTTCAAGGATGTAGCCGTTGTCCGTGTCCTCGACGACGAGGCGCGGGGAGTCGAGCCGGGTCACGCGGTCGAAGGTGACGGAGTGAACGGGGCTGACCACCTGCCAGGCCTTGTCCGGCGGGGTGCCGGGCACGACGGCCTGATAAAGCACGGCGGCGGGCTGGCTGCCCATGAGCGTGAGGAGCAGGCGCTGGTCGCCGGGCGCGGGGGCCTTGCGGTCGGGGTTGGCGGCGGGGTCGGCGGCGATTTGCAAATCCACGCTCGCGCCGGTCTTGAAGAGCCGGTCCCACTGCTGGCCTTGGTTCTTGAGCGGGCCGCGGCGGTTGAGTTCGTAGGCGAGGTAGAGGTTTTGGTCGTCGTAGCCGATGCGGAACTTCGCGTCGCGGTCCAGCTCGGCGCTGACGGGGCCCCAGTCGTTGAGCTTGCCGTCGAGCTTGGGCGCGGACATGCGGTAGGCGTCGAGGACGGGGGCGCGGGCGTAGAGCACGCGGGCTTCGCGGCTGCGCTCCCAGGTCTGCGCGGCGGCGAGATCCGCACCGCCGACCTTGAGGCCGCCGCCGAAACGCTTGAAGCGATCGAGGCCGATGACCTCGACGACGCTGGCGTGGTTGTGGCCAGCGACGGCGTAGTATTTGTTGTCCGCAGTGCGGGTGAAATAGCCTTGGAAGTGCTCTTGTCCCGGCGTGATGTCATCCAGGCGCATGCCGCGCGTGACGTTGGTGCCGCTCCACGGCAGGGCCTTGGGGTCGCGGATGTCGCGGAAGATTTGCCCGGCGAAGAGCCCGTCGGCGGTCATGATGTCGAAGATGCCGACGTTCGAGTTGAAGACGAGGAACTCGCCGAGGTCGCCCGCGTGCGCGGTGGCGTGGCCGGCGAAGCCGAAGTGGCAGACCATTTGCGCCGGGTGCCAGGGCTTCGCGCGGGTGAGCGAGTGGACGCCAGCGCCCTCGGTCTGGTAGGTCCAGAGCACCTTGCCGTCCGGCCGTTGCACGCCGGCGGCGTTGCGCTGGGCGTATTCGTCCTCGAAGTGGTAGAAGTTTCCATCGTTGAGGCGGAGGGCGACACCTTCCCAAAGGCCCGGCAGGTCGGCGCGCTCATAGACCGGCACGCCGTCGGGGCGGGTCTCCTTCACGCGGAAACCGACGGTGCCCATCTGCACGCCGAGCTGGGAGTCAAAGACCACGCGGACGTTCTTGGGCTTGGGCCAGAGCTGGACTTCCTCGGGCTGGACCTTTTCGTCGCCGTTCAAGTCGCTCCAGGCGCAGAGATAATCCATGAGCACCTTGCCGCCGAAGGACTTCACGAGCTGCGGGTCGAGCAGGGGCGCGAACTTGCCGGCGAGGCCGACCGCTGCGACGAGCCGGGAGCGGTCGCCTTCGTGCAGATAAACCACGCCGCAGGACTGCGAAGGCCCGTGGCCGCCGGGCCGGGTGTTCACGAGGTAAAGGCGCTTGCCGACGTAGATGGGCGAGTCGCTCGCGCCGTGGCCGTCGAGGTTCAGCAGGTTCTTTAAGCGCGACTTGCCGCTAGCCCAGTCCAGTTCGAACTCCAGCGGGCCGTAGAAAAACCGGCGCTTGTCACCGGGGTCGAGCTGACCTGCGCCGCCGTATTCGGTGGGGCCTAGGAACTCCTTCTGGAACTTCCCGTCCGCGCTCCAGAGGCTGATGCGCTTGGGCCAGTAGTTCCAGTCCACCGCCCAGATTTGGTTGCGCGAATCCACGGCGAGAGCCGTGACATGGTCCATGCGCTGCTGGTTCCAGGGGCCGCGCTGGTAGCCGCCGGGCTCGCCGATTTCGCGGAGGAACTTTCCGCTTGGGTCATACACGCGGATGTTCTTCCGCTCCTTCGCGGAGTCGAAGACATAGAAATTCCCCGCGCGGTCGCAGGCGAGGGCGGAAGGCTTCTTCAAATCACTGACCAGCACGCGGAGCGGACCGCCGTTGAAATCCACCTGCACCAGCTTCTCGTCCGAGACGGTGAAGACGTCACCGCGCGCGTTGACCGAGAGCAGGTTGCCGCGCGACCACTCCTTGCCGGCTTCGGCGATGCGCGGGACGTGGACTTCCTTCAAGACCTTGCCGGTCTCGCCGTCGAGCATCTCGATGCGTTCAGTGACCTGTGAATCCACGGCCGGCTCGCCGCCGAGATAGCGCAGCGCGGCGACGCCGAAGACCCGGCAGCGCCTGGTGTCGAGCTTGTCGCCACCGAGGTCGAAGCGGATGCCGCTGGGATAATGGGCCTTGGTGTCCCACTGCTTCACGATGCGCAGCCGCACGGCGCGGGTGCTGACCTCGCGGCCAAAGTCCACGTAGCCGTCGAGGTAGCGGGCATAGGGATTCGAGGTGGCGTGGCCGTTGTAGTAATCGCGCAGCGGCTGCCGGTAGCTAGCGACCTTTTCCCAGCCCGCGTCAGAAGCGATGTCCACGGGCGCGCCTGCCGGGCCGGTGAAGACATCCACCTCGGTGAGTTCGCCATCCACCTCGCGCAACGCGAGCCCGCGGAGCGGCTGGGGCGACTTCCATTCGAGCGCGTAAATGCCGGGCTCGGCGGTGCTGAGCGGTTCGTTGCGCTGCGCGTCCCACGAGCCGTCGCGGGCCACCTTGCCGGAGTTCACGCGGACCGTGGCGGTGCTGAAGAGGTTTTCAAAGCGGCGGCCCAGCAGCTTCATGCCCTCCAGCCGACGCTGCCAAAGACCGTCGTCGGCCCCGGCGAAACCACCTTTCTTCGCGGCTGGCTTGTCGGCGAGGTCGAGCGTCGGCGCGCCCTTTTTGTCTTCGACATCCGCGAGCAAATCATCGTTCGCGCCGCCGCCGCCGCGCGTGAAGGTCATGCGCAGCGCCCGCGTGGTGGTGCCGGCGGGCAGGGGCACAACGGCCCAGACGTTGGTGTCGGTGAGCGGCACGTTCACCCAGTCGCCGCGTTCGTCAGGGCGCGGCGGATAAGGCGCGGCGGACTTCAAAACGGCGAGGGAGAACTGCATCTTGTCCTCCCGCGCTGGCGGCGGGAACACCAGGCTGCCGATGGACACGGGCTTGGTGAACGCGAGCACGATGTGCTGCTGGCGCGTCGGGTTCTGCGTGGTTTCGAGCTGGACCAGTCCGTGATTCTGGCCGAAGCCGGGCGGCTGGTCCTTGAGGCGGAAGAGGCGGAGGAAATCCGTGCGATGGTCGGGCACGATTTCGTAGGCCGCGCGCGGCTTGCGGGCGACGGGGTAGGTGGGCAGCGAGTTTTGCAAATCCACGTCGGCGGCCCCGGCGGCGTTTTGGAACCAGTTCTCCGCGCCGTGGACGGCCACGAAGACCTTGCCGTCGTGGGCTGCGAGACCTTGCGCGCCGCGTTTGCGCTCGGCGCTGGGCTGGAGCATGGCGAGTGTGCGGACTTTCTTGGTCGCGATGTCCACGGCCCAGATGGCCTCGGTGTTCTTGTCCATGCCGGCTTTGGCGAAGTTATGGGCGGGCGCGAGGCTGAAGACCGTTTTGCCGTCGCTGGCCAGCAGCCACGATCCGGTGAAGGCCTCGAAGGACGGATGGCCCCAGTGCTTGCGGCCATCGAGGTCGCACTCGATGAGCGACACGCCGCTCTCGGCAACCGGTGCGCCGAGGAACACGCGGTCACCCGCGACGCAGGCGGAGCGCGGCGGCGTGTGGTCCGCCAGCCAGCCGCCGGAACCGCTCGCGCCGGTGAGCCACGCGGGCCGTTCGGGGAAGTGGCTGCTGATGTTTGGATACGCTGTCATCTCATAGCGCAGCTCCAGCGGCGGGTGCGTGATGGCCTTCCATTTGTAATCCCCCGGGGGCACGTAGTTGCCGGCTTCGTCCTTCAAGTCCCACGCCACCGTGTTCTTGCCGGCGGGCTGCGGGGTGTTCGCGACGAGGTTGCGCACGCGCGTGCCGTCTGCGCGGTCCACGACGAGCGTGACCTTGCCGGCCTGGGCGATTTCGTAGGTGATTTGCAGCGGCGGCTCGGCCGAGGCGGGCTTCACGATGGCAGGCGCGGGCTCCGCTGCGAGGTCAGCGAAAACGGAAAAACCGGCGAGCTTGGCCACCGCGCCGTCGTCGGTCTTGGTGATGACCAGCCGGAGCGCGCGGGTCTGGACGGGGTCGAAGGTCAGCCAGCGGCGCGCGCCGTCGCGGGTGGTCTTGAACTGGCGGATGGTCTTCCACTCCTGCTCGGTGGCGGCGGTGGCGTTGATGCCGGTCGGGCCGGTGAAGGCCTGGAGTTCAAAGGCGGTGAAATTCTCCTGCAAGAGCACGCCGTTGATGCGCCGTGCCGTCGGCCAGGAGAGAATGAACCACGCGGGTTCTAGCTCGGTGATGGGCGCGCGGGAGTTGATGCCCTTCTCGTCCTTGCCGGAGTTGATCCATTCGCCATGGCCGCGCGTGACGTGCCCGGCGTCGTAGGTGTAAGGCGGGCTGGCGGTGGGCTTGGTGGTGTAGTCGGACTCGGCGTTGGCGACGGCGGCGGGGGTGTGATTGGCCAGGCGCGGGGCGAGCAGACGAAGGAACGGCGATTGGCGGGAATCGCGCGGCACGGGCACGGAGACGAGCAGCGCGCGGGTCTGGGTGCCGGGCGGCAACGGAGCAAAGTGCGGGGCGGACTGGTTGGGCTGCACTTCGATGCTGGTCCAGTCGGCCGCGCTGGCCGGCTCCGGTGGCAAGGCCGCGTTGGGCTTCAGCACGCGCAGTTCGCCGACGCCCCCGAGCACGGTGCCGAGGGCCACGGGCTGTTTGAAGACGAGCAGATACTGGAGGCTGGCGGTGGGTTTGCGCGAGCTGCCGCCCCGCCGCGTCGGCGCGGCGGCATTGCCCTGGCCCAATCCCAGCAAGTCGCGAATGGCGCTCGCCTCCGCCTCCTCCGCGCCGTCCTCGTGCAGCACGCGGCAGGCGGCGAAGTCCACCACCGCCTCGGTCACGGCAGCGGAGAAGGGCGCGGCAGCAAGCTGGCCTGCAACAAAGAGCGCTCCGAGTAGGAGGGCGAAGCTAAGTTGGGAACGAAGACAACTGGATCGGTTTTGCACCCATGGCAGACGCGGGGGGGCGGGAGGAATTCGCCGGGGGCACGAGCCGGACATAGGCGTCCGTGCTCCAAGGGAGGCACTGCAATTCGCTCTACTTCGTGGCGGGGTTGCCCGCGCGCGCCTTCAGCTCTCGCATCAACCTGGCGATCACCGCGTCCTTCAGCAGCGCGGTGCCCGCTGGCTGCCAGTGGAATTGGTCGCCGCGCGCGAGGTCGAGGCGGTTGGCGACGATGGCGTAGAGGTCGTTCACCGGGACTTTCGCCTCGGCCATGACTTTCGCGGCGAGGCGGTTGTGCTCGACGATGATCGGGTTGATTTCCGCGTCGAGTTCGCCGGGCTTGCCCTTCGTCGTCACCGGCGTGCTGCTGGCCCAGATGAAGGTCGCGCCGGGGGCCTTCGCGCGGATGGTCTCAACGAGCTTGCGGGTGAGCGGCTCGAACTGGCCGTCGGAGATGCGGCCTTTCTGCCAGCCGTGCAGGCCCATGTTGACGTGGACGATGTCGTAGGGGCCTTGCGCGAGCACCTCCGCGAGCATCTCGTGGAGGCGATAGGAGGACTGCGCGAACGGGTTCACCCACGCGTCCACGTAAGCCTGGCCGTCGAGCGCCTTCACAGTGCCGGCGAGGTAGCCGTTGAGAATGGAGTCGCCCATCAGCAGCACGCGCGGGCGCTTCGGGTCGGTGCGCGTGGCTTTGTCCAAGCGCCAGCCCGCGCCGTCCGCGTGCAGGCGCGGGTCGGACTCGGTGGCAGCGGAGGACTTGAAGGCCGGCGCGGCCTTCGCCTTCGCGTCCAGCTCGGCGAGTTTCAGGCGGACGCTGACGATGTAAGGGGCTTCGTTCGTGGTCCAGTGGCCGTAGGTGGTGGTGACGATGGTGGCGTCGGGGAGGACTTCGACGCCGGGGTAGGCGCAGTCGGAGCCTTTGGTGTTGTCCATGAGGCGGACGTGGTATTGGCCGGGCTTCCCGGTCGCGAGGTCGTCGTAGCGGCCCACCCACGCGACCCAATCGCCGGGGAAGGGCGTGGTCTTGCCGCGCGGCGCGAGGCTGCGAAAGGAGACGAAGAGCCGCCCGTCGGGCAGATACTTGCCGGTGTGGCGGTCGCCGTTGAGGGAGTCGGGCATTTCGCGCGGCGCGGTCCAAGTCTGGCCCTCGTCGCGGCTGAAGATGATGTGGGAGTTCTTGGTGCGGGAGTTCTCGCGGAGGAGGACGGCGATTTCCTTGCCATCGGGCGAGCGGATGAAACCGGGTTCGCAGAGGTGAACCTTCGTGTCCTGCTGCACGGTCTCGGGCGCGGACCAGGTCAGGCCGCCGTCGCGGGAGAAGGTCTTGAAGAGCTTGAACTCGATGGGCTTGGTCTGCGCTGCCTTGGGGGTGAAGTAACGGCCGTCGTCGTGGAACATGGCGAGGTAATGGCCGGGGCCGGTCTTCAGCGGCTCGGTGAAGCCCATGACCACGATGCCGCCCCAGTCGCCGACCTGCTTCAGCTCGCCCCACGTCTTGCCGTCATCCTCGCTCACGGCGAGGCGTGCGGGGTAGAGGCCGCTCCACATGATGAGCCGCTTCTTGCCGGCGGCGTCCACGACGCGGTGGAGCGTAGGGACTTCCTTACTCGTGGCCCAGCTCGCGGGCGTGGGCAGGCGGTCGCTCCAGGTGAGGCCGGCGTCGGCGCTGCGCTTGTAAACGATGCCGCCCTTGCCGTGGCCCTTGGGATAGACGGTGAGGATGGTCTTGCCGTCCTCGAGCAGCACGGTGGTCGGGTGGCCGAGGTATTGGCCGAGCTCGCGGTCCACGAGGACTTGGCGGTTCGTTTCGGTGGCGAGGTCAAGGGTGGGGACGGGAAAGGGTGCGGCGGGAGTTGAGCCGCAAAGGACGCAGAGCGACGCAAGGAGGAGGAGTGGTTTCATGGGTTTCATTTTGAGAGGAAGGCGTCGGGCTTGGGACGGATCATCAGCACGAGAATCACCGACAGCATCGCTGTGCCGGCGAAGACGCCGAAGATGAGGTTGAGCGCCACGCCCCGGTCGCGCAGCGCGCCGAAGGCCACGTCAGCGAAGCCGCCGCAACTGATACTCACGAGGTTCATGAACCCGTAGCCGGTCGCGCGCAGCTCGGGGCGGACGATTTGCGAGAGGATGGGCATATTGTTGCAGTCGAACGCGCCCCAGCCCAGGCCGAAGAGGACGAGGAAGAAGATGGCGACCGCGAGTGAACCGGAGTTCCCCACGCCGAAGAGCGCGGGGATGAGCAGGCTCATACCGAGGGCGCTGGTGAAGATGCGGCCGCGTTCGCTGCGACGCATCCAACGGTCAGCCAGCCAGCCGCCGATGAGCGCGCCGATGAGGGAGGCGAGGTTCACGAAGAGCGTTGCGGACACGCCGGCCTTGCCTTGGCCGATGTTGAACTTGTCCTTGAGGATGGCGGGCATCCAGTCCTTCACCACCCAGCCGGCCAGCGCGGGCAGGGTGAAGTAGAGGACGAGCAGGATGAAGGAGCGGTTGGTCAGCAGCTCCTTCGCCGCTTCGCCGAAGCCGGTGGCGCGCGGGATGGTGGTGGCGTTGGGGTCGGTGAGTTTCGGGGCGTCGCGCAGGAGGAAGAGCAGCGGGACGGCGTAGAGCACGCCGACCGCGCCGGTCACGTCGAAGGCCCAGCGCCAGCCGAGGCTCGGCGCGTCGGCCACGTAGCCGGTGAAGCCGCCAATCATGATGCCGACGTAGATGCCCATTTGGTGGAACCCCACGGCGCGCGAGCGGGTCTCGCCTTGGTGGTGGTCCGCGATGAGCGCGAGTGCCGCCGGGATGTAGAAGGCTTCGCTCACGCCCATGAGTGAGCGCGCCCAGAGGAGTTCATCGTAGGTCTTCACATGGCCGGTCCACCACGTCACGAGGGACCACACGAAGAGGCTCGCGCAAATCGTGTAGCGGCGACTGAAGCGGTCGGCGATGTAGCCGCCGACGGGGCTGAGGATGGCGTAAACCCACTTGAACTGGCCGAGCATCATGCCCCAGTTCGCGTCGGTGGCGATGCTCGGGATGTCGCCCATCACGGAGTATTTCATCGCCGCCATCATCTGCCGGTCGAGGTAGTTGAGCAGCGCGACGGGAAAGAGCAGCGCGACGACGAGCCAGGCGGTGCGGGTGGCGGGGGAGGGGGGCATGAAGTTTTGGGTGCGTCTTCTCCCTCTCCCTTCCTCGGAGGAGGGGAGAGGGCTGGGGTGAGGGGTTATGTGGGTCGGCGCAAGGGGCCGCACCCCTCATCCGGCCTGCGGCCACCTTCTCCCCTCCGCTGCGGAAGGGAGAAGGCTCGCTGCGTGGCGCTTGCTTTTATACGCACGCTTTTTTTGAACAGCGGAAGTTTCACTTCGGCCACTCGCCGTTGACCATCGCGTGCGGCTCCAGCTTCGCCGGGTCAATCACGAGGTGCTTCACCTTCTGGCGCTTCCAAGTGTAGGTCGCGTGCACGAGGCCGTCGCGGGTCTGGATGATGGCAGGGTAGCTGTATTCGCCGGGGTTGCTCTCCAACACGAGCGCGGCCTGCCACGTTTTCGCGTCCGCCGAGAGCGCGAGGTTCAGCGGGGAGCGGCCCTTGGGCGTGTGATTGTAAATGAGCAGGTGCCGCCCGTCCTTGAGCGTCACGGCGTCGGTGCCGGAGCTGGGATTGGGCAAGGCAGTGAGCGTCATAGCGCCCCAGGATTTACCGAGGTTGGTGGAGCCAACCTGAAACAGCTTGCCCTGCCGGGTGCGTCCGAGCGTGAGGAGGTTGTCACCGCCGAGGAACAGGATGCTCGGCTGGATGGCGCTGACCGCCTTGCCGTCGTTGACCGGGCCAATCATGTCCCAAGTCTTGCCGAGGTCGCGCGAGCGCTCGAAGTGGACGCGCCAGCCGTCGTGCTCGCTGCTCGACGGGCTGAGGAGGTCGCCGTTGGGGAGCTGCACGGGCTTGTTCTTGATGGGCCCGACGCACTCGCCGGGAATGCGGTTCGCGGCGCTCCAAGATTTCCCGCCGTCGCTCGAAGTGCGCAGCATCCCCCACCAGGTGCTGGGGGTGGGGCCGACTTTGTAGAAGAGCAGCAGCGGGCCGGTCTTGGGCTGGAAGAGCACGGGGTTCCACGTCGGGTGGCGTTTGCCGTCGGGCTGGACGCCGTTGGCGACTTCGACGGGGGCGGTCCACCGGCCGCCTTCGAGCCGCGCGACCCAGATGCCCACGTCGGGG
>JBDKJY010000043.1:0-51254 GCA_039796295.1 Verrucomicrobiota bacterium
GCGCAGCGCTGGGATCACCAACCCGCAGAGCGCTCAGGCATGAAAGCCAGGCGCTCGCACGCGCTTTTCCTCATAGCTCATTCCCAGTTCACCCCAAGTTAGCCATGAAATTCCCCGAATACCCCAATGCTGGAGATGAGCGCGACGAACACGTCCACCAGAGCGGGGTTGGCCTTGATGGCGCGGCACACCTCGCGCCCGTTCACATCCGGCAGGATCACGTCGAGCAACAGCAGGTCCGGCTTCAACTCGCCCGCCAACCGCAGCGCGTCCGTGCCGTTGGCGGCGGAAAACACCTCACAGCCGTGGCGGCGGAAGATGCGGCAGAGGAGGTTCAGATTATCCGGCTCATCGTCCACCACCAGCAGCCGAGGCGCGAGCACCGGAGCGGCGGCGGCTTTGGGTGCGGTGGGTGTGTCCATGCAGGTTCGAGCTCGAGTGTGACTGGCGCGATTGTGCGAGAAGCCGCCTCGCTGGCGAGTTCATTTTGAAAGCCGACCTTGAGCGGGCAGCAAGGGCAAGAGCAGGATTAAGATCAGGATTACGAGTAGGAAGGACTGACCCGCCCTCCCGGCTGATCCTATTCCTGCTTCATTTGGCACGCGACCGCGTGAAGCACCACCCTGTCGAGTTCAGGGGGCAACTGCGCGCCTCGGTAACTCAGCCCCTCCCCCACCAACGCCAACCGGCCAACCGCTTGCGCAGTTGGCCGGTCGAACCGTCCGCAGCTCGCGCCGCGCTTCAATACTCGCGCTTGGTCTTCTTGCCCGGCTCGGGGACGGGGTAGAGGCCGTTCGCGTCCGCCTGCACGGGCGCAGGTGAATCGAACGTGAGCTTATCCGCGTCGGGCGCGAACTCGTGGGTGTGGTTGAGCAACTCGTCGAGCGTGACCTCTTGACCGGTGTGAGCGGCGTATCGGCCCAGCGAGGTCGTGAGGCTGGCCATCACGCCGCGTTCCACTTCGTTGTGCGGCTTGTCGTTACGGATCGCCTCGGTGAGCACCTGCCACTCGTTGAAATACGGATCATCCGCCATCTTGGCGTCGGAGGTCCAAAGCTGGTTTTCACGCGACATGACTTGCCCCTTGAAGGTGCTGGAAGGGCCGTTGCAGTCACCGGACTTGGCCGCCACTGCCATGCCCTTCGTGCCGTGGACGAAGCTGTGGTAGAGCGGCACCGCGCCGAGCATGGTGCGACCGTTCATGTAGAGCTTCGCGCCGTCCTCGAAGGTGTATTCCACCGCGTAGGAGTCGAAGTTCTGGTCCACGTAGGGCTTGCCGTCCGGGCTGGTGCGATAGGTGCGACCGCCGACGCCCTGAGCCTTGACGGGCCAGAGGAATTGTCCCGGCGGGCTCTTCAACCAGCAGAGATGGTCAATGTGATGGACGTTGAAGTCGCTGTAGCCGCCGCCGGAGGCCCACAGGAAGCTGTGGAAACGGGAGATCTGCCACATCAGCTCGCTGGCCTTGCCGGGCAGTTTGTCTGGGCCGGGGTATTTCTCCGAGAAGGCCGAGCCAAGCAAGCCCTGCATCCGGTAGCCGCGCATGAGCATCACGTCGCCGATCTGATTGTCCTGATGGATGCGCTGGTGCAACTCCTGCAGGCACTTCTTGTGGCGCGACATCAGGCCCACGCCGACCTTGAGATTCTTCGCCTTGGCGAGCTTGTTCAGCTCCAGCATCCGCCGTGAGGTCGGGCCGTCCGCGGTCACGGGCTTTTCCATGAACACGTTGATGCCCTTCTCGATGGCGTATTTGAAATGCACCCAGCGGAAGGCCAGCGGCGTGGTGAAGATGGCGACGTCGCCTTTCTTCAGCGCATCAATCGCGCCCTTGTAGGCATCGAAGCCGATGAACTTGCGGTTGTCCGGCACATCCACCTGGTCCTTGAACTTGCCCTTGAGGGAGTTGAAGGCACCGTCCAGCCGGTGCTGAAAGACATCCGCCATCGCGACGAGCTTGGGCGGGCCGCTCTGCGACATGGCGTTGGCCGCCGCGCCGCCGCCACGACCGCCGCAGCCGACGAGGGCCACGGAGATTTGGTCACTGCCCGCCGCGTGGACGTGCGGCAGGACGACGCCTGAGAGCGCCGAAGCGCCGACGACGAGGCCGGAAGCTTTGATGAAATCACGGCGGGTGGAGGGATTGAGAGGAGGCGAGTCGTTGTTCATGTGGTCATCGTTTGCCGGGCCGCGCGCGAGTGTCAATCTTCGAGAAGGCCAGCCGCAGTATGCCGGACGAATTCGCTCTTTCCACCCGCCGTCGGAACTCGGCCTTTCACCAACCCAGCCGCGCCATGCCCACGCTGTTCACCACTCGCCCCACCCACCGTCGCACCGTCCTCAAATCCCTCGGGGCCCTCGCGCTCGCCGCCGCCCACGCCAGTGCTGCCCCGGCGACGGAACCCTTCCGCGTCCACCAGTGGCGGCGCGACGCGCGCAACCCGGTCCTGCCTCCCAACGGTGGGCCGTTCGACCTGGGCTGCTGCATGAATCCCTTCGTGCTCACGCGCGCGGGCGAGTATTGGCTCTACTACGCCGGGGCCGACCACAGCGGCGCGCGCCGCATCTGCCTGGCCACCTGCCCGGTGGACGACGTGTCCAAGTGGAAACGCCACGGCCCGCTCTTCGACCTCGGCGCGAAAGGCTCCTTCGACGAGACGTGGTGTGTGCTGCCCTGCGTCCATCGCATCGGAGGCCGGTGGCACCTCTACTACACCGGCCGCAGCGCGGACAAAGGCACGGGCCTGCAAGCCTTCCGCGGCATCGGGCTGGCCGTCAGCGACGACCTGCTGACCTGGCAGAAAACCTCCTCCGACCCGATCCTGCTGGGCGACGGCTTCCCGCAATGGCCGGGTAATCGCGGCATCGCCGGCGGCGGGCCGATCTTGGAAATCCCCCAGCCCGACGGGCGTGTGAGCTACCGCCTCCACTACACGCTCGCCACCGGCACTTCGAGCAAGGAACTCCGCGTGGACCAGGCCAAGCACGCCGTCATCGCCCACTCGGACGACGGCCTGCGCTGGTCGGACAAACGCGTCGTGCTCAGTCCGCGCGAAGACGCGGACTACGAGAACGCCGCCTCCATCGCGCTCAATCCCTGGAAGACCCCCACCGGCTGGCGCGCCGTTTACGCCGGCATCGGCACCCGCTTCGGGGCCTACTCGATCTGCGAAGCCGCCAGCACGGACGGGCTGATCTGGCAGCGCGGCAAGCCCGGCGAGAACCTTGCCCTGGCCCCGGAAGGCAAGGGTTGGGAGAGCAAGATGACCGAGTATCCCCACGTTGTCCGCGAGGGCAGGCAACTCCGCCTCTTCTACTGCGGCAACGGCTACGGCGCGACCGGCATCGGCACCGCCACGGCCGCGCCGATTGAATGATGCCGCTATGGCCGGAACCCTCCAGCCCTAATTCAGCGGCATCCCGCGTCGCTGATAAGTCGGCACGTCGAGGTTCACGCCGTTGTGACGGGTTGGCTCGCTGAGTTTGAAGGCTCCCGTCGTGTCGGCTTCCAGCGGCAACTCGGGATGCACGGCCTTGGCCTTCTTGCGCGAGCGCCACGAACGGGCTGCGGTCACCGGCGCGGGCGCGACGGCAGACGACGTCGGTTCCGCCACGGCTACGACCGTGGCGACGGTTTCAGGCTCCGGTGACAACGCTGGCGAACGCACCACGGGCTTCGCGGCGATGGCGGCACCGAGCAGGTCGAAGTCTGAGTCCGCGCGAGACTCTGGCGCTGACTCCACCGGGGCCGGCACCACGGCCGTCGGCAAAGCGGCAGCGGGTGCCCGACGGCGCGAAGCCACGAGCGTCACCGTCAGCCGGTCCCCGAGTGCCTCCTCGATGGCCGCGCCCATCATGAGGTGCGCGTTCTCGCACTGCCGGTTGATTTGCTCCATTACGCGATTCACCTCGGCCATCGTGAGGTTGGGCCCGCCCATGAGGCTCACGAGCAGCGCGTCCGCCTCGCCGAGCGCCACGCCGCCGTCGAGCAGGGGGTGGGCAAACAACTTCTCCATGACCTCCTTCGCCCGGTGCGGCCCGCTGGCCTCTGCGCTGGCAAAGGAACTCTCCGAGTGCCGATCACGCACCACGGCGCCGAGGTCGCCGAAATCCAAGTTGATGAGGCCCGCCCGTGTCACGAGCTGCCAAATGCCCCGCACGCCCTGCACCAGCAGTTCGTTCGTCGTGGCGAACGTCTCAATGACGCTCGTGTGCTCGTCAATCAGCTTGAACACCTTTTGATTCGGCAGACAGATGACGCTGTCAGCCGCGGCCTTGAATTCCTCCAAACCCAGCCGCGCCTGCCGCATCCGCTTGGGCCCTTCGCAGTCGAACGGCAGCGTGACAAACGCGAGCACCAGCGCGCCGCACTCCTTGGCCACGCGCGCCAGCACCGGCCCCGCGCCCGTGCCCGTGCCGCCGCCCAGGCCCGCGCAGATGAAGACCATGTCCACGTCCGTGCACAGCTCACGCAACCGCGCCTCATCCTCGTGCGCCGCCGCGCGCCCACGCTCCGGGTCACCGCCCGCGCCGAGGCCGCCGTTCAGCTCCAGACCGAGGTTGAACTTGTAGGGCAGCGGGCACTGCGCGAGCGCCTGCGAATCCGTGTTCAGCACGATCAACTGCGCGCCCACAACGCCCGCGCGGTCAATCTGCGCCACGACGTTGCCGCCGCAGCCGCCGACGCCGAAGACTTTGATGGCGAGCTGTTTCTTGGCCGGAGCCACAGCGGAGGTGGTATCAGTCGAGGTCATACGAAGGAGTCGATGGCAGATGCTGGATACAGGATGCTGGATAAGTGCGCCGCGTCCGAGCGTGCGCAGCCAGCCAGCCAGCAGCCGGGATCCAGGATCTTGTTTTCATCAGAACAATCTCAGTGCGCCGGCAAAGTGCTTCAGCTTGCCCACCAGCCCACCGCGGCCCTGGCCCTTCTGGCGCATCGCCCCGTATTTCACCAGGCCGACGGCGGTGGCCAACTCCGGATCATCCGTCGCGGAGCGCAGACCGCCGACCGCGTCCGCGCGGCCGACCAACGCGGGCAACTCGAAGACATCCTCCGCCAGCCGCTCAATCCCTCGGATGCGCGCGCCGCCCCCGCACAGACACACACCCGCGCGGAGTTGGTCGTGGAAAGCCAGTCCGCCGATGTCCTCGTCAATGAGCTGAAACGTCTCGTCCAGCCGCGCCACCATGATGCGGCGGAGGTGCTCCAGATTCACGCGCCGGTCGTCGAAACCGTGCTCGCTCCGCAGCGTCAGCGTCTGGCCGGCGGACCCTTCGATGGTCGCCGCGCCGTGCTCGCGCTTGAGCAGCTCCGCCTGCGACAGCGACACGCCGCGCAGGCCGTGGGACAAATCATTCGTCACGTGCTCGCCACCCACGGCGATGACCCCCGTGTGCTTGATGACGCCCTGGGCATAGACCACGTATTCCGTGGTGCCCGCGCCGAGGTCCACCACCAGCACCCCCATCTCCTTCTGCTTGTTGTCCAACAACGCGAGCGACGCCGCGAGGCCGCTGAAGACCACTTCCTCCACCTCCAGGTTCAAGCCCTTCACCAAGCGCACCGGATTCTGCAACCGCGTCGTGACGCCGTGAACGACGTGCATGTCCAGCTCCAGCTTGCTGCCCAGCATCCCGATGGGATCGGTGATGCCCGCCTGGCCATTCACCGTGAAGTGCTGGCGGACGGCGTGCAGCACCGTGTTCTCCGACGGGCGGTTGAAGACCTTCGCGTTCGCCAATACCTCGTTCACATCCGCCTGGCAAATCTCGTGGTCGTCCGACGCGGCGATGAACTCACCGCGCGTCGGCAGACTCGTCATGTGCGCGCCCGTCACGCCCAGATACACGCTGGCGATTTCCACGTCGGCAGACTTCTCGGCCTCGACAATGGCGTTGCGCACGTCCTCGGCGGCAAGATCGGCATTGACCACCTCGCCCTTGCGCACGCCGCGCGACGGGCACTGGCCGATGCCGATGACATTCACGCCCCCGGATTCGGAGACTTCGCCCACGACCACGCCGACCTTGGCGGTGCCGATTTCGAGGCCGACGATGACGGTGGTTTTTGTGGGGAAGAAGAGGTTAAGCATTTTTCCTCCGATAGGGTGCGGGCTTGACTGGCTTGGCAGGGGGAGCGGGCACAGAACTCGCCTCGACCCAGCGGGCCGGGAGGTTCTGCGAAATGGAAACGTCGAGCGTGGCAATCACCTTGTTCTGCTGCGTGGCCACGTCCTGCACGGCGCGCCAGCGGCGGAGTTGCGTATCGAAGTCGCGGTGCGAGGCGAAGGTGATTTCGCCACCCGTGGAAGTCGTCGCGGTCAATACCTCCAGCCCCGCGACATCCACGCGCCGAATGTCCGAGCGCCCGAACATCGCCGAGCGCTCGAAGTGCGTGAGCAGCCGCAGCGCGGCGCGGACCTGCGCGGACGCGACTTGCCGGCCCAGCTTGAGGTCCACGTCGTTCACGCCGCGCAGCTCGGGCAGCCAGTCCATCTGCAACGCCGTCGGGTCCGCAACCATCGTGCGATCGGGCGGCAGCATCACGAAGCCTGTCGCGTCGAGCAGATGGATGACTGTGGTGTAGCGCCCGCCCGCGTTGGGCCGCAACACGGCGACTTGCGCCACCGGCACGCGCTCCGTCACCCGGATGCGCAGCGTGTCCGGCAGCACGCGCTCGACGGCGGCGGACTGGATGAGCGGGACGAACTCAAGGTCACGCTTGATGCGCGCGAGGTCCAGGCCCATGAGGTTCTCGCCCACGCGGACGCCCGCCCACTTGCGCAACGCCTCGGCCGTCAGCACGCCTTCCGTCTGCAAATCAATCGTCTTGGTCGCGAACGCCGGGTTCTCCGTGACGAACTCCCGCACCGCCCAGTCCACGCCGCGCCAGCCGAGGAAGAGCACGACCGCCGAGCCGAAGAGCACCGTGAGCACCTGCATCGCGAAGCGCGTGCGCGCCGCGTGGAGTTGGTCCGTGCGCAGCTTCACGCGCAGCACGTTCTCGCCCTCGCGGTGGAGACGGCGGTTGCCTTTGAAGAGCCGGGCTAGTTTACGGAGCATGAGAAATCGGGTTTGGCCGCGAAAGGGCGCAAAGAACACAAAGAAGCACTGCCGCAGGAATTCCTTTGCGACCTTTCGCGGCTAATGAAATTGCTTATCTTCGAGTTCATTCACTCACGTCCCACGCCGCAGTGCGAGGTCCACCATCATCTGGCACAGCTCGGCATAACTCAGCCCGGCGGCGGCGGCGGCCTTGGGTAGCAGGCTCGTCGCGGTCATGCCGGGCAGCGTGTTGACTTCGAGCACCACCGGGTCGCCGTTCGCCCGCACCATCACGTCCACGCGCGCGTAGTCGCGGCCGCCGATGGCGTTGAACGCCGCGTAAGCCGCGTCCTGGATGCGCGCGCTCGTCACGCCGTCGAAGTCCGCCGGGCAAAAGTATTCCGTCGCGCCAGCGGTGTATTTGTTCGTGTAGTCGTAGCTGCCTTGCTTCGGGCGCACCTCGACGACCGGCAGCGCGCGGCCCGCGAGGATGCCCACCGTCGTCTCGCGTCCGACAATGCGTTCCTCCATGAGCACCTCGGTGTCGAACTTCAGCGACTCGGCGAGCTTCGCGGGAAACTCCGCCAACGAATCCACGAACTGCAACCCGACGCTGCTGCCCTGCCGCACTGGCTTGAGCACCACGGGCGTCTGCCAGCCGTCGGGCCATTGCACGCCCGCCGACTTGAAGGTCGTAAACTTCGCCGTCGGCACCCCGAGCGCGACGCACTTCTGCTTCGTGAGCACTTTGTCGAACGCCAACCGGCTCGCCTCCGGGTCGCAGCCCGTGTAAGGCACGCCCATCTGCTCCAGTTCCCGCTGCACCGTGCCATCCTCGCCGTAAGTGCCATGCAGCGCGAGGAAGACGACCTGTGTGCCGACTGGCAACTCCCACTGGCCCGGCCCTTTGGGGTCAAGCTCGTGGACCGTGTGGCCATTCGCGCGTAACGCCGCAGCGACGGCCGCGCCGGTGCGGAGGGAGACTTCGCGCTCGGCAGACGGCCCGCCGAGCATGACGGTGATGGTGAGAGGGCCAGACATGATTCAATCCTCGCCGATAATTTCGACTTCGGTCTCCAGCTCCACGCCGCGCTGCTCGCGCGCCGTCCGCCGGATGACTTCGATGAGCGCCAGCACATCGCACGCGGTCGCGGTGCCGTCGTTGATGATGAAGTTGCCGTGAATGCCCGACACCACCGCGCCGCCGACGCGCGTGCCCTTGAGGCCGAGTTCATCCACGAGCTTGCCGGAAGGAACGGTCTTCGTGTTCTTGAAGATGCAGCCGGCGCTCGGCTCCTTGGGCTGCGAGGCCCAGCGCTTCTGCTGACACTCGGCGAGTTTGGCTTCGATTTGCTCGCGCGGAGCCGGACGGCCCTTCAGCACCGCCCCGAGAGCTACGGCGGACTTGAGCAACGGGCAGCTCCGGTAAGTCGTCGGCACTTCCCGCGCGGCACGTTCGTAGGCGGTGCCGTCGTAGTCCATGAAGCGGAGCGTCTCGACCGCCTCGAAGGTCCAAGCGTTCATCGCGCCCGCGTTCATGTGAAGCGCGCCGCCGAGGTTGCCTGGAATGCCTTCAAAGAATTCCAATCCACCGAGGCCGTGGCGTTTCGCGGTGAGGGCAATGTCCTTCAGCTTCGCGCCCGCGCCGCAGCGGAGTTGCTCGCCGTCCACTTCAATGTGCGAGAAAGCCGGAGCGCCGAGGTGGATGACGACACCGCGAATCCCACCATCGCGAATGAGCAGGTTCGAACCGCGCCCGAGGAGGAAGAACGACACGTCGTGGTCGTGACAGAAGCGTAGCACGGTCGCCAGCTCGGACTCGTCCGCCGGCTCGACGTAGATTTCCGCCGGGCCGCCGACACGGAGCGTGGTGCGCTTGGCCAGCGGTTCGTTGCGGCGCAGCACGCTCGCGGGCGCGAGCAGCGCGGCGAGTTCCGCCGCGAGGTCGGCGGGCGTCGTGATGGGGTCTGGAGCGAGGGCGGTCACGGGATTGCCGATTGTCGAATGCTGATTGTCGGTTGAAGCGGGCTGGTCGAGTCCGCCCGGGCCTCGGGGGTTCGCGACTTGATGGACTTCGCGAAGCGGGCGGGCGGCTGCCACTGGGCTTCGGCGGAGTCGGCAACCGTCGCCGGCAGACCGCAGGCGCGAAGGATACGCTCGGCGACGTCAGCGGCGGCGGTGGGCTGGTGCCACTGGGCGAGCGCGGCTTGCATCTGCACCCGAGCGGCAGTGTTCGTGAGCAACTCGGAGACGAGCGCAGCGAACTGTGCGGGTGTTGTGGTGCGCTGGTTCAGCGAGCGGGCCGCGCCAGTGTCGGCGAAGGCGCGAGCGTTGTGAAGCTGGTGGTCGTCCGCAGCAGTCGGCAGCGGGACGAGGATGCTCGGCACGCGCATCGCGGCGAGTTCCGCGAGCGAGGATGCACCCGCACGGCTGACGACCAGCGTCGCCGCTCCGAGCGCAAGCTCCATCTCGGTTAGAAACGGCTGCACGAGGGAACGGGTTTTGAGTTTTGGGTTTTGAGTTTCGCGTTGCTCGTAGGCCGCACGGGCGCGTTCCAAGTCCTTCGCTCCCGTGAGATGGATGAATTGGAGCTCAGGATGACGCGCCGCCAGTTCGGCCAGTGCGCCGAGCGCCAAGGCGTTCAGCCCAGTCGCGCCTTGGCTGCCACCGGTGATGACGAGCGTGGGACGCTTCGCGTCGAGGCCGAGCGCCAGACGACAACTCACAGCATCGGCGGGGGCAAATTGCTCGCGCACGGGCGTGCCGGTGACGGCGTGGCGTTGAATCCACAGGCGCGACGCAGCCTGCGGGAAGCCAACGAACGCCTCATCCACAACGTGCGCAAGCCAGCGGTTCGCGCGACCGGGGATGGTGTTCGAGTCGTGGAGGAAGGTCTTCGCGCCGAGTTTCTTTCCCGCGAGCACGGGCGGGGCGCTGGTGAAGCCGCCCATCGCGAGCACGGCGCGGGGCGGGCGGCGGGCGAAGGTTTGCAGCGCAGCTTGATACGAGGCGAGCGAGGCGCGGGCGAAGGCGAGCGGGTTGCCTTGCAAGGCGACGGCGGGGAGCGTGGCGACTTGCAGGTCGCGCACGGCGAGGACGGCTTGCTGGTCCACTTCCTTGGGCGACACGAGCAGCAGCACGTCACAGTCGCGGCGCTGCAATTCCTCTGCAACGGCCAGCCCCGGGAATAGATGCCCGCCCGTGCCACCGCAAGCGATGGCGACGAGAGGTTTGGCCGGGGCGGGTTGCATCAGACGGGGCGCGGGAGGGCGGTGAAGGGGTTGTCGTCGAGCGGCGCGGCGACGACAAACGCTTTGTCGGTGGCTCGGCGAGCGACACTGAGGACCAGGCCGACGGAGATGAGAAGCATGACGAGGTTCGAGCCGCCGTAGCTGATGAAGGGTAGCGGCAGGCCCTTGTTCGGCAGGACCATGGTGACGACGCCGATGTTGATGAAGACTTGCACGCCGATGAGGAAGGTCAGGCCGATGACGAGGAGCTGCCCGAAAAGGTCGCTGGCGCGCCACGCGATGCTAAAGCCGCACCAGCAGAGCAGGCCGTAGGTGGCGAGCAGTCCCAAGGTGGCGGCGAGGCCGAGCTCCTCGCCGATGATGGAGAAGATGAAGTCGGTGTGGTGCTCGGGGACGAAGCCGGTTTTCTGACGGCTATTGCCGAGACCAACGCCGGTGACCCCGCCGGAGCCGATGCTGTATTTGGACTGGAGTCCCTGGTAGGCGATGGTTTTCTCGTATTTCTCGGGATGGAACCACGCGTCAATGCGGGCGCGGCGAACCCCGTTGCTCATCAGCAGCGCGCAGATGAGGGCGAAGCCCGCGAGGCCGAGCGGAATGAGATGCGCCGGTCGCGCTCCCGCCACGAGCAGCACAATCCACACGACCAGGCCCAGCAGCATGGTGGTGCCGAAATCTTTGCCGGCGAGCACGAGCCCGATAGCACACCCGGCGAGCGCGCCGGGAATCACGACGCCGCGCACGAACTCGTGCATGCGACTCCGATAGAGGCAGGCGTAGTGCGCGAGCATCACCATGACGGCGACCTTCGCGATTTCCGACGGCTGGACGCTGAAACCAGGCAGCTCGATCCAGCGTTTGGCGCCGTTGACATCGCGGCCCTTGAGGGCGGCGAAGGCGAGCAGCAGGCAGGCGATGACGAGCCCCGCCCACACGAGGTTGCGCGTCCGCCAAAACCGGTAATCAACCATCGTCGCGATGATGCAACCCACCAGACCGATGGCGGCGAAGATGGACTGCTTGATGAGAAACTTCTCACCCTCCTGAGTCATGCTGGCGCTGTAGAGCATCACGAGACCGAGCGCGAGCAGGACCGCGACACAAACGGCGTAGAGAGTGGCGATACGGCGGATGGTCATGGGAAGAAGCGTCAGCGAGCAGGATTGGGATCAAAATTACGAACAGGAGACAGGCATCCGCAGCGAACCCGGTTCGCAATCGGAATCCTAATCTGGCTGCGCGGAGCACGCCCCACCGGCGACGGGACGAAGCACAGCGGCAGTGCGTGCCGTGCGCTCGTCCCTTCGTCGCCAGTCAGCCGGTGCATCGGTGAGTGGGGTGGTTTGGTTTTAAGGAAGCGTCAGCTCAGAGCTGGCCGGGGGCCTTGGGGGCCGGAGCCGGTTCGCCGAGCGACGGCAGTGCCGGCGGGGTCAACGGCACGGTCTCCAGCTTGGGCGCGGCGGGTGTAGAGCCAGTCGGCTCGCTAGATTTCTTCGCCCCCCCCGCGGGCACCTTGAGCTTCTGGCCGACTTTGATTTGGTCGGTCTTGAGCCCGTTCGCCTCGCGGAGTTTGGCGACCGTGGTGCCGTGGCGCTTGGCGATGCTCCCGAGGTTGTCGCCAGACTTCACGGTGTAGGCTCCGTCGGAGTCGGGCGCAGTGGGCGCACCGGCCTTGGTGCCGGTGGTCTTGGCCGCCTTCGGCGCGACGGCGGGGATGTTGATCTTCTGGCCAATCTTCAGCTTCGTGGAGTCCACGCCGGGATTCGCGGCTTCGATGCCCTTCGTGCCGACGCCATACTTCTTGGCCATCGTGGAGAAGGAATCGCCCTTCGCGACGACGTGAACTTTCGCCTCACCCGTCGGTGCGGCAGGCGGCACAACCGTCGGCGGCGGCTCCGGCGCTGGCGCTGGCGGGGTAATAGGAGTGATGGGCACCACTGGCACGCTGGGCGGCGGGGCCACCGGCGGAGCCGACGGCGTGGAGGGCAGTGGGGCGAGTCCCGGCGTGCCCGCTCCCGGTAAGGGCGGCGGCGTGCCACCAATCGGCGGCAGCGTCCCCGGCGCCGGCGCGACCGGCGAGCCGAGGTCAGCCGGCGGCGTGATGGGCGGGAGGGTCGGCTCGGGCGCTTTGCTCGCCACGGGCTTCGGCTTATCGCACCCAGCCATCATGATGCCGCCGAAGACGACGGCGTGAATGCCGACAAAGACGGCGACGATGACGGGGAGGTTGGTCTTCCGCTTGGCGTTCTGCTCCAAGCGGGAGCCTTGCTGGTTCAACGGATTTTCAGTGCTCATGGTGTTGCGTGTGTGCTGTGTTCGCTGCGTTGTTTGGCTCGCCAGAGCGGTCCGGTCCCCGGCGAAATTGTTTGGTTAAATCTGCAAAAATAGTTTCGTTTCGGCACTCGCCATCGTTTCCCATCTCAACCGACATTCCGACCCACCCCATTCGTAGGGCCGTCGGCGGCGACACCGCCATTACTGGTGCCCTGCAACTGCTCGACCGTTTGTCGAAACACTTCACCCCGGTGGCGGTAATCACGGAACAAATCGAAGCTCGAACAGGCGGGCGAAAGCAAAACCACGTCGCCCGGAGCCGCATTTTTGACGGCTTCGTTCAACGCTTCTAGCAATGAATCCACGAGGGTGCAAGGGGTAAACAGGCTCCACGCGGCGCGGAGCTTTTCGCGTGTCTCACCGAGCAGGAAAGTGTGCTTCACACGCTGCGCCAGAAGGGGGCCGAGGTCGTGGTAATCAAGCCCCTTGTCACGCCCGCCAGCGATGAGCAAAACGTTCGGTTCGCCGGGCTGCGCGGCGGGCATCGTTTGCAGCGCCTTCGCGACCGCATCGAGGTTCGTGGCCTTCGAGTCGTTGACGAACTTCACGCCGTTGATTTCGGCGACCAGCTCGCAGCGGTGCACGCCGGGCTTGAAGCTCATGATAGCCGCGACCATTTCTTCCAGTGGCAAGCGCAGCACGCGGCCGACGGCGAGTGCGGCCATCACGTTCTCGGCGTTGTGCGGCCCGCGGAGCTGCGTCTTCTCCAAGTCAATGAGCGGGCCGACCCAACCCTCGACGCGGCTGATGATGAGCGAGCGGTCGAGGTGGATGTCCGCGCGGCGATTGTTCGCGCTGAAGGTGATGAGTTTGGAAGGCTCCTTCACGCCGAGCGTGCGCAGCATCGCCATCGCCTCGGTCTGCACAATGGCCCAGTCGAACGGCTGCTGATTCTCGAAGATGCGCGCCTTCGCGCGCGCGTAGTCCGCCATCGTGTGGTGACGGTCGAGATGGTCGGGCGTGATGTTCAGCAGCACCGCGACGGCGGGGCGGAAGAAGCGAATTGTTTCCAACTGGAACGAGCTGACTTCGAGCGTGAGGTAGTCGAGCTGCTTCGACTCGTCGGCGACGGAACACAGCGGTTTCCCGATGTTGCCAACGGCAAGCGTGCGCTTGTGGCAGTGCGTGAGAATGTGCTCGATGAGCTCCGTGGTGGTGGTCTTCCCGTTCGTGCCGGTGACAGAGATGTTGAGGCAGACCGCCTGTTGCCAGCCAAGTTCCAACTCACCGACGAGGGGAATGTCGCGCTGCCGCAACTCCTTCACCAGCGGCGAGTCCAGCGGCACGCCGGGACTGACCACGGCGAAATCAAATTGCCCTGCGGGCGGGAGCCGCAAGTCCAACTCCACGCGCACGCCGAGGTCGCGCAGTTCCTCCGCCTCGCGCCGGAGCGCCGGCGTGTCGGAGTTGTCCATCGCCGTCACGCGCGCACCACGCGAGACGAGTAAGCGCGCCGCCGCCGCCCCGCTCAGGCCGAGGCCGATGACCAACACGATTTTGTCTTGGAGACGGAACATTTAACGCAACTTCAAGGTCGCCAGCGCCGCCACGGCGCACACGACGCACAGGATGTAAAACCGCGTGACGACTTGGGATTCATACCAGCCGAGTTTCTGAAAATGGTGATGCAACGGGGCCATGCGGAACACCCGCCGCCCTTCGCCAAACCGGCGCTTCGTGTATTTGAACCAACTGCGCTGAATCATCACCGAACCGATTTCCACCACGAACACCCCGCCCGCGATCACCAGCACGAACGGCTGGTGAATCAGCACCGCCATGATGCCCAGCACGCCGCCCAGCGCCAGCGACCCCGTGTCGCCCATGAAGACCTGCGCGGGATGACAGTTGAACCAGAGAAATCCCAGACTCGCGCCAATCATCGCGGCGCAGAACACCGTCAGTTCGCCCGCGCCCGGCACGAACGGCACGAAGAGGTAGCGGGCGATAATCGCGTTGCCCGCGATGTAGGTGAACACGAGGAAGACCGTCGTCACGATGAGCGTGCAGCCGATGGCCAGTCCGTCCAACCCGTCCGTGATGTTCACCGCGTTGCTGCTGCCCACGATGGCGCAGACCGTGATGAAACCGCCCACCCACGCCGCGTCCGTCAGCACCGCGTGTTTCAGGAATGGCACCTGAATCTCCGAGATGAGCTTGGTCGTCTCGGGCATCGCCCAGAGTGTCCACGCGATGAAGCCCGCCAGCGCGAACTGCACGACCAGCTTCACGTTCTCCGCCGCGCCCGCGCTCTTCTGCTCGGTAAGTTTCTTGTAGTCGTCGTAGAAGCCGAGCGCCGCGAGCACCAGCAGCGACACCAGCGTCAACACGATGAACTCGTTCCACTGCGCCCACATCAGCGCGGTCAAGTCCACCACCAGCACAATCAAAATGCCGCCCATGCCCGGCACGCCCTTCTTCGTGAAGACTTGGTTGCCCGTCGTGCCGGCCTCCTGCGCCTTGTCGAGATAGTCCTGACCAAACTTCATTTCCTTGAGCCACGCGATGACCAGCGGCCCAAGCCACAGACTCAACAGCAACGCTGAAATCGCCGCGCCCGCCGTGCGCACGGTGATGTAGCGGAACACCCGAAGCGCCGACAACGAGTCGGCCCAAGCGGTGCCTGCGGCCTGTTCCTGAATCCATTGGCTGAGATAGAAAAGCATTCGTCATCGAACCTGGGACATTCAATCGCGCCGGTGCTGAAGCGTGAACTTCCCATGCGTCGCCCGCATCTGCTCCCAGCGGCACAACCGGCCAAGGAAACCCGGCCCGCGCACGTTGGCCTTCAACTCCTGTACCAGCCGCTTCGCCGCGCGCTGCTGTTGGCGTTCTGATTTGGCACTCATCCGGTTCAGTTCAGTTGGGCTGCGAGCGGAAGCATCTTCCCGCCCGCGCCAGCTCCATTACGAATCACGTCGCCCACGCGCTCCAGGCGCGTCGAGCGGGAGGCCTTCAGCAGCACCACATCGCCGGGAAGCAACTCGCTCCGCACGGTCTCGCCGGCACCCGCGACCTCGGCGATTTCTGTGACCGCGCTCAAGCCAGCGGCCCGCGCGGCCCCGGCGAGATGACCCGCCATCTTGCCCACGGCGAAGAGTCGGTTCACACCCAGTTCCGCCGCACGACGCCCGACTTCAATGTGCGCCGCGACGCTGTGTGCGCCGAGTTCGGCCATGTCGCCGAGCACGGCCACGCGGCGGCCCGCGCACGGCAGGTCATGCAGCGTTTGCAGCGCAGCGAGCATGGAATCCGCGTTGGCGTTGTAAGCGTCGTCGAGCACGCGGACGCCGTGTGCTTCCCAAAGTTGTAGGCGCATCTTTGGCGGGGTGCATCCCGCCAAAGCGCGCCTGACTTGCTCGCTGGCGAGACCAACCTCGGTTCCCACAGCCCCGGCGAGCAGAGCGTTTAAAACTTGATGCCGTCCCAGCAGCCCGATGCGATACGCACCGGAGCTGGCGGCTAACGGACTGGCGACGTGGAAGGTCTGCCCACGCTCGTCATAGCGCACGTCGCTCGCGCGCCAGTCGTTGTGCGGACCGAAGCCGACGCGCACGACGCGGGCACGGGTGCGGCGCACGACGAGTTCCATCTCGGGGCAGTCGCCGTTCACCAAGAGCACGCCGTCGCTGGGCAACAGCTCGGCCAGCCAGCCTTCCTCCTGCGCAACGCCGTTCACATCGCCGAAGAATTCCAAGTGCTCACGGCCGATGCTGGTGATGACGCCGATGCGCGGCTGGATGAGCTTCACGAGCGGCGCGAGTTCGCCGGGATGGTTCGTGCCGACTTCGAGCACCGCTGCGGTGTGCTGCTGCTCCAACCGCAGCAGCGTGTGCGGCACGCCAATGTCGTTGTTGAAGCTCGCTTCGCTCCACAGCGCGGGGCCGCCTTCCCGCAGCACGGCGGCGATGAGGTCCTTCGTCGTGGTCTTCCCGTTCGAGCCGCCGACGGCGATGACGGGGAGGGTGAAGTCCTGGCGATAGCGAGCGGCGAGCCGGGCGTAAGCGGTGCGAGTGTTCGCGACGACGATGACTGCGCACGGAGTCCCGGCTTCAGCCGGTGGGTTGCCCAAACCGCCTGAAGGCGGAACTCCATACCTGCCCCTCTCGACCATAATGGCCGCGACGCCTTTCGCCGTGACTTCGGCGATAAACTTGTGCCCGTCAAACTGCTCACCCGCGAGTGCGATAAAGAGGTCACCCGCTTGCACTTGCCGCGAGTCCGTGCAGACGCGAGAGACGACAGTTTCCCCTGCCCCGTCGAGGATTTTTCCTCCGGTGGCGTCAGCGATGAACTGGAGCGAGCGCGGGTCCATTTACTCGGCGAGAGAGCGGAAGGCATCCGTCTGCGACAGCCACGGGACAGTCACCGGGCGACGGAAGAGCTGGCGCAGCCCCGCGTCCGCGGTGAGCGCGGCCGGCACGGAGTCGGCGTCCGGGAAAATGGGCTGCGCGGCAACGGGCTGGGCGCTACGCAACGCGTTGATTTGCTTGCAGAGGTCAACGTTGCGCAACGGGCGACTCGGGGACTGCGTGGGGTTGGTTTGGTTCATGGTCGGTGGTGGTTTCAGTTCATCGAGAAAGTCGCGTTCACCACTGCCGTGATGCTCTTCTCCAGCGAGTGCAGGTCGTTCTCCCCCTCCCAATTCGAGTTCGCACGCGTGGAATAGAGCGGTGTGATTTGGAAGACACCCATCTTCGCCGCCCGAAGTTCCTTCACCCTGCGCCCCCCTTGCGAGGCGATTTGCTCGGCGCGGGCGCGGGCGTCCTTCGTCGCTTCCGCCAGCATCTCAAGCTTAGCCTCGCCTGCTTTGGTGTAGATGAACCGCGGGTTTTCCGTGGTGAAGAGCACTCCCTGCTCGACGAGCTGCGAGGTCTGCTGGTCCAGCTTCGCGACGTGCTCGACCGCCGCCGAGCTCACCTCGACCGACTGGACCAAGCGGTAGCCAGTGACCTTCTGGCGGTCCGGTTCAACCATTGGCGAAGTGGGTCTGGCGCGCTGCTCCTGAATCGCAATGGGGCTGGCAGTGAAGTTCGTAACTCCGTTGACCCGCAGAAATTCCCCCACCTTCGCCAAGTCCACCTTCAGGGTGCGTTGCGCTTCCAACAACGTTGTCGCCTCGGTCGAGAAACTTCCACTCCAGATGATCAAGTCCGACTTCACCAGCCGGCGTGCCGAGCCGGTCACGCTGATGGCCTGCGCCTCGGCCACGCGCTGCCAAGTGCGAGCCAGGACCAACGAGGCAAACACCAAACCCGCGGCGAGGAACAGTCCCGCCAGAACGCCGAGTAGATGGGGGCGTGTTTCCATATCAGTCGCTCCGGCCCTCGCCACGCGGCGCCCAGTGAAGCACGGCGGACTCGGAGTCCTTCGCCGGTCCGTCCGGCTCGGACGCCACCAACTCGACCCGGCTCTCATCGCCAGCGAGGACCTCGCTCGCGATAAACGGCAGGCTCATTTGCAAGTGCGTCGTGCGCGCTGGTGCTTCGAGACTCCGCTGGCGGCGGGGCTTCCAGTTGATTTCTTGGGTGAGTTTGCGGGCCATAGGTTTCAAGCGGCTTTCGCCAGTTGTGGTTCTCCCCAACCCAGTTCCTCCAACGCCTCCTGCGCATGCACGCGGTCGTCAAACGGGACGACCGTGTCTTCAAATTCCTGGTAGGCCTCGTGGCCCTTGCCGGCGATGAGCACGGTGTCGCCCGGCTGCGCGAAGCGGAGCATTTGGCGGATGGCCAAGGCGCGGTCCAGCTCCACGGTGAACCGGTCGGGGCGCACGGAACGGAAGCCGGACTCAATCTGCGCGGCGATGGCGACGGGGGATTCGCGGCGCGGGTTGTCGCTGGTGATGATGGTGTGGTCGGCGAGCAACGCGGCAGCTCGGCCCATCTTCGCGCGCTTGTCGGTGTCGCGTGCGCCACCGCAGCCGAAGGCCAGGAGCACGCGGCCGGGCGTGATTTCGCGCACGGTGCGGAGGACGTGCTGGAGCGCGTCTTCCGTGTGCGCGTAGTCCACGAACACGCTGAAGGGCTGGCCGGCGGCGACGCGCTCCAGCCGACCCGGCACGTTGGGCATCCGGCGGAGGGCGGCTTGAATCTTGGGGACGGAAACCTCGAGGGCGAGCCCCGCGCCGATGGCGGCGAGGGCGTTGTAGATGTTGTGCCGCCCAATGAAGGGCATCGTCACGGGGAAGCTGCCGGCGGGCGTCTCCGCAATGAATCGCGTCGCACCCGAGCCCAGCTCGATGCCGGTGGCGCGGAACTTGGCCAGCGCGTCCATGCCGTAGGTGAGTTGAATCTCCACGTCGCTCTCGCGTGCGAGCCGCAGGCCGTAGCTGTCGTCAATGTTCAGGATGGTCGCGCCGCGTTTGCTGCCGCGCGCGGCGGAGGTGAAGAGCTCCTTCTTCGCGTCGAAGTAGCTCTCCATGTCGCCGTGAAAGTCCAGGTGGTCCTGCGTGAGGTTCGTGAAGACGGCGAGGTCGAACTCGACGCCGTGGACGCGCTTTTGCGCGAGCGCGTGCGAGCTGACTTCCATCACACACGCGCCGCAGCCAGCGCGCACCATCTGCGCCATGAACTGCTGGATCTCGGACGACTCCGGCGTGGTGCGCTGCGCGGGCAACACACGGTCGCCAATCTCGTAGCGGATGGTGCCGAGCAGGCCGGCGTGGATCCCCGCCGTTTCGAGGATGTGCTTCACCACGAAGCTCACGGTGGTCTTGCCGTTCGTCCCGGTGACGCCGATGACCTTGAGTTTGCGGCTGGGATGACCGTGGAAGTTCGCAGCGGTCACCGCCAGCGCCACGCGGGCGTCGGCGACTCTGATCTTCGTGGCGCGACCGGAGGAGAAGCCATTGCGCTCGCAGATCACGGCGGCAGCGCCCCGGTCAATCGCGGTGCTGATGAAGTCGTGGCCATCGTGGTTCTCACCCTGCACAGCGACGAAGACCATGCCCGGCGAAAGGCGGCGGGAGTCAGCGGTTACTCCCGCCACCGGTCGCTCGAGCGGGCCTTCCGCACGCAGTAGCGGCAGGCCATCGAGAAGTTGATTTAAAAGCATGGCGTCAGGCGGTGAGTGATTTGGCCTCGCCACGACGGGTGGCAAGTTCGCTCGACAAGAGGGAGAAGGCTTGGGCGGCGCGGAGGGCGCTCTGGCGCACGCCGGCCGGTTCGCGCCGGGCGACGGAGAAGGGAACCCAGCTCTGCGCGAGGACGAGTGAGCACCGCGACGCGGTAGGGTGAGACTCCGTCGAACCCCATTGGCCGACGCAGGAGGCGCGAGCGAAGCGAGCATCTTGGCTGGGTGTGATTCCGCCCGAGATGCTCGCTGCGCTCGCCTCGCTCCGCTCGATTTGGGGCTCGACGGAGTCTCGCCCTACCGGGCGAGACGAGCGCCCTGCCGGAGCGGTCGCTGTGAGTTGTTCGGCAGCACTCATGGCTAGTTCGTGCGGTTCGTGGTTCGGGGCCCTTCAGCCACGCCGGTGACGGGTTCGCCCACGGCCGTCTCGGGACGGATGTTCAGGTAGTTCGCGGAGCGCAGGGCGATGTTCTTAAAAGCGGGGCCGGCGACTTGCCCGCCGTAGAAGCCCTTCGCCCGCTCGGGCTCGTCCACGCAGACGTAGATGAGCAGCTCGGGGTGGTCCGCCGGGAAGAAGCCGATGAAGGAAGAGAAGTATTTCGAGTGACTGTATTGGCCGTTCTCCAACTTCTGCGCGGTGCCGGTCTTGCCCGCGGCGGTGTAATAGCCGAGCCGGGCCTTCTCCGCTGTGCCGTCAGTGGAGACGACGCGCTTGAGGGTCTCCACGACTTGCTTGGAGACTTCGGGCTTGATGACTTGGCGCACGACTTGCGGGTAGTTCTTCACCACGACTTTGCCATCCGCGTCTTCGAGCCGGTCTACGAGCAGGGGACGCATTAGCTTGCCGCCGTTGGCAATCGCCGCCATCGCCATCGCCATCTGGAGCGGAGTCGCGGCGGCGGAGTGACCGATGGACACGCGCGAGCCGGTGATGCCGTCCCACTTCTTGACGGGAATCAACTGACCGCGCGCCTCGCCGGGCAACGCGACGCCCGTGCGCTCGCCAAAGCCGAATGCGGTGAGGTAGTTGAACAGTCCTTGGTCCCCGAGGCGCAGCCCGATTTTCGCCGAGCCGATGTTCGACGACTTCATCATCACTTCCTCGACGGAGAGGACGCCGAGCGGGTCGTGGTCGTGGAGCACCTTGCCTTTGTAAAGCCAGTGGCCGCGCTCGCAGTCCACGCGTTCGCCCAGCGTGGCCAAGCCTTCGTTCAGCGCCGCGCCGATGGAGACAATCTTGAAAGTCGAGCCTGGCTCGTAGCTGTCCACGGTCATGCGGTTCTTGAGCGCGGCGATGGGGGTCTTGCCCGGCTGGTTCGGGTCGAAGGTCGGGCGCGAACCCATCGCGAGGATTTCACCCGTGCGCGGGCGCACCACGATGGCGGAGGCGCTGACGGGGTTGAACTTGAACATGATTTCCGCCAGTTCGGTTTCGAGGATGTGCTGCACGGCGGCATCAATCGTGAGCACGGCGTTGAGGCCGTCCTGCGCCCCGACTTCGTGCTGGCGGTTCATCACCAACTCAGCGCGGTTGCCGCCGAACTCGAGCTCGCGCCAGCCGCGCACGCCGTCGAGCTTCGCGTCCAGTTGCAGCTCAATGCCGTCGAGTCCGGTGGTCTCAGTGGTGACCACGCCGGTCGTCTTGTTCGTGCGCGTGACCGGCCCCATGAAGCCGAGCACGTGCGCGGCGAGCGTCTGGTTCGGGTAGATGCGAATCTGGTCGTCCACGGGGTCGCAGTTGATGGCCTTGGCGCGCAGCTCGCGGTTGATGGCCTTTTCCGTGCGACTGAGATACGTCTTCTCGTCTTTCAGGGACATGTCGAGAGTCAACAACGACATCGCGGTGGTGATTTGCGCCCACTGCTCCAGCGACACCTTGTGAGCGAGCACGACGTGGCGGTTGGTGACCGAGACGAGTTGGTTGGTGATGACAACGTAGCTGTTCGAGAGGACGAGCGGGGAGTTCGTGGTGACCGAGTAGTAGTTGGTCGTGATGCCGCCGTTCTTGAGGGCGAGGAAGCGGTTCGTGTGCAGCACGCCGCGCGACGCGAGGACGTAGCCGTCCACGACGACGATGTGGCTGTTGGTGAGCAGCACGCCATCGAGCATGGCGACGGGGTTGGTGCGGACGGTGATTTGCGGCAGGAGGCGCTTGTGCAACTCGACCTCGGGGACTTGGAAGATGGGCGCGAGCGCGCGGGCGATGTGGGGCTGGCGGTGGCCGATGAGCACGGGGTCGGCGAAGACGGTCTTCACCGGGCGGCTGGTGGCAAGCACGTTGCCCCGGGCGTCGCGGATGTCACCGCGGCGAGGTTCGATAAGGCGGGTCTGGCGGACTTGGGCGTTGGCCTTGGCCTTGAGCATCGGGTGCTGGACGACCTGCAAGTCCACGAGCCGGTAGCCGAGGCCGCAGAAGGCGACGAACAACAGGAAGGCCATCAGCACCAGCCGCCGGTTTTGAAACGGCTGGAGCGTAGCGTCCTGCGTGGTCGCGCGCGTGGGCATCAGGCGGCGAAGCTCAGTTCAAATTCAACCTCTTCGTCTTCGTGGCGGATGGCGGTGGGGTTCATGTTTGTGTTTGGTTTCAACGTTTCCGACTGGGCGGGGGCAAAGGTTTGGTGGCGTAGGCGAAGTAGGTTTTGTCCGCCGGGACGGCCACGGGGGTGACAGCGGGCAGCGGGGCGTTGCGCGGCGCAACGCGGGCGACCTGACCTTCCACGAGCGTGAGAATCTGGTCGGGCGTGGGCACGCCGAGCCCGAGCTTAAGTTCCTTCACCCGCGCGTCGAGATAAGGGAGCGAGTGCAGCATGGTCATCTGCTGGCGGCGCGTTTCGTTGTCGCGCTTGAGGGTGGCAAGGCGCTTCTCCAGCTCGCCGGTCCTGACGCCGAGGGTGAAAATCTGGCGCTTCTGCCAGACGAAGGTCACGCCGAGCGAGCCCAGGAGCAGGCAGATGAAGAAAGCCTTCACCGCCGGTCCGAACCGGACGCCGCTGCCCGCACTGTTCTTTCGATTCTTCGCCATAACCACTGTTGTTAAACTTTTTCCATCACCCGCAGTTGCGCGCTGCGCGCCCGAGCATTCGCCGCGACTTCCGCGTCGCTGGCACAAGTCGCCTTCCGCGTCACCAACCGCAGCACCGGGGCTCGCGGCTGCCGCAACTCCGGCACGTCCACTTCGCCAGCCACCACGTAGTCCCGCGCCAACTCGCGCCCGAATTCCTTCACCACCCGGTCTTCGAGCGAGTGAAACGTAATCACCGCGAGCCGCCCGCCGGGCTTCAGCAACCGCACCGCGCCCGCCAGCCCGCGCCGCAGCGAGCCGATTTCGTCGTTCACCGCGATGCGCAGCGCCTGGAAGACCCGCGTGGCCGGATGCGCCTTGCGCCCGTGTCGCGGGGCGATGCGCTCCATCAGCTCTGCCAACTGCCGCGTCGTCGTAAACCGCTGCATCTGCCGGTCGTGCTCAATGGCCCGCGCCATCCGCCGCGAATCCGACTCGTCACCGTATTCCCAGAAAATCTTCGCCAGCTCTTCAGCGCTCGCGGAGTTGACCAAGTCCGCCGCCGTCAACGCCTGCCGCGCGTCCATCCGCATATCGAGCGGGCCGTCCTGCTGAAAACTGAACCCGCGTTCCGCCCGGTCCAGTTGCGGCGAACTCACACCCAAATCCAACAGCACCCCGTCGCAACTACCCGCCGGAACCCAGTCCGGCAGTTCCGCAAAATTCCCGCGCCGCAGCTCGAACCGGTCGGCGAACTCCGTCGCCAGCCGCAAGCGCGTCGCCTCAAGGGCGTCGCCATCGCGATCGCAGCCAAAGAGCCATCCAGTCGGTCCGCTCGCCCGCAGCATTGCCGCCGCGTGCCCACCCGAACCCAGCGTGCCGTCGGCGAATTTCCCGCCCGGCTTCGGCCCGAGTGCGGTCAACACTTCCTCCAGCATCACCGGATTGTGGCTGAAGTTTGTCACGGTTCATGGGCCAGTTATGCCGCCACGACCAACAACCGCGCCGCCAACGGACCGCGCGGCACCCGCCGCCGCACCGCCGCCGCCCGCTCGCCAAAAGCCTTCGCCAGCCGCGCGGGAACCTTGAGCTTGCGCGCCATCGGGCGCTTCACGGTGTCGCGAACTGACCGCAGCCGCGTCGCCCAGCTCTTCCCGGCGGAAGGCGGCACGAACGCGGGCCAAAAAGCGGGTGCCACGACTGGCTCGGGCTGGACTTCAAGCGCTTGGTCGGTCTTGGGCTTGCGCCGGGGAACGACCGGCTTCGCGAAAGGGTTCTTGGGCAACTTCGGGTCCGGCGCGACCGTGCTGCGGATTTTCGGCCCGCCCGAGCGCATCGCCGGACGGCCTTCACCCGCGAATGGGTCGCGGCGACGGCCCCGCACCACCGGCTCCGCCCGCTCCGTCCGTTCCACCCGGCGCATCGCACCGAGCGGCGAGCCGAAGTTCGGCACGACTTCGCCCAACGGCACCTGGGTGACGAGCTTGCTGGTCAGCCCCACGAGGCTCTTGCCGGTGTTGAGTAAGTTGAGCAGGCCCATGACTAAATGAGTTTGATGGCATCGGGACGCGCCACCTCGTCGGAGACTTGGGTGTCCGCGTAGAACTCCGGGTGCCAGATTTGGAAACGGTCGAACAAGCCGACCAAAATCACCTTCTTGCCAATGCCGGCCTTCGTCGCCAGCTTCTCCGGCAGACAGATGCGCCCCGCTGAATCCAACGTCAGGTCATCGCAATCCGCGCCAAGCAGGCGGCGGAGTGACTCCGCCTTGGGGTCGCTGAAGGACATTCCCTCGAGCTTCTCTTCCAACTTCCGCGCCGTCGCCGGGGGCAAAACCAGCAGGCAGGGATGCCGCTGGCCCTCGGCCTTCCAAAAATGCACAGACAAGGCCACGCCCTCGGCCGGACGCCATTTCGCCGGGACCTGCACCCGCCGCTTGTCGTCCACGCCAAAGTCGTATTCACCCTTGAAGGTGACACGCGCGTTGTCAGTGGTGGTGGACATAAGACAAACCCCGGAGCCAACCGACTAACCCACATCGCCCCAGAGCGCTACATTTTTACCCACTTTGACCCACAACGGTCAACTGGTAAGACACAGATTTTTTAATTTCGTCGTTTGCAGGGTCATGATCTGTTGATTTCCAACTGGTTACGGATGAAGAAAGTTCTACAGTTTTCAACCTCCCCAATCCGCACGCACAGCGGTCCCCGACTGTAGCTGAACGGCTTTAACGACATTCCTACGGAAACTTCGCTAAACCGGCTGCTCGTCGTTGGGTTTCAAATGAATCCTGAGCCTCCGCCCCGGCTTGGCACCGCCCCACTGCCGCCCCACTCCTCCCCCCTCGGCCATCCCTTCCCCGCCCCACTTTTCCCCCGTGCGCACCGCTGACTTCGATTACCCGCTCCCGCCGGAACTCATCGCGCAATCACCCACCGCCGCCCGCGACGGCTCTCGGCTACTCGTCTTGCACCGAGGCGAGCCACGCACCGCGCACCGGCAGTTCCGCGACCTGCCGGACTACCTCCGGGCTGGCGATGTCCTGGTCTTCAACAACTCCCGCGTCTTCCGCGCCCGGTTGCGCGGCTACAAACCCGCCAGCGGCGGCCAAGTCGAATTGCTGCTCGTGGAGGAAGTCGCGCTGAACGAGTGGTGGACCCTTCTCCGCCCCGGCAAACGCGTCCGCCCCGGAACCGAGATTCAGCTCACGACCAACGCCGGAGCCGCCTCATCCGTGCGCGCAGTCGTGCTAGACAAGAACGCCGAAGGCCACTGCCGCGTGCGCTTCACCGGCACGCCGAACATCCTCGACGCACTTGAAACCCACGGCGAAATCCCCCTGCCGCCCTACATCGAGCGCACCGCAGGAGCCGGGGATGACGCGCGTTATCAAACCGTCTTCGCGCAACCCACCGGCTCTGTCGCCGCGCCGACGGCGGGACTCCACTTCACCCCCGCGCTCCTCGACGGACTCCGCGCGCGTGGCGTGCACATCCACTTCGTCACGCTCCACGTCGGCCTCGGCACCTTCATGCCCGTGAAGGCCGACACCCTCGCCGACCACGTCATGCACGAGGAACGCTTCGAGCTGCCCGCCGACACTGCCGACGCCATCAACGCCGCCAAGCGCGAAGGCCGACGCGTCATCGCCATCGGCACCACCACCGTGCGCGTGCTAGAAACCGCCGCCCTCTCAACTCTCAACTCTCAACTCTCAACCCTCCGCAGCCGCACGCGCATCTTCATCCATCCGCCGTATCAATTCCGCGTCGTGAACGCCTTGCTCACCAACTTCCACCTCCCGCAATCCACGCTGCTCATGCTCGTGAGTGCCTTCGCCGCGCCCGGCGAATTACGCGGCCGCGAACTCATACTCGCCACCTACGCCGAGGCCATCCGCGAGCGCTACCGCTTCTTCAGCTACGGCGACGCGATGCTCCTCGTGTGAGTTTTGAGTTCCGGGTTTTGAGTTTCGCGTCTCTAGTTCCCACGTCCATGCGCCAGCGCCCCCAACTCAGAACTCGGAACTCAGAACTCGGAACCGCTCCCCTCCCCTTCGTCCTCGTGAACATGGCGCTGTCCGCCGACGGCAAAATCGCCACCACCAACCGCGCCGTCGCCACCTTCAGCAGTCCGCGCGACCACGACCACCTCTACGAACTCCGCGCCACCGCCGACGCCGTGATGAGCGGCGCGCGCACCGTGGACTTGAACCACTACACCCTCGGCTCCGGCGCGGAACGCTTCCGCAAACTCCGGCTCCGGCGCGGCCTGGCCGAATGCCACTTGCGCGTCATCGTCTCCGGCACCGGCTCCGTTGCCCCACACGCAGAAATCTTCCGCCACCGCTTCTCCCCCATCCTTGTGCTCACGAGCGAACGCGCGCCTGCCACCGCGCTGAAGCGACTCCGCGCCGTGGCCGACGCCGTGCATGTGACTGGCAAAGACGAAGTAGATTTCCCCGCTGCCCTGCGTTGGCTCCGGTCCGAGTGGAACGTGCAACGGCTCCTCTGCGAAGGCGGCGGCGAGCTGAACGACGCCCTCTTCCGGGCCGGCCTAGTGGACGAACTACACCTCACCCTTTGCCCCCGCATCATCGGCGGACGCCACGCCCCCACCATCGCCGACGGCCTCGGCTTCCCCCACCTGAGCGCGGCCTACCAACTCCAACTCGCCTCCTCGAAGCGCATCGGCGACGAGCTGTTCTGCGTCTTCCGCCGCGCGGGCCCGGAGTAGGTCGCTCATTGGAGGAGTGGCTGGGCGGCGTCAGGCGAGGGGCGAGGCTGCACGCTTGCCGAGCGGACGATGTTGGACTCCTTGGCCGGGGAGTGGTGGACGCTGCAGGTTTCGAACCTGCGACCCCTACCGTGTGAAGGTAATGCTCTACCACTGAGCTAAGCGTCCGTTGTTCCCCGAAGACCCAGCCTTTGCGGCGCTTTCAATGGTCTTTCGGCAAACTTTACGGCGCTCAGGTTCCTTCACTGCGCGGGCCGTCGCAAGCACAAAAACCACCCCGTGCCGAACGGAGGCGCAACTCGGTTGCTTGCCACCCCGTTGAGCAGGCGTGGCCGTTCACCCTCCCCCCGGCCCTCTCCCGATGGGAGAGGGAGCCACGCTGGCCGCGTCTCGACGAACGGGAACGCTCGGTTTCACGAGCCGGCGTGAAGCATCCTCCCTCTCCCTCGGAGGGAGAGGGCCGGGGTGAGGGTGAAGACGTGCGGCGGCTGGTGAGCAACGAATTCACCCTTCCCCCCTGCCCTGCCAGCAGCCGAGCTGCGCCCGCCGAGCGGACCTCTTCCCCGGCGACGCGGTGCCACCCCGCTTTCTCTCGGCTTGCACGGGGGACGGCCTTCGATTCCACTCCCCGCAACCTCTTTCACACCATGCTCAACATCCACCACCTCGAGCTCTTCTACTACGTTGCCAAGCACCAAGGCGTCAGCGCGGCCGCCCGCAACATGCCTTACGGTATCCAGCAGCCGGCCATCAGCGGGCAGATCCTCGCGCTCGAGGACTACCTGGGCGGGCCGCTCTTCCAGCGCCGGCCCTTCTCGCTCACCCATGCGGGCGAGGAGCTCTATACCTTCATCAAGCCGTTCTTCGACGGCCTCGAAGGCGTGGAGGACAAGGTCCGCGGCGGGGCCACCCAAGTGGTGCGCCTCGCCGCCGCCACCATCATCCTGCGCGACCACCTGCCGGAGATGCTCCAGCTACTGCGGCCCAAGTTCCCTAAGCTCAAGGTCCTCCTGCGCGAGGGGGTGCAGCCGCAGATTGAGCAGTGGCTCGCCAACCAAGAGGTGGACCTCGCCGTCACCGTGCTGGATGGCACGCCGCCGGTCGGCGTGCAGTCCGAGCCGCTCTTGGAAGTGCCCATCATCCTCCTCGTCCCCAAGGCCCTGAAGCTCACGAACGTGGAGGAGTTGCTGACGTGCGACCGCATCGAGCACACCCTCATCAGCCCGCCGCTCAACGAGACCATCACGAAGAACTTCCAGGACCACCTGGCGCGGCGTGGGGTGGTGTGGCCCATCGGCATGGAGGTAAACTCCCTCGAACTCGTGGAGACCTACGCGGCCACTGGGTTCGGCATCGGGCTGACGCTGGCGGTCCCGGGCAAGCCGCTGGACAAGCGGCTGCGCGCCCTGCCGCTCCCCGGGGTGAAGCCCATCACCGTGGCGGTGCTGCGCCACCCGAACCTACCCCCGGTGGCCGTCGCGCTCATTGAAGCGATGCGCGCGCGGGCGAAGGGGCTGGTGGGAGGGTGAGGGGTTTCGGGCGAAAGGGTGGGGCTAACCCTCTGTAGGGTGGGGCAAAGCAACTTTTCAGGGTGCATCTCGCGCCTTCCGAGGGTGGGTCTTGGCTCGTCGGAGGGTGTGGGTCGGCTCGTCGGAGGGTGGGTGTCAGCGCGTCGGAGGGTGGGGGTCAGCGTGTCGGAGGGTGTGGGTCGGCGCGTCGGAGGGTGGGTGTCAGCTCGTCGGAGGGTGGGGGTCAGCTCGTCGGAGGGTGGGGGTCAGTTCGTAGGAAAGTGGGTCTAGCAGCCTGCCGGGGTGGGTGTAGTATATTGCGGCTAAGTGGGTTAGAGCGTTGGATAGAGGGGAATGTTGCGGCTAAGGTGCGGCGACTGCCTGCCGCTCTGGTAGGGACGCGCTGCCGCGCGTCCAGTTGCGGCCGTGCGAGTTGAATGGCAGCTCAGGTGCCTCCCTCGCCCAGGCAGGACGCCCTACAGGGCGTCCCTACCAACGGCATAGGCGGGGTTACCCCCCGGCTTCACCCGTCCAGCCGACGGCGCACCAAGGCCGTTAGCGCGCTGAGGGCGAAGGGCTTGCTCAGGAAGTTCTCCCCTTCGGTCAGGGGGAACTCCCCACCGGCGATCTCCGCCGAGTAACCGCTGGTGTAGATGACGGGCAGCTCGGGGCGCTCGGCGTGCAGGCGCTGGGCCAGCTCCCGGCCGCCGATGCCCTCGGGCATAACCATGTCGGTGACGAGGAGCTGGATGTCCGCGCGGTGGGCGGCCCAGACTTCGAGCGCAGCGCGGCCGGTGGGGGCTTCCAGGACGCGGTAGCCGAGACGGGTGAGGAGCTTGACGACGAAGCTGCGCACGGCGGCTTCGTCCTCGACGATGAGGAGGGTTTCGTGGCCGCCGGGGGCTTGGGCGAGCGGGGTGGGGCGGACCGCCGGGGCTTGGCCGGGTAGTTCGTGCCAGGGCAGGTAGAGGCGGAAGGTGGTGCCGTGGCCGGGCTCGCTATAGACGGTGATCCAGCCTTGGTGTTGCTGCACGATGCCGAAGACGGTGGCGAGGCCCAGGCCGGTCCCCTGCCCCACGTCTTTCGTGGTGAAGAAGGGCTCGAAGATGTGGGGTAGCACCTCGGGGGCGATGCCCACGCCGGTGTCGCCCACGGTGAGGGTCACGTAGCGGCCGGGGCGGGCGTGGGGGATTTGGGCGGCGGCGGCTGCGTCGAGTTCCACGGTGCCGGTGGTGAGGGAGATGGTGCCGCCGGTGGGGAGGGCATCGCGGGCGTTGACGACGAGGTTCATCAGGGCCTGCTCGACCATGCCAGCGTCGGCGTGCGCGCCGACGGGTTGCGGGGTGAGGTGGAGTTCCATGTGGATGTGCTCGCCCACGAGGCGTTGCAGCATCCGGTTCAACCCGGTGACGACGAGGTTGAGGTCGTGCAGGCGGAGCTTGAAGGGCTGGCGGCGGCTGAAGGTGAGCAACTGGCGCGTCAGGTTCGCCGCACGGGTGGCGCTCTGACCGATCTCGCCGATGGATTCGCGCGCTGCCGGGGCGAGGTCGGCCCGGTCTAGGAGGAGGCCGATGTGGCCCTGGACGACGGTGAGGAGGTTGTTGAAGTCATGCGCCACGCCGCCTGCGAGCTGGCCGATGCCCTCCATCTTCTGCGACTGGCGGAACTGGACTTCGAGCTGGCGGCGCGCGGTGATGTCGCGCGCCACGCCCACGGTGGCGACGGCTTGCCCGGCGTCGTCCCGCACCACTGAGACCCACAGTTCGATGGGGAACTCGGTGCCGTCCTTGCGGCGGTTGACGAGTTCGCCGTGCCAACTGCTCTGCTCGACGACGGTGGCCCGGATGTTCGGCTCGGGCGCGCCGGAGCCGCGCAACCGGGCGGCGGTCTGGCCGACCATCTCCGCCTGGGTATAGCCGTAGGTGCTCACGAAGGCGTCGTTGACGAAGATCACGCGCCCATCCAAGCCGGTCACGATGATGCAGTCGCGCGTGGACTTGAGGGTCTGGGAGAGGAGGCGCATCTGGACCTCGGCGGCGTTGCGCTGCTCGTTCAGGAGCGCCAGCGCCAACTGGTCCGCCACCGCCGCGCAGCAGGCGATTTCGTCAGCATCCCAAGCCCGGATGCCGCCCACCGCCTCGTGGCAGACGACACCCACCATCCGGCCCGCGACGCGGATGCAGGTGTCCAGCATGGAGCGGATGTCCAAGGGCCGGAGGTAAGGCTGGGTGAACTCGCTGGTGCGCGGGTCGGTTTGCGCATCCGTGGCATCAAGGGCCCGGCCGGACCGCAGCGCGCTGAAGTAAACGGGGAAATCCCGCGCGGTGAGGACCGTGCCGGCGGAGTGGACGGAGGAAGTCCGCTCGAACAAGTCCACGCAACGCAACTCCGTGGCGTCGTCGTTCAGCCGCCAGACGCTGACCCGCTCGATCTGGAGCAGGGCCGCCATCCGCTCCGTGACCAGGCGGCTCGTCGCCAAGAACCCGCCCCCGGTCACCACCGGCAGCGTGGCCAGCTCCTGTAGAAGGCGGGATTGCGCGCGGAGCCGCTCTGTCCGCGCCACCTCAGCGGCTTGCGTCAGCTTCCGCTCCGTGACGTCCGTGATGGCCCCGAGCGTGCCAGTGATCTTGCCGTCGGCATCGCAGTAAGCCCAGGCGTGGGTCTCGACCCAGATCGTGCGCCCGTCCTTGTGCCGCAGCGGCAGTTCGTAGATTTCCGACTCCCCCCGGCGACGGTGCTGATGGCGCTCCGCCATGATCTCCCGCCCGTTATCCGTCATGAAGACTTTGTAGCCCTTGTGGCCCAGCAGTTCCGCTGACGTGTAGCCGAGGATCTCGGTGACGCGCCCATTGGCGAACAGGATGACGTCGTCGAAGTCCGTCATCAGCAGCCCCTCCGCCATGTTCGCCACCAGATTGCGGAAGCGCGTCTCGCTCTGGCGCAACGCGTCGTCGCTCAGGCGGCGCTCCGTCACGTCCGCGCTGACGCCGACGAAGCGCGCGGGCTGGCCCGCCGCGTCCAAGATGACTTCGCCCCGGCCCTCGATCCAGTGCACCGAGCCGTTCTGCCACACCACGCGGAACTCGTGCTGATACGGGGTGCGCTGGGCGATGGCAGTCTCGCGGGCGGACACCACGCCCGCCCGGTCGTCGGGGTGAACGAACTCGCGGAACTCCGCCAAGGTCTGGAGCGGTCCCACCACATCCGGCCCGCCGAACATGCCCGGCAGCTCGGGGCTGTGTTGGACGACGTTGGTGTGCAAGTCCCACTCCCACGTGCCCAGCCGCGCCACGCCCATCGCCAGCCGCCACTGGTCCAGGCTGGCGCGCAAGGCGTGTTCCGCATGGATGCGGTGGAGGTTGCCGGCACAGTGGTCGGCGAGCGCTTGGAGCAATTCGAGATGCGCGTCGGTGTAAGCTTGCGCGCGGTAGCTCTGCACGGACACCACGCCCACCACCTGCCCCGCGTGCCGCATCGGCACAAACATCAGCGAGCGCGAGCGGTTCGGCCCGCCGAAGGGCATCAGGCCGGGGACGGACTCGTCCTCCTTGCCCCGGAGGATGAGCTTCGCCCCCAGCGTCAGCACCTCGCGCACGAGCGGGGAGCCGACATGGAACGCGCCGGTAGTGCTGCTGAATTCCTGCCGCACGCCGTCCACCGTGTCCCAGCCCAGGAGGCGCTCGAAGCGATACTTGTCCGGGTGCCAGCGGCGGACCCACGCGGCGTCCCAGCCGATGAGGTCGTCCGCCGCCTCCAGCACGAGCTGCCCGGCGGTGGCGGAGGAGTCGGCCTCGGAGAGCTTACGCCCCAGCTCCGCCAGCAGGCGGGCGTGCTTGAGCGCGGCGGCCAAGGCTTCCTCGCTCTGCTTCCGCTCCGAGAGATTGCGGATGATGGTGGAGAAGTAATCAAATTCCCCCGCCGCATTCCGGTGCGCGCTGATGACCTGCGAGACAGGGAACTCCCGGCCATCGCGGCGCACCATGTGCAGCTCACCGCTCCAGGTGCCCTGCTCCAAGGCCGCCGGGAGCGCCGTCTCGGTCACGTATTTCGCCGCCGCCAGCGGGTAGAGCTCCCGCACCCGCAACTGCGCCCCCAGCTCCGCGTCCCACAGGCCGAACATCCGCCGCCCGGCGGGGTTGAGATACTGCACGACCAACCCCGGGGTGATGACGGCCACCGCGTCCGAGGTGCCCTCCATCACGGAGGCGAAGCGCCCCTGTTCCTCCGCCAGCGCTTGTTCATGCGCCCGCTTCACAGCCAGCCGGTTCAACTCCTCGCGGCGGATCGTCCGCAGCCCCAGCCCCACCGCCGTCAGCCCGGCCAGCGTAGCCCCGAGGCGGAACCACCACGTCTGCCAGTAGTGCGGCAACATGATGAAGGCCAGCTCCGTGGGCTGCGCGCCCCACACGCCGTGGCGGTTACCGGCGGTCACTTGCAGCGAGTAGTTGCCCGGCGGCAGCAACGTCAAGTCCGCCACGCGCTCCGTCGTCTCGACCTCCGTCAAGACCCGGCTCCCGCTGCGCCACGTCTGGCGGAAGCGGACCCGCTCCGGCATCAGCGCCCCCGGGGCGGCGTAACCCACCGCGAACTGGCTGCTCCCCGGCGGCACCCGCACCGGGCCGTTGGTCGGCACCGCCGCGACCTGGCGATTACCCGCGACGTCCACGTAGCTGACCGATTCGAGGAGCACGCGCGGCACCCGGCGGTTCACCTCGAACTTCGCCGGGTCCACCATCGCCACGCCCTTGACCGTGGCAAACCACAACCGCCCCGCGCTATCCCGCAGCGTGGCCGGTTGGAAACCGCGGGGACACTCCATGCTCCCCATGCCGTCCAGCGCGCCCACCACCTGCGCCTCCAGCCGCGGGCTGCGGCCCTCCGCCACCGCGTGCAAGGATGCCCGGGTGACCCGCGTCAGCCCCCGGTTCGAGGTGAACCACCACTGGCCCAACCCGTCGTCCACCATGCTGCGCACCGAGTCCGAAGCCAGCCCGTGCCGCGCCCCCACGCGGACGCCCGCCCACTTCCCGTTCTGCAACCGGAAGAGCCCATCGCGCAACGTGCCCGCCCAAAGCACTCCATTCGTCTCGAAGCCCAGGCAAGTGCCTTCCAGCAAGGGCTTGCCGCCCGGCCCCGGCACCGCCTGCCACGCGTCCTTTGCCAGCCGGAACAAGCCCCGCCGGTTTACCGCCCACAACCCGCCATTCACCGGATGTTGCGCAAAGCCCTCCGCCCCGGCCAGCCCGGCCACCCGCTCAAACTTCCCCGCCGCGTGCCGCACCGCCGACTCGTTGCCGCCGATCCAAACGCTCCCCGCCTGGTCCTCGAACAACGCATTCACATTCCGCCCCCCGGCCTGCTCGGCGGGGATTTGCCGCTCCACGCCATGCTCCAACACCGTGAGCGAAGTATCGAAATGCCCCGTCCACCGCCGGCCTTGCCGGTCCACGAGCAGCGCCTGCACCAAGCCACGCCCGCTACCGGCTTCCGCCAGCGTCGCCCCCTGACCGCTCATATCCAGCCGGGCCACCCCGCCGCCAAACGTGCCCAACAGAATCTGCCCCGGCCCCGTCTCCACCACGCTCTTCACGCTCCGCGAGGCCAGCGCCGTCTCCGTATCGAACGTCCGCACCGTGCGCGGCCGCAGCCGCATCAACCCACCGCCCGCCGTCCCCACCCACAACTCCCCAGACTCCCCCCGGAACGCGAAGCGCACGCTGTTATACGTCAACCCCTCGTTCACCGTGTAGCGCGTCACCGCCCCGGTCGCACTGATGTGGAACAAGCCATCGCGATGCGACGCCACCCAGAACGACCCGTCCGCGTCCTCCGTCAGGGACCACGCATTGGTGGCCTCGCTGCTCAACGTCACTGTGCGTTCCACCTTACCCCCGGTCAGCTTGATCAACTGCGTCTTGGTCAGCACCCACAAGCCACCATCCCGCGCCGGGACCGAGGAACGGAATTCGTCGGTCACCCCCGCCGCTTCGACCGCCACCCACCGCTGGCCACCCCAGCGCCCGAAAAAGTCATGCCGCATCGCCCACAAGCCCCCGGACGGGTCCACATAGCCGTGATACCCCTCGCGCCCCGGCGGCCCCGGCGGCATCGGAGGCGGCAACTCCACCACCTGCTCCCCCTCGATCCGGCACAACGCGCCGTCGAAACTCGTCGCCATGAGCACTCCTTTGGCATTGCCCGCGAACGTCCGCACGATGCGATTGGTCCACGAGGTGTCCTGCCCATGCCGCTGCCATCGGCCCTGGTGCAGACTGACCAACCCCGCCCGCGTGCTGACCCACAGCCGGCCTGAAGGGGCGAGGTGGAGATTGAGGATGCCGGCATTGACCAAGGCCGGCGTGGTGGCGCGGTCGAACACCTGCAACTGCTGCCCATCCGTGCGCACCAGCCCATTGAACGTGCCGAACCAGAGATAGCCCTCCCGCGTCTGCACCATCGCCGTCGCCGAGTTCTCCGGCAGCCCGTCCTCCGTCTCCCACTTGGTGAGGATGAAGTCATCCCGCAGCGCGGCGGCCGGAGCGGACGAGAGCAACCCCCAGACGCTTGCCGCCAAAAGCCAAACTCGGCTAAGGGCTTGCCAGATCGGGCGCGTCATTGGTGCGGCATTTAATTCGGAGGTCCAGGCGATGTAAAGCGCAGACTGCCACGGGGGCAGCGGGTGGGGACGTATTCACCCAGCCGTGGCAAGCGAATGGCGGGCAAAGGTATCCGGGCCGAGGTAGGAGTTTCCGTGGGGAGATTCCCTTGCCCTCAATGCCTTTGCCGTTCACCCAGCCAAAGTGCGGGCTTGGGTCCATGGTCGCCCCCTCTTGAAACATGGTAGGGCCGACCTGCCGGTCGGCCACCGCCTACCCCAGCGAGCCGAGGCCGCGCAGCAACGCGGCCCTAAGGAGTTCAAGCGCTTGACACCGCAGGCCTTGGCGAGCCGTGGCTTCTCTCCCTCCTGCTGCGTCGCAAGCAGCGGCGGTGCACCTGCCGTAGTGCGGGCACCAAGTTGCACCCGGCCACGAGGGCGTGGCTGCGGGCGGATTGACACGCAGGGGGGTGCGCGGGCTAGAGTCTCTCCACCATGCATCCGCCATCACCGTTTGCCACTCGGCTGACAGCTCCGTCCGAGCACCGGCTGGGCTTCACCCTCATCGAACTCCTCGTCGTCATCGCCATCATCGCCATCTTGGCGGGGATGCTCTTGCCAGCGCTCGCGAAGGGCAAGATGCAGGCGTCCGGGGCGAAGTGCGCTGCCAATGCCAAGCAACTGGCGCTGGCATGGACCCTCTATTACGGCGACAATGACGGACGCTTGGCACGGAATGGCGACGGTGGCGCAGCTGGTTCCGCTGGAAATCCTGGCTGGGTGGAAGGCTGGCTCACCACTGGCAATACAACGCATAACACCAACACCGATTTCTTGGTGGGCGAAGCCGAACGGGTCAACGGCTCAATCGGCCCGGGATATGCGCAGAATGCAGCCGTTTATAAATGTCCAAACGACAAGAGCGTAGATGGTGGCGGTTGGGGAGCGCGCGTGCGCACCATCTCCATGAACGGCTGGATGAACCCGGGGCGCGGAGTGGGCACAGTCAGCAGCGTGAATGCATGGGGCAATGCGGTGTTCCGACGGGACACGGATATCCTCAAGGCCTCCGATATGTTTGTCACCGTGGATGAGCGCACCGGCAGCATCAACGACGGCTGGTTTGCCGTGGCCGTCAACGGCTGGACCGCTCCGGACACGATCGATATCACTCAGGTGGGCATCACCGACTGGCCGGCCAACTACCACAACATGGCTACCGCCTTCTCGTTTGCCGACGGACACACGGAAGTTCACCGTTGGAAGGATAGCCGCACGTTTCCCACCCTCGAACCCGGCGCAGGTTTTCAGACGTTGGCTAATAACGAGGACATGGTCTGGCTGATGACTCACTCCACGTATTAGTCCACTCATCGCGTGAAGCACCTCCCCCTTGCCCTGTTACTGCTCTCCGCTTGCCTCGCTTGGCCGGGCTGTCGGAAGAAACCAATCGCTCAAACTACCACCGGCAAACCGGCGGCCGAAGTGGCCGTCAGTCTCGGCATCCCTACCAACGTCCTACCCGATACCGTGGTCCTCTACGAAGCCATCACCAAACACATGACGGCCAACCAGGGCCGCGCGGCCAAAGACGTCGAGGACTTAGTAGCGAAAGGGTTTCTGAAGCCCCTGCCGCCCCTGCCGCCCGGCAAGCGTTACGAACTGAATCAACGGTCCGCAGTCCTCTCTATCGTGGATCGGTGATTCCCCGCCGCGCCGCCTTGGCCGACTAGGAAAGTCCCACCGGCAGATGTGATGCCCCGGCGCGTCGCCATTGTTGAGGACAGCGAGAATCTCCAAGTGATCTGGTCGCTCACCTGCGCCGCGCCGCCCCAAAGTCCTAGGCCACAGCTCGCCCGGAGTGGGCACTGAGGGTGCGGTATGCACGGTGGCTGTCAGTTGATGCTCGCCCTCGGTTCTACTCTCCGTGGGGTCAACGCTACTACGCAGGACTCCGACTACGCCGTCGGCTGCCAGCCGGCGCAACAGCAGACTGCAAGTCTGCGCTACGGTAACTACGTCGCTCGACTTCGGAGTCCGGGTGCAGACAGCGGCCAGGCGGCCGCACGACCTCCCAAGTCCAGTCCTGAAGTCGTGGCCGTTGGGGGAGCTGGGCGTGGGCGGACTACTTCAGCTTCTCCGCGACCCACTTCTCCAGCTTGACCGTGTCCACGGCGAAGAGGCGGATGCCTTCGGAGAGCTTCTCCGTCGCCATCGCGTCCTCGTTGTGCTGCCAGCGGAAGGCCTTCTCATCGAGGTGGATTTTCTCCCGGCCCAGCATGACAGCGGTGTCGGGGCAGAGTTTGCGGGTGACGGTGCCGGCGGTCTTCTGCATCTCCTCCAGCAACGCGGGGCTGATGGTAAGCAGGTCGCTGCCGGCGAGTTCGAGGATTTCCCCGACGTTGCGGAAGCTCGCGCCCATGACCTCGGTCTGGTGGCCGTGGCGCTTGTAGTAGTTGTAGATGGCCGTGACGGAAACCACGCCGGGGTCTTCCGCACCGACGAAGTCTTTGCCCGTGCTCTTCTTGTGCCAGTCCAAGATGCGGCCCACGAAGGGCGAGATGAGCTGCACGCCCGCCTCAGCGCACGCGACGGCCTGGGCGAAGCTGAAGAGCAACGTCAGGTTGCACGCGATGCCGTCCTGCTTCAGCACCTCGGCGGCGCGGATGCCTTCCCAAGTGGAGGCTAGCTTGATGAGCACGCGCTCCTTGGCGATGCCGGCCTGCTGGTAACGGGCGATCAGGGAATGCGCCTTCGCGATGGACGCAGCGGTATCGAACGAGAGCCGAGCGTCCACCTCGGTCGAAACGCGGTTGGGGACGATCTTGAGAATCTCCAGGCCGAAGGCGACGGCGATCTGGTCCATCGCCGCGCCGAGGAGTGCGCTGCCGGAGGCGGACTGGCGGGCGTCGGCGATGGCCTTGTCCACGACGGCGGCGTATTCCGGCATCTGGGCGGCCTTGAGGATGAGGCTGGGGTTCGTTGTGGCATCGCGCGGTTGATACTTGCGGATGCTCTCGAAGTCGCCCGTGTCGGCGACGACGATGGTGTGCTGCTTGAGGCTGGCGAGGAGATGGTTGCTCATGGTGGCGGTGGTTCGAGTTGTTGGTGCGCTTGGGAAACTAGGTGCGCGACCATTCCGGCGCACGGGTCGAACCGCGTCAACTCTTTACGCGGCGGCAACGCCCACGGGCTTGCCCTGCGGGGCGCCCCCTGCAACTTTCCCGCCAGCCATGAATCCCACCTCGCCTGCCTCCGCCCTTAACCGCCGGGACTTCGTCCGCGCCGGCTCCGTGCTGGCCGCGACCACGCTGACCCATGCGCTGGCAAGCCCAGTCCCGGCTGCGGAAGCCCCGCCGCCGTCTGCGACCAAGTCCCCTTCACCCGCCAAGCCGCCGCCCCTGCTCACGCCCGCCGACCAGTTTCGCGATGTCTCGCGGGGCAACCCCAAGCCGCACAGCCTGAAGGGCGACGCCCTGGTCCAAGCCCGCCTCACCGCCGAATCTTGGCGGCTGGAAATCACCGCCGACCCGACGCCCAATGCCGCCCTCAAGGACCAAGCCAGCCTCGGCACGCCACTCACGCTCGCCGATGGCACCGCGCTGGACATGCCCGCCTTGCTCAAACTGGGGAAGCAGCACGAAGTGAAGTTCATCAAAGCCATGCAGTGCTTGAACATCCCAGCCCCACTGGGCCAAGGCCTGTGGGCAGGCGTCCCCCTGCGCGACGTGCTCCGGCTCTGCGGCGCGCTCCGCAACGTCCGGCGCATCTACTACTGGGGCTTCCACAATGGCGACCCCAAGCAACTCTTCCAGTCCTCCCTCAGCTACACGCAGGCGATGGAGACGCCGCCGGGCGAACTCCCCGCCTTCCTCGCCTATCGCCTCAACGGCGAACCCATCTCCCTCCTGCGCGGTGGCCCGGTGCGCATGGTCATCCCCTGGGCGCACGGCTTCAAATCCATCAAGTGGCTGCAACGCATCGTCGTCACCAACGACTACCGCGCCAACGACACCTACGCCGAACAAAACAACGACCCGGAGTCTGCCCTCAAGTCCGCCGCGTATCTCGATGGCCTTCCGGCGAAACTCCCCGCCGGTCAGCCAGTGCAGGTCAGCGGCCTTGTCATCTCCGGTTTGTCCGGGCTGAAACGCGTCGAGTATTGTCTCACCCGCAGTGACGCCCCTGCCGACGCCCCAGAGCAGTGGACCGAAGCGCGACTCGAACCCCCGCCCGCCGATTGGACCACCGCGCTCCCCGCCGGCGTCTCCCCCCGGCAAATCCTCGGCTTCAACCCTCAGACCGGCCAGCCCGCCACTTGGCCGCTGCGCTACAGCACGGTTCCTTGGTCCGCCACCGTGAAGAGGTTGGCCCCCGGCAAATATTCCCTGCGCGCCCGGGCCGTGGACTTGAACGACTTCGCCCAACCCGAGCCGCGCCCCAACCAGAAGGCGGGGCGGAACGCTCTCGAAGCCCGCGAGTTTGAGGTGATTTGACGGTTCCTGCAAACAGCGGGGAACCCTGACCTTTTGGTTCAACTGCGGAATCTAGGCTGAAGCCGAGCCGTTGTTCACCTGACGGGCTGCCTCACGCGGGCTTGCGGAACAAGTAGTGTGAGACGAGCCACTCATTGCCCTCGCGATAACCCCACAGTTCAGCGCAGGCCATGTAGAAGACCCGCCAGTAAACCCACCACTTGGTTTCGTTCTTGGCTCCGTAAGTCGCGGCGAAGATGCGGCGAATCTCCGCTTCGTTTGCATCCATGTTCGCGAGCCAGGCGTTGGCGGTTTTTTCGTAGTGCTGGCCGTTGACGCGCCAATGGTTCACGAGGCGGAGGTCGTCCTGGAAGTAGAGCAGCAGGTCGTCGCTGGGCATGATGCCGCCGGTAAAGAAGTAGCGCGCCATCCAATCCGTCTCGTCCCGCGCGACGAAGTGGTAGGCGAACTCCTTGTGCGTGAAGATGTGGACGAAAAGCTGTCCGCCCGGCCGCAGCCAGCGCGCGACGTTCGCCAGCAGCCGCTGGTAGTTCTTCATGTGCTCGAACATCTCGATGGACACGACGCGGTCGAACCCGCCGGCCTCAATGTCGAACCGGTTCATATCGCAGGTGATGATGCGGAGGTTCTTCAACCCGCGTCGGGCCGCCTCGGCGTCGATGAACTCCTTCTGCGTCCGTGAGTTGGAGACCCCGGTGACGCGGGCCTTGGGAAACTTCTCAGCCATCCAGAGCGAGAGCGAACCCCAGCCGCAGCCGAGTTCGAGGATGTCCTGGCCGTCGGCGAGTTGGGCGCGCTCGGCGTAGAGCGCGAGCATGCGCTCCTCGGCCTCGGCGAGCGTGGTGACGTCGGCGGGCCAGAGCGCACCGCTGTATTTCAGGCGCGGGCCGAGGCAGAGCTGGTAGAAGCGCGTGGGCACCTCGTAATGCTGCTCGTTCGCCGCCGCCGTCTCGATGGCGATGGGGGAGCGGCGCAGTTCCTCGATGAGCGCCTGCAAGTGCGCCCGCTGCGCCTCGGCGCTGCCCTTGTCCTCCTCGCGCAACCGCTGCGCCAGCAGACGTCGGATGCCGAGGCGGAGGAGCGGGTCGGGGAGGAGATTGCGTTCGAGGAGGGAGTCAATCATGGGAGGAAAAAACCACTAATGAACACGAATGAACACTAATCGGGGAACCGCGCAGCGTTCGTGTTCATTCGTGTCCATTCGTGGTTGTCTTCTTAAACCACGGCACGAAGGCGCTGGTGGTGCGTTGGTAGGCGCGGTAGGCGTCGCCCTTGGACTTGAGGGACAGCTCCTCGGTCATGGGGATGCCGGTGACGTTGAGGAGGAAGTGCAGCATCAGCGCGGGCGCGATGAGGCCCAGCCAGCCCCACGGCGAGCCGAGCGCAAAGACGGCGTAGCCCATCCACACGAGCCACTCGAAGAAGTAATTCGGGTGTCGCGAGTAGTTCCACAGGCCGGCCTGACAGACCTTGCCCTTGTTCGCCGGGTCCGCGCGGAAGCTGGCGAGCTGGCGGTCGGCAAGGGATTCGCCGAGGAGGCCGGTGGCCCATAGCGCGAGGCCGAAACAACCGGTGATGCCAAGGCCGAAGCCAAGTGAAGCGCCCCAGACATCGAGATTCACAACCAAGAACGGCAGTGAAAGCACCACTTGCAGCACGCCCTGTAGCTGAAAGAACCAAAACATCTTCGCTTCGGACCACTCGACACGAAACTTGGCGTAGCGCACATCTTCGACCGGGTGGTGGTGTCGGACTCGGAGGAAGAGGTGAAACCCGAGGCGAAAACTCCAAATCACAACCATGGCAGTGAACACCAGCCAGCGGGTTTCGGCTTCCGGACCAAGGATGAAGCACTTGCGCATCACGAAGTAGAGCAAGGCGATGGGGGCGAAACCTGCTGCCCAGACTATGTCAACGATGCCGTAGTTTCGGACCCGGCGGGCGAGCAACCAGGTCGCAGTCATTTCAATGCAGGTGAACACCAGCATCGACGGAAGCAGCGTGAGGAGGACGGTCAGCATGGCGGGTTGAGTGGCTCACCGTCGCGGAGCGACGCGATGAAGGTAGCCGGGGGCAAGGCCGCGAGGCCGCAGCCCCCGGTAGCTGACGCACAAAGGCCTGCGCCCCGGCGGGGCGCAGTTACTTCCGGCGTGTGACCGGTGGCTGCGGCTCGATGGCTCGCCTTGCCACCGGCTACCTTCATGCGTCCCTCCGGGACACCGCGTGGGTGACGGGCGGGGCGTCATGTGGATTGCGGGGACTTTCGCCGGAGCAACAGATCTTCCATCGACGCATTCGCCGGCAGGCGGAAGAGTTCGCGGAGCAGGTAAATCGCCATCGCGATGTTGCCGAGCAGGAGGATGGCGAGGAGCCAGAGGACGCGGGCGAGGTTCGCGGTCTCCTTGTAGGCGAGCCAGACGTAGAACGTGAGGAACGCGAAGTAGGTGTCAAACAACGTGGCGATGAACCACGGGTGCGTGGCGACTGCGCGCGGAGTTTCCCAAAGCGGGACTTGCAGGCTGGCCCACGTCGTCACGGCGAGCATGGCGACGAGGACGAAGGCGGCGGCGAGGCGAAGCGAGGAAATCATGGCTCGGTTTTGGCCACAGATGGGCACAGATAAAACACAGATGGAAATTTCATAGGGAGGGCAGGAAGGTAGGAGCGAGGGTGAGGCAACCCGGCGCAGCAGCCTTCTCCTGACTGCCTGCTCTCCGGATAAAATTCTTCTCCTCTTCCCATCTGTGTTTCATCTATGGCTCAAATCAACGTCCGGTTATTGGGGCGCGTGTAAACCGCCTGCACCACGCTGATGTTGCGCTGGGCAAAGGCCGCTTCGCAGTAGCTCAGGTAGTAGTTCCACTTGCGGATGAAGTGGTCGTCGAAGCGTAGCTTGCGCAGCTCGGGATGATGCGCGTTGAAGCGCGCGCGCCACTCGCGCAGCGTGCGGACGTAGTGGTGGCCCATGTCGTGCAGGTTGTGCAGGTGCAGGCTGGTGCCCTGCTGGAGCGCCTGCGTGACGCGACCCACCGACATGAGCAGCGAGCCGGGGAAGATGTGCTTTTGAATCCAGTCCACGCCCTTGCGGAACTGGTCGTAACGGCAGTCGGGGCTGGTGATGTATTGCAGGGCGAGCAGGCCATCGCGCTTGAGCAGGCGCGCGCACTGGGCGAAGTAGCCATCCACGTAGCGCTCGCCGACGGCTTCCAGCATCTCGATGGAGACGATTTTGTCGAACTGCCCCGTGGTGTGGCGGTAGTCCTGCAAACGCACTTCGACGCGGTCGGCGACGCCGGCGCGAGCGAACCGGTCCTTGCAGTAAGCGAGCTGCGCCTCGGAGATGGTCAGGGTGGTGACGCGACAACCGTAGTTCTTAGCTGCATGACAGGCCATGCCGCCCCAGCCGGAGCCGATTTCCAGCAAGTGGTCGGTGGGCTTGAGGCGGAGACTGCGGCACAATGCGTCATACTTCGCGGTCTGCGCCTGTTCGAGCGTCAGCTCGGGCGAGACGAAGAGGCCGCACGAGTAAGTCATCGAGGGGTCGAGCCAGAGGCGGTAGAAGTCATTCCCGAGGTCGTAGTGCTCGGCGATGTTGCGGCGGCTGACCTTCACCGAATTGGGGCGGAGCAGGTGCTTCACGCGGTTCGCGCCGCGCAGGAAATTGAGCGCGAGCGGGCTGCGTTGGGAGCCTGACATGCCGGGGGCGTGCTCGACGTTTTCAATGAACCACGTCAGCACGGCGGGCAAATCATCCGTGTCCCAATCGCCGTCCACAAAGGCCTCGCCGAAGCCGATGTCGCCGTAGAGGACGCAGCGCTTGAAGAAGCCGGGGCGCACGATGCGGAGCCGGGCGGTGGGTTGCGGGGCGTTGCCGAAACGGCGCGTGGAACCATCAGGCAGCGTGGCCTCAAGGCACCCCAGCGGCATCTTGGCGAGGGCCTTCTCAATGGCGCGCTGGTAAAATCCCACACGGGTAGCGGGCTTGGTGCGATGCGAGGGTTGGTGAATCCGAGTGGCGGTGCTCATGCGGTCGGCACGATGCTAGTGCCAAGGCGCAAAGGCGCAAGGCGAGGGAGTGTGAGAAGACCGGAAATTCACAGCCAGTTCTCCCCAAGTGTGACGACGATTTCAGAGCCGACGCGTTCAACTGTCACCGAGAAATGAGTCCTACGCGGAGTTCCAACACTTGGAACCTTCCATTGCACTTGACCGCTATTTGGGTTGATCCCGTTGAGCATGTAAATGGTCGGTTTGTCTGGGTAGAACGGCATCGGCGTCGCGCCCGTCAGGTCAATCCGGGCGGCTTCAAGACCCTTCCGCGACATTTCAATCGCCACAGCCTCGTCAAGCACCTGTTGCTTTGGAAAGGGGAAGCGGTAGGTGCGAGGAAAATACTCATCTCGCAGCGGACTGAAAAACAAAGCTGCCAGCAGCATCGCGAAGGCGACGAGCGCGATGCCGATTACCCACACCAGCCAACGTGGAGGGCCTTTCCGTTTGTCATGCTCCTCGCTCATGCCCTATGCGGTTTTTGCTGCGCCTCGGCTTTCGTCGTGTGACCACGCAACGACTCGTGAGCGTTGAACACGCCTTGTTGGAGGTGCGGGTTGGTGGCCTTGCGGTGCCAGGGGACGTTCTTCCACCAGAGCTTCAACGCGTGCCAGTGGATGAGCGTGATGACGCGTGCGGTGATGAGCGGATATTTGAGCGTGAGGCGCGCGAGGTTCGCATCGGTGAGCGGGACGCGCTGGCCGGTGAGGGCGGTGAGCAGGACGGGGCGGTCGCCTTCACGGTCGTCAATGTGGATGTCGAGCTGCTCACCGGGGACGCGGAGCTTGAAGTCGAAGGCGAGGTCGAGCGCGGAGAAGGGCGAGACGTAAAAGTGTTTCGGCACGATGCGGCGGAAGCGGCCTTCGCCATCGAAGTGCTCGGGGCCTAGGAGGAAGGGCTTTTGCTCGCCAAAGGTGTTGCCGACCTCGGCGACCGCGCAGAGCGGGCGGTCTTGGGCATCGAGGCAGAAGTAGAACGAGACGGGGTTGAAGATGTAGCCGAAGACGCGGCAGTGGGTGAGGAGGAGGACGCGGGTGTCGGCGGGGAGGGAAAGGCCTTGGGCGGCGATCCAGGCGAGGAGGGAGGATTTTGCGGAGAGGGGATGGGGGATGGCGTCTGGCGTCTGGGGGGGGAGGTGGTCGGCGTCGTTGAAGCGGTAGAGGTTGGGGCGGTTGTGGCTGAAGAAGCGGAGGCGGGCGGAGAGCGCGTCGAGTTCGTCGAGGCCGAGGCAGAACTGGAAGATGCGGTAGCGGAAGTGGTGCTCTTTGGGCGTGAGGCGGTGGTGCATCACGGAGCAGTCGTAGAGGCAGGAGCGGACCGCCGCCACAGGTGGGGCGCTCATTCCCCAATCCTCTCGCCACTCACCGCCCGGCTGCAATCCAGCGCGGAGGCGAAGGCGTCTTCGTGGAAGCCATATTTGAAGTAGCTGCCGGCGAAGAAGACACGATTGGCCGGGCGGGTGTTGAGCGAGGGGAGTTCGGCCTGTGCCTGCGTGGCGGCGAGGTTGAAGAGGGGGTGGTGATACTCGATGCGGCGGAGGATTTTGTCGGGGGCGATTTGGTCCGCGCCGTTGATGGAGACGAAGTAGTTCTCGCGGTCGGAGACGCCTTGCAGAGCGTTCATCCAGTAGATGGTGGAGGGAACTTCGCGGCCATCGGCGGTGCGCTCGACGCGGTAGTTCCACGAGGACCACGCGAGGCGGGTGCGGGGCATCACGGCGGCGTCGGTGTGGACGGTGGCGAGGTTCGGCTGGTAGCGGAACGCGCCGAGGAGCCGGCGCTCGGTGGCGTCGGCGTCGGTGAGGAGGGCGAGGGATTGGTCGGCGTGGGCGGCGAGGATGACGCGGTCGAAGGACTCGGTGCGGCCGTCGGCGGTGGTAACGGCCACGGCGTCGGCGGTGCGGCGGACGGCGGTGACTTTTGCGTTGAGGCGGACGCGGTTTTGCGCGCGGAGCGGGGCGAGGAGCTTGTCCACATACTGCTTCGCGCCGCCGTCCACGGTGAGCCACGGGTGCTGGGTGTGCAGGCCGAGGAAGCCGTGGTTGTGGAAGAAGCGCAGCAGCGTGACGACGGGGAACTCCAGCATCAGCTCGGGCGGCGTGCTCCAGACCGCGCCGCTCATGGGCACGAGGTAGAGGCGGAGGAAGTCGTCGCCGTAACCGCGCGCGCGGACGTAGTCGGCGACGGTCATCGCGGCGAACGCGGGGTCGGTGAGCGCGGCGACGGCCTCGGTGTTGAAGCGGTTGACTTGCACGAGCATCCGCCAGAACCGCGGGCGGAGGAGGTTGCGGCGCTGGGCGAAGAGGTGGTTCAGGCTGCTGCCGCTGAACTCGATGCCGCTGGGCCGGTGCTGGACGCTGAAGGACATCTGGGTGGGCTTCACGCGCACGCCCAGCTCGCGGAAGAGGCGGGTGAGGTGCGGGTAGGTGACCTCGTTATAGACCATGAAGCCGGTGTCGAAGGCGACGTGGCCGGAGCCTTCGGGGACGGCGATGGTATTGGTGTGGCCGCCGGGGTAATCCGCCTGCTCGAAGAGCGTGAGGTCGAAGCGGGGCTGGAGGAAGTGCGCGCAGCCCAGGCCGGCGATGCCGGTGCCGATGATGGCGAGGCGACGCATGAAGGTGGAGCTACGGATTTTCTGGCAAGCCAGCTTCCTTCGTCGGTGCCTGATGTTTTAGCAGCTTAAGAGAAAGCGAACCATCGGGAACCTTTGCGATTTCACTATCTCCTTTTGGCTCAAAGGATAACAGCTCGCGGCCTGAAGCGCCTGTGATGCCAAGCGCCCAACAGAAGAGCTCCGCTCCCAAGATGGTTGGACCGACAATTATTCCCGGCTTCGGAATATGCGGATGGCGCCTCTTCAAATACTCCGGCGAACCAAACGAAAAATCGCAAACCAAATCTAGCCGCGACAATCCAAAGAACGCGTGAGAGAGGATGGAATTCGCGTCTTCCTGATCATTGAAAGCCATCGCAGCGAGGTAGACATCGAAGGGAATCCAAAAAGTGTGGTCATGGCATTCCGTCGCGTCCGCAAGGTTCCAACTCTGCCCTCTGTAAAGTCTGTTCGCGATGAGGTAGGCAATAAAGTGCGTTCGAATTTGGTAAACCGACAAGGACCTGATTGTTGTGAGTAGCGCCACTCCCCTGTCGTCGCGGCCCAGTGGGGTTCTAGCGGATGCAAGAACTCCTCCGTAGTATTCTGCCATTAGCTCGTCTTCGCAAAAACGCCCCTCCTCAAGAACCCCCTTCAAGACTCTGGGATTTACGCCTCCGGGTTCGTTGACCCTGTCGCCCAGTTTTTCTAGAGCCTTCTTGAGGACGTTGTCCAAGTTGATGTTGCATTTTTGAACGAAGTTCTTGAGTTCGCCACCCAAGTAATCCGCAGTGGGGCCAAGAACCTTATTGAGCAAATCTTTGGAGCCCAATACGACTAGCCCTCCACCGACAGCAGTTGTTGGTTCGATTGGCATAAGCTGTAGCTCCTATTTGGAGAGTTGTTTCGTTTTGCCCACCGCCAGCACCTCCTCCGGCACGGGCCGCAAATTCCAAATCAGCCCCGTCCACGAGAGCGCCTTGAGGCCGTAGTAGGTGAGGTCGATTTCCCACCAGTAAAAGCCTTGGCGCGTGGAGTGCATGTAGTGATGGTGGTTGTTGTGCCAGCCTTCGCCGAGCGTGAGGAGCGCGAGCAGGAGGCTGTTGCGGCTGGTGTCGCCGGTCGGGAAGCGCTGTCGGCCAAAGACGTGCGCGAGAGAGTTGATGAAGCAGGTGCAGTGGAAGAGGACGACGGTGCTGATGAAGCCCCAGATGAGGAGCTGCCCGCCGGTGGTGCCGAGGCCGGGGTGCGCGCGCTCCAGCCACGCGCCCGTGCCGTAGAGCGTTGCGCCGAGCAGCAGGGGGACGAGGGCGTCGAAGCGGTTGAGGAAGACGAGTTCGGGATACTTCGCGAGGTCTTTGACGCGGCTGTAGTCAGTAGGGAAGTTGCGGGCGTTGGTAATCCAACCCATGTGCGCCCACCAGAAGCCGTGCTGGCGTGGCGAGTGGGTGTCAGCCTCCTTGTCCGAGTGCTGGTGGTGGTGGCGATGGTGCGCTGCCCACCAGAGCGGGCCGCGTTGGATGGCGGAGGAGCCGAGCGCCGCAAACAGGAACTGCATGAAACGCGAGGTCTGAAAGCTGCGGTGCGAGAAGTAGCGGTGGTAGAAGCCGGTGATGGCAAACATCCGCACGAAATAGAGCACGACGGCCACAGCGACAGCCGTCCAGCTCCAGCCGGTCCAAAGCACGCCCAAACAGATGGCATGGAGGAAGACGAAGGCAAAGGACCGGCCAAGCTCCACCTTGTCAGGCTGGTCACGGGGCACGACCAAGTGTTGGCTGCCATAGTCTGAATCGAACCATTGCACGACTGCGGCGAGTGAGGAGCGAAGTGAACTCATTCCGATAGGGTGGCAGCAAAGCAATTTTATGGCGCAAGGTCAAACTTCGGTTGGTAAAATCTTTGTAAATCAGGGGCTTGCTGCTCCGACTACAGGAAACTTTGAAGTGGCTTTGAAGGGTGGTCCATTTTCTTTCGGCAAACTTGTGCACTGAGTAAACCGTGAGCGATTGATCAAAAGGGACCGGGGAGGAACGAAATAATCTCCCCCATCCTGAGGCACATCAAACCACTTCAGCGTGTCGAACCCCCATCGGATTGATTGAGTGGGGCTGGAAGCAGCACCGCATTGCACGGGAACGGGACGCGGATCGCAAGACGGTCCGGCGGCACGTCCATCTGAACCAGGCCGCAAGTTCCGCGATTTCGACCGCCGGCTCCAGGCACGGTCGCAAGAGCCAATTGCGACGCTGTGCGGTGCAGATTCAGGAGGCCTTGCAGATGGGTTTGTCGGGGCAGAGGATTTATCCCTAACTCCGAAATCGGCAGTGGGCGGAGCCAGCCCGGCGCGGGGAGCGCCCACCGCTGGCGGGCCGGTTTCGGCGGCCCGCCGAAACCTGCATGCGGGCCGCGTGCGCTCTCCTCCCACTTCAGCGTTCGGGTTTATCAGGATCAGGTCGTCGAGAGGCAGGTCTCCGGTAGTTACGAGCCGGTGAAGCGCTTCGTGCGCCGGCTGGACGCGGTGACGCCTCTGCCGTTTCGTCGGATGGAATGTGAACCGGAGCAACCGCCCGATGGCGTTGTTGAAGTTCGAAGGGCTGGCCTGCTTGGCATACTTCCCGGCCCATTGCTGGCAGTCTTGGGCAGTCTTGGGCGTTGACTTTCCGCACGTCCGAGGCCGCCAAGCCGGGCCAGCGCTTGAGCCAGGTGGCGAGGCGTTCCTCGTCGTGGGGCTTGGTTCATGGCTTCACTGAGTGTTCCGCCTCCATACGCTCGTGCCACTGCTTCCCTAGGTCGCGGACGGTGGCGTCTCGCTCCCCGCTTCGCCAGCGCTTCCAACCCGGACCGTTCCAGTTTCTCCAACTCCCCGAGGCGGTGCTTGGCAACGAACAGAACGTGAGTCTTCAGACTTTGGCGAATCAGCTTGCCGCCGCCGCGAATCCTCGCAAAATACGCGCCAGATGGAACGTGACGGATCAAGTTGGCATTCGGCGTTTTCTGCCACGCTTTCGAAGCGGCAGTCGATGTTGGTTCGTGTTTTTGCGGTTTTACACGGCCAGTATCAGATCGCAGTAGCTAACGGTCAGATTGGCGGTTTCATTTGCGACGTAAGTCGTTGAGGTTAGACGGTTGGAAGGGTGGCTGAGTGGTTAAAGGCACCTGACTCGAAATCAGGAGATGGGGCAACCCATCCGTAGGTTCGAATCCTACCCCTTCCGCCAATTTGCATTATCTCCTTTAGAATCAAGGGTTTTATGGTATTCTGCTCCCTTCTTCGCTCTCGCAAATGTCAGCAGACTGTATGCAAAACACCGGATTTCGGCCCCGTCGAGCACTACAGTTCATAGTGGTTCCTCACCCTCTATTTTCGGGCCTCGTGCAGTGGAGGGGTGAGCTTCTTGGTGATGCCCGCGGCCAGTAACGGATAGTTCTTCAGCTCAGGAGAGTTTGAAAAGCGGCCTCCGCCAATGGAGCGCTTTCTGCAGCACCGTCGTCGCTCGGGTTCACTCGTTTCAACAGGGCGCGGCGAGCGAACTCGCAGCAGCCTCCCCTTCCCCGCAACAGCCCCCATCTCCGAGGCTATAAACCCTTGAAGGCCAGCCTAGCTGTCCCTTCCCCGTCCCGGCTGTGATCTCCTGCCGCTGGCGGGAGCGGCTTCCCACGGGTCCACGTTGGTTCACCCCCAGGAGATAACCATGAGTTCCCACGCCGATAAAATGCTGACTGATGAAATTGTCCCCCGCCTCCGCAACACCATCCCGCACCAGGTTGCCTTCGTCGGGGCCGAGGATGCCGAGGAGGTGTTGCAGGACGCCACGCTGATGGCTGCCCGAATCCTGGCCCGTGCCCAAGCCAAGGGCAAAACGGTGACGGCCGGCAACGTCGCCTACTACGCGTTGTTGCACGCCCGCTCCGGCCGGCGCAGCCACAGCGCGGGTCGCAGCGACGTCATGGGCACGCGCACGCAGATCGTGGGCAACAGCCGCGTCACGTCCCTGGAAGCGCCCTTGGCTCCCGATGACGAGTTCCCGGACGACACCTGCTCGTTGGGCGATGTGCTGGCCAGCGAGGCGGAGGATCCGTCGGAGACGGCGGCGCGCAACCTGGACTGGCAGGCCTTGGTCGCCACGCTGGACGAGAAGGCGCTCGCCGTCCTGCACTGCATGGCCGACGACGTTCGCTTGCAGGAGGTCGCCACGCGCCATGGCGTTTGTCGCAGCACCGTTCAGAGCTGGCGCAACCAGCTCACGGAGCTCGTGCGGACGTTCATGGGCGCGGACGTGCTGCACCTGATTCAGCGGACGCCGCAGTGGCGCGAAAACCTGACCGCCATGCGGGAGCAGATGGCGTGTCGGATGGATCGCCGCATGACGGCGTAAGCACCGCGAAACGAGCCGTCCCCACGAGGGGCGGCTCCTTTTTATCTGCCTGGTCTGTGCTGATGGCTTGGACGGCGCGATCAACCACGCGCTGAACGGCGAGAGCTCGCCGCAGCCGGGTTTCCACCAGCAGCTTGCCCTCAATGAGCTTGAGCACCCGTCCCGCTGGCTAGTTCGGTCCGGACGAGAGTGGGGCTGTGCTTGTGATTTCACTGGAAGTTGCGCGGCGTAAGCTCAGTCACTAAACCCAGTGCAACACGTCGCCCGACTCGGAGACGAGAACCCAATGGTCGTCAACCGTGCGTGCGTGCGCGACGCCGTTGTAAAAAGGTTCGATCTCCTTGAATCGGGTTCGGTAGGCGGGCAAGCCATCGGGCCGGATGTGGAACCACCCGCCGGCATCCCGCGCCCTCGCAAACCCCTTGTGGAACACATCCAGGTCCAGAAAGCGCCCGGCATGGATCGGCGCTCCACCAAGGTCAATGTGGAGGCACAACCCGTCGGCGTCCCGGACGGCGGCCACATCCTCGCGATAGTCCCCGGCATAGCGGAATGTCCGCGCGTAGGCGGGCCGGCCATCAGTCTGCAAATGGAAACAGCGTCCCGCCGTGTCACGCACGGGCACTCTCCCCTGCTGATAATTGCCGCACCACGCATAGCGCTCGGGGTAGGCCGCTTCGCCGCTGGG
>JBDKJY010000044.1:0-46600 GCA_039796295.1 Verrucomicrobiota bacterium
GTCATCGGGAGCCAAGGGCGCTTCCAGGGACGTGACGCGGCTGTTGCCCACGATCTGCGTGCGCGTGCCCATGACGTCGCTGCGACCCGCGCTGTGGCTGCGCCGGCCGGAGCGGGCGTGCAGCAACGCGTAGTAGGCGATGTTGCCCGGCGTCACGGTTTTGCCCTTGGCTTGGGCGCGCGCCAGTATCCGGGCAGCCATCAACGTGGCGTCCTGCAACACCTCCTCGGCATCCTCGGCCCCGACGAAGGCAACTTGGTGCGGGATGGTGTTACGGAGGCGGGGGACAATTTCATCGGTCAGCATTTTATCGGCGTGGGAACTCATCGTTATCTCCTGGGGGGTGAACCAACGTGGACCCGTGGGAAGCCGCTCCCGCCAGCGGCAGGAGATCACGGCCGGGACGGGGAAGGAACAGCGTGGCTGACCTTCAAAGGTTTATAGCCCCGGCGATGGGGGCTGTTGCGGGGTGATCAGTGCGGGTTTTGAGATGGGGCCACCCTGCCCGCCCTGCTGGATTCGAGTGTCCGGCTTGCCAGTTACCCCGCCGCAATGTGCGCACTGGCAAGTTGGCCAATGCCGTCTGCCGTTCGAAAAGTCCATGCCCCGGCGGGTGCCGCGCTGCGATAAACGTTTACGGCGACCGCCGACTTCGCTTGCGACTGGCGGTCGGCGTTCGGCGTGTGAACTTTGCCCAGCCCAAGCTCTGAGTTGGGACAGTAAACCCGGGTGCAAACCAGTTGGGACTCAGGCCGCAACAGAAGCCGCCGCCATCGGGACGACCTTACTTGATCCCGTCGGCACCATTGCGAACCAAGCTCGCGCAGCCACCGTTGTCACCAGTTGGCGATAATTGCTGAAAACCATCTGCGGTGAGTTTCCAGCTTCCAACGCGACCTGCGCAACATTTTGGGTATCTGCCACCCGATAGGATATGAACGAGTGTCGCAGGGCATTGTGCTTCCATGCAAACTCACGCAAATCCCCACGCGCTTTTCTCAAGCGATTCACTTCGTCCGCGAGTTTGCCAAACTGGTTCCACCAACTGGTGTAGCCGGTCAGCTTCCCAACAGGTTGCGCATAAGGGCCGAGCCATGCGGCGAGATTGTCGGTAAGCGGAGCAAGTCGTCGGGCAGCAGTTTTCGCCTTGGCGGCTTTGATTTCGATGTGCCTTTGCGACAAGTTCACCTCGCTCCAATCCAGCCGATGAATCTCCGCCGTGCGGAGTCCAGCGAAAGCGGCAATGGCCAACCACGGAAGCATCTCCGGGGACGCAGAGTTCAGAATTTCCTGCATTTCCTCGGACGTAAAAATTTCGATCTCGCCGCCGTCTTCCTTCACCTGCTCAACGGCTTCGATTTCCTCAATTGCATCTTTGGGGAGATACTTGCGTTTGACGGCAAACCGGAACAAGGAAGATACGACCCGGAGATAGTTCATCTTGGTCCGTCCGCTGCCCTTCATGGCATCAAGCCAGGCTTGGATCATCGAACTGGAAACGCCAGCGATGTTCATCTGAAAGGCATCGGCAAAGCGGTTCAACCGGCACTCCAGATCTTTCAAGTGGACCTCGGACAGCTTCGCCGTGCGTTTGGCGACCAACATCTCGTCGGCGACCTGGCGAACCGTTCGCTTCTGAGTTGACGAGGTATTGCGGCGGCGAAAGAAGTCCACGGCTTCCTTCAGCGTGGCCCCATCGGGGAGTTGCTCGATCGCGGAAGTGTATTCTCGGACTGCTAGGTTCAGGGGCCGTTGGAAGGGGCGCAATCGCTCCAGGGCTTCGAGGTAAATCGTGCGATCGGTTGAAGTGAGTTGCAGCACCTGATTCTCCCCCCTCGAAAGCTTCGTTGCAATCAGGTCCGCTTCGCGCTTGGCATCTGCGAGTTTGCCAAACTTTTTCCGCTTCCGCTGGGTTCCGTCGTAGTAGACCACCGTGAACTGCTGGTAGGTGGCGTCGTTGACCAAGTTCGACTCCGTGTAAATCTTCACCGTGACGCTTCCGCGCTTGACGTGGATAGGAGCCGCAGCAGGGCAACCTGTTTTGACTTTCATGGAAAAGTTTGTCCCCAAACTGTCCCCAAAAGTCAACCCCCTCTAAAAAACCCAATAAAAAGTGGTGCGCAAGGCGGGAGTTGAACCCACAACCTTCGGCTTCGGAGACCGACGCTCTATCCAGTTGAGCTACTCGCGCGACCTGTGGAGCGGGTGGTAGGAACCTAATCCGCTCGAATTGGCCACCGCCTTCTTGAAAAAGCGGCTCAAACCAACATGCGCGGCAGGATACCGAGCCTCTTGAACTGCGCCAGACCGAAGTTGACTAAAGCATTTCCGAAACAGTGTTGTGGGGAATTGTCGGAAAAACTGGTTCCCCGCTGCTTTGAGTGGGTAGCGGCTGAGGATGTGCGGACGTTGGCTGCCACTCTCTCCCATCGGGGGAGAGGGAGTCGCGCTTCGCCCACGCGCCGCCCTCGGCGTGCTTCACCACTCAAACCAACGCAGAATCCGTTGCGGTTAACCTATTTCGGAGTTCGCGCTCAACTGCGCTAGCTCATGCGCTGGTCTGGTTCCTTGCGCTGGCCTGAACCTTTTCCTACGCTCCACCACAATTCATCCACTCATGAAACTTCTGTCTTCGCTTATCTTGCTGCTGCTGGTTGCGTCTTCCGCCGCCCGCGCCGCTGACGCCCAGCCCGCCGTCCGCGCCCGCGTGGATGCCGAATACCCGCGCCTCCTCGACCTCTACAAACATCTCCACGCCAACCCGGAAATCTCCTTCCAAGAAGTGAAGACCGCCGCGCGCGTTGCCGAGGAGTTGAAGCAAGCCGGCTTTGACGTGACCACGAAGGTCGGTGGCCACGGCATCGTCGGCGTGCTCAAGAACGGCCCCGGCCCCACCGTCCTCGTCCGCACCGACCTCGACGGCCTGCCCGTGCTGGAGGAGACCGGCCTGCCCTACGCCAGCAAGGCCCGCACGAAAGACGACAAGGGCAACGACGTGCCCACCATGCACGCCTGTGCCCACGACATCCACATGACCTCCTTCATCGGCACCGCGCGCGTGCTGGCGACCCTGCGCGACCAGTGGAGCGGCACGCTCGTCTTCATTGGCCAACCGGCGGAGGAACGCGTCGGCGGCGCGAAGAAGATGCTCGCCGAGGGCCTTTACACGCGTTTCCCGCGCCCGGACTTCTGCCTCGCGCTGCACGCTGCGAGCGATCTGCCCGCCGGGATGGTCGGCCACACCGAGGGCTTCGCGCTCGCGAACGCCGACACCGTGGACATCCTCGTGCGCGGCGTGAGCGGGCACGGCGCATGGCCGCACCTGACCAAGGACCCAATCGTCCTCTCGGCGCAAATCATCCTCGGCCTCCAGACCATTGTGAGCCGCGAGACCTCGCCTACCGACCCGGCAGTCGTCACCGTGGGATCCATCCACGGCGGCACGAAGCACAACATCATCCCCGACGAAGTCCGTCTCCAGCTCACGCTCCGCAGCTATTCGGACGAGGTGCGCGACGCCTCCATCGCCGCGCTGAAGCGCATCGTGCGCGGCCAGGCGCTCGCCGCCGGTGTTCCCGAGAAGCTGATGCCCACCGTCGAAGTCTCCGACGAAGGAGCGAGGTCCACCTACAACGACCCTGCTCTCACCAAGCGCATCATGGGCGCAATTGGCCGCTCAGTGGGCGAAGGCAACATCGTCGCGAAGAAGCCGGTGATGGGCGCGGAAGACTTCGGCCTCTACGGACGCGTCGAGCCGAAGATTCCCATCTGCATCTTCTGGCTCGGCACCATCACGAAGGAATCCGTAACCGAGAGCATCAAGACCGGCAAGACCCTCCCCTCGCTCCACTCCAGCAAGTTCGCCCCCGTCCCCGAGCCCACACTCAAGACCGGCGTGACCGCGATGACGGCGGCGGTCTTGGAGTTGGTCGGCAAGAAATGAGCCATGGATGAAACACGGAATGAACACGGAATTCCGAATCCGTGTTCAATCCGTGGCTAAAGATTCCGGCGGATTCCACCACACCTGTTTCCCCGCGTCCGCTGCCAGCACGCGCGCGGCGTTGTAGCCGCAGAGGCCGGTGACGTTGCCGCCGGGGTGTGTTGAGCCGCCGCAGAGATAGAGACTGGGCAACGGCGTGCGGTAGTTGCCCGCGCCGGGGAACGGTCGGTTCCAACCGACCTGCCCGTTCGCGAAGGAGCCGACCAACAAGTCGCCCGCGGTCATGTTCGGCAGCGTGCGCTCAGTGTCGAGGGCCGAGCGCGTGAAGGAGTCCAGCACGCTGCCCGCGAGGTTCGGCGCGAACTCGGTCCAAGTCGCCAGCAGGTCGCGGCCGTGCGCGGCTTGGGCGGCGTCCCAGTTGCGCGCGTCGCCGCGCAGGGCGTAGGGCAGTTTCTCCCAGAGGAAGGCGGTGTGCTGGCCGGGCGGCGCTTGTGTGGGGTCGAAGAGCGTCGGGCACGCGCCCCACGCGACGGGTGCGGGAATCACGCCCCGCTCATGCGCCGCGACGATGTCGTGGAACTGCCCGAAGCGCTCAAGCCCGACGATGAACATGAACGCGCGGTCCAGTTCCGGTCGCCGCGCGGCAGCGGCCCAGCGCGGCGGCTCGCGGAGCGCGACGTTCAGCGCGAAGAGCGGGGCGAGCAGGTTGTATTGGAAGCCAGCGGCGCGGGCGCGGACTTCAGCGGGCACCACGTCGGGCAGGAGCAGGTCGAGGAATGTCTGCTGCGGGTTCAGGCCGGACGCGATGAAGTCGGCGGTGAGCTGCTCGCCGGTGCTGAGTTCCACGCCGGCAGCGCGACCGTTGCGAACGAGGATTTGCTTCAGCTCAATGCCGCAACGGATTTCGCCGCCGTGTTCCGTGATGTCCGCGACGAGTCCACGCGCAAGGTCGCCAGAGCCGCCCACGCACATCTGCGCCTTCGCGGGAGAGGCGAGCAGCGCGGGGATGGCGTGGCCGAAACCCGGTTGGCGCAGGTCCACTTCACGGAGGCCGTTGAAGAACAGCAGCCCGGCGCGGATGGCGTCGTGCTCGAAGTTTTGCGTGACGAACTCCAGCGGCGAGAGCGCGGAGACTTCGAGCAGGCGGCGGCCCAGCTTGCTCTGCCGAAGCAGCGTGCGGCGACGCTCCGGCTCCAGCGGCGGTGACTGCGCTTCGGGCACAAGGATTTGCTCGACGATGGGACGGAACTCCTCGGTCCAGCGGAGCAGCGCGTCGGCGTCCTTGCACGAGAACTCGGCGAACGACGCGGCGGTGCGCTCGAAGTCCGTCCACCACTCCAGCGCGCGGCCATCGCGGAGCAGCATGGCGACGTTCAGCTCCGGTTCAAGGTAGCGCACGCCGTGGCGCGCGAGTTCGAGGTCGCGGAACCACGGCATGCGCGTGATGGCGCGGTGGAAGAACGAGTGCGGGTGATGCGTGAAGCCGGGCAGATTCGGATTCTCCATCGTGCGCAAGCCACCGCCCGGCTCCGGCGCGCGGTCGAGCGCTAGCGTGCGCAGACCGCAGCGCGAGAGATAGGCTTGCAGCACGAGCGCATTGTGCCCGGTGCCGAGGAGAAGCACGTCGTGATGGGACATGGAGGGATTACCCGCGAAAGGGCGCAGAGGACGCAAAGACATTTTCCGCAGCCGCCGAGGTGAGGAGGCGGACCGTGCCGGCGATTTACAATCGCCGTCTGCGATGCCCTGGTTCGGACGGCGACTGCAAATCGCCGGCACGCTACCCAATCTCCGGGCCAGCGAGGGCGAAGATTTTCTGCGGGTCGCCAGGCCATTTGTTCTCCCCAAGGAACATGCGGATGAGCGTGCGCTGCGGTTGGAATCCGAGGCGTTCGGCGAGTTCGACAGCACAGGTGTTCGTATCGGGAATGTCCCAGAAGATGAGCTGATTTGGCAGATCCTTGAGCACACTTTGGGCGAGCAGGTCTGACTCGGAGATTGCCTGCGTCACCCACGGCCGACTCCAATAAACCGGCTGGTTTGTCAAGTCGGCGAGGAAGCTCTTCACCAAAGGTCCCGCTGCCGCGATGGATTCGGCCACAACCGGGCCGAGATAGCAGGCGCGTGCGCCCCTGCGGAAAGTGCCAAAAGCGTTGATGCGCTCCTTGGGCGTGAGGTGGACAAGGAAACGCGAGCTCTGCCACTTCGTGCGCAACACCATAGACCAGCGGTCCACGCCAAACGCAGCTTGGTCCAACTCCTGCATCGCCGTTGTATCGTCTGCGTCCCCCCATCGGCAGATGCGGTATTTCATCGGATTGGCTGGCAGTTCCACATGGCTCGTCTCCCACCGGCGGAGCGTCCACTCGTCCTTGAAGCCCAGCGTGTCGTAAAGCGTTTTGCCCAGCGGCGTGGCGTCGAGCTTGATACAGGCGACGCGCGGCTTGAGGAACGCGATGCAGTGCTCCAGCAGCGCGCGTCCGATGCCGCGCCGCCGTGCGTCGGGATGCACGAGCACCATCCCAATCCACGCGAGCTTGTCCTCGTAGATGGTCGTCGTTGCCGTGCCTACCGGCTGGCCTTCCCACTCGGCGATGAAGCAGCCGTCGGGCTGGTGGTTGAGGAAGCGCATCCAGTCGTCCTTGGTCTGGTTCCAGCCGGCGATGGCGCGCAGCGAGTCGGCGAATTCGAAGTCCGTCTTCTCAAATACCCGGATGCGCAGGGAACTCATGCGCCGAGGGTAGCACAGGATTTTCCACGTTGAACATCCCGGTCTAGCTGCGGAAGACGCCGGTAGAAAAGGAAAGGCCGCGCAGCAGCGCGGCCCTACCGTGGAGATTTGCTTGTCCGGGTTTAGGCGAAGAGCTTCGTGACGGCTTTGGCCTTCACCAGTTCGCGGGGCTGGTTGAGGTGGTTCATCACGATGGTCTCCGGGTCGATGCCGAAGCTGTGGTAGATGGTGGCGAGGAGTTCCGCCGGGTGGACGGGGTCGGTCACGGGCGCAGAGCCGGTCTTGTCGGACTCACCGTGGACGTAGCCGCGCTTGATGCCCGCGCCGCCGATGACGCTGGTGTAGCAATACGGCCAGTGGTCGCGGCCGTCGGCACTGTTACCGTTGCCGCTGGTGCTTACGCCCTTCACCGGGCTGCGACCGAACTCACCGATGGCGACGACGAGCGTCTCGGCGAGCAGGCCGCGGGAATCCAAGTCCTCGAAGAGGGCGGACAGGCCGGCGTCGAGGAGCGGGGCGCTGTCCTTCTTCATGCGGTCGTTGAGGCCGACATGCACGTCCCACGAGTGACGGTCGGAGTTGGCGACCTTGGGCCAGATGAGTTCCACGACGCGGGTGCCGGCCTCGACGAGGCGGCGGGCGAGGAGGCAGCTTTGACCGAAGGTGTTGCGACCGTAGCGATCGCGGAGTTTGTCGGGTTCCTGATTGAGGTCGAAGGCTTCGCGGGCGCGCCCGGAGACGATGAGCTTCATCGCCTGCTTGTAGTATTCGTCGAGGTTGTAGTTCTCGACGGCCTTCTCGATCTCGGGCATGGCGTTGCTCAGTTCATCGCGGAGCTTGCCGCGGCGCTGGAGGCGGACGGAATACATGTCCGGGCGGAGGTTGAGGTCGTCCACCTTGATCTTGTCCATCTTCGTCATGTCGAGGTCGTCGCCATCGGGAAAGAGGGTGTAGGGGTCGAAAGCTTTGCCGAGGAAGCCAGCGTTGCCGCCCTTGCCAACGACGTTCGACTCTTGCAAGGGGCGCGGGAACATGACGAACGGGAGCATCGGCTCGGTGGGCGGCTTGAGGCGGATGATGTTCGAACCGAAGTTCGGGAAGTCCTTTGGGCTGGGCGGCTCAAGCTGGCCGGACGGGCTGACCTTGTCGGTCGTGTAGCCGGTCATGATCTGGTATATGGCGGCGGTGTGGTTGAAGAGGCCGTTGGGCGTGTAGCTCATCGAGCGGATCATGGTGAACTTGTCGTTCACCTGCGCGAGCTTGGGCAGGAGTTCGGTGTATTTGACGCCGGTGAGCTTGGTGGCGATGGGCGCGAAGACGGACTTCACGTTGTCGGGGACGTTGTCCTTCGGGTCCCACAGGTCTAGGTGCGACGGGCCGCCCTGGAGGTAAATCATGATGACGCTCTTGGCCTTGCCCCAGCCGCGCCCGCCGGTGCTGGGGTTGGCGAGGGCCTGGAGCTTCATCGCGCCGCCGAGCGAGAGGCCCATGAGGCCGGAGCCGCCGATGCGGAGGATGTCGCGGCGGGTGATGCCGAGGTGTTTATCGCAGAGGTCTTTGCCGGGTTCGCCTGGGATGCGGATCATAGAGTTATTGGGTTGTGCAGCGTTCGAGTGGGGAAGTGGACGTGTGGATAGGAAGCCGAATTGAAAGAAGTTTCGCGTTGTTTCAGCCGGGATAGCCGCCCGCGACGTAGGCCTCCAACTGGCTCAAGGCCGAGCGTTGCGCGTTGATGACCCATTTCACGAGGTCGCCGATGGAAATCAAGCCGCTGATGCGGTCGCCGTCCTTCACCGGCAGGTGGCGCACGCGCTTCTCGGTGACGATGCGCAACGTGTCTTCCACCCCATGCTGCGGCGTCACGCAGATGACTTCGGTCGTCATGATTTCGCGGACGGTGGTGGTCTTGGACGAGCGGCCTTGGAGCACGACTTTGCGCGTGTAGTCGCGTTCGGAGAGGATGCCGAGCAACACGCCGCCCTCCATCACCAGCACGCAGCCGATGTTGCAGTCGGCCATGAGCTTGATGGCGTCGAAGACGGTTGTGTCGGGCGCGACGGCGTGGACGGCTGGCTGGCCCTTGTGCTGAAGAATGGTGGCGACGGAGTCGGTGATTTCCATGGGAGGAGGTGGGTTTGAAGGTGGCTGTGGTGGCTTCGGCAATTAAGCCGATCCCACCGGGATGCTCAACGCAAATTTCCAAAAGACGACAGGCTCCAGCCGGCACACGAATGCTCGGCCAGAGCCTGTTTTCCCGCAACACGCGGAAAAGTCTTAGAACCGGTAGCTCACCCCAGCGCCCAGCCCCACGCCGTCGCTCAGGTTCATCTCGCCGGAGCGGATCGCCCCGTTGTGCTGGAGCGCTTCCATCCAGGTGTGCCGCACTTCCACGTGCGCATCCCAATGCTCACTCAGCTTGCGGCCCACTTTCACCGCGCTGAACCATCCCGCCCAGGAGTGCACGTCGCTCGTCCGCCCGCTTTGGTTGATCGGCGCGAGGTTCGCCGCCGTCACCGTGAGCTGTTCGGCGAAGCCCAGTTGGCTCCAGCCCACCCCCAGCGCCAGCCCGCCTTGGATCCCCACCGTCCACTGGTCATTGGGCACCCAGTCCAGCGCCGGGCCCACCCGGAACTGCAACGCGTGCAGCTCCAGCTTGCGCGTGCCCGTCACCGCAGCGGGCGCGGTGACTTCCGTCCGCGTCGGCGTGCTGCCGATCACCGGGCTGCCGGGCAACCCCGTGAAGGGGCCGCTGTAGGGCGCGCTGCCGGGGAAGATCGTCACGCCACCGAGCTGGAACACATCCGTGATCAGGTTCACCGTCGCGTTGGGCGCGCCGTTCTGCTCCCACTTGAAGTAGTTGTAGGCCGCGCCGAGCTCCCAGCTCACACGCCATTTGTCCCCCGCCTTCCAATCGTAGCGGTAGAAGAGTTCCAGCCCGGGGAACTGCGGTTTGTTCTCGAGGTTGCGCGTGTAGTCGCCGCCGTTGAGCTGTGCGCTGTGCAAGTCCAGCGTGCCCGCGCCGACCACGTTGTTCACCTGCACGTCGCTGGCGTAGCCGAAGAAGGACGTGCGCGGGAAGTTGTTCAAGCCCGCGCCGGCCGGGGCGTTGCCGGTCGAGTCCACGCGGCTGTAGCCGTCATCGTAGAAGCGCTCGCTGGCGGACCCGGTGCCGGGGCCAGGGTTGGTGGCGCGGGTGCTGGTGAACTTGGCGTGGGCGTTGAGCCACACGGGCAGGCTCGCCCCGAAGTGGTGCCGGCCGACCACCGGCTCGGCCAGGTTTTGCGCCGAGGCGACCGTCGGCAACGCCAGCGCGCCGAGCAACAGGAGGGAGGAGTTCTTCATGGGTGCGGTGCAGTAGTAGGGTTATTGGCCAGTGACGATGCGATAGAAACGGCCAGCGGTCGGGGCGCTGTCCGTGTTGGGCGCGCCTTCATCCAGCCAGTTGAGCCGGTTCCCGGTGCCGTTGATGATCACCGGGGAGGTCTTCCACGGGTCCGTGAGCGCATCGCGATACTGCACGTAGTAGATCAGGCCCGCCGTCGTGGGGAACTCGATGTAGAGGCGGAACCGCCCATCCGGCGCGTAGCCGCGGCGGGCCAGCACTTCGGTCATCACCGGGTTCGTCGGCGGCGGGATGACGCGGGCCGCGTTCAGCAACTCCAGCCGGAGCGCCGGCACCACCAGGTTGCGGTTCACGCTGTAGTATTCCAGCGTCAACGTCACGTTGCTGCCGGAGCGCACGGCCAGGTTGTATTCGATGTAGGCCCGCCCGCCGTTGGTTACGCTCGCATTGCGCAAGGTGACTCCGGCCGCGAGGTTCGTCGCGGTGATCCGCAGGGCGGTGAAGTCAAACGGCGTGTTGTTCACGACACTCACCTTCTGTTCGTAGAGGCTCGTCTGCGGGTTGAAGATGGGCGTGCCGAAGGTGGAGTTGTAGGCACCTTCGTTCGTCGTGCTGGTCAGCAGCGGCTGGTAGATGATCACCGGCACCACCACGTCTTGCTCGGTGCCGTCGTTGAACTTCACCCGGACCGTGATGGTCGAGCGGTTCGTCGAGCCGTCCTGCCCGCCCACGGCCAGCACGTTCACGACGCTGTTGCTCGGATTAAAGGTGACCTCCTTCACCAAGTTCGTGTCGGAAGCGATTATCGTCACGTTGGTGATCATCCGGCCCGTCATCGGATCGTTCAGGCTTTCCAACGACACCCGGGGCACGCCGCCCAGCGCCGGGATCTCGACGAGGATGCTCACGGTCTCGTTGCCCCGGTTCGTGCGGCTGCCTTCGTCGGTCGTGACGATGTGCAAGGTCTCGTCGCCGAAGAAGTTGACCTTCGAGGCGTAGCCCAGGCTCTCCAACGCGTTGTTCACGTCTGCCGTGAGGCCGGTCAGCACCACGTTGGTGCCATTGGTGCGGTTCTCGAAGAACGTCAACCCGGTTAGGTTGCTTACCGTCACCGTGCCATTCGTCACGGTCAGGGACACGGTCAACGTCGTGCTGTCCGGGTCGCCCACGCGGATGGGGTTAGCGACCGGCAGGTTCGTCGCGGAGAAGCGCAAGGTGGCACCGGAGAAGACCGTCTGCGGGCCGGGCACGGCATTCGTGGGCCGGGCGTAAACCAGGATGCTCACCGTGGCCGGGTTCGAGTTGGAGGAAGCGTCCGAGGCGCGGTAGGTGAAGCTATCGGTGCCGTAGAAGTTCGTGTTGGGCGTGTAGGTGAAGCCGCCGTTGGCATTGAGCACCGCCGGGCCTTGTGCGGCGTCCGTGAGGCGGGTCGCGGTCAAATGGTCGTTCTCAATATCCGTGTCATTGGCCAGCACGCCGGTGGCGACGGGGCCTACCGTGGCAGGTGCAAAGCCACCCACCGTCAACACATCGCCCTGGCTCACCGTGTAGCTGTCATTGACCGCCACCGGCGCGTCGTTCACCGGCGTCACGACGATGAGGAAGGTGTTCGTGTTCTTGTCCACGCCGCCACTGGGGACGGCCGCTTGCGGCACCCGACCCGTAGGCACCATCCCCGTCCCGCCGTTGTCTTGCACGATCACGGTCACGGTGGCTTGGCCGTTGGCGTTGAGGGCGGAGGTGAAGGTGAGGCGGCCGTTGTTATCAATGGTCGGGGCCGCGCTGAAGAGGCCGGTGTTGTTCACCGTAACCGTGTAGCCCACCAGCGTCTGGCTCGCCTCGTTGGCCGGCTGACCGGGGGAGAAGGTGGCGAAGCTGCCCACCGTCTGCGCCCCCGCATCTTCCAGCACCGTCACGGTGTTCTGCGAGAACGTCACGCTCGGCGCGTCGTTCACCGGCGTCACATTGATGGTGAAGGTGTTCGTCGCCTTGTCCACGCCACCGCTCAACGGAGCCGATTGCGGCACCAGACCGGTAGGCAACAAGCCCGTCCCGCCATTGTCCTGCACTACCACCGTCACCGTCGCCGTGCCGTTGGAGTTCGCGGCGGAGGTGAAGGTCAGGCGACCGTTGTTATCAATAGCCGGGGCCACGCTGAAGAGCCCGGGGTTGTTCACCGTGACCGTGTAGCCCACGAGCGTCTGGCTCGCCTCGTTCGCCGGCAGACCGGGGGAGAAGGTGGCAAAGCTGCCCACCGTCTGCGCCCCCGCATCTTCCAGCACCGTCACCGTGCCCTGGGAGAACGTCACGCTCGGCGCGTCATTTACCGGCGTCACCACGATGGTGAAGGTGTTCGTCGTCTTGTCCATCCCGCCGCTGGCCGTCCCGCCGTTGTCCTGTGCCACCACGGTCACGCTTGCGCTGCCGTTCGCATTGGCCGCTGGCGTGAAGCCTAGCAGCCCAGTGTTGCCAATCGTCGGGGCCGAGCTGAACAACGCCGCGTTGTCCACCGTGACCATGTAGCCCACCAAGGTCTGCGCCGCCTCGTTCGGCGGGCCGGCCAGGAACGTCGCGAAGCTCGTCACCGACTGCGCTCCGGCATCCTCCAGCGCCGTCACCGTGCCCTGCGCTAGCGTCACGCTCGGTGCGTCGTTCACCGGGGTCACTGTGATGGTGAAGGTGTTCGTCGCCTTGTCTACCCCGCCATTGGCCGTCCCGCCGCTGTCCTGCACCACCACCGTCACCGTCGCCAGCCCGTTGGAGTTCGCCGCCGCCGTGAAGGTCAGCACGCCCGCGTTGTTAATGGTCGGGGCCACGCTGAAGAGACCCGCGTTGTCCACCGTGACCGTGTAGCCCACCAGCGTCTGGCTGGCTTCGTTGGGCGGTTCGCCCGGCGCGAAGGTGGCAAAACCACTCAGGCTCTGCGCCCCGGCGTCCTCATTCACCATCACGGCGGCCAGCGGAGCGACGATCGCCAACGTGAAGTCGCCGTGCGTCCCAATGGCCGTGGCCTTGGTCAGGCTCGCCGGCACGTCCCGCTCGCCATTCGCATTCCCGCCCCAGACCACCACCGTCCCGTCACGCTTCAGCGCCACACTGTAGGTCATGCCCGCCGCGATGGACACCACCTCACTCAATCCCGCCGGAACATCCCTCTGCCCGCTCGTGTTAGCGCCCCAGGCCACCACCGTCCCGTCGCTCTTGAGCGCGAGGCAGTGCACGTTGCCGCCGGCAATCGCCGTCACTCCAGTCAGGCCGGGGGGAACCGTCGTCTCGCCGTTCAAGCCCGTGCCCCAAGCCACCACCGTCCCATCACTCTTGAGCGCCAGGCTGAAGGTGTAGCCGCCCGCAACCGCCGTCACGCCGCTCAACCCACCGGGCACGCCCGTCGCTCCGAAATCAGTGCTGCCCCAGGCCACCACCGCCCCGTTGTTCCTGACGGCCAGCGCATGGTAACTCCCCAGTCCGATGGCTTTAATCCCGCTCAGGCCAGCCGGAACCGTCGCCTGACCGGCCCCGTTGTGACCCCACGCCACCACCGTCCCATCGCTCTTCAGCGCCAGGCTGTTGAAAACGGACCCGGCAATAGCCGTCACGCCGCTCAGGCCAGCGGGAACATTGATCTGGCCCTCCTCATTACGGCCCCACCCGATAACCGTCCCATCGCTCTTAAGAGCCAGCGCGTGCAACAACCCGCCCGCCACCGCCGTGACCCCGCTCAACCCCGGCGGCACATTGGTCGGCCCGCCGGTATTGCGGCCCCACGCCACCACGGTCCCGCCGCCACCAGCCGCACTAAACGTCACGCTCGGCGCGTCATTCACCGGGGTCACCACGATGGTGAAGGTGTTCGTGCTCTTGTCCACACCGCCACTGGGCGCAGCACCTTGCGGCACCCGCCCGGACGCCACCAAGCCCGTCCCGCCATTGTCTTGCACCACCACCGTCACCGTCGCCGTGCCGTTGGAGTTCGCCGCCGCCGTGAAGGTCAACACGCCCGCAGTGTTGATGGCCGGAGCCACACTGAAGAGACCGGTATTGTCCACCGTGACCGTGTAGCCCACGAGCGCCTGGCTCGCTTCGTTTGCCGGCACGCCGGGGGAGAAGGTCGCGAAGCCCGTGAGGCTCTGCGCCCCCGCATCTTCCAACACCGTCACCGTGCTCTGGGAGAACGTCACGCTCGGCTGGTCGTTCACCGGCGTCACCGTCACCACGAAGGTGTTCGTCACGGAGAGGCTGCCGGCGTCCGTCGCACTCACGCTGATCTCGCTCGTGCCGTTGCTGTTGGCGGTGAAGGCCAGCGTCAAGTTCGTCAGGCTCGTGATGGTCGCAGTTACCAGCCCGCTGTTCGTGTTCGCTACCACCGCGTAGGTGAGGCTGGCTGCGACCGTCTGCGCGTCCGTGAAGACGGCGGTGAGGTTGCGCACCACGTTCGCGGCGTCCTCGTTCACCGTGAGGCTCGGGATGGCACTCGCCACCGTCGGCGGCGTGTTGAGGATGGTGATGGTAAAGGTCTGCGCTGTGCTGGTGTCCACGCCGCTATTGGCGGTGCCGCCGTCGTCGTGCGCCCGCACCGTGACCGTCGCCATGCCGTTGACTGTAATCAGCGGCGTGAAGGTGAGATTGCCGCTGGCATCAATGGCCGGTTGCACGCTGAAGAGCGCATTGTTGTCGTTCGAGACGAGGAAGTTCACGGCTTGTCCCGACTCGTTTGCCGGGCCGGCCGAGATGGCCGTGGCAAAGGTATTCGAGGTGACCAGCCCGCTGTCGGCGGACACGCTGATGGTGAAAGCCGTCGCAAATTTGCTCACCGTGGTGCCATCGTAGTTGGCCACGTGGAGGTTGCCCGCCCCGTCAAAGGCCAGCGCCGTTGGCCCACTCAGGCCGGTAAGCGTCGCGCTGGCGGTGGTCGCGCCCGGTGCAAATTTGCTCACCGTGCTGTCACTGTAGTTGGCAACATAGAGGTTGCCCGCCCCGTCAAAGAACAGAGCGCTGGGCGCATTCAGCCCGGTGAGCGTCGCACTGGCGGTGGTCGCACCCGGCGCAAATTTGCTCACCGTGGTGCCATCGTAGTTGGCCACATGGAGGTTGCCCGCCCCATCAAAGGCCAGCGCATAAGGCCCGCTCAGTCCGGTAAGCGTCGCACTGGCGGTGGTCGCGCCCGGCGCAAATTTACTCACCGTGTTGGCCGTGTAGTTGGCCACATAGAGGTTGCCCGCCCCGTCAAAGGCCAGCCCATCTGGCCCACTCAGCCCGGTGAGCGTCGCGCTGGCGGTGGTCGCGCCCGGCGCAAATTTGCTCACCGTGGTGTCATTGTAGTTGGCCACATAGAGGTTGCCGGCCCCATCAAAGGCCAGCGCATAAGGCCCACTCAGCCCGGTGAGCGTCGCGCTGGCGGTGGTGGCACCGGGCGCAAATTTACTCACCGTGTTGGCATTGGAGCTGGCCACAAAAAGATTACCCGTCCCATCAAAGGCCAGCGCACTTGGCCCACCCAGCCCGGTAAGCGTCGCGCTGGCGGTGGTCGCGCCCGGCGCAAATTTGCTCACCGTATTGGCATCGTAGTTGGCCACATAGAGGTTGCCCGCCCCGTCAAAGGCCAGTGCGTATGGCACACTCAGCCCGGTGAGCGTCGCGCTGGCGGTGGTGACACTGGAACTCGGCAGCATGAAGCTCGGCGCGTCATTCACCGGGTTCACCACGATGGTGAAAGTGTTCGTGCTCTTATCCACGCCGCCGCTAACCGGAGCCTGCTGCGGCTTCAGTCCAGTTGTGACCAGCCCGGTTCCGCCGTTGTCCTGCACTACCACCGTCACCGTCGCCGTGCCGTTGGAGTTCGCTGCCGCCGTGAAGGTCAGCACGCCCGCGTTGTTGATCGCCGGGGCCGCACTGAAGAGGCCGGTGTTATCCACCGTAACCGTGTAGCCCACGAGCGTCTGACTCGCTTCGTTCGCCGGCACGCCGGGGGAGAAGGTGGCAAAGCTGCTCACCGTCTGCGCTCCCGCGTCTTCCAGCACCGTCACGGTGCTCTGCGAGAACGTCACGCTCGGCGCGTCATTCACCGGGTTCACCACGATGGTGAAAGTGTTCGTGCTCTTGTCCACGCCGCCGCTAACCGGAGCCTGCTGCGGCTTCAGTCCAGTTGTGACCAGCCCGGTTCCGCCGCTGTCCTGCACAATCACCGTCACCGTCGCGGTGCCGTTGGAGTTCGCCGCCGCCGTGAAGGTCAGCACGCCGGCGTTGTTGATGGCCGGAGCCACACTGAAGAGGCCGGTGTTGTTCACCGTGACCGTGTAGCCCACCAGCGTCTGGCTCGCCTCGTTGGCCGGCACGCCGGGGGAGAAGGTGGCAAAGCTGCTGACGGTCTGCGCTCCGGCATCTTCCAAGACCGTCACCGTGCTCTGGGAGAACGTCACGCTGGGCTGGTCGTTCACGGGCGTCACCGTCACCACGAAGGTATCTTCGACAAACAAGCCACCGCCATCCGTCGCGCGCACGGTGATCTCGCTCGTGCCGTTGCTGTTCGCGATGAAGGCCAAGGTGAGATTCGTGAGGCTGGTGATGGTGGCAGTGACCAGCCCGCTGTTGGTGTTCCCCATCACCGTGTAAGTCAGTTCGGCGACCTCTGCCGACACGAGGCGTCCCGCAGCCACCTTCGTCGTGCGGCTGCCTGCGCCACTCGGCTGGCTCGTCCGGCCACCTGGCATCACCGTGCCCGTGTCGGCAAAGACGACGGTGAGGTCCTTCACCACGTTCGCCGCGTCTTCGTTCACGTTGAAGTCCAGGATGGCACTGGCCACCGTTGGCGCGGTGTTGGCCGGGACCACCGTGAACGTCGTGCTCGCGCTGCTGGCGGGAGCGAGATTACCCGCCACGTCGCTCGCCGTGCCCGCCGCAATCGTTATGCCCAGCGTGCCGGTGCCCGAGATGCTGCTGATGGTCACCGTGCGCGTAGTGCCAGAACCCGACACCGCCAAGTTGCCGTCCGCCGTGCCGGTCTTGTTCAACGTGATATCAGCCACCGCCAGCGTGCTCGCGTTGAAGGCCCCATCCGCATACGTCACCGTGTAGGTGATCGGACCAGTCGCCGTGCTGCTGGCTGACGGCGCACCGATGCTGATCGTCGGCGCGGTCGTATCCACCAGCGCAGTGGACGTGTTCGGCGGGGTGAAGGTGAGCGTGGCATTGATACTGCCGTTCTTGATGGTGCCGCCGTTGAGCGCCAGCGGTGAGGCGGAGGCGATGCCATCCGTGTCCGTGTCGCCGGCTTGCACGGTGTAGGAGAAGATCAGCGCGGTGGTGCCGCTGCCAGAGACGTAGGAGGCATTGCGCACCGTGGAGCCGATGGTCACGGGCAATTGCGGCGTGCCCGTGACCGTCACGGCGGCGCTGAAGGTGTTCGTGAAACGCAGCGTAGCGCCCACCCCGTAGGTGCCCGCCGCTGGCCCGGTCACGCTGGTGATGGATGGCGGCACGACGACGGTCACGGTGAAGGTGTTTGTCGCCTTCTGCCCGGCGGCATCCTGCACGATGAGCGAGATGGTCGCCGTGCCGGTCTGGCCGGTGGCAGGAGTGACCGTGACGGTGCCGCTGGTTCCCAGCAGGGCAATCACGATGTTGGCATTGGGGACGAGTGTGGTGTCGCTCGAAGTGCCGGTCACAGTCAGCCCAGCGGGAGTCGCCCGCGTCAGGGTCACATTGAGACCGGTGAGGTTGGCCCTTAAGACATCTCCGTCCGCCAGGTTGAGCGACAGAGCCGGGATGCTGGTGCTGGGGGCACCGGCGGTGAGCGCCATCCCCGGAGCCACGGTCGGATTGCCAGAAGCGGCAACGTTGAGGATGAGCGCGGCGATGCCCCCGGCGGCCTCAACATTATTGGCCTTCACTTGGGAACCAACAGTGCCCCGGTCCACGAGCACGATCTTGCCGCTCACTTGCGCGCCGTTGACCAAGGCAGTAGCGGCGTCAGTGGGATTCGCCTGCACGACATCGCCGGTCACGTTGAAGGATTGCGGGCCAAATGTCGCTTTGCCAGCCACGAACGTCTGGGCAATACCGGCAGGGGTGTTCACCGTGACCAGGGCCACCTCATCATTCACCGTAAACGGCAGGGCCGTGGTGGCACCGTTCAAGGGAATGGTTTGATTGACCGGACCAGTAATCGTCGGTGCCGTGGTATCCACCAAAACGGTCGTGGTGTTCGGCGGCGTGAAGGTGAGCGTGGCATCCGTGCTGCCGTTCTTGATGGTCCCGCCGTTGAGCACCAGCGGCGAGGCGGAGGCGATGCCGTCCGTGTCCGTGTCCCCGGCCTGCACGGTGTAGGTAAAGACCAGGGCCGTGCCGGGGCTGCCGGAGGCGTAAGTGGCGTTACGCGCGGTGGAGCCGATGGTCAACGGCAGTTGCGGCGTGCCCGTGACCGTGACCGCCGCGCTGAAGTTCACCGTGAAGCTCAAGGTGGTGTCGGCCTTGTAACTGCCCGCCGTGGGCCCGGTCACGCTGGTGATGGTGGGGGTGGGCGTGACATACATGTAGAGGGTGTTCGCTCCATTGCTGCCGCCGGGCGTGGTGACGATGACGCTGGCTGCTCCGGCCAGATGAGCCGGTGTGGTGCAGGTTATCGAGGTGTCGCTCACGACATTCACACTCGTCGCCGCCGTGCCGCCGATGGTCACGCCCGTAGCTCCGGTGAAGCCCGTGCCGGTGATCGTCACGCTCGTGCCGCCGGCGGTGCTGCCGGTGGGGAGGGAGATAGCGGTGACGGTGGGCGGGACGGCCTCCGGCGTCACCGTGATGTTGATAATGTCCGTATCGGAGGACTCCCCATCGTTGCTAGTTATCGTGATCGTCGCCGCGCCGTTGAAGTTGGTGGTGGGGAGGAAGCTCAGGCCGTCGAGCGCCGCGTTGAGGCTCGCGAGCGTGCCGCTGTAGGTGAGGGTGGCCGTTCCGTTGCCGCTGCCGGTCAGGCCGGCCAAGGTGGCCAGAGTCAAGGTGCCGTTGGGCGTGGTCAGGGTGAGCTGCACGGGGCTGGTGCCCGCATCGGCATCTACCACCGCCAGAACCCGCTCGTTAGCGGTGCTGAAGACCAGCGCGGTATCTTCCGCCGCGAAGAGTTGCCCCTCGGCAAACGTGCCAGTGCCGGTGGCTGTGGCGACCTGAAGGCGCCAGCCGCCCAGACTACCGGCATCACCAGCCGCATCGTCCACAATGAACAGCTTCCAGTCGCCATTTGGGTCCGTGCCGTTGAAAACAGACAGCGTCGTGCTGTAGGGGCCAGCGGGTGCCGGTGCTGCGAAGGCGTCAGTCTGCACCACTATGGTTGGCTTATACCTCCCGCCGCCGTTCCCGCTGCTATATTGGGCGCTCGCGGCATCATCGAACGTCAAGGTCGCATTTGCGAAGTTGTTGCCACTGACTTGGTCCGACAGGAGCACTACTTTCTCTCCCCGCGGCCCTACGAGCAGGACATCCAAGTCACCACTGTCAGTGTGCGAGAGGCCCGTAAGGGTCACGGTTACCTTGGTGATCGTGCCACCGAGGCCGCTGACCCTATTCACTAAGGGATACCGTGAAGCTGCCCCAATACTCGGGATGGTGACGCTAGCCGCTGATAGCGCTCCATTAGTAGGCACCTGATTGACCGGGGCAACGCCCGGCACCACATACGTGTAGAACGTGTTCGCGGCGCTCGTGCCGCCGGGGGTGGTGACTTCCACGCTCACCGCACCCGCCGCATGGGCCGGGGTGGTGCAAGTGATGCTAGTGGCGCTGACGACGTTGACACTCGTCGCCGCCGTGCCGCCGATGGTCACGCCGGTGGCTCCGGTGAAGCCAGTGCCGGTGATTGTGACGCTCGTGCCGCCGGCGGTGCTGCCGGTGGGGGGATTGATGACGGTGACGGTGGGGGCGGGGGTGCCGGGAGCCACGGTGAAGGTCGTGCTCGCGCTGCTCGCGGACGCAGTATTCCCTGCCACATCGCTGGCCGTGCCGGCCGCGATGGTGATGCCCAGCGTGCCGGTGCCGGTGATGCTGCTCAGGGTCACCGTGCGGGTGGTGCCGGAACCCGTCACGGCCACGGTGCCGTCCGCCGTGCCGGTCTTGTTCAATGTGATGTTACCCACTGCCAGTGTGCTCGCGTTGAAGGCCGCGTCCGCATACGTCACCGTGTAGGTGATGGGGCCAGTCGCCGTGCTGCTGGCTGACGGCGCGCCAATGCTGATGGTCGGCGCGGTCGTGTCCACCAAGACAGTCGTCGTCGTGGGTGGGGTGAAGGTGAGTGTGGCATCCGTGCTGCCGTTCTTGATGGTGCCGCCGCTGAGCACGAGCGGGGAGGCAGAGGCTATGCCATCCGTGTCCGTGTCCCCGGCCTGCACGGTGTAGGTGAAGACCAGCGCGGTGCCGGGGCTGCCCGAGGCGTAAGTGGCGTTGCGTGCGGTGGAGCCAATGGTCAGCGGCAGGGTCGGCGTGCCCGTGACCGTGATGGCGGCGCTGCAGCCACCGTGAAGCTCAAGGCGGTGCCGGTCTTGTAGCTGCCGGCCGTCGGCCCGGTCACGCTGGTGATGGTGGGGGCGGGGGTGGCGGCCGCCAGCTTGATGTTGATGGTGCCGTGGAGAATGGCCTCCGAATCCGAGGTGTAGCTCATCGTCACCGAGGCCGCGCCGGCTTTCTTGCTCGTGAAATAATGGGAGTTGCCGCCGGCAGTAATGGTGCCCGATTGCTCGGACACCTTCGTCTGGCCCGCTCCCAGCGTGACAGTTGCTGCCGGCGTGGTCTTGTAAGTGTCGAACACGTCATAGACGACGTCGCCGGGCGCGCTGGAGACGGTTAGAGTCGAATTGGCGGTTTTGGGGCCGCTCAGCGGCCCGGCCACCACGGGCGTGGTCTGGTCCGCCCCGCTGAAGACCACGGCGGAAATGAATTTCTTAGCGCCTGCGCTGGTGACAACGACATCCCCCGTGGTGGGCGAGGCGCTGGTGCCCAGCCGCAGGTAATAGATGGCATCAACGGCAACGCTATCCGTCGTGGTGATGATTTGCGTCATCGCCGTGCCGCCAAACGTCACCGTCCCCACCGAGGTGGCCGCAGGATCACCGACAGTGACAATCAGCACCCGGCCGCTCCCGGCGGCGGCGGTGAAATTGGCCAACGTGTTGTTGGCGGCGTATTGCGAAGACTCGGAGGTGAGTTGGAACACCCCGAGGTTGGCAGACGCAGTGCTGGCGAGCAGGCACAGCGCAAGGGCGGTGAAAAGGGAGCGGAGTTTCATGGGGTTGAGAGTTGGGGAGTTGAGAGTTGAGCGTCGCCGCAGGTTGAAAGGTAAAAGTTGAAAGTTGAAAGGAGAGGCACCGCCGCTACTCGCACGCCGGAAGGCCGCGCCAGTGGGGCATTGGGGGCAGGGGCTGAGAGCAGTTTAAGAACATCGTGGCCGGCAATATCGGATGGAGTTGATAGGCGCTCCGCACCAGCACGATGCGGAACGCGCGGGGACCGTTACCGAAGGGGCTGACGCACTCAAGCCCCAAACCCAGCCACCGTCGTTGTGTGGGGCGCAGCTCAGTTTCTAGGAGGAGAGGTGGAATCGCTGCGAATCTGCTACCAACGAGACGCTGGACGTTTTCACCCTCACCCCGGCCCTCTCCCTCAGAGGGAGAGGGAGGCGCTTCGCCGCCAGCGCAAGAACCCGCACGGTCTGGTGGTTCGAGACGCGGCCTGCGGGGCTCCCTCTCCCAGCGGGAGAGGGATGGGGTGAGGGAGAACGGCCACCAACGTCCAACCGCGTTCCAATAAAAGAAGATGCGCCCGTTGTTGAGTCATTGACGGGGCAAGTCAGCTTTTGAACGAGCGCGCAGCGACCCTCTTAACTCTTGGCGCTTAACTCCTCACGCCACGTTGATGACGCTCACGGCGCTGGCCGGGCCGTCGCCCCGGGAGTTGTGGGCGATGACTTTGAAGTCATATGCACCAGCGGGCAGGCCGGTGGCGCGGTAGTGCTTCACAATCACGTCGCTGGCCACCTTCACAAAAGCCGGCTGGCCGGGGCCTTGGCGGTAAATGTCGAAACTGGTGCCGTGCAGTGCGGTGTAGTCGAACTCCGCCTCGCCCGCGCTGGGGCTGGCGGCGTTGGTGATGACGGCTTGGCCGGGCGGCTGGCTGGCGGGGGCGGTGGGGATGGCGTCAATAACCTCGCGGTTGGCGGTGCCTTCCGGATATTGCGCGCGGCCTTGGACCAAGGCATTGGTGGTGAAGTCTGCCAGTCCGGTCACGAAGGTGTGGATGGCGCCTTCAGCGACTTGGAAGGCGGATTCCGCAGCGGCCTTCGCAGCGAGGGTCCCGACGATGGGGGGCGGGCCCACGGTGCCTTCAATGGCGGTGATGTAGGCGTCGAAGGCGGCGCGGTCCATGGTGTCCCAAGCGCGGAAGGGGTTGACGGATCCGGGTGGGTTCGGGAGCTGGGCCCAGAGGGTGGAGGTAGCCTTGATGCGGGTGAGGGTGGCGGCTCCGGTCTGATCGGACGTGGGGAGAGAGTTGATGGCGGAGAGGCTGCCGGGGTCCATGCGGAAGCGGCTCTTCATGATGGGGTAAACCTGGACGCACAGCTCATGCGCCTGGAGGATGTCTTCCTCATATTCGCCGCGCGCCAACTGCAAGGTGGCCTCGGCGGTCTGGTAATTGGAGCGCGGGTTGCCCGGCCCCTCGGCACTGAGAATCATCGCGCCGACTTGCGCCGGGGTCTTATCGTCCGGCCGGAAGGAAAGGATGGCATCCATCGCCGCCTTGATGTAGCGGAGGCGCAGCAGCTCAAAATTGAAGTCTTCAAACATAGGCGTCGGGGCGATGAGATGGTTTATTGCGGCTGGCTTACCGGAGCGCCGCTAGTCATTTGGGTCCGTTTTGCGTGACGAACGGGCAGTGTGTAGCGAAACTGCGCGTGCGGCGTCAAGCAGAGGCTCACCCTTTCTTGTCATTGGGAGGTTAAGAATGGGTGACAGCGCCCGGTAGGGACGCGCTGCCGCGCGTCCGCCCACGTTCGGAGGCGGGGCGGGGAGGATGACCGGCAGGTCGTCCCTACCGGGGGGAGCGCGGACGCCCACGTCCGCAGCCGCTGGAAGGGGATACACATGAGCGGCCTAACGACTCATCCCGGGGGGATGTCGGAACTTAGCCGGGGGTAAAGCGTCAGCGACACCCCCGGTAAACTCGCCCGGATCGGCCGCGCACCCCGGAGGGGTGCTGGAGCGGCCAGCCACAGCAATGTTTTCCACGACCCCGCTGGGGTCGAGCCGGATTGGGTGGCCGTTCCGGGGGTAGCGTCGCTGATGCTCCTCGCCCCCGGCTAAGTTCCCGCATCCCTCCGGGATGCTAGCTGCGGACGAGGGCGTCCGGGCTCCTTGTCGCTCGGCGGTGCGGGGGCTGAAATCGGTGGAGTTCGCGGGCTGAGGCCCTCCAAGGCTCTCGCGGAATCGTCCCGAGCACCCGGACGGGGCCGTGGAGGGTATATGGGAGGGGGTATTTGTGTCTGGGGAGTGGGTTGATGCGGCATCGCGGGTGGTCCGGCAGGGTTGCGAGCGGCTTGATTTGCTGTTGGGTGGTATTGATGGGGGGTTGGAGTGCGTTGATGGGAATTTGGAGTGTGTTGAACTGCTTTTGTGGCGCGTTGAGTCGGAATTCAGGACCGTTGAGCAGGTTTTTAGGTGCGTTGAGCAGGTTTTTAGGTGCGTTGAGCAGGTTTCTAAGTGCGTCCAGCAGGTTTCTGAGTGCGTTGAGCGGGTTTCTGGGTGCGTTGAGCAGGTTTTCAACCGCGTCCACTTCATCAACACAGTTGGGAACCTGCTGGATGTCCCTCAATGGCTCATCAACGGGGCACAACGGCTGCTGGATGCACCTCTACTTCACATGGACGCCACTGGAAACCGGCTGGACGTGCTGGAACTTCGCATAGATGCCACTGGAAACCGGCTGGACGTTCCGAACCTTCACATGGACGGCATTTTGAACCGGCTGGACGCGCAGGTGTGGCCGATGGATGCGGTTCCTTGACGCATCAGCGGTCTGGTTGGCGGGAGGACGTAGCTGCCAAGCACCGCTAGAGGCGGCGGGGCCGCCCAGCTCGGGCCGCGCGGCGCTCTTGCCGCCCATTCCCGGGCGCTTGGCAGTTGTGGGTCAGTGGCGTAGCCGCGCGACGACCGCTTCAGCGTCGAAGACGCAGCCACCCCAGGTGCCGCCACTGACGGCTTGGAGCGCGGCCCAGAGCTTGGTGTCGTCGGGGAGGTTTTCGTTCGGCTTCAAGTCATCGCGGGTCGGACGCTGCGCGAGGAGGGCGGCGCCTTCTTCTGCGCTGAACGTCCGCCCGGCTTCGCCGATGAAGTCCACGGTGCCGGTGTTCGTGTTGCGGTCCACGACGATGCGGATGACGTCGCCGTCGCGCAGCTTGCCGAGTGGTCCGCCCGCGAGCGCCTCCGGGCCGATGTGTCCGATGCACGCGCCGGTGCTCACGCCGCTGAAGCGGGCGTCCGTGATGAGCGCGACGTGCTTGCCGAAGGGCAGGTGCTTGAGCGAGCTGGTGAGCTGGTAAGTCTCCTCCATGCCCGTGCCCATCGGGCCGCAGCCGGCGAGCACGAGGATGTCGCCCGCCGCGATGCGCTTCTCCTTGATGGCCGCGATGGCGGCGCGCTCACTGGTGAAGAACTTCGCCGGGCCTTCCTTGCGATACACGCCGTCTGCGTCCACCACGCTCGGGTCAATGGCCGTGCTCTTGATGACCGCGCCCTCGGGCGCGAGGTTGCCGCGCGGGAAGGTCACGGTGCTGGTGAGACCGCGCTCCTTGGCACGCTCGGGGGAGAAGATGACTTCATCCGGGTCCACGCCGTCTTGCGCGCGGAGGAGTTCGCGGAACTTCGTGCGGCGCTCGGAGGTTTCCCACCAGTTCAACACCTCATCGAGCGTCGCGCCGCTGGCGGTGAGCACGCTGGTGTCCAGCAGTCCAAGGCGGCGCAGGTGCAACATCACCTCCGGCACGCCGCCCGCGAGAAAGACGCGCACCGTCGGATGGTGAACGGGGCCGTTCGGCAACACGCTCACGAGGCGCGGGACGCTGCGGTTCACGGCAATCCAATCCTCGACCGTCGGGCGCTTCAGGCCGGCGGCGTGCGCGATGGCGGGGATGTGGAGGAGCAGGTTCGTCGAGCCGCCGAAGGCCGCGTGGACGACCATGGCGTTGCGAATCGCGGCGTCGGTGAGGATGTCGCGGGACTTGAGGCCGCGCGTTTCCAGCTCCACCAAGGCGCGTGCGGAGCTGACGGCGAGTTCCGTCCAGACCGGTTCGCCCGAGGGCGCGAGCGCGCTGTGCGGGAGCGAGAGGCCAAGCGCTTCGCCGACGACCTGCGAAGTCGCCGCCGTGCCGAGGAACTGGCAGCCGCCGCCCGGCGTGCCGCACGCGCGACAGCCCAGCTCCGCCGCCTCGGTGAGCGAAATGAGGCCGTGGGAGAAACGCGCGCCGAGCGTCTGCACCGCGCCCGCGTCCTCGCCGTTGCTGGGCGGGAGCGTCACGCCGCCGGGGACGAGCACGCTGGGTAAGTCGCGCATCCCCGCGAGCGCCATCATCATCGCGGGCAGCCCCTTGTCGCACGTCGCAATGCCGAGCACGCCGCTGCGCGTGGGCAGCGAGCGGATGAGCCGGCGGAAGACGATGGCGGCGTCGTTGCGATACGGCAGGGAGTCGAACATGCCGGTCGTTCCCTGCGTGCGCCCATCGCACGGGTCAGAGACGCAGCCGGCGAAGGGAATGCCTTTCAGCCGCTTGAACTCCCGCGCCGCCGCCTCGACGAGCAGGCCGATTTCCCAATGCCCCGTGTGATAGCCCAGCGCGATGGGCGAGCCGTCCGGCGCGCGCCGGCCGCCCTCGGTGCTGAGGATGAGGAACTGCTTGCGGCCCAACTCGGCGGGGTTCCAGCCCATGCCGGCGTTCTGCGTCCAGCCGAAGAGATTGCCGCTGGGCTGGTGCAGCAGCATGTCCGCGTCGAGCGGGAGCGTGCCGGTGGGGCCGGGGGCCTGGGAGCGGAGTTGGTAGGTGCGGCCGGAATCGGAGCCGAGGAGTTCGTTCAGCGAAAGCATGGGGCGAGTGAAGCAGCAAGGCAGGGCAGGGGACAGGCGAAAGCTGGAATCTCCAGAGCGCTACAACCTCGCTGCGAGTCTGCGAGGCGGCTACTTGATGCCGTGGTTCACGCGCGGGCCGATGGTGTGCCCGCCGTCCACCACCATCGTGTGGCCGGTGACGAGGTCGGTGGAGATGAGCGCGAGGATGGCGTCGGCGATGTCCTCGGGTTGGCAGACTTTCCCGAGCACGGCGTGCCTAGCTTTGGCGTCCTTTGCTGTCTCGAAGTCTTCGCCTAAACCCTTGCGCAGCCACTCGCCGTCGATGAAGCCCGGCGCGACTGCGTTGACGCGGATGCTCGGACCCAGCGTGCGGGCCAGTGCGAGGGTGAGGTTGATGACGGCCGCCTTGGACGCGCAGTAGGGAATGCTGCTGCCCGAGCCGACGATGCCCGCGACACTAGCGACGTTGATGATCACGCCGTCCCCGTGACGCTCCAGATGCGGACGCGCGGCGCGGGCACACTGGAACGGGCCTTTCAAGTTCACGCCCAAGATGCGGTCCCAGTCCTCGTCCGTGACGGCTTCGAGGTCGGGGAAGTTGATGAAGCGCGTCGTGCCGGCGTTGTTCACGAGCACGTCGAGCCGGCCAAACTCGCGCACGGCAGCGTCCATCATCGCACGACACACGGCGTCGTCAGCCACGCTGCCGGCGAAGCAAGCGGCTTTGCCGCCGATTTCACGCACCTCGGCAGCGGTGCGCTCGGCTTCGTCGCGCGAGGTGCTGTAGTTGATGAGCACGCGGCAGCCGCGTCGGGCGAGCGCGAGCGCGGTGGCGCGGCCCACGCCACGAGATGAGCCGGTGACGACGGCAGCTTTGCCAGAGAGGTCCATGCGCTGAAAATGGAGTTCCGAGTTCAAAGTTCAAGGTTCAAAGTCGTTCCGCTTGTAAGTGACTTTGAACCTTGAAGTTTGAACCCGGAACTTCACTGTCTCCCCATCATGGACGACCTAAACCAACTCGACGAACTCATGGCGTGCCGGCTCGACGACGGGCGCAAGGCCGTGACCCCTTGCACCATCGTCATCTTCGGCGCGAGCGGCGACCTCACCATTCGCAAGCTCATCCCCGCGCTCTACCACCTCTTCAGCGAGAAGGCGTTGCCCAGCCCGTTTCGCATCGTCGGCTTTGCACGGCGCGAGAAGGACGACGCGGCGTGGCGCGACGAGCTGAAGGCCGGCGTGGAGCAGTTCAGTCGCAGCAAGAAGGTGGACGAGACGGTTTGGGCGGAGTTCGCCGCGAACGTCTCCTACTGCCAGGGCGACCTGACCGACGCCGCTGCCTACGCCCGACTCGGGGAGAAGCTCGCGTCGTTCGGCGTGCCGCAGTTGCGGAACAATCTGCTGTTCTACCTCGCCATTTCCCCCAGCCAGTTCGGCGCCGTCGTGGAGCAACTCTGCGGCGCGAACCTGCTCAAGCGGGTGGAAATCCCCGGCGAGTGGCAACGCGTTGTCGTCGAGAAACCCTTCGGCACCGACCTGCCCAGCGCGCTCAAGCTGAACAACGAACTCACGCGGTTCGTGCATGAGAAACAAATTTTCCGCATCGACCACTATCTCGGCAAAGAGACCGTTCAGAACATCCTGATGTTCCGCTTCTCGAACGCCATCTTCGAGCAGCTCTGGAACCGCACGTCCGTGGACCACGTCCAAATCACCGTGTCCGAGAAGGTCGGCGTGGGCGGGCGCGGCGGTTACTACGAAGAGTCCGGCGCGATGCGCGACATGGTGCAGAACCACTTGCTGCAAGTGCTCTCGCTCATCGCGATGGAGCCGCCGGTGTCGCTGGAGGCCGAGGCCGTGCGTGACGAGAAGGTGAAGCTGCTCAAGTCCATCCGCCCCGTGCGCGACGTGAGCAAGCAGGCCGTGCGTGGGCAATATTTCGCCGGCATGGTGGATGGGAAGCTACGCAACGGCTACCGGCAGGAGGAGAAGGTGAAGACCGATTCCAACACCGAAACCTACCTCGCGCTGAAGCTATTCATTGATAACTGGCGCTGGAGCGGCGTGCCGTTTTTCCTGCGCACCGGCAAGTCGCTACCCCACTCCGCGAGCGAGGTGCGCATTCAGTTCCGCCCCACGCCCAACGTGCTCTTCGCCGCGAAGTGCGGGCTGAAGCTCGACCCCAACGCCATCACGCTGCGGCTCCAGCCCAACGAGGGCATCACGCTGCGCTTCAACGGCAAGGTGCCCGGGGCGAGCCTGCAAGTGCGCCCGGTGCGGATGCACTTCAGCTACGACTCGGAGTTCGGCGCATACACGCCGGAGGCTTACGAGCGGCTGCTGCTGGAGGCTGTCGCCGGCGACGCCACGCTCTTCATCCGCCGCGACGAAGTGGAGACCGCGTGGGGCATCGTGGACCCGATTCGCGCGGGCTGGGACAACAAGCCGCTGACGAACCGCGAGTTTTACTCCGCCGGCACCTGGGGGCCGGTGGCCGCCGAGGATTTGCTCGCCCCTACCGGCCACGTCTGGCGCGACCCGCAGCCGACGAAGTGAAGTGGGTGCGGTCACAATTGCTTGCCCATGTCCAACTGGGAACTGAACACCTTGGCCAGCGCGACCGCCTTGGCGGAGCGGTGCGCCACTGAACTCTTGGCGCGGCAAGGCGAAGTCTCCGCCCCGACGAACTTGGCTCTCTCCGGCGGACGCATCGCGAAGGATTTCTTTCGCGCGGTGACGCAGCGAGCCCAGGAGCGCGGGCAGTCGTTCGCCCACGTCCACTTCTTCTGGGCGGACGAGCGCTGTGTGGCACCGGCGGATGCGGAGAGCAATTACCGCAGCGCGGCGGAACTGCTCTTCCAACCGCTCGGATTGCCGGCAGGGAACATCCATCGCATCCGCGGCGAGGACGAACCCGAGGTCGCTGCTCGCGCCGCCGAAGCGGAGTTGCGGCGCATCGCCCCGGCCAACTCCGCAGGTCAGCCCGTGCTCGACCTCGTGTTGCTGGGGATGGGCGAGGACGGGCACATTGCCTCGCTCTTCCCGGGCGAGGCGGACGACGTGATGAGCTCTCCCGCCGCCTATCGCGCCGTGACCGCGAGTAAGCCGCCGCCGCGCCGCGTCACGCTGGGTTACGCGACCATCGCGGCGGCGCGTGAGGTGTGGGTGTTGGCCTCGGGTGTGGGCAAGGAGGCGGCGTTGCAGGAGTCGCTTTCACCGGACGGGAAGACTCCGCTAGCATGTGTGCTCCGCGAGCAGACACGGACGCGGATTTTCACCGACCTTGCCCGGTAAGGGGCGCGGGAATCGTTCAGCCCTTGACGTCCGGATGAACCGCGCTCGGGCGGACACCCCGGCTCGCGGAGATGAAGCCCAGTGTCAGCGCGCAGGGCTGGCCGTCCCGCAGGGAAAACACCACCACGCGTTCCAAGGTCAGCCCGGGCCGCGGCTCCGAGCAGACCTGCACCAACTCCTCTAGCGTTTGGAACGGGATGTTGACCTCCGCATATTCCCGCACGTCGGTGCGGATGAAGACCGCCTGTCCGATGGTATTGGTAGGTGGATTCATGGCGTTGGCTGCACTGCTACTGCCCGGCATCCCCCCCAGCGGGAACTTCCGCTACGGCAGGAGCACGATGCGGTAGAAGCGCAGGGCTTTGCCCGAGGCAGCAGTGTCGGTAAACGTGGCTACCCCGCCGGAGACGGCATTGGTGACCACGGGCACCCAGGTCACGAGGTTGGTGGAGCTTTCCAACCGGTAGGAGCGGCCATTGTCCCCGGTGGCGACCATTTGGAACAAGCCGCCGAGGCGGAAAGATGCCGGCCCGACGGTGAAGGGATTGAACACGGTGAGGTTGGCGTTCGAGCTGGTGAGAGCGCCGAGCGGGGAAGTGACCACGCACGCGTAGTTGCCGGAGTTGGTGAGGTTGAGGCTGGTGAGAATCAGGGAAGCGCCAGTCTGCCCCGTGAGCGAGGAGCCGTTGAAAGTCCACTGGTAGGTGAACGGCCCGGGGAACCCTCCGACACCGGTCGCGCCCACGGTGAGGGTGGCCGTGATGCCGGCATTGGTGACCAAACTTTGGGGCTGCGGGCTGAGGGTGAAAGGGGGCACCACGGTCAACGCTGCTCCGGCACTGAAGATCGAGGCGAAGACGTTGCTTACCCGCACATCGTAAAGGCCCGCCTGATTGAACTGCACGGCGTTGAGGTTGAGGGCCGCGTTAGTGGCATCCGTGATGGGCACCCCATCCCGCCGCCATTGGTAGTTGAACGGCTCGGCCCCGCTGACGGACACGATGAAGGTAACGTTCGAGCCGACGATGGCGGACTGGTTCGTGGGCTGAGTGAGCACCGCCGGCGGGGCGGTGACGACCAGCGCGGCGTCGGAGCTGAAGTTCGTCGCCACCGGATTGCTGACCCGCACGGAATACAGCCCCCCGGCGGAGCCTTGCACGTTGGTCAGGACGAGGATAGGGCCGACCGCGCCGAAGATGTTTTCGCCGTTATACCGCCACTGATAAGCGATCGGGGTGGTGGTATTCGTCGCGAGGCCAACGCTGAAATTGAGGGTGGAGCCTTGGGTGACCGTGCGGCTGCGCGGATGGGTGGTGATCGTCGGCGGGTTGGTGGGAACTTGATTGATGTTGGTGAAGGTGCCGAACATTTCCAGGCGAAGAGAGTTCAAGATGCCACCGACCGTCGGCGTGCGGTCGTTGACGCGCACCACCCAGTTGCCGTCGCCGATCTCGCCCCAGTTGTGAACGGTCATGAAGGTCCAGTTGGGATAATCCGGGTTAACGTCGCCGTGGGGATTGGCCAGCCGGCTGGTGATGCCGGAGGGGGAGGTGAGACTGATTTCCAAGTCACCGCGGCGCTGGTGCTGGATGTCCACCAGCAAGTTTACGTGTTCCAGCCGGAGGTTGGAGCCGGTGACGGGGATGGTGTAAACCACGCCGTTTGTCGAGTTGTCGGGAATCGCCAACGCGAGGTTGTTCTGCTGGACGGCGTAGTTGAGTTGCGGCCCCAAATTGATCCAGTTCGTGGCCAAGGTCACCGCGCCACCAGCGTTGACCAACCCGGCTCCGAACTCGTGATTGAAGTGGTTGCCCGCTGCGTTGGTGACCCAGCCGGGGGCGTTCGGCAGGTTGACCGTGGCCGACCGAATGAGAATTTCCTGCACGTCGCGCCAGCCCAGATTCGGATTGGCCTGGAGCATCAGCGCCACGACGCCGGAAACAACCGGGGAGGCGGAAGAGGTGCCGTTGAACTCAGCGGTGTAGTCGGGGTCTGCGTATTGCAACGGATTGGGGCTGGTCCCGTCGTTGTAGCCGTCAACTCCCACGAGGTCAGTCGTTGTGGTGCCTTGCGGGCGGGTGGCGTCGTTGCCAGCGGGCGCGCTGATGACGAGGGCTGCTCCTGGGTTGCCGTAGGAGGCGCGCGCGAAGCGGTCGTTCAGCGCCCCCACCCCGATGGTGTAGATGGAGTTGACCAACTGGCTGTAGTTCGCGTCGTCCCCTTGGGCCCCGGAGTTGCCGGCGGCAAAGACAAAGATGCTGCCGCGGCCGCCTCGTCCGAGGGTCACGCCTTGGACCAGCGCATTGGACATCACCGTGGGAACGACGCCCAACCCCTGTCCGCCGATGGAGAAGCCCCAACTGTTGTTGTAAACGCTGATGACCTGATTGGAGTGCGTCAGGCACTGGGCAATCTGCACAGAGGTCGCCGGGCCGCCCAGAAACCGGATGCCGGCCAGCGTCGCTTCAAAGGCCACACCCGCGCCGCCCAGATTGTTATCACCCCGCGCGGCTGCGACGCCGGCTACGGCGGTCCCGTGGAAGTCGGCGGTGACAACTGGGCTGGGGTCGAAGTCACCGTCGTTGACATCCAAGCCGAGGGAGAAGTTGTAGTTGTTGGTCAGGTCGGGGTGCGCGCCTTGCAAGCTGTCGTCCACGATGGCGATGGTCACGCCCCGGCCTCTGAAGTTATCCCAGACGTTGGTCACGTTGATGTCCAACCCCAGCCGCGCGCCGTTCTGGCCGGTGTTCACGAGATGCCATTGGTTCGTGAACAAGGTGTCGTTGGGGACGAAGAACTTCGCCCACTGGCGCGCCAGCAAGGGTTCGACAGAGTGAACGCCCGGACTGCCCTGGAGCGCCGTGGCCAAGTCCAGTGCCCCGCCCACGATGGGCGATTCCAACACGAAATAGCCCGGTGAGTGGGAGAGACCGCCCTTCGAGACCGCACCATGCGCCGTAGCCAGCGCGACCGCATCCATACCTGGCGCGAGATGCACCAAGACCTGCCGAGTCAGGAGCCGACGCGTGAACTGGTCGCGAGGCTTGCCGGTCTCATAAAGCACTAGCTCCACTTCCTGTCCGGTAGTTTGGGCGAGCAATTGCGCGTGCAGTCGCACGGCCTCGGCGGTGGCCAAGCCGGGCACTTCCTGCGGGCGGGAACCAGCCCCGGGCGGGCGCACGCTGATCTCGTTCAGCGCCACGTCGAAGGAAATCGGGCGTCCCGCCTCAGAAACGAGATGGGTGGCTGCCAAGGCCGCCGCGCGGCTTTCCCGAACTGGAGACAGCAGGCTGAAGAGCGTGAGTGCGCCCACTCCCACCCAGCCCGGCAGGCGAAAGGTTTTGCCAAAAATGTGTCCGTGCATTGGGGCGGATGCTAGGAGAACCAGCCGGTCGATGGCAAGCGAGGGAATGGCTGTAGGGCCGGTTTGGGCGGCGCTCGCCGGCCCGCCGCACTCCGCTGCTGAATTGGGTCCCGCGGCGAGCCACCGACGAGCTTAAGCCGCCACCGCCGCCGGCTTTTGTTCGAGCGCGTGGATCATGCTCTCGAAGATGAGCCGGCCATCCGCGCTGCCCAGCAGGGGCTCGCAGGCGCGTTCGGGGTGGGGCATGAGGCCAGCTACGTTCCGGCGCTCGTTGCAAACGCCGGCGATGTTCTCCAGCGCGCCGTTCGGGTTCGCGGCGTCGGTCAGCTCGCCTTGGGCGTTGCAGTAGTGCCAGAGGATTTGGCGGTTGGCCTTCATCTGCGCCAGCGTGTCGGCGTCGGCGAAGTAGCAGCCCTCGCCGTGGGCGATGGGCACGCGCAGCAACTTGTCGGCGGGAATCTGCGAGGTGAAGGGCGAGTCCTGTGTGGCGGTTTTCAGGAAGATGTTTTCGCAGCGGAACTGAAGGGTGCGGTTACGAATGAGCGCGCCGGGGAGCAAGTGGGCTTCGCAGAGGACTTGGAAGCCGTTGCAGATGCCGATGACCAGCCCGCCATTGTCGGCGAACTGCTTCACCGCCTGCATCACCGGGCTGAAGCGCGCGATGGCACCGCAGCGCAGGTAATCCCCGTAACTGAAGCCGCCGGGGACGATGACCGCGTCGGCGGCACCGAGGGAACTGTCCTTGTGCCAGACCAGCCGCGCGGCGTGGCCGAGCACTTGCATGGCGTGGACAGCGTCTTGGTCGCAGTTGGAGGCGGGGAATTGGAGGACGGCGAAGTTCATGATAGCTATCGGCTATCAGCTATCAGCTATCAGCCGGAGCCAGCTTGGGTGCTGACCGCTGACCGCTGATGGCTGACCGCTCTACTCAATTTCCAGTTTGTAATCCTCGATCACCGGGTTGCTCAGGAAGCGGTGGCAAGCCTCGTCGAGGGCTTGCTGGGCGGCGGCGCGGTCGGTGCCGGGGGCGAGGTCGATCTCGACATACTTGCCCACGTGGACGCCGGTGACGCCTTGATAGCCCATGTGTTCAAGGGCGCTTTGCACGGTCTTACCCTGCGGGTCGAGGACGGCCTTCTTCGGCGTGATGATGATTTTGGCTTTCATGGCAGCGCGGGGCTGGCCCGCAAAACGAGGCGGATGGTGGGGAACGACTTCCGGCGAGGCGAGTGTTTTCTGTGTCAACGCACAGGTGAGTGTGGTGGTTGAAAAGAAATCGCCCCTTTACTGATGAACTGGGCTGGGGCAAAATTGGCCAGCCAAATTAGCCTTTCCGGTCGCTGACCGCAAGCACAGCGGATGTCACCGAGCGGCTGCGCGGCCTAAAACCGACAACCATGAACCGAACCGTAATAACCTCTCGCCAGCAGATCCGGGCATCAATGCAGGCCTTCACCCTCATCGAACTCCTCGTTGTCATCGCGATCATCGCGATCCTGGCAGGGATGCTCCTGCCCGCCTTGAGTAAGGCGAAGCAGAAAGCCTCGGCCACGCAGTGCCTCTCGAACCAGAAACAGCTTTCCCTCGGGTGGATGTTGTATGCAGGTGATCAAGACGACCGGTGCGCCAACAACTACGGCTGGGGAGGTCCCAGTTACGGCGCAGGCACCACACCGACACCGGATGCCAACGGCAGGTTCGAGTTCAATTGGGCTACGGGCAATATGAAGGTCTCCACTCACGCCAGCAACGAGACCTACGTCACCCTTGCTCAGTTGGGCCGCTACATGGGTGGCTCGGCAAAGGTCTTCGTCTGCCCCAAGCCACAGACTGTGCCGGGCAGTGTGGTAACGGTTTTTCCCAAATACGTCCGGAACTTCTCCATGAACCGCCTAGTTGGCTTCGCTGCTGCGACGGTCCAATACCAGCGCATGGACAACTTTAACCGACCGGCCGACACCTTTGTGCTGCTGGAAGAAGGCCTCGAATCCAACGATGACGCCTCGTGGTTCATGAACACCGCCGCTGTCGTTTGGGGCAACGAGAAGCCCGCCACCTACCATTCCAAGAGCGGCGGCATTATCTACGCGGACGGCCACTCGGTTCTCAAGAAGTGGGATGGGGATGTGCCTTCCAGCAATGACTATCTTTGGCTGCTGACCCAATACAACCCTTGACCCCTTGATCCCGCGGTTCATCTCATCCCAGCAATTTATGCTTGCCGATTCCACCCGCTCACCCCGCACCGGCTTCACCCTCATCGAACTCCTCGTCGTCATCGCGATCATCGCGATTCTTGCCGGGATGCTTCTGCCGGCGTTATCGAAGGCGAAGGCCAAGGCGGGGCAGGCGTCCTGCTTAAACGGCGGGAAGCAGTTGGGCATGGCCTTTTCGCTCTACACCTCGGATTTCGATGATTGCTTTCCGGCGGGGGCTTCTCAAGGGGCCTTGGGCAATCAGCCTGAGGACTGGGTGCATTATCAAAGCAACCCGAACACGATTGGCTCCCCGGTGCGGCCGTTGGCTGCGAGTGTGATCGCCCGTTATCTTCAGCCCCTGACCGACGACCTCCGCACCAATGGCAATACCATGCTGCGCTGCGCCACGGACAAGGTGTGGAACCGGCGCACTTCGCCGTCTGGCCTGCCCAACTATCCGTTCTCCTACACCTTCAACGGGGGGAATCAAAACGACGGGATGGCGACCTACATCGACGCTGGCCGGACCACGATCCGAAAGTTCAGGACCGCCGAAATCCTGCGTCCCTCCGACAAGTGGATGCTCATTGAGGAGCGCGGCGACGCGGCGGATGGGCAGATCGAGTATGCTAACTGGGCCACCTTCACCGCCCCTTATCCCGGCGGCGGCGGCGGGGCGAGCTACATTGATGACGGTCGCTTCGCCAACATGGGCAATGTCCTCTCCCTCCGGCACGGGCCGCGAGCCTCGGTGGGCTACGGGGATTTCCACATCGAGGCCACGCACTACACCATGATCACCAACAACGGCGTCACCATCGGTAGCGCGCCCTGAACGATGAAACGCTTGGCCCTGCTGCTCGGAATTGCTTGCGTCTGTCTAACTGCGAGCGTGGCTTGTCGGAAGCGTGGGGCCGCGTCCGCCCCGGGACCGGACGCCACCGGGGCCTCCTCCGCTGATGGCAATCCTGCGCCGAAGACCTTCGCCAGCCCTCCGCCGCTGCCGCCCAACGCACCACCACCGGTCAGCGAAAGCGTGCAGTTCTACCCGCCCCAACCGGTGAACATGTATGCCCCGGCGCGCCCCGGGGATTACCAAGCGCAGTTGGACATCTACAATCGGGTGCTGCGTAAGTGGACCCAGAGCCAGTCCATCGTCCCCAACGATTTGAACCACCTGATGGGCATCTACAACAGCCCCAAGCCGCCGCAGCCGCCGGCGGGCCGGCGCTTGGTGCTCGACCGCAAGACCGTCACGGTCAGCTTGCAGTAGCGGGGCGCTCACTGCCGAGGACCGAACCCAAAGCGGTCGGGCCCTGCCTTAGCCGGAACCATTCGATTCCAAACCGAGGGCCGCACCCAAAGGACGCAACGGCAGAGCGGGTGCCTGGGCCAAACCAGAGTCCATGGGCCTGCACCCAGCGGGTGCCCAGGGCGCGGTCCCCCAAGGCCTTTTCTTTGCGCCCGTTGCGGCCTTGGCGGCCGGTCTCGAGTCTGGCATGGAGCTCCCGGCTTTAGCCGGTAACTCGAACGAGCGGCAAAGGTGCGGCGGACGACTCCGCCGGCTGAAGCCGGGACTCCAAGCCAGCCCGACTCCGTCCAGCGCCTTGGTTAATGGTCCCAAGGCACGGTTTGCGAGCCGTGGCGGCTCCCCATGCACCCAGTAGTCGCCGAGGTCAGGAAACTGCGCTTGGACAGCTCCGCCTCCCTCCCTCGGCGGCTACCCGCTTCACGGGCAGGGCTGGGATGAGGGAGGAAAGCCACGAACGCCTGCCGGGTTGCAAAGAACGGAGCTGCACCTGCGGGTTACTGCGATGCGCAAGGGGATTTGTCCTCGAGGGCGGCGCGAGGACACGCTTGTTCGCGGTTCACGCATTCACTAGCCTCTCGCCTACATCAGCATGCCACGCATCCTCATCGCCGAGTGCAAACAAGAAGTGTCCACGTTCAACCCGCTGTTGAGCGGTTACGACGATTTCACTATGCGGCACGGGCCGGCGATTCTGGACTACCATCGCCGGGTGCGTAGCGAGGTGGGCGGGGCGTTGAGTGTGTTCGAAGCGACGCCGGGCGTGGCGTTGGTGCCCTGGGCAGCGCGCACTTCATCACGTCGGGTGGGACGCTGGCGGACGGGGCCTTCCGCCGTATCGCGGACGAGTTACTCGCGAGCCTCAGGGCGGCTCCGGCGGTGGACGGCGTTTACTTTTCCCTGCACGGCGCGATGGGCTTCAGCCTCTTCAGCGGCTTCTTTATGGGCACCATCTTCCCCTCCGTGTTTGAAATCGTCCCCGCCGACGCGCGGGCCTCAGCGGTGTGCGTGCTGAATCTCTTTGGCGCGGTCATCTCCGGCTTCGCCACGCTGGCAGGTGGCGCACTCAAGCAGCGTGTCGGCATCAACAATCTGCTCACCTACACCGCCCTCGCCTACGTGGTGGCTGGCCTTGCGGTCATCGCGGGCATCCGGTTCCTCTTCCATCATGACTACAAAAGTGTTCACTGAATGAAAACCGCGCCTTCCTTCCAACGCCCTGTAGCGGCGGTCTGCGGCCGCCATCTTCCGCCGGACTTGAGCGTAACTAAGGCGGTCACCGGCCGCCGTTACAGAGTTTTCGGGGGCTGGTTCGTGGCCTTCCTTGTTTCGTTCGTCGGGTTCGCTGCCGCCCCCGACGAGCCACTGGACATTGCGTTCACCGCGAAGGCCGATGGCTCGACGCAGCGTTACGTCGAGTGGCTGCCGCCGGGCTTCAACGCCGCCGAAGCGCACGACGTCCTCCTCGCCTTCCACGGGCATGGCTCGGACCGCTGGCAGTTCATCCGCGATGCGCGGGGCGAGTGTCGCGGCTCGCGGGATGTGGCGGCGCGGTTCGGGATGATTTTCGTCTCGCCCGACTACCGCGCAAAGACCTCGTGGATGGGACCACAGGCTGAGGCGGATGTGGTGCAAATCATCGCCGAGCTGCGGCAGCGGCACAAAGTTGGGCGCGTCTTCCTCGTGGGCGGCTCGATGGGCGGCACGGCGGTGCTCACGTTCGCGGCGCTGCACCCGGACTTGGTCGCGGGCGTGTGCAGCCTGAACGGCACGGCTAACCATGTGGAATACGACAAGTTTCAGGACGCCATCGCCGCGTCCTTCGGTGGCACGAAGGCGCAAGTGCCGGAAGAATACCGGAAGCGCAGTGCCGAGCTGTGGCCGGAGAAGTTGACGATGGCCGTCGCGTTCACGACCGGCGGCAAGGATACGCTCGTCCCGCCCGCGAGCGTGCTGCGGCTGGCGGAGAAGCTGGAGCAAGCGGGCCACAAGGCGCTGCTCATCCATCGAGAGACCGGCGGACATGCCACGGACTACGCCGACACGGTGGCCGCGTTGGAGTTTGTGGTGCGCGAGGCTGACACCCCGCTGCAAATCCCCGCAGGTCTGACCATCGAAGACCAGAAGCTCGTCCGGGAGCAGCTCGCCCGTTTGCACTTCCTGCGCCTGTTCCTCAAGGATTGCGTCCCTAAATCAGGAAAGCTGGCCAGTGCGGACCTTCGCGGTGACGTGGACGTGTTCGCAAAGGGCGCAACCTGGGCGATGCGATACGAGGCCATCCTCACAACCAATGACGTCACATTGCTCAAGAAGACTTTATCTCGCGGCCTTCAGCGGGCGGACGATCTTTTGGGAGACAGCAAGGAAGCTTGGACCCGTCGTAAGGGCAAGGTCCTCCGCGGCTTCATCTCCGCCGTGGACGGCTCGACGCAGCCCTACGGCGTCGTCATACCGGCGCGTTACGACGGCTCCAAGCCGATGCGCCTCGACGTGGTCCTCCACGGCAGCTCGAAGCCCGTGGGTATGAGCGAGCTGAAGTTCATCGCGCGCTTTGACGAGGGCGATGACGCCGCGAAGTCGGCGCCGGACGTGGACTTCATCGAGCTGCACCCGCTGGGCCGCGTGGAGAACTGCTACCGCTGGGCCGGTGAGACGGACGTGTTCGAGGCCATCGAAGCCGTGTGCCGGAACTACAAGATAGACCGCGACCGCATCGTGCTGCGCGGCATGAGCATGGGCGCGTCGGGCACGTGGCATCTCGGGCTGAAGCACCCGAGCCGCTTCGTCGCGCTCGGGCCTTACTGCGGCTACGTGGACACGCACCGCTTCTCCGAGACGCCGATTCCGAGCTTCATCAAAGTCGGTCCGTTGCCGGTGCATCAGGAGCGCGGCCTGCACATGCTCGACTCGATCGATTACGCGGCGAATGCCGGCGTCGTGCCCGCCATCGGAGCCATCGGCGACAAGGATGTGTTCTTTCAATCGCACGTCCACATGAAGGAGGTCATGGCGAAGGAGGGCCTCGAAATGGTGAACCTCATCTCGCCCGGCACCGGCCACACGATAGACCCCGTGACGCATCGCGAGCAGATGCGGCGCATCGGCGAGCACGTCGCGAAGGACCTGGACCACGCGAAGCGCGACCTGCGTTTCGTGACGTGGACGCTGAAATACAACCGCTGCCACTGGCTGGAACTGCTGGCGCTCGGCGAGCACTACGAGCGGGCGGAGATTGTGGCCAAGGTTGCGGACGACGGCTCGGTGGACGTGAGCTTGGCGAGGAACATCACGCAGTTTGCCATTCACCCGCCGATGCTGGCAGCGCCCACGGCAAAGATTCGCATCGCTGGAGCGGAAGTCATCTTGCCGAAGCGCAGCGGCGACGCACCGCACGCGCTCGTCTTCGCACTGGACGGAGGTAAGTGGAAGTTCGCCGGCACACGAGGGATCGTGGCGCTCACCGGCAAGCGCCCCGGCGTGCAGGGGCCGATTGACGACGCCTTCGCCTCGCCCTTCCTCTGCGTGCGCGGCACGGGAACGCCGTGGAACCCCGCCGTCGGCGCGTGGGCGGACGCGAGCCTCCGGCGCTTCGCCTACGAGTTCGCCCGCTACATGAGGGGCGACCTGCCGGTGAAGAACGACACCGACGTGACCGAAGCCGACATGCGCACGAAGCACCTCATCCTCTTCGGCGACCCGGGGAGCAACCCGTGGATTGCCAAGGCGCTGCCGAAGCTCCCGCTCACCTGGACGCGCGAAATGGTGAAGCTCGGCGCGGAAAGCCACGCCGCGAAGGACCACGCGCCGGTGCTCATCAGCGCGAGTCCGTTCGACGGGGCAGGGGGCCGCTACGTCGTCATCAACAGCGGCCACACCTTTCACGAAAAGGAGTTTGCCGCGTTCAACTACCTGCTCTTCCCGCGACTCGGCGACTGGGCGGTGATGCGCATCGCGCCCGGCGCGGAGGCGTGGAAGTCAGGCACGGCGACCATTCCAGAAGAGGCGGTGCGCGCGGGCTACTTCGACGAGCAATGGAAGTTGCTAGGCGGACAGGCTAGATGAAGTAGGACAGCGCGTCCCGCCAGTCCTTCTGACTCAAGTTTCCGCTTTGGAAGGTCAGTAGTCAGGCTGGAAGCACTGACATACTTGAAGCGGCTTGCTGCCGCTGGAAGTTCGTCGCTAGTCTCAACGCAAGTTCACCATGCCACGCATCCTTATCGCCGAGTGCAAACAGGAAGTTTCCACGTTCAACCCCGTCTTGAGCGGCTACGAGGATTTCACCCTCCGCCACGGGCAGGAAATTCTGGACTATCACCGTCGCGTGCGCAGCGAGGTGGGCGGGGCGTTGAGCGTGTTCGATGCCGCCGCGGGCGTGGAGTTGGTGCCGACATGCAGCGCGCACTTCATCACTTCCGGTGGGACGTTGGCGAACGCAGCGTTTAAGCGCATCGCGGACGAACTGCTCGCGAGCGTGAAGGCGGCGCCGGCAGTGGACGGCGTTTATTTCTCCCTGCACGGCGCGATGGCGACGGAAACTGAAGGCGACCCCGAAGGCTACTTGCTGGCGGAGATGCGGAAGATTGTCGGCGAGCGCGTGCCCATCGTCATCTCGCTGGATCTGCACGGCATCCTTACGAACCGGATGCTGGAGCACAGCGATGCGGCGGTGGCGTTCCACACCTATCCGCATGTGGACTTCTTCGGGACCGGCGCGCGCGCGGCGAAACTGCTGCTCCGCATCGTGGCGGGCGAGGTGAAACCGGTGACGGCGAAGGTCACGGTGCCCGCGCTGGTGCGCGGGGACGAACTCATTACCGAGACCGGCTCCATCCGCCACGCCGTGAACGCGGCGAAGGCCATTGAGCAAAGTCCCGGCGGTCTCTCGGCGGCGATGATGTGGGGCAACCCCTTCACCGACGTGCCCGCGCTGGCCTCGAACAGCTTCGTGGTGACGGACAACGACCCGGTGCGGGCGGAGCGCGAGGCGCTGCGCATCGCGAACCTGTTCTGGGAGCACCACGAGAAGATGCAGGTGCCGCTCACGAGCCTGGCGGACGCGGCGCGGATCACGAAGGAGAACAAGTCCGGCACCGTGGTGCTGGTGGACGCCGCAGACGCGACCAGCTCCGGCGCGGCGGGCGACAGCAACGCCATCCTACGCGCGCTGGTCGAGGCGGGTTATCAGGGCACCGCGCTGATTCCCATCGTGGACCCGCGCGCGGCGGCGGCGGCCTTCGCAGCGGGCGTGGGAAGCCTGGTGAAGACGACCGTTGGTGGCGCGCTGGACAGCGGGCGGTTCACCCCGCTGCCCATCGAAGGCCGCGTGCGGCTGCTCTCGGACGGATGGTTTCACAGCGAGACGACGCGCGAGCTGTGGCAGGCGGGCAAGACGGCCGTGGTTCAGGCCGGAGGCTTCACCCTCGTCCTCACCAGCCGACCGGTGAGCTTGTATGACCGCGCGCTGTTCCTCGCCCACGGCTGCGACCCGAAGCACTTCGGCGCAGTGGTGGTGAAGTCGCCGCACTGCGAGCCGCACATGTTCAAAGCCTGGGCCGCGCGTTACGTGGACGTGGACGCGCCCGGCTCCACGAGCGCGAATCTCCGCAGCCTCGGCCACACGCGTTGCGCACGGCCCATGTTCCCGTTGGATCCGGACGTGAAGTTCACGCCGGTGGTGAAGATGTTTCAGCGGGGAAAGTAAGCAGTGTGCAGTAAACAACTTCCTCCCATGCGCTCGGCCAAGACCCGCACCCCGGCTTCACTGAACACTGACTTGCTGAACACGGAACACTTCCTCGGCCTCGACCTCGGAGGCACGAGCATCAAGGCCGTCGCGGTGACGGCGACTGGGGAGAAGCTGCGGCAGCGCAGCGTGCCGTTCGTGGACCGCGACATGGAGTGGGCGAAGAAGCTACGGACACTGGTCCGCGCGTGGCGACGCGAGCTGGGCAAGCCGGCGGGCATTGGCCTCTCCGCGCCGGGATTGGCGGCGAAGGATGCACGCAGCATCGCCGTGATGCCGGGGCGACTGCTGGGACTGGAGCGCCTCGACTGGACGGACTACCTCGGTTCGTCGCGCGCCATCCCCATGCTCAACGACGCCCACGCCGCCCTGCTCGGCGAGGTCTGGCGCGGCGCGGCGCGCGGCTTGCGCGACGTGATGCTCTTCACGCTCGGCACCGGCGTGGGCGGCGCGGCGATGGTGGACGGCCACCTGCTACGCGGCGCGATTGGCCGCGCGGGTCATCTTGGGCACATCACGGTGGACTGGAACGGCCCGCGCGATGACTTCAACACCGCTGGCTCGCTGGAACACTTCATGGGCAACAAATACATCCGCGAGCGCACCCAAGGCCGCTTCGCCAGCACGCACGAGTTGGTCGCGGCGGCGGAGGGCGGGGACGCGGAGGCGAAGGCGATTTGGGACCGTTCCGTGCGCGCGCTGGGTTGCAGCATCGGCTCCCTCATCAACGTCCTCGACTCCGACGCGGTCATCATCGGCGGCGGCATCGCGCGCGCGGGTGACGCTCTCTTCGGGCCGCTGGAGCGCTACGTGCGCCACTACGAGTGGCAGGCGGGCGGGCATCAGGCGAAGCTCCTCCGCGCAGAGCTCGGCGATTACGCCGGGGCCTACGGCTCGGCGGCGAACGCGCTGGGGTTTGACCCGGCGAGGCTTTAGCCGTGTATGCAAAGATGTCCCAAGTGAAACCGGATTGATTGCCGGAGAGCGCGGTGGTCAAATCGCTGTGTGCAACTTCAGATGCCCGGCGAGCTCGCGGTGCCTTACAACAGCAAGTCGCAGCGAGCGCGCGTGGTAACGGAGGCGTGGGGCCGCGATACACTCTTCTGTCCGAACTGCGATTCCCCCTCGCTGGACGGAACGCCTCCCAACCACCGGGCCATTGATTTCATCTGTCCGCGTTGTGCAGCCTCATTTCAACTCAAGGCCAAAGCGGGGAAGATTGGGGCAACTCTCAGCGACGGGGCTTACGCCGCAATGCTCGCGGCCATCCGCGAAGACCGGACGCCAAACCTGCTGGTCATGCGTTATGAGCAGCCAGCTTGGCGGGTGGTTGACCTGCTCCTGATTCCCCATTTCGCGTTTCCCGAGTCCGCCATCATCCAGCGGAGACCACTTTCGCACACCGCACGTCGGGCCGGCTGGGTTGGCTGCAACATTGATTTGACCCGTATCGCGCCCGAGGCGCGCATTCCAATCGTGGCTGCGGGGGTGCCGAGTGCGGCGGCAGAAGTGCGCGTCAAGTATGAGCGACTCAAGCCATTGAGGGAGATAAGGGCAGCGCAGCGCGGTTGGACCTTGGATGTCTTGAACATTGTCCGGCGAATTGGAAGAGCTGAGTTCACCAACGACGAGGTTTACGCTTTCGACCGGGATTTGGAGCGGTTGCACCCGGATAACCGACACATCCGTCCCAAAATCCGGCAGCAACTTCAAGTGCTCCGGGATGCGGGCCTACTTCTACATATTGAGGCGGGACGCTGGCGACTGCCGTGAGGAGTTTGGGCGGTTGACTCCGTGCCCGCGCAGTTTCCGCACTATCCACCCGCCGGCCTCGCCTGCTAGAAACGCCCTCGCAATGCCGCCAAATTCTTTGACCCACGACTACCTTGCCCGCTGCCGCACCTTGCTCGATGTGGTGGAGCGGCAGACGCCCGCCATCCAGCAGGCCGCCGACTGGTTCGCGCAGACCATTCTCGCGGGGCGGATGGTTCACTTGTTCGGCTCCGGGCACAGCCGCATCCTCGTCGAGGAGATGTGGCCGCGCTACGGGTCGTTCCCCGGCTTCAACCCCATCGTCGAGCTCTCGCTGTCGTTTCACAACTTGGTCGTCGGGGCGAACGGGCAGCGGCAAGCGATGTTCCTCGAAAACGTCTCCGGCCTCGCCGAACGCATCCTGCGCAACTTCGATTTGTCCGCGCAGGACTGCGCCCTCGTGGCGTCCTCGTCCGGCTGCAACGTCGTGCCCGTCGAGATGGCGGAGCAGTTCAAGAAGCGTGGCGTGAAAGTCGTCGGCATCATCAGCCGCGCGCACTCGGAGGCGAGCACGAGCCGGCACACGAGCGGCAAGAAACTTCAGGACTTCGCGGATCTCGTCCTCGACACCGGCGCACCCGTGGGCGACGCGATGGTGCAAATCCCCGGCCTCGATACGCCGGTCGCCCCCGGCTCCACCATCGGCGGCTGCCTGCTCATCAACTCGATTAAGGCCGAAGTCGCCGCGCGGCTCACGCAGGCGGGCAAACCTCCGAAAGTGCTGACCGCCGGAGCCGTGGTCGGAGCCGCGAAGGCCACCGAGCTCTTTGAAGCCGCTTACGACGAGCACGCGCGGCGGATGGCGGAACTCTACCGAAACCTTGGTAACTGAATTACAACCACAGCGACACAGAGGACACCGAGAGGGGTCTTTCTCTGTGCCTCTGTGGTTAACCACCTCATAAACATGCAACCCTTGCGAACCACGGTCATCGGCAGCTACCCGTTCCCCGGCTGGCTGGAATTCGCCTGCCAGCACCTCGGCCAGTTCGGCGACGCCGACCGCGCGGAGATGGTGGATGACGCCGTTACCATCGCGGTGAAGGACCAGCTCGACGCCGGGCTCGATGTCATCACCGACGGCGAGCAGACCCGGCTGGACTTCAACCTGAGCTTCTACGGCTTCATCGAGGGCATCGAACTGGAGAGCGCGCCGCCGCGCCGCTTTGGTCCACCGGCGCACGACCAGCGCGGGAAGCACAAGGTCATCGGCGAACTGTGTGCGCCGCGAGGATTGGGTGCGGTGGAAGACTTCGAGCGGTTGAAACGGGTGGCAGCGGCCAGCGCTCAGCGGTCAGCGGTCAGCTTGAAGGCGTCGGTGCCGGGGCCTTACACCCTGAGCGGACGCCTGCTGACGAATGAGCAATGCAAGAACCGCTGGGAGCTGACCGAGGCCTTACTGCCGCTCGTGCGTGCGGAACTGGAGGCGCTCGTGCGCGCGGGTTGCACAGAGATATGCGTGGATGAGCCGAGCATGAGTTGCTACGCGCACCGCGAGGACCCGAAGCGCTTCGTGAACATCTTCAACCGCACCGTCGAGGCGGTCGCGGGGAAGTGCCACCTCAGCACACACTTGTGCTTCGGGAACTACAAGGGCCGCGCCGTCGGGCCGCGCCGCTATGCGCCGATGTTCCCGGCGTTCCTCGACATGCACGTGGACGAAATCCACGTCGAGATGGCGAGCCGCGAGTTTGCGGAGCTGGAGGTCATCGGCGAAATCGCGAAGCGGCACATTGCCGCCGTGGGTATCGTGGACGTGAAGAGCTACTACATTGAGACGCCCGAGGACATCGCCGCGCGCGTCCGCGCCTGCCTGAAGCACGCGCCGCCGGAGAAGCTCGCCTTCGCCCCTGACTGCGGCCTCTCGCAGACTGCGCGCTGGGCGGCGAAGCAGAAGCTCAAGAACATGGTGTCGGGAGTTGCGCAGGTGAAAGCTGCAATTTGAGCCGCAGGTGAAACACGGATGGCGGCATCGCACTTAGGCTCCGGTCTTCATCAGTGTTTGTTCCGTGTTCAATCCGTGGCTAAAATCAATCCATGATTAAGCCGTTGCTCCAAGACGATGCGTTGCTTGCGGACGTTGAAGCCGCTAAGTCCGACCGCCCGAGCTTCCGCCTGTGGTGGCTGGGACAGAGCGGGTTTCTCGTGCAGTTCAACAGCCGGCACGCGTTGCTGGACCCGTATCTCTCGGACTCGCTCACGGTGAAGTATGCGCAGACGGACAAGCCGCATGTGCGCATGACGGAGCGGGTGATCGCGCCGGAGCGGCTGGGATTCGTGGATGTGGTGTCGAGCAGCCACAACCACACGGACCACTTCGACCCGGACACGCTCAAGCCGTTGCTCGTGGCCAAGCCCACGCTGCCGGTCTTGCTCCCGGAGGCGAATCGCGGGCCGGGAGCGTTCCGCATCGGGCTGAGTTTGAAGGCGGCGAACTTGCACGGGATGCGCGCGGGCGACGTGAAGTCCGCGGGTGGTTTCACGTTCAACGGGATTCCCGCCGCGCACAACGAGCTGGAGGTGGACGCGGAGGGGAATCACAAGTTCCTCGGCTACATCCTCCAGTTCGGCCCGTGGCGTGTGTATCACGCGGGGGACACGAAGCACTTCGAGGGCATGGAGGATTGGATTCGCCCGTTCCGCGTGGACGTGGCGCTGCTGCCCATCAACGGGGACAAGCCGGAGCGCAAGGTCGCGGGGAACCTCGATGGTCGCGAGGCGGCGCAATTGGCGAAGGCCATCGGCGCGAAGCTGGTTATCCCGATGCACTACGA
>JBDKJY010000045.1:0-43168 GCA_039796295.1 Verrucomicrobiota bacterium
TAGTCGTCGCGGGGGCGGTCTTGCCAAGGGGGGCGCTGCGCGCGGTAGTCGTCGCGAGGGCGGGCATCTGGCCGATCATCGGCGCGGTAGGCGGGGCGGGAATCGTCGCGGGGGCGGTCTTGCCAGGGGGGGCGGGGGGCGGGGCGTTGGTCGCGGTAGTCGTCGGGTCGCGGGGCGTAGGAACTAGGACGGTAGGGGCGGTCGTCGCCTTGGAATTCGCGGCGCTCGGGCGGGCGTTCGCTCCGGTAGTCGCGCTGAGGGGGAAGGTCGCGGCGTTCGGAGTAGGGCGCGGGGCGGTAGGGGGCTTGGGGAGGTTCTTGGCGGTAGGGGCGGTCGCGGTCGTCGGGACGGCGGTCGTCGCGGCGGTCATCGTCGCGGCGGTCATCGTCGCGGCGGTCATCGTCGCGGTAGTCGGGGCGGGCATCGCGTGGCGGGTAGGCATCGCGGCGGGCGCTGGAGTCGAAGTCGCGGCGGAAGCCGGAAGAGGCGCTCATGGGGGCGGGGCCTTGGTTCGAGCGCATAGGGCCGGGGCGGTCGGGGGCGTCGTCACGGCGGCGGTAGTTGTCGGGGCGCGGTCGGTCGTAGCTGCGGTCGTCGCGACGGTCGTCGTAGGGTCGGCTGCTGGCGGAGGAGGGAATGCGCAAGGGGCGTTCGGTGGACTGGAGACCTGCGGGCGGACGCGAAGGCTCGCGGTCGTCGCGGCGGTCGAGGTGGGAGGGGCGAGGGGTTTTGGGACGCTTGGCGTAGGGTTCGTAGAATTTCCCGGCGTGTTGGTCGGGGGCACCTTCTGGCTGGGGAGTGACTTCGGCGGGTGGCTCGGTGCGGGGTTTGGAGCGGGGATAACCTTCTTTCACCGGACGCCGCCATTGGCCGGGGCGCAGGGGCAGGGCAGCGGCGTCCCGAGGGCGGTCTTGAGCCCCAGAGTGCTTGCGGTAGCCAGAGTCCGTTTCGGCAAAAGGCTGGTCCGCAGGCTCGCGGAAAGGTTGGCCCTCCGGCGGGTGGGAGGGCGGTTGAGACGGGTGGTCTTCCGGTTGGCCGGACATTTCGCTTGGTTTTGATCGCTGCACGCCGTAACAATGACGGACATTTCGCAGAGCGCGAGTTATTTGAAACTATGAGAGAAGAACTGGAAAAATTGGCCATCGCGGGAAAAATTGGCAGCCGGCACATTGATCCCCTCCTTGCATTGGCCGCAGGCGGCTATTGCTCCCACAAGAGTTGGGGCTTCGGACGGATCACCACGGTGGACACGGTTTTCTGCCAGTTCACCATCGATTTTCCGGGTAAAACCGGCCACAAGATGGACCTGTCGTTTGCCGCCGACACGCTGAAGTCCATCCCTGCGGACCACATTCTGGCCAAGAAAACCTCCGACCTCCACGGCCTGCGTCAGATGGCCGCGCGCGATCACCTCGGTGTCATCAAATTGGTGCTCAAAAGTTACGGCGGCAAGGCCACGCTCGACCAGATTCAGAAGGAACTCGTCCCCGAGGTCATCCCCGCCGACTGGAAGAAGTGGCTGGAAGTCGCCAAGCGCGAGATGAAGAAGGACGGTCACTTCATCGTTCCGCTCAAGAAAACCGAACCCGTCCTCTACCAAGCGGAGGAGACCACCATCCAGCAGCGGGTGATGGCGAAGTTCAAGGCCGCCAAGGGCCTCAAGGCCCGGCTCACCGAGGCCGGCGAACTCCTCAAAAACGTCGCCGACCTCACTCACAAAGCCACCTGCGTAGCCGAGGCCATCGCCACCCTCAACGCGGAAATCACCAGCCATCAGCGCACTCAGCCCGCGCTCGCGCTCGAAGCCGTCTTCCTCCGCGACGAATTGCGCGTGGCCGCTGGCCTCGAAGTGACCGAAGGCGAACTGACCGAGGAAGCGCTCTGGAATCAGGGCCTCAAGCTCGGTCAGTTGCTCGACGGTATGCCCTCCGCCAAACACCGCCGCGCCCTCGACTCCTTTCAGGTCGCTGCGCCGACGCTTTGGTATGAGGCCGTCATCGGCACGCTCAACAATGTCCCCGCCAAGCTCGCCGGTGAGTGCGCCGCGATGCTCATGCAGAACGGCAAGCTCGACCTCCTGCGCGAAACGCTCGCCCGGCTCATCAGCCAGCACCAAGCCAGTAGCGAACTCCTCCTCTGGCTCGCCAAGGAGCGCTCCGATACCTTCGCCGACATCCTCGGACCCGAAGTCTTCCGCGCGATGGTCTCCGCCATCGAACGCGACATCTTCAACGAGAAGAAGTCGAACAAACTCCGTGACTTCATTCTCGCCGACCAAGAGTTGTTGCCTGAGCTGATTGCCTCTGCCGACATCGAAGTCGTCAAGGATCTCACCCGCGCGCTCCAGATGTCCCCGAGCTTCGACGACATGGACCGGCGCTCGCTGCTCGCGCGCATCGTGAAGGTCTTTCCCGCCGTCAAGGAACTCATCACCGGCGAAGCCACCAAGCAGGACCACAGCATCATCGTCTCCTGGGGCAGCCTCGAACGCCGCCGTGCGGAATACGACGAGCTCTGCAAAAAGCGCATCCCGGCGAACTCGAAGGACATCGCCTTGGCCCGCAGCTACGGCGACCTCCGCGAGAACCACGAATACAAGGCCGCCAAGGAGATGCAGAAGGTCCTCATGCGCCGCAAGTCCGAGCTCGAAATCCAGCTCAACCGCGCCCGCGGCACGGACTTCGCGGATGTCCGCACCGACATCGTCAGCATCGGCTCCAAGGCCATCGTCCACGACCTGAAGAACGAGAAGCGTGTCGTCTTCGAGATCCGCGGCGCTTGGGACTCCGATCCCGACAATGGCGTCATCGCCTACCTCAGCCCCATCGGCCAAGCACTGCTCAACCACCCCGTCGGCGACGAGGTTGAGTTCGAGTTGGCCGGCACGAAGCACCGGTTCCGTATCGACGGCATCGAAGCCCTCCCGCCCATGGCCAAGCCCGAGGAACCCGTCGTCCCGGCAACGGAGTAACCCTCGGTGTAAGGGGTCAACGCGCCCCGGCAAGCAACAGTGCTGTGCATGAAACGGAATGCCCTCATCCTTCTAGGATGGCTGGGCCTTTCCGTCGGGCTCGTGGCCCAGCAAGTTCAGGAACCGCTTGCCTTCGATGCCCTTCACAAGCACACCAGCGTCCGCGCCGGCCAGACCAACGTCAGCGTTACCTTCGCGGTCACGAACCTTTCCCGCGAGCCCGTCATCATTCGCGACGTGGTGCTTTCCTGTGGCTGTAGCGTGGCGATCATGCCCGCGCGGCCGTGGACCTTGTTCCCCAGCGCCCACGGCCAACTGACCGTCAGCACGGACCTGCGCGGCAAGAGTGGTTCACTCCTCAAATCTGCCGTGGTTCAAGCCAGCTCCGGCGCCCGCGTGCTCACCTACCAAGTAGACATTCAAGAGCCGACCACGACTGCGGACCGAGTGCGGAACCAAACCCTCGCCCAAACCGACCGCCAAGCCGTCTTCCGGGGCGATTGCGCCAAGTGCCACGCGGAGCCAGCCAAGGGCAAGACCGGCAAGGAACTCTTCTCCGCCGCCTGCGCCATCTGCCACGAAGCCGAGCACCGCGCCAGCATGGTCCCCGACCTCCGCGCCCTCAAACCACCGTTGACGCGTGACGTTTGGCTCTACCGCATCACCCACGGCAAGCCCGACACCCTCATGCCGGGCTTCGCCGCCCAGTCCGGCGGTCCGCTCACCCCATCGCAAATCACCTCCCTCGTGGATTTCCTCGTCGGGCGGTAGTAGTCGCTCATGAGCTGTAGCGGTCGTCGAATACTTCTCGTCGGAAGGCCGCGTCTATTGGGCCGTGCAACGCGAACGCGGTGCAGACTTCCCACTGTGGTGGGATGAGCGTAGCCTCTGCCCATGCAAACCACCGTTTCCTCCGCCCCGGCTTCGCGCCGCCAGTTCCTCGCTGCCAGTTCCGCCGCCGGCGCTGCGCTCGCTTTCCCCGCCATCCTCAGCGCGCGCAACCCCAACGACAAACTCGCCATCGCCATCATCGGCTCCGGTGGGCGCGGCGGCGCGAACATGGGCGGCGTGGCGCAGACCGAATACATCGCCGCGCTCTGCGACGTGAACCAGCGCAACCTCGACGCCGCCAAGGCCAAGCATCCGCAGGCCGCGAGCTTCACGGACTTCCGAAAACTCTTCGACCACGCGAAGGACTACGACGCCGTGGTCGTGAGCACCTGCGAGCACACGCACGCGTTCGCCACGATGATGGCGCTTCAGGCCGGTAAACATGTCTATTGCGAGAAGCCGCTTACCTACAACATCTACGAGGCGCGCAAGGTCCGCGAGGCTGCCGCCGCGCGCCCGAAGCTCGCGACGCAGATGGGCATCCAGATCCACGCAACCGAGAACTACCGGCGCGTGGTGGAGCTGATTCAGAGCGGAGCCATCGGCGCGGTGCGCGAGGCGCACGTCTGGGTCTCGCGCGCGTGGGGTTTGCAAAGCGCGGAGGCGGCGGCGCGGAACAAGGACATCGTCAACGTCACCGACCGGCCCAAGGAAGCGTCGCCCATTCCCGCCGGGCTGGACTGGGATTTGTGGGTCGGCCCCGCGCCGGAGCGGCCGTTCAACGAGGTCTATTTCCCCGGCCCCAAGTGGTATCGCTGGTGGGACTTCGGTAACGGCACGATGAGCGACCTTGGCTCGCACATGAACGACCTGCCGTTCTGGGCACTCAAGCTCAAGGCTCCGTTGACCGTCGAGGCGTTCGGCCCGCCAGCACACCGCGAGATCGCGCCCGCCTCGATGCACGCGACCTACGAATACGCCGCGCGCGATGGCATGCCGCCGGTGAAGCTCACATGGTATCAGGGCGAGGACAAACCCAAGCTGTGGACCGAAGGCAAAATCCCGCAGTGGGGCACCGGTCATCTATTCGTCGGCGACAAGGGGATGCTGCTCTCCGACTACGGCAAGCACCTGCTGCTGCCCGAGAAGGACTTCGCCGACTTCAAGCGCCCCGAGCCGACCCTTCCGCGCGTGAAAAGTCACTACGACGACTGGCTCACCGCCTGCAAGAACGGCACGCAGGCCAGCGCGAATTTCGAGTATTCCGGCTGGCTCACCGAGGCGAACCACCTCGGCAACGTGGCGTATCGCGTGGGCAAGAAGCTGGAGTGGGACCCGGTGAACCTGCGGGCGAAGAACGCACCGGAGGCCCAGCCGTTCATCCAGCGGGAGTATCGCAAGGGGTGGTCGCTGGCCTAACGCCCAGCGGCCCAGCGGCTGAGGCGGCGCATGATTTCCCAGTTGTCGCTGGGCTTGACCACGACTTGGCCGATGGGTTTGCCGGCGAGCGAGTCGTCGGCAATCCAGCCGGCATCGGTGATGAGGACGACGCGGCCCTTGCCCGGCTCGGCGACGGCGAGCAGGCAGCCGGGTTCGTTGCGCGGGCCGTTGATGGGTTGGATGGCGAGGTCGTTGTCCACGAGGGCGCGGGGCTTCGCGGGGTGACCGGGGGTGAGGATGACTTGGTCGCCGGAGTAGTAGAGCCAGTTCAAGCCGCCGATGATGGGCGTCTCTTTGGGCAGGGGGAGAAACTTGATGTCGGTGTGCCGGTCCATGAGCTGGAGGCCGAACTGGACGAGGAGGCGGTTGAGGTTCGTCGTCTCAAGGTTGTGGGCTTCCTGATTGCCCAGCACCATGAGGCCACCGCCGGCTTGCACAAACTGCGTGAGCGCCGCGATGTCCGGCGCTGCGACGTGGTGCGGCGGCGGGTTCGTGCCAGCGGCCTTGTCGCTGGGGTTGGCGATGAGGATGGCGCTAACCCCGGCGAGGGTCTTGGCGTTGAGCGGCTCGGCGTGGATGCGGACCTCGAACTCGCCGCGCAGACGGGTGAGGACTTCCTTGTAGTTGCCGTCCGGCTGGTAGCGCGTCTCGCCGAGGGCGTTGAAGTAACGGCTGTAGAGGAGGACGGGCTTTTGCGGTGACTCAGCGGCGGCGAGTGCCAGCGGGAGGGCAAGGAGAGCGGTGAGCAGGTGGCGGCGTTTCATGAGGATTGGAATTTCACTTAGGCTTCAACTGCGGGAAGAGGATGACGTCGCGGATGCTCTCCTGGCCGAGGAGCATCATGCAGAGGCGGTCAATGCCCATGCCCATACCGCCCGCCGGGGGCATGCCGTGCTCCAGCGCGGTGAGGAAGTCCTCGTCCAGCTTCTGCTGCTCGCCGCCGGCCTGGTGTTCGAGCGTGTCACGCTGGGCGATGGGGTCGTTTTGCTCGGTGTAGGCGGGGGAGATTTCCTGACCGTTGATGCAGCACTCGAAGACTTCGACGGTGTCCTTAAGAACTTCGTAAGCTGGGTCGTTCCGCTCGACTTTTGTGAGTTTCGCAAGTGGCACAAGTTCCTTCGGCAAGTGTGTGACGAAAGTCGGGTCTATTAGCGTTGGCTCAATAAGCTTCTCGAAGATAGCGGCCGAGACTTCAAAATCCTGGATGCCGCGCTGCCGATACTCTTCAAGCGTAATGGCGCGGTTGCAGAATTCGGTGAGTTCAGCATCGGTTAGCTTGTCCGCATCACGCTTCCCTGCTTCTTGCTTGAATTGCGCTAGTTTGCGGAGCGGCTTGCCTCGAACCTCCACCTCCAGAATTTCCTCTGCATAGACGAGTCGCGCTTGAGGTGTGAGTTCCCACCAGTCGCTCCGGATTCGCTCTTTCAAAAGGTCTTTGAACTTCTTTCGAGTCCAAGGCGGCGTGAGGTTGATGGTCTTGGTGACCTTGCCCTCGGCGTCCTTGTGCTCGATGACGAGCGTGTCCAGCACCTCCTGCGCGACGTGGCAGACCATGCCTTGCACCAGCTCCATCATCGTCTCGTAGTCGCCGTAAGCCTCGTAGGCTTCGAGCATCGTGAACTCCGGGTTGTGCTTCCGCGAGAGGCCCTCGTTGCGGAAGTTGCGGCCAATCTCGAAGACCTTGTCCACGCCGCCCACGAGCAGGCGCTTGAGGTAAAGCTCCAGCGCGATACGCAGGTAGAAGTCGCAGCCGAGCGCGTTGTGATGGGTCTTGAACGGCTGCGCCGCCGCGCCGCCGGGAATGGCCTGCATCATCGGCGTCTCGACTTCCACGTAGCCGCGCGTGTGGAGGAAGTTGCGAATCTCGCGGATGACCTGGCTGCGCAGGAGCATGACGCGCTTCACGTCGTCGTTGGCCATGAGGTCGAGGTAGCGCTGGCGGTAGCGAATCTCGGTGTCTTCGAGGCCGTGCCACTTGGCCGGCGGCGGGCGCAGGGCCTTGGCGAGGATGGTGAAGGACTCGGCCTTCACGGAGATTTCCCCGGTGCGCGTGGTGAAGAGCGTGCCCTTGATGCCGACAAAGTCGCCGAGGTCGAGGTGGCTGAAGATGCCGAACTGTTCGTCGCCCAAGACATTCTTCTGGGCGTAGCACTGGATGCGGCCGCTCTGGTCCTTCACGTCGATGAACATGGACTTGCCCATGTCCCGGTGCGCGGTGATGCGGCCGGCGATGGCGACAGCGCGGCCCTCGGTGTAGTTCGAGCGCGCGGCGGAGCAGGTCTCGCTGGGGGTGAACTTGTTTTGGAAAGGGTCAATGCCCTTGCTGCGCAGGGAGGCGAGCTTGGCCTTGCGTTGTTCGATGAGCGAATTTGTGTCGTCCATAATGGGGTCCGGCAGCGGGCTGACGGGGTGGGGATGAAACACGGAGATGGCGCGGGCTGCACGCGGAAAGTTGGCGAGGCAACTTGCCGGGGCAGATCAGGACACCGCCGCTGTGCCCGGGAGCACTTACGGCTTGACCGGCTCGGCGTTCCAGACCTTGAGGTCGTCGAAGTAGCCATCCTTGCCGGCGACACCCAGCTCGATTTTGGACTTGGTGGCGTGGGCGATGCCGGAGGACTTGAGGTAGCCGGCGGGTTTGCCATCGAGCGTCACGCGCATCTCGTCGCCGACGGTCTCGACCACGAGGGCATACCATTTGCCGGCTTCGAGCGTGGCGGGGAAGAAGGCGGTGCGGCCCTTAAGGAGCTGGGCGCGCTCGGCTTTCTTCTCGGGCTGCTTGTTCATCGCGTAGATGTCGTTGCGCATGGTGCCGTCGCGCTCGTCGATGAGCGTGACACCGTTGAGGCGGACCTGGGCGCGGCAGAGGTGGCCGTAGTGGGCCCCGGTGTATTTCCGGTCGTCGAATTCCACGTCAATCATCGTGGCCCCCTCGAACTTGATGCGCACTTCGACGACGCTGTCCTTGGTGGGGATTTCAAGGCCGTGGACGGCGGCGTGGGCGGTGATGGCGGGCTTGCCGTCGGCGGCGGGGATGTTCTTGTCGCGGGTCTGCGTGCCCTTGAGCGTGCCGTTCTCGACGGCGAAGGTGGCGACGACCTTGTGCCAGACCTTGGCTGGCTCGGCCCCGGAGAAGTCATCGGCGAAGAGAAGCTCCTTCTTCTTGGCGAGGGACGCGGCGGGGATGGGGGCCAAGTCAGCGGCGCAGGCGGCCGTGAGGAGGAAGGGCAGGGCGAGGAGGGGGCGCAGGTTCATGGTGAGTTAATGGATGAGCACGGTTGACGGCGGATGAACAGACCACCGTCGCGCCCGGGTGGGAAGTCCAAACATCCGCCGCAGGGTAGGGCGAGCAGGCAATTGCCTACGTGAACAACTCCGCTGGGTTCTGCCCGCTTGCAAGGTTCCGCCCGCCGGGGTAGGCCGCTTCCAACGCCCGTCCGTTCCACCGCCGTAGCCGGTAGAGCGTTGCGAACGTATAGTCTGGAGCCGCGCCGCCCTGGCCGCCGACCAGCTCGCCGCCGCGTCGCACGTTGTCCACCATCCACGCGGGCAGCGTGAGGTGGTAGGGGTTCCGCTGCACCTCACCGACATGGAAGGTCAACGCCGTGATCAAATCCCCCAAGTCCCCCGGGCTGATCTCCACCATCAGGTTAGGCGACGCCATCGCGCCCCAGAACTCCGTCTCCACTGCCACCGTGCGGAAGGTCTCCGGCAACCGCCCCAACGCCTCCATCACCAGATGGTGCGTTCCGATGTGCGTGCTATTCCAGTCCGCATCGTGCGGGAAGAAAATCGCCTTGGGCTGGTGCCGTGCGAGCAGGTCCGCGATGCACTGCACCGACGCGGCCCAGTGCGCCGGATCCTTCGCCCGCGTCCCCACGTTCACCTGCTCCAGCCCGCCCGGCTGCGTGGCCGCGAGGCCGAAGCCGATGCAGTCACAGCACGCCGCCAGTTCCCCCCACCGACCAGCCTGCCGCGCCCGGTTACTGCCCTGCGTGACGGCCACGTTGATGACGTTCCACCGGGCCTCGCGCAACAGCCGCAGGGCCAGCCCACCGATAATCACCTCGTCATCCGGGTGCGGGGAGAAGATCAGCGCGACCGGTGCCTCCGCCGGAACCTCCGGCCGGGCGCAGTGCGGGAACCCGCCGAGCGGCCACCCTTTCCCGGTTTGGGCCAAGCGTGCGTATTCGGAGACGAACTGGTGATAGGGATTCATACGATCGTCCCGACACGCTACCGGCAGTGCGCAACGCGCCGCAACCCCAGACCTTCCCCTCCGCCCACCGCCCCACCGACCTCACTCACCCGCCCCCGCCACTCTAGGGAATTTCCTTACCCACTCATCCCTTCCCTACCACGGTTCTCTCTGCTTCACTCTACCCCGCAAACACCAACTATATAATACCTCGCTGCCCCCACTCGTTCTATGAGCTTCCGCTATATCCTGCGCCCGAATGCCAGTAAGCCGAACAACACCAGCACCCGTGCCGACCTCGGTGTGCCCGTGGAGGACGCCGAGTTCTTTGCCCGCGTCGCCGTGCTGGGGGGTAAGCCAGTAGCCGAATGCGAGGCCATCTTCGATGCCATCATGGGGGCCTTCGTCGAGTATGCCCGGGACACCCGTTCCACGTTGCACCTACGGGACCGCCTGCGGATGCAGCCCAGTTGTGGCGGCAGCTTCCCCACCGGCACCGAGCCGCACACGGCCCAAGACATCGCCATCCGGATGAACTTCACCAGTGGCCCTACCACCGTAGCCGCCTTCGAGGCCAACCTCTCCATCGAACGCATGGGCGAAGAGGGTGTCCGCACCCCGTTGATCGACCGCGTGGTGGATAACCGCACCGGCACCGCCGACCACTACACGGCGGCGGACGTGTTGGACATCGAAGGCGACCACTATGAGATTGACCCGACCGATACCAACCAAGGCGTCTTCTTTGCCCCTGCCACCGGCTCCCCCGTCCGGGCCACGCGCTACATCCAAGTGAGCAAAACCCATATTGCCGTCATGGTCCCAGCCGGCGTCACCGGGTCCGTCAACCTCTCCGTCGCCTGCAAATATGATACCACCCCCGTGCGCACGGGCCATTACCCCACCGCTTTGACCCCTTGAGCACCCCCCGCGCAGGCGCCCACCCCCACCCAATGCCAGCTTACCCCCCCCCCTTATCAAGTTGCTGGCTACCCCCGAGCAACTTACTGGGGTGGGTCTATCAACTTGCTAGGGTGGGTGCAGTGAGTTGCTCCCTACGGCCTAGCAACTTGCTTGCACCGGTCCAGCAACCTGCTACACCCACCCCAGCAACCTCTTGGGACGGGCTGACTGAAGTGATCCCCCACGCGTCGGATGTCAAGAACCCGACAATAGGTCAGTCCCGTCCTCCTCTTTTCGGCTTCACCGGCGGGGGCGAGCCGCGCTTCAGCATGGAGGGAAACGCTTCTAGTGCCGGGCCGTTCTCCCTCACCCCAGCCCTCCACCACCGGGAGCGGGGGCCACTTCGACCGCGCTGGGCGAGGTCGAGCCGTTCGTTTCAACGAGCGCGGACGAGCCTTCTCCCTCGCCCAGCGGGAGAGGGCAGGGGTGAGGGAGAACGCTTCCTACTGCCAGATGCCATCGAACCCACGGCAGTAGGTGCATCCCGGCCCTCCCCGCCCATCCGCATGCAGCCTGCCTCACCTCTCCCATGGACCTAGCCGGCCTCCTGCTTCCACGGAAACCCGATCTCAGGGGGCAGGGTCAGACCTTGCTCTTCATTGAGGACGATTCCGTGTTGCGCCCCCTCTTCGTGAAATCACTGGAGCGGTTTAACTATCGCGTGCTGGTGGCCGCCACTGTCCCGGAGGCACTCCTCGTCTGGAGTGCCCACCGCAGCGAGATCAGTGCGGTGGTATCCGACCGCCACCTCGGCTCGGACCGCGATGGGCTCTCCCTCCTCCAGGAGTTCAGCGCCGATAAGCCCAGTATCGTGATGGTGCTGACCAGCGGGAGTCTCACGCCCGAGGTCATCGAGACATTGCACCGGACCACGCGCATCCATTGCCTCTCCAAGCCGTTTGCGCTGCTGGACCTATTACTCATCCTGAATCGTAGTCTGGACAACCCAGCCCCGTAGCGCAGCGCCTGCCACCCCTGTCTTGTGAAGAAGAACCCCGATGCAATCCCCGTGTCTGAATGGTCCCGCCTGGCTAAAGGGAAGGGGGAACTGATACTATTGGTGGAGGGGGATCGGCTCTTGCAGGTCCTCAGCCAGCGCATCCTGACCAAGCTGGGTTATGAAGTGCTCCTGGCGAGCAGCCCGCAGCTTGCGGTCGTGCTCTGGAAGACCCGGGCGGAGGAGGTCAAGTTGATCCTCACGGACTACCCGTTCGGCGATGCCCAAACGGGGCTGGAGCTGGTGCACAAAATTCACAAGCTGGCCCCCGAGCTGCCGATCCTCATGGTGTGCGCCGCTGGGCGACCCGATGCGAAGACGGACCCGCCCCTCCCGTCGCACACCGCCTACCTGATGAAGCCCTACAGTTTGGCATACCTCGCCCACACGCTCCACCGCCTGCTGACGGAGCGCAACGCCCAGGCGCTACCTTGGGTGCCCCGGGAAAGAGCATCTGAGTGATAGTGCGAGCGGGTTCCGGCGTCAGTGTTCGCCGATGAAAGCCTTGCTCCCAGCCATCTGCCTGTTGGTCCTGTTCACTGCTGCCGCCCGTGCGGCCGACGCGCCGGTGGACCTCGGGGCGGTGCGCGAGGAGCATGTGATGATCCCCATGCGCGATGGGCAGCGGCTCTCCGCGTGGCTCTACCACCCGCCCGGACCGGGGCCTTGGCCCGCCATCTTCGAGCAGCGCTACGCGGACATCCGGGGCGCTGGCTCGCGTCGGGCGGCAGCGAAGTTCGCCGAGGGTGGGTTCGTCATCGCGTTGGTCAACTACCGGGGGGCTGGTCTCTCCGAGGGCCAGTGGCGCGGCTACCGTGCCCTCGCCTGGGGGGAGCTACAGGATGGCTTCGATACCTGCGAGTGGCTGGCCAAGCAGCCCTGGTGCACCGGGAAGATCGGCACCTACGGCGGGTCGCAGGCCGGGTATGCACAGAACTTCCTCGCCATCACCCAGCCGCCGCACCTCGTGGCGCAATACATGACGGACACGGGCCTGAGCCTCTACCAGGAGGGGTATCGCATCGGCGGGGTGACGCGGCCGGAGCGCTTCAAGACCATGGGCAAGGTGGCGCGGGTGCCGGAGCATAATGACGCGCTATTACAGGAGTGGTTCGCGCACCCCCACTACGACAGTTATTGGCGGGATGAGGATTGCTCGCTGCACTTCCCCAAGATGAACGTGCCGGCCTATACGATCGGGAGCTGGTATGACTTCATGTGCCAAGGCTCCGTGATGAGCTTCATCGGTCGGCAGCATCAAGCAGGGGCGAACTCCCGGGGGCAGCAGCAGCTTATTATAGGCCCGTGGCTCCACGGGGGGTATCCCAAGTCGAACAAGATCGGGGAGATGAACTACCCGACTAATGCCTTCTTCGACGTGTATGCCCACATGACGACTTGGTTCAACCACCACCTCAAGGGCACGAACAATGGGGTGATGGCTGATCCCACGGTGAAGTATTATGTCATGGGTGCCACCGGTGAGACGAATGCACCGGGGAACGTCTGGCGCACGGCGTTGGATTGGCCGCCGCACGCCACACCGCAGAGCTTCTATCTGCGGGAGCAGGGGCGGCTCTCCACGGGTGTGCCGTCGGCGGAGAAGAGTTCCACCAGCTACGTGAGTGACCCCTTCCACCCGATGAGCATCCCCGGCGCGGGCTTTCCGGGTGCCAAAGACGCGCGGCCCTTTGAGGTGCAGCCGGAAGTGCGCACGTTCACCACGGAGCCGTTGGCCGAGCCGACCGAGTGGACAGGGCTGGTGAAGGTGGAACTGTGGGTGAGCAGCACGGCGCGGGACACGGACTTCCTCGTGCGCGTGAGTGACGTGTATCCCGATGGGCGCTCGATGCTGTTGATGGATTACCCCCGGCGCGCGCGGTATCGCGAGGGGTTCGACCACGAGAAGTTACTCAAGCCCGGCGAACCGGCGCTACTGGCCTTCGACGTGGGGTGGACGAGCATCGTCTTCAACCGGGGGCATCGCATCCGCGTCACCGTGGCCAGCACCGGCGCGCCGCTGTATGAGCCAAACCCGCAGACGGGGGGGCCGCAGACCATCGAGTTCCCCAAGGACGCGCGGGTGGCTACGAACACCGTCCACCACAGCCGCGTGCTGGCGTCGCGCATCATCGCGCCGACGCCCTCGGAGGATGTGCCGGCGGTGCGCGCGGCACTGCGGGCCGCAGCGGGTGGGAGGGCAGGGGAGGTGACGGTGGAGTTGGGCCGGGTGGCGGATGGGGCATTGCGAGAACGGGTGCGGAAGGAGTTGCCGACGATGAAAGAGGCGCTGGCCTTGCACGCGCAGGCGGTGGCCGTGGACGCCGCGACGCGGGAGGCCGGGGGGTTGACCGAGTGGTCGCGGGGTGGTCCCCCGTGGCTCGTGGACCTCGCGGGTGAGGCGGCGCTCTTACCCTTCCGCACGCTGGTCTCCGTGAACCTGTATAATGGCAACAACCCGCTCAAGGGGAAGGGCGGCTTGAACACGGCCATCAACGATGAGTGGCTGGGGCGAGTAAGTGGTTTGACTACGTTGACTAACTTAGATGTGGCGAATTGCGACGTGCGCGGGCCGGGGCTGAAGCACATCGGCACCCTGCGGAACCTGGAGCGACTGAACTTCACGCTCACGCCGCTGACGGACCCGCACCTCAAACACCTCGGGGGCCTCACGAAGCTGCGGGTGTTCTCCTTCGCTTCGGCCAAGTGCACCGGCGAGGGCTTCGCCCACCTCGGCGCGTTGCAGGCGGTGGAGAACTTGAACTTCCACTACACGCCGGTGAACGACGCGGGGCTGCGGGAGATCGCGCGCCTCCAGCACTTGGAGCGGCTGGAGATCGTGCACACGCACTTCACGGACGCAGGGGCGCTGCACTTGGCTAAGATGACTTCACTGCGCCGCCTGCAACTCGGCAGCCAGGACGCTACGGGGGCGGCGGTGGCGAGCCTGGTCCCGCTGCGCAATCTCCGGGAGCTGGACCTGAGCGACAAGCAGGCGTCGACGGAAGGCGCCCGGTGGGCGAGTCTCATCCCGAGCCTGCGCGTGCTGCGCATCTCCGGTGGGGCCATCAAGGACGAAGGCGTCCGTCACCTCGCGAGCCTCCCGCAGCTCGAGACACTCCTCATCCCCGGCACGCAAGTCACCGATGCCGGGGTGGAGGCGTTGGCGCGGGTGAAGTCCCTGCGGCACCTAGACCTCAAGGGCAACAAGGTGAGCGACGAGGCGGTGGCGCGGTTGCAGGCGGCGCTCCCCGGACTGCGCGTGGTGCGGTGAGGTGCGGGGAGGCCGACCCACAGGTCGGCCCTACCAGGGTTCGGGGAATGGGGCGAAGCGCGGAATGAGAATTGCGATTCCCCGAGCCGCTGGGTAGCTTTCGCCCCGTGTCGGGCCTGTTTTATTACCGCTGCGGTGCTGCCGCCCGTCCTGGGGGAGGCAGGCGTTAGATGGCTTTCCCGTTGCGCGTGTTGCTCGTGGAGGATGAACCCAGCCACGCGGCGGTCATCCTCGCGGAGTTGCAACGGGGGGACTACGCGCTGACGACGGAGGTAGTGGCGACGGAGGCGGGTTTCCAAGCGGCACTCCAACAGGGCGGTTGGTCAGTCATCCTCTGTGATTTCGTGCTCCCGGGCTTTAGCGGCATGGACGCACGGGCGTTGGTTCAACATTCCGGGTGCGGGGTGCCGTTCATTTTCATCTCCGGGCAAATGGACGAGGACGTCGCCGTGGCGGCGCTGCGCGGTGGGGCGGCGGACTACGTGCGCAAGGGGAACTTGCTGCGGCTGCGGCCCACGATCGAGCGGGCGTTGCGTGAGGCGGAAGAGCGGCGCGGGCAGGAACGGGTGCGGCAGGAGTCGGCAGCGCGGGCGCGGCAGCAAGCGGAACTGGCGGAGTTCGGGCAGTGGGCGCTGACGGGGCGGGAGTTGGAGGAGTTGCTGGCGGGGACGGCGGAGCGGGTGGTGGCGGCGCTGGGCGTGGAGTTCTGCGAGGTGTTGGAGATGGCGGCGGGAGAGGAAGCGTTGTTGCTACGGGCGGGTGTGGGCTGGCAGTCCGGCTGCGTGGGGCAGATCCGGTTGGCGGCGACGCAGGAGTCGCAGGCAGGGGCGACTTGGCGCGGGGGCAAGCCGGTGAGCGTGACCAACTGGGCGGATGAAGATCGCTTCCTCCCGTCGGCCTTGCTGCGGGAGCATCAGGTGGTCAGCGGGATCACGGTGCCCATCCGGCTGCGGAATCGCGTGTTTGGCGTGCTGGGCGCGCATGCGGCCCGGCTGCGTGAGTTCACGGTGGCGGATGCGCATTTTCTTCAAGCGATCGCCAATGTGCTGGCGACGGCGGTGGAGCGGAAGCTGGCGGAGGACGCGTTGCGCGAGAGCGACGAGCGGTTCCGCATGCTGGTGGATGAGGTGAAAGGCTACGCCATCATCACGCTGGACCCGGAGGCGTGCGTGCTGACGTGGAACCACGGGGCGGAGGTTTTGTTCGGCCACCCGGCGGCAGAGATGATTGGGCAGCATGTCGCGCGGCTGTATCCGCCGGGGGATGTGGCGCTGGGCAAGCCGGAGCTGGACCTGCGGCTGGCGGAGGAGATGGGGCAGTTCGAGGATGAGGACTGGCGGATGCAGCAGGGCGGGAGTGAGTTCTGGGCGAACGTGGTCATCACCGCGTTACGCCGCGCGGACGGGACGCTGCGCGGCTACGGCTTGGTGACGCGGGACATGACGGAGCGGCAGCAGGCACACGAGGCGTTGAAGCTCAACGCGGAGAAGTTCCGCTCGCTGGTGAACCACATCCCCGACGCGGTATGGACGGTGAACGCGGTGGGCGAGGCGCTTTTCATGAGCGGTAACGCGGGGCGAATTTACGGCGTGTCCGAGGACGAGCTGAAAGTTCCGGGCGCGGCGCTGGGCGGGGGGCGCGTGCATCCGGAGGACGCACCGCGTTTGCACGAGGCGTGGGCGGCGTTGTTCGAGCGACAGCAGCGGTTCGAGGTGGAGTGCCGTTACCAGCGCAAGGACGGGCGACGGGCGTGGCTGCTGTTGCGGGCGTCGGCGATTTACGAGAAGGACGGCCAGCTCGTGGTGGACGGCATCACGTCGGACATCACGGAGCGCAAGCGGGCGGAGGAACAAATCCATTCGCAGGCGCGGCTGCTGGACCTGGCGGGCGACGCCATCGTAGTCCGCAACCTGAACCACCAGGTGCTCTACTGGAACCACGGGGCCGAGCGCATCTACGGCTGGAAGGCGGCGGAGGTGCGCGGTCGGCGCGTGACGGAGCTGCTGCTGAAGGACACGAAGCCCTTCGAAGCCGCACAGGCGGAGCTGCTCGCCAAGGGCGAGTGGAGTGGGGAGCAACGGCAGTTCACTCGCGACGGGCGGGAAGTGACCGTGAGCAGCCGGTGGACGTTGGTGCGCGATGACGCTGGCCAGCCGGCCTCGGTGCTGGTCATCAACACGGACATCACAGAGAAGAAGCGGCTGGAGAGCCAGTTCCTCCGCGCCCAGCGCATGGAGAGCATCGGCACGCTGGCGGGCGGCGTGGCGCACGACCTGAACAACATCCTCACGCCGATCATGATGTCCGCGCCGTTGCTGCGCATGGAGGCGCTGCCCGCCGCAGACTTTGATCGGCTGGTGGACACCATCGAGGCCAACACCCAACGCGGCAGCGACATCGTCCGGCAGTTGCTCGCCTTCGGGCGGGGCATCGAGGGCGAGCGCGTGGTGGTGCAACTGCGGCACGTCATCAAGGAGATGGTAAAGATCGCGCGCGAGACGTTCCCGAAGAACCTCACGCTCACCACCACGGTGGCCGACAAGCTCTGGCCCATCATGGGCGACCCCACGCAGATTCATCAAGTGCTGCTCAACCTGTGCATCAATGCGCGCGACGCGATGCCCAACGGCGGCACCTTGAAGGTCACCGCCGTGAACGTGCAGCTCGACGAGCACTACGCCGCGCAGGACCCCGAGGCGAAGCAGGGGCCGTTCGTGAGCATCCGCGTCTCGGACACCGGCACGGGCATCCCGAAGGAAATCCGGGAGAAGATTTTCGAGCCGTTCTTCACCACCAAGGAAGTCGGCAAAGGCACGGGCCTGGGCCTGGCGACCGTCATGGGCATCGTGAAGAGCCACGGCGGGCTGATCCATCTTTACAGCGAGGTGGGGAAGGGGACGGTTTTCAATGTCTTGCTCCCCGCCACGCCCAACGCGGCGGCGGCTGGTGACGAGACCATCCGCGAGGCGCTGCCGAAAGGCCGGGGCGAAACTATCCTCGTGGTGGACGACGAGCCGGGCATCTTGACGGCGACCGGCAAGTTGCTGGAGCGGCACAATTATCAGGTGCTCACCGCCCCTGACGGCGCGGAGGCGCTCACGCTCTTCTCGCGCCACCGGAGCCACATCAGCCTCATCCTGACCGACGTGATGATGCCGGTGATGGACGGCCTCGCGCTGACCCGCGTGGTGAAGAAGATGGACCCCGACATGAAGATCGTGGCGTCCAGCGGCCTGGAGCACGACGCGCGGTTCGACGAACTGCACGCCTTGGGCGTGAGCGCCTTCCTGACCAAGCCCTACACCGCTGAGAAGCTGCTCGTCACGCTGCGCGACCTCCTCGCCGTCCCGCCCGTTCCGCACGACTGATTGCCCCACATGGCCTCCTCCAACCCAGCTACTGCGTCCGGTCCCAACGGCAAGCAAGCCCGCCAGCGCCATCAGTGGCATCTGCTCTACTACGTGCTGGCGGCCTTCAACCTCCTCACCGTCGGCTTCACGCTTCGGCTCAACCACCAGATGCAAGCGGCCTTCGCCCGCAGCGTGGAGGTCAGCGCGGCGTGGGAGCGGCGGCTGCGGGATTATGGCGAACTCATCAACACCGCCCAAGCCGTGCAGGCCCGCTGCAACAACGTCTTTGTCACTCGCGACCCAGACCGCCAGCGCGACGAGATGCGTCAGGTATACAACACCTTCGCCGTCCGTCTCCGGGCCAAGCGCAGTGAAGCTTTGGTGGCCCTTGAAACCGCCGAGAGCCGCAAGCTCATTGGGGAGTTCGACCGACTCCGCGGGGCCGTGGACAGCATGATCGAGACGGCGGAGGAACTCTTCGCCCGCTTCCCGACCGATAAGCCCGACGAAGCCGCACGCCGGCTGGTGAACGTGAACCGCGACTACGCCGGCATCATGGCCGTCCTGACCGAGTTGCGCCTGCGCGTCAGCGGTATCCAGATGCGCATCTTCGACCAGCAGATGGATGAGTTCGTCCGGTTGCAACGCATGGAGTTCGTCATCGCGGTGCTCGTGCTCGTGATGGTGGGCAGCACGGTTTTCTATGGCGGGCGCATCACTCGTCGCATGAACGCTGATGCCGAGGCTCTGGACCGGGCGCAACATGAACTGGTGGACACGGCTCGCCGCGCCGGCATGGCGGAGATCGCCACCGGCGTGCTCCACAACGTCGGCAACGTCCTCAATAGCGTGAACGTTTCCGCCTCGCTCGTCGCCGAGAGCGTCCGCAAGTCCAAGGTCGGCAACGTCGAGCGCGTCGCGAAACTCCTCGCCGACAACGAAGCGCACCTCGCCGCGTTCCTCACCACGGACCCCAAGGGCAAACAAGTGCCCGCCTTCCTTCGCACGCTCGCCACGCATTTGCAGGAGGAACAAGCCCACGCGCTCAAGGAACTGGATTCCCTCGCCCAAAGCCTGGAGCACGTGAAGGTCATCATCGCGATGCAGCAGAATCACGCCAAGGTCACCGGCATCCACGAGTCCATGGCCGTGGTGGACGTTGTCGAGGACGCGTTGCGGCTCAACACCATCTCCTTCACCCGCCACGAAATCCGCGTGCGCCGCGAGTTCACCGCCAAGCCCACCGCCACCCTCGAGCGCCACAAGGTCATGCAAATCCTCGTGAACCTGCTCACCAACGCCAAGCACGCGCTGGACAAGCCGGAGGTGAAGGACAAAACTTTGACCGTGCGCATTGCCCTGAACGGCACCGACTCCGTCCGCATCTCCGTGGTGGACACCGGCTCCGGCATCACGCCCGAGAGTATGGCGCGCCTCTTCCAGCACGGCTTCACCACCAAGCCCCAGGGCCACGGCTTCGGCCTCCACCACGGCGCGCTCGCCGCCAAGGAGATGGGCGGCAGCCTCACCTGCCACAGTGACGGCGCGGGCAAAGGCGCGACCTTCACCCTCGAGTTCCCCCTCCACCCGCCCGAGGCCAAGACCTAGTCCCGATGAATCTCCCGCCTCCGATTCTTCCCCGCAGTAGGCGCAATGCCCGCCGCCCTTCACCTTTCACCTTTCAGCTTTCAACTTTCACCTCTCTCCGCCCCTGATGCACCGCCTCCTCGTCATCGACGACAACCGCGCGATCCACGACGACTTCCGCAAGATCCTCTGCCCAGCCTCGGCCGCTGCGGTGGCGGACCTCAGCGCGGCGGAAGCGGCCTTGTTCGGCGACCAGTTACCCCATGCGACCGTCCCCGAATACGACATGGACTCCGCCTACCAAGGCCAGGAAGCCCTCGGTCTCGTCAGCAAGTCCATCCTCGCCAACCGCCCCTACAGCCTCGCCTTCGTGGACGTGCGGATGCCTCCCGGCTGGGATGGCATCGAGACCATCACCCGCCTCTGGCAGGCCGACCCCAACCTCCAATGCGTCATCTGCACGGCTTACTCCGACTACTCCTGGGAGGAGATGGTCAGCAAGCTGGGCCGCAACGACCGCCTCCTCATCCTTAAGAAACCCTTCGACAACGTCGAAGTCAGCCAGCTCGTCGTCGCCCTCACCGAGAAGTGGAACCTCGCCCGCCAAGTCCGCACCCAAATGCGGAACATGGAATCCCTCGTCTCCGAGCGCACCGCGCAAGCTGAGCGCTCACTCGCCCTCACCCAAGCCACTCTGGACTCCACCGCCGACGGCATCCTAGTCGTGAACCAAGCCGGCCGCATGGCCGGCTACAACAAGAAGTTCCTCGCCCTCTGGAACCTCCCGCCCTCCCTCATCGAATCCCGCCACTACCAGGAGATGCTCAACGCCGTCCTCTGGCAGATCAAAGACCCCGAAGGCTTCGACAAGAAATTCCGCGAGCTTAACGCCACTCCCGACGCCGCCAGCTACGACCTCGTCGAGTTCGTGGACGGCCGCATCTACGAGCGCTACTCCCAGCCCCAACGCGTTGGCGACCAGATCGTCGGCCGCGTCTGGAGCTTCCGCGACATTACGGAGCGGAAGAAGGCCGAACACAAAATCCTTCAGCAAGCCAACCTCATTGACCTCGCCCAGGACGCCATCATCGTCCGCGACCTCGGCCACTGGATCACTTTCTGGAACAAAGGCGCGGAACGCCTCTTCGGCTGGACCGCCGAAGAAATCAAGGGCCGCCAAATCACCGAACTCCTCTATCGCGACGCCGCCGCCTACGAGACCGCGCAGCAGGAGCTCCTCGCCCAAGGCTCCTGGAGCGGGGAAATCCGCCAGCTCACCAAGGCCGGCCACGAAGTCGTCGTCAGCTCCCGCTGGACCCTTGTCCGCGACGCCGAAGACCACCCCAGCGCCGTCCTCGCCATCAACACCGACCTCACCGAGCAGAAGAAACTCGAAAGCCAGTTCCTCCGTTCCCAGCGCATGGAGAGCATCGGCACCCTCGCCGGCGGCGTCGCCCACGACCTTAACAACATCCTCGCCCCCATCATGATGTCCGCCCCGCTCCTCCGCTCGGGGCTTGGGCCGAAGGAGACGGAAACCCTCGTCCACAACATCGAGGTGAGCGCCCAGCGCGGTGCCGACATCGTCAAGCAACTCCTCACCTTCGCCCGCGGCATGGAAGGCGAGCGCATCGTCGTCAACCTCCGCCACATGGTGGACGACATGGCCAAAATCGTCCGCGAAACCTTCCCCAAGAACATCACCGTCCAGGCCCGCAACAGCCACGACCTCTGGCCCCTCATCGGCGACCCCACCCACATCCACCAAGTCCTCCTCAACCTCTGCATCAACGCCCGCGACGCCATGCCCAACGGCGGCTCGATCAACATCGTCGCCGACAACATGACGGTGGACGCCCACTACGCCTCCTTCGACACCGAAGCCAAACCCGGCCCCTACGTCGTCCTCCGCGTCAGCGACACCGGCACCGGCATCCCGGCGGAAATCATCGAGAAAATCTTCGACCCCTTCTTCACCACCAAGGAGCACGGCAAGGGCACCGGCCTCGGCCTCTCCACCGTCCTGGGCATTGCCAAAGGCCACAGCGGCTTCCTCAACGTCACCAGCGAACTGGGCAAAGGCACCACCTTCTCCTGCTGCTTCCCCGCCTCCCCGAACGCCAAAATCGAGGCCCGCACCGAGAAACGTCCCCTCCCGCAAGGCCAGGGCGAGACCATCCTCGTCGTCGATGACGAAGCCAGCATCCTCCTCGCCGCCAGGAAACTCCTCGAAACCAACGGCTACAAGGTCATCACCAGTGCCGACGGCGTCGAAGCCCTCGCCGTCTATGCCCAGCACCGCGACACCATCAAAGCCGTCCTCACCGACGTCATGATGCCCATCATGGACGGCGCCGCCATGATGCGCGTGCTCAAGAAACTCGCCCCCAACATCAAAGTCATTGCCACCAGCGGCATTGACCAAGACGCCAAGTTGGAAGAGTTCAAAGCCCTCGGTATGAAAACCTTCCTCGCCAAGCCCTACACCGCCGAGCAAGTCCTCACCGTCCTCCACGAACTGCTTCATCCCGCCGCGCCTCCGTCCGTCGCGTGATTCCGCTATGACCCCGCCCGAGGCGACGCGCTTATTCTCCCTCTCCCTTCGTCGGAAGAGGGGAAAGGGCCGGGGTGAGGGGTTCCCGTCGTTGGCGCAAGTAGCCCCACCCCTCATCCGGCCTACGGCCACCTTCTCCCCTCCTCCGAGAAGGGGAGAAGGCGCGCTCAGCAGCCCACAGTCGCACGACCACGCACACCTCTTCTCCCTTTCCCTTCACCGGATGAGGGGCGAGGGCCGGGGTGAGGGGTTAACTACGGCAAACATCCGGCGGAACCCATCCGCTGATACTTCGCTGCCGTCCTCCTTCACCCCAGCCCTCTCCCGCTGGGAGAGGGTGCAGGCAGGGCCGCCACCGTTCTCCCCAGCCGGTCGGCTTCCGATGTCGCCCCGAACGTGGACGAAGCATCTCCCTCTCCCAGCGGGAGAGGGCAGGGGTGAGGGAGAAAGCTTCCTTCAACCCAACCCGCTGGGATTCAGCCAAAACCTCCTCCGTCATTCACCTTCCCATCACCCGCAGCCCCGTCCCCATCCCGCGGCATGACCCTCCACCCCGCCACCCTCGCCGACCTCTCCGCGCAACTCGCCGCCGCCCACACCGCACGTTCTCCCATCACCGCCGTGGACCTCGCCGCCCTCGCCGCCGTCCGCGAATACACCCCCGAGGACATGACCATCACGGCGGAAGCCGGCCTGACCCTTGCCGCCCTCCAAGCCACTGTCGCCGCTCACGGCCAATGGCTCCCCATCGACCCGCCCCACCCCGAACGAATCACCCTCCGCCAGCTTCTCTCAGAAAATCACTTCGGCCCTCGGCGCTGCGGCTTCGGGACCATCCGTGAACACCTCATCGGACTCGAAGCCATCCTTCCCGATGGCCGCGTCATCCACTCCGGCGGCAAAGTAGTAAAGAACGTCGCCGGCTACGACCTCCTGAAACTCTTCGTCGGAGCTCGCGACAGCCTCGGCATCATCACCGCCGCGACCTTCAAGCTCCGCCCCCTCCCTGAGCAAGAAACCCTCCTCACCGCGCACTACCCGAGCCTCACCGCCGCCTGCGCCGCCGTGGAAAACCTCCTTGCCTCCCCCCTCACCCCCGTCAGCCTCGACCTTCACAACCTCGCCCCGGACGGCACCGCCTCCACCACCTACACCGTCCGACTCGGCCTCGCCGGCACCCGAGCGGAAGTCGAATGGCAGAGCGCCCGCGCCACTGGCTTCACCCTCACCCCTCCTCAGACGAGCGGACAGGGCAGGGGAGCCGAGTTGCCCGCGGCTGCCCTCGACCCCGAGCAAGCCTTCTGGAACTCCCCCCACCCAGTCCAGACCCTCTCCGTCCTCCCCAGCCAGTTGCCCGCTGCCCTCTCCGCCCTTGGCCCGGCCCCCTACCTCGCCCGCGCCGCCAACGGCATCATTCACCATCGCGGAGTCGCATCCCCCAGCCCGACCCCGGCCATCGGAGCCTTGAGCCGCCGCCTCAAAGACACCTTCGACCCCCACCACATCCTCCCCGCCGCCCCGGCCTGACCCCTGCGGACGATGCCGAACCTCAACTGGACCCTCCCAGCAGTGGTCAAAAATCCGCAGAACTCCATCCGCCACTTCACCGGAGCACTGCCGAACCCTCCGGAAGCCTCCGGTGAAGTAACCGGAGAATCCCGGAACATTCGGCAGCCATCCGGTGAAGTAACCGGAGCATCCCGGAACATTCGGCAGCCCTCCGGTGAAGTAACCGGAGCACCTCGGAACGTTCAGCAGCCCTCCGGTGAAGTAACCGGAGCATGCCGGAACATCCGGAAGCCCAATCCAGAGCTAGGAACTGTGCCACGGAGTGTCAAGAACTGTGTCAGGCAGCTCGGATGTGAACCTCCTGACACACTTTGGCACAATGCCGAGCTCGGAACTGCGTCTCGGGACATCCGGAAGCCCAATACCGAGGAGGGAATTGCAGTTCTGCGGATATTTATACACCTAAGTCACCTCGGCATCGCCATTCGGCGACCAACCCAAGCCAATCGCCACCCTCCCACCGCACCGCTGCACCACCCGGACACCTATCCCCCCGGTAGATTATCAGTGCAGCGAGTCCCGGAAGCCACGTGGCAAGACAGATGGCAGCCTGCCTCATCCCCTCTCCCAGCGGGAGAGGGACAGGGTGAGGGAGAACGGCCAGTAAGTCTCAGTGGCTTCCTAACCGCCCAAACCTCGTTGCCTTTCTCCCTCACCCCAGCCCTCTCCCGCTGGGAGAGGGAGCCACGCCGTCCGCCACTTCCACTAGGCGATGCTCTGCGCACTACCCAGTTTGCCTTCCGCGATTTACCCTTCGCCTTCCCGGCGCTCCTGTCCCCATGAGTCCAACCACCGCCACCCTCCCGCGCTTCCTCGACGAGGCCAAGTCCCTCGCCTGCATCCATTGCGGACTCTGCCTCGGCTCATGCCCCACTTACTTGGAGACCGGCAACGAGAACGACTCCCCCCGGGGCCGCATCTACCTCATGCGCGCCATTCAAGAAGGCCGACTCCCCGTGGATGACACCTCCGTCCGACACATCGACACCTGCCTGGGCTGTCGCGCCTGCGAAGCCGCCTGTCCCAGCGGCGTCCACTACGGTGACTTGCTCGAAACCACGCGCGACCACATCGAGCACCACCATCGCCGTTCGCCCTACCAAACCTTCCTCCGGCGCATCCTCATTGAGCGCATCCTCCCGCACCCCTGGCGGACGCAACTTGCCCTCGCCCCCGCGCGCCTGATCAAGCGCGCCGACGCTGCCCACCTCTTCCCGAAGTTCGTGCAAGATGCGCTCGCCCTCCTCCCCGAGGAGATGAGGGCAGGGGACTTGCCGGAACTCTCCCCCGCATTGGACCAACGGCGCGGCCGCGTCGGCTTCATCCGTGGCTGCGTCATGAACGTCATGTTCGGGCGGACGAATGAGAATACCATCCGGCTCCTCAACCTTGCGGGCTTCGACGTCGTCACTCCCCGAGACCAAGGTTGCTGCGGAGCCCTCCACGCCCACGGCGGCAACCTCGCCGCCGCTCGCGCCGCTGCGCGCGTGAACCTCGCCGCCTTCGCCCGCGAGCCGCTGGAGGCCATTATCATCAACGCCGCCGGATGCGGCTCGACGCTGAAAGAGTATTCCCACCTCCTCCCCGGCGGCGAAGGCGACGCCTTCAGCGCGAAGGTGAAAGACCTCAGCGAATTCCTCGTCGCGAATGCCCCCCTCTCAACTCTCAACTTTCAACTCTCAACTCAGCGCGTCTCCTTCCACGACGCCTGCCATCTCGCGCACGCCCAGCGCATCACGCACCCGCCCCGCCTCCTCGTCAAAGCCGTCGCGGGCACGCACTACGTCGAACTCCCCGAGTCCGACGTGTGCTGCGGCAGCGCCGGAAGCTACAACCTGACGGAACCCGTGATGGCCGAACGGCTCCAAAATCGTAAGGTGGAGAACATCCTGCGCTCAGGCGCGACGTGCATCGTCACCACCAACCCCGGTTGCCTGCTGCAAATGCGCGCGGGCTTGGACAAAGCTGGCGCGACACACATCGAGACGTTGCACATCGCCGACTTCCTCGCGCGCGCCCTGCCACCTGCCCGTTAGCCGATGGCCGCCGGGGGCACTGACATATTTCACTTCAACTCAGTTCACTTCCCCAACATCCTTACGCAACAATGAGCACCGACAAGAAACTTTCCGGTAAGCTGGCCATCATCACGGGCGCGAGCAGAGGTCTGGGCAAGGCCATGGCCCTCGCCTTCGCCGACGCGGGCGCGCGCCTCGCCCTCGTCTCGCGTGACATGACCTTGCTCACCGAAGTCCAAGCCGACTGCCGCGCCCGCGGAGCCGAGACGGAAGTTTTCCGCGTGGACGTGACCAGCGAGGAACGGGTGGAGGCGTTGCGGGCAGAGGTCTTAACCCGTCTCGGCCCTCCGACGATCCTCGTCAACAACGCCGGCATCAACATCCGTAAGCCCGTGACCGAGTTCTCGCTCGCCGAGTGGCATCAGATCATCGACACGAACCTGACGAGCGTCTTCCTGATGTGCCGGGCCTTCGTGCCGCACCTCACGCGCGGTAACGGACGCATCCTCAACCTCGCCTCGATGATGGCGCACGTCTCCATCGCGCACCGCGTGCCCTACTCCGCGAGCAAGGCCGGCATCATGGGCCTCACGAAGTCCCTCGCGCTGGAACTCGCCGCGCACGGCATCACCGTCAACGCCATCAGCCCCGGCCCGTGCGCGACCGAGATCAACGCGCCGATCCTCAACAACCCGGAGTTGCTCGCGAAGTTCACCGCCCAGCTCCCCGTGGGCCGTTTCGGCAAGCCCGAGGAAGTCGCCGCGCTCGCCGTCTTCCTCGCGTCCGGTGACTCCGGCTTCATCACCGGCACCGACGTGGTGATCGACGGTGGTTGGATCGCCCAGTAAACCCCGGCCATGCCTCCGCCGGAGAACCCTTCCTCGCCGCCGCCCGCGCCCAGCGCCAGCCGCTTGCAAGGCGTCGGCAAACTGGCCGTCGGCATCGCGCTCTGCGGTGTGTTCCTCCTCTGGCTGCATGAGCTGTTCGTGGACCCCGCCCCCCGGCAGGCGTGGAAACTCGCCGTCTTGGTGGTCCTGATCCCCCTCGCCCTGACCGGCACCGCCGCGCTGCTACTGGCCCGGCTCGGAGATGTAATCGAGAAGTGGCGACGAAAACCGTGAAGTGGTGGGCCCGACCGGATTCGAACCGGTAACCAAGCGATTATGAGTCGCCTGCTCTAACCATTGAGCTACGGGCCCAACTGGGACAGTCTTGGGAGGGCAGACGGAGGCGTGCAAGCGAATTGTCCCTGCGGTGCGGCGACCACTGCTCCGCTCCTCGCCGGGCAACGGGGCCGGTGCTAGCACGACCAGCATGGAACCGGTGTTCTACCGGAAAGGTGGTTTCAAACTTGCCTGCCCCCACGCCAACCGCTTTACTCGCGCAGCAATCACCAACCCGAGGCCACTATGAATCTGGACGCGCTAATCTACCTGCTTTGCCTTGGCGGCGGCTTCCTCTTCCTTGTCGTCCTTGCGTTCATGGGGCACTTCTTCGACGGCGTCGGGCACCACGATATGGGCAGTGGCGGTCACGTGGACGGCGCGGATCACGGCGGCGTGTCGGCCTTCAGCCCGATCGTCATCGCGGCCTTCACAACGGGCTTCGGGGCGTTCGGCTATCTCCTGAGCATGGTGGAAGCGACTCGGTCCCCCGCCCTCAGTGCGCCGCTCGCGGCGGTGGGCGCGTTCGCGTTTGCCAGCGTCATCGTCGCCGCGCTTCGGCTGGTGTTCCGCAAGACGCAAAGCTCCAGCGAGTCGCATGCGGCCAGCGTCGTGGGCACCACCGCCACGCTCGGCACCGGCATCCCGGAGCACGGCGTCGGTGAAATCGTTTATGTGCAAGGCGGCACGCGCTACACCGCGCCCGCGCGCACGGAGGATGGCAAGGCCATTGCCACCGGCGCAGCAGTCACCGTGACACGCCTCGTCGGCACGCAGTTTTTCGTCAAGCCCGCTTAACTTTTTCACAGCCTTATTACACCTATGCAACTGGTCCCCCTACTCGCCCAACTCTCCGGCTTCAACAGTGCCCTCGCCAGCGCCGTGGTCCTCGTGTTGATCGTCGCTCTGGTTATCATCTTCGGCATCTTCGCGAGCCGCTACACGAAGGTCGGCCCCAACGAAGTCCTCGTCATCTCCGGCCGCAAGCGCCAAGTCGTGGACCCCGACGGCAAGAGCCGTGACGTCGGCTTCCGCATCGTCAAGGGCGGCGGCGTCTTCGTCTGGCCGGTCTTCGAGCGCGAAGACCGACTCTCGTTGGAACTCCTCACCATCGATGTGCAGACCCCCGAGGTTTACACCAGCAAGGGCGTGCCGGTGAAGGTGGACGGCGTCGCGCAAATCAAGATCAAGGGCGACGATATCTCCATCGCCACCGCCGCCGAGCAGTTCCTCAGCAAGCCCACCGACGAGATCAAGAATGTCGCCATGCAGACCTTGGAAGGCCACCTGCGCGCGATCCTCGGCACGATGACCGTGGAGGAGATTTACCAGAACCGCGACGCCTTCGCCTCGAAGGTGCAGGAGGTCGCCGCCGGGGACATGGCCAACATGGGCCTGGGCATCGTGAGCTTCACCATCCGCGACATCCGCGACACCCAGGGCTACCTCGACGCGCTCGGCAAGCCCCGCATCGCCCAGGTCAAGCGCGATGCCCAGATCGCCCAGGCCGAAGCCGACCGCGACGCGATGATCAAGTCCTCCCAAGCCACCCAAGCCGGGCAGGAAGCCAAGTTCGCCGCCGACTCGAAGATCGCCGAGGCGCAACGCGACTACCAAACCAACGTCGCCAGCTATCAGGCCACGGTGAACCAGAAGAAGGCCGAGTCCGACCTCGCCTACGACCTCCAGAAATACAAGACCGGCCAGCTCGTGAAGGCGGAAGAAGTGCAGGTCGAGATCATCGCCAAGCAGAAGCAGATCGAGTTGCAGCAGCAGGAAATTCTCCGCAAACAGCGCGAACTTGAAGCTACCGTGCAAAAGCCCGCCGACGCCGAGCGCTACAAAGTCGAGACCCTCGCCAACGCGCGGAAATTTCAGCTCGAAACCGAGGCCGCCGGTGCCGCCTCCGCCACGAAGGCCACTGGCTTCGCCGCCGCCGATGTCAACAAAGCCACCGGCATTGCGGAAGCCGAAGCCAACAAGGCCAAAGGTCTCGCCCAGGCCGACATCATCATGGCCCAAGGCAAAGCGACCGCCGAAGCCACGCGCCTCAAGGCCGAGGCCTTCCAGCAATACAACGAAGCCGCCGTCATCGAGCTCCTCGTCAAGGTCCTGCCCGACATCGCCGGCCGCATCAGCGAGCCGCTCTCGAAGATGGAGAAGATGGTCATCATCAACTCCGGCAGCGGCCCCGGCGGCGGCGCGAGCAAGCTCACCGGCGACATCACCCAAATCATGGCCCAGCTCCCGCCCGTGCTGGAGAGCCTCACCGGGATCAAGTTCGAGAAGCTGTTGCAGCAAGTCCCCGCGCTGAAGAGCGCGATGGCGAAGGATCTTCCACCGGAAGCGGATAAATAGTTCGTCGCCATGATCTGCCCGCTGGATCGCACGCCACTCATTCCCAACAAGCGCGACGGCATTGCGGCACAGAGCTGCCTGCAATGTCACGGCGTTTGGTTTTCCCGTGCTGCGTTGGAGTCGCTCGCCAAGAAGTCCCCGCAGCCAGCGACGGCCGAGCCACCAGTTCCCTCCAACACGTCTGGATTCGTGCTGCGACGACTTGCCTGTCCGGCCTGCGCGGGCGGCCAGTTGCAGACGCGCACGCAGGGAGACATCGAAGTCAGCCGTTGCCGCGACTGCGGCGGCATCTGGCGGCAATGGCGGAGGTGGAGAAAATCCTCGGCGCTCGCAGGGAGAAACCGAAAGCCAGTCCCGTGCTGGCCTCGCCCGAGGGAGGCGAGGAGGTCGGCTCTGGGCTCGGTGATTTTCTAAGTTCATTTCTCGACTGAGTCGCATCCGCTCTCATGACCTCCACCGCTCTCGACATCGCCCAAGCCCTAGTCCGCATCCCCAGCGTGAACCCCGACTACGACCCGACCAGCGCTGGCGAAGGCGCAGTGACGGCGTGGATCGAAGCTTGGGGCCTGGCGCACGGCTTCACCTTCTGGCGGCAACCGGTCCTGCCGGGCCGCGAGAATGTCATCCTCCAGATCCGCAATGGCGCGGACCACCCGCACTTCATGCTCAACGGCCACACGGACACCGTGGGCGTCGGCGGCATGACCATCGCGCCGTTCGGCGGCGAAGTGCGCGACGGCAAGCTGTGGGGCAGGGGAGCCAGCGACATGAAAGGTCCGCTTGCGTGCATGTTGGCCGCCGCGCTGCGCTTGAAGAACGAGCCGTCCACCTGGCGCGGCATGCTCACCGTCGCCTGCATGGCGGATGAGGAATTCCGTTTCCGGGGTGTGACCGAGATGCTGGAGCAAATGTCGGCAACCGTCGCGTCAGGCATCCTGCCCGCCGTGGAGCCGGGCCTCCCGCCCGGCGGAAAGAGTTGGGAGGACACGACGGACGTCGGCAGTTCGAGCACGGGACCGGACGGCAGGATGCCATCCTCCACGGCAGGCGGGACGCCGGCCGCCACGCTCCCGGACTTCGCCGTGGTCGGCGAACCCACGCGACTCCGCGTCGTGCGCGGGTGCAAGGGCTGTCTGCGCTTCGCCATCCACGCGTTCGGTCGGGCCGCGCACAGCAGCAAGCCGCACGAGGGCCGCAGCGCCGTCGTCGCGATGGCGCACGCTATTTTGGATTTGGAACGACACTTCACCACGCGGCTAACGCAGATTGCCGCGCCCGGCTTTGGCACGAGCACCGGTTCCATCGGCCTCATCAGCGGCGGCACGGGCGTGAACATCGTGCCGGAGCACTGCGCCATCCAAGTGGACATCCGCCTCCTGCCCGGCCAGGACTGGCGCGCGACCTACGATGAAATCGTTTTGCTGTGCGACCAATGGCTGCCCAAATGCACAGCCGGTATCCATTTCCAGTTCGACCCGCCCAGTGTGGTTGACCCCAGCTTCGAGCTCCCTGCCGATCATCCGCTGGTGCAGACCGCGTGCGGGGTGCTCGGCCAGCCCACGCCCGACGTGGCCTTCTTCTCCTGCGACGCCAGCAAGATTGCGGCGTGTGGCGTGCCCGTGATCGTCCTCGGCCCCGGCGACATCGCGCAGGCGCACACGGTGGATGAGTTCATCGCGCTGGCGGACTTGGACGCCGGCACCGAGGCCTATCTCCGGCTGGCCCAAGCTTTAATGCCGCCCTCCGAAATGCGCTGACCGGTCAGCGTGCGGCTGGGCTGGGCAACGCCCCGCGCACGAACACCATCAGCGTCCCACCGCGCGAGGGATATTCCCGCAGGCCGACATAGCCGGCTTGCTGGTAGTCCAGCGGAACCGCCGGCGTTCCCTCCCAGCGGAAGATAACGAAGTCGAAGTTGCCCTTGGCCGCGAGGGAGAGCGCAGCGCGGAGGGTTGCGGTAGCATCGTTCGGGTTTGCGACGGGCAGGTTCGCTGGGGTAGTCCACCAGTCGAGCCGTTGCAACGTCATGCTGATGGGATACGCGTGGGCCGCGTTCGCAATCGCGAACCGGGCGTCGGGCTTAAGCTTGCGTAGGTCGGCCACGCAGTCGCTGTAGTCATACCAACGTTCGCCGGAGCCGCCCCAGACGGCGCGCTGGCCGGCGCGATTCACCGGACTCAGGAGGGCGTTCCCGGCCAGCAGGAGCAACAGCGTCGTCATCGCGAGGTTGCGGTGGGGCGGCAGCGCGGCCAGGCCCTCCCACGCGAGCGCCAGCACGGCGGGCAACAGCAACAGGTTGAAGCGCGCGAGGCCCACCCAGCGCGGCTCTTCGAGCAGATGGAAGAACCACATCCCGCCGAAGAGCGTGCTGGCGACCAGCAGACGCGGCCACGCGCGGCGACGGACCAGCAGCCCCGCGCCCGCCAACGCGGGAAGCCAGAGGCAGCCGAACTGTTCCAGCACGCCACGTGTGGCCTGCCACCAGCACGCGACTGAAACGAAGTTCTCGAAGTGCGGCTGGTAAGGTCGCGAGCCGTGCAGCGCCCGCAACAGCAGGTAGAGCACGCCGGGGCCGAGCGTGACGAGGGCCACTTGTGCCTCCGCCCGCAGCGCTTGAAAACTCCAGTCGTTGCGCCTAGTCAGGAAAGTTGCCCGCACCACCGCCCGTGCTAGCCAGAGCAAGCCGAGGGCGATGATCCCGGTGTCCTTGAGGAACCCAAGCGCCAGCGCGGCCCACCAGGCGTTGGTGCCTGCCAAGCGCTCCGGCGAGGCGAGCAGCCAGCGGCGTCCGTCGCGCAGGAGCAGCACCAGCAGCGGGAGGAGCGCCAGCTCCAGGTAGTGCAACGTGCCGTGGTAGAGCAGGGTGGGGACGGTGGCGAGGGCGAGCGCGCCGAGCAACGGCAGGAGCGGAGGAGCGTTGCGCCAGCGCGGCTCTTGCATCAGCACGAGACCGAGGGCGAAGACCGCGAGCGCGGGGGTGAACCGCAGCGCTTCAAAACTGAACAGGATACCCGTGCCCCAGTCGTCGCGCGTGAGTTCCCACAGCCAGGTGCTCAACCACGGTTGTCCGCCGGGGTAGCGCAACATCCGGTCTTGCGTGAAAGGGTCGGCGAGGGTGTCGGCGGGATACAGCCACGGCGCGCACGCGGCCAGGGCAAGTCCGGTCATCGCCCACACGCTCAGGGCCGGGGAGCGTGCCGCTGTTCGCCAAGCCAGCCATCCGCCCGCGCCCAGCCAGGCCAATCCCGCTGCGATGAACCAGCCGTGTTTCAGCAATCCTGCGCCGAGGAGGTGGTTCATGACGAGCGCCTTGAAGTGGTAGTGCTCGTCACCGCCGTAGGCGATGTCCGCGCCCCAAGTCAGGCTCGCCACGCCCATGAACAGCAGCGTCCACAGCAGCACGACTCGTGGTCTCAGCGCGGCCACGCGAGTGAGCACCGGGGGAGCGGTGGCGGTGGCCAGTCGCACCCAGAGGGCAACCCACAGTCAGCAGCGCCAGTTGCACGAGCGGTGAGGCGACTGCCGTCGCGTCCGGTGAACGCAGCGCCTGCGAGGCGCAGACCGGGGTCAGGAGAAACGTCGTCGCATACAGCGTGGCGGCCCAGCCGGTGCAGCCGACGGCCTGCACCTGCGGACCCAACACACGGCAGCCCAGCCACAGCGCCACGCCGAGGAAAAAGAACTTGGGAATGCTGCCCGGCCACAACACGAAGGCGGCCACGGCGGCGGCCAGTCCCCATGACTCACGGTGCCGCGTATCAAGCGGCGATTGGCCGGCTGGAACGACGGGCGGCCTGCTCATACACCGCTCGGTGGCAGTGCCTTCGCGCAGCTCGATAGCCAAGGTTTCATCACGCGCAGTTTGCTCGGCGTTCCGGGCGGATGCCATCGTGAAAGCAGTCGGATTCACCGCAAAGCACCCAAAGGACGCAAAGCGCAGGCTTGATGGGCAAGCGATGAAAGGGTGGATTTGTTCCCCGACCAAAGCGCCTCCTCGCTCCATTTTGCGTTCGCCTGTGTTCTTTGCAGTAACCTTCGGCGTCGGTTTGAACCTATTTCATCTCACGGCCCGAACTTACGAACCGCCGCGTCCATGAGGCCCCTTGTTGCCGGTGACGGTCTCTTGCGTTCCTGGTTGACTTATGGGGCGGACAGGGCGGGCGGACTTGGTTGCAGGACGGTTTAGCTTGCCTACTTCACCGTCCTACTCGCCAAGTTGGCCGGCGGGCTGAAGCCAGCTTTGGTAGCCCGCGTGTTCCGACCGGAGCCAAGGTAGGGCGGGATATCCTCACCCCGCCGCCGAGCTGCCGGAACCCCGACGTCTCCCGGCGGCGGCTGAGGACAGCGGCCCTACCACACGAAAGGTCTCGTCCGCCTCAGGGGTTTTCCGGGTGCGAGCCGGAGTTGGGCGGTCAACGCGGGGTCAGCGGCCGCAGCACTGCTTGTATTTCTTGCCGCTACCGCAAGGGCAGGGGTCGTTGCGACCGACTTTGGGGCCGGTGCGCACGGGCTTGGCGGCGGACATGGCGGCGGCGGCTTCGCTCACCATGTCGCTGGCGTTGCTCTTCACCGGCGGCTCGGCTCCGTAGGGGGCGCTCTCGGTGTGGGTCGCGATGACGGGGAGGTTCTTCAGGAAGTTCTCGAAGGCTATCATCGAGGAGGCACTACGGAAGATGTTGTGGCAGATCTCGGTCTTGATGTTGACCATCAATTCGTCGAAGAGCTTGAAGGCTTCCGCCTTGTATTCGATGAGCGGGTCGCGCTGGCCGTAGGCGCGCAGGCCGATGCTGGTGCGCAGGGAGTCCATGCCGTAGAGGTGCTCCTGCCAGAGCTTATCAATGGCGCTCAGGACAATGTAGCGCTCGACGTTCTTGAGGGCCTCCGCGTCCTCGAACTGAATCTTGAGGTCGTAGGCGTCGCGCACGGCTTTGGCGAGGTAGTGGCAGACAGCGAACTGGCCGGCGCTCAGGCCCTCGAAGGCGGAGCCGGGCACGGGGAGTTCGCCGCCGTCTTCGGCGGTCTTGAGGAGCTTCTCCTCGGGCATGCCGATGGGGAAGTTGAGGTTCACCCAGTCGGCGAGGCCACGGATGTTCCACTCGGAGATTTCAGTCTCGTGGGAGGTGAACTCGACGACCTTGGCGAGGACGACTTCCTCCATGATGTCCATGAGGCGGTCGCGCACGTCGGTGCCGCGGATGATTTCGTTGCGGAAACCGTAAACGATTTCGCGCTGCTTGTTCATCACGTCGTCGTATTCGAGCGTGCGTTTGCGGGCCTGGAAGTTGTGTTGCTCAACGCGCTTCTGCGCGGTCTGGATGGAGCGGTTGAGCAAGGGATGTTCTAGCTCCTGGCCTTCTTCGAGGCCGACGCGTTCCATGACTTTGACAATCTTGTCGGAGCCGAAGAGGCGCATGAGGTCGTCTTCGAGCGCGATGAAGAAGTGCGAGGATCCGGGGTCGCCCTGGCGCGCGCAACGGCCCCGGAGCTGGCGGTCAATGCGACGGGCTTCGTGGCGTTCCGTGGCGAGGACGTGCAGACCGCCGACGTCGGCGACGCCGGGGCCGAGCTTAATGTCGGTGCCGCGACCAGCCATGTTGGTGGCGATGGTGATGGCCCCCTTTTGTCCGGCGCGCGCGACGATTTCGGCTTCCTGTTCGTGGAACTTGGCGTTGAGGACGGAGTGAACGAGGCCGGCGCGTTTGAGGATGCGGGCGAGGTGCTCGCTGCTCTCGACGGCGACGGTGCCGACGAGGATGGGGCGGCCGAGGGCGTGGACGGTCTGGATTTCCTTGAGGACGGCCTCGAACTTCTCGCGCTTGGTTTTATAGACGGAGTCGTTCTGGTCCTTGCGGGCAATGGCGCGGTTGGTCGGGATAACGAGGACGCCGAGCTTATAGATGTCGAAGAACTCCTGGGCCTCGGTCTCGGCGGTGCCGGTCATGCCGGCGAGCTTCAGGTAGAGGCGGAAGTAGTTCTGAATCGTGATGGTCGCGTAAGTCTGCGTCTCCTCCTCGATGATGGCGTTCTCCTTGGCCTCGACGGCTTGGTGGAGGCCATCGCTCCAGCGGCGGCCGGTCATGAGGCGGCCGGTGTTCTCGTCCACGATGATGACCTTGTTTTCCTGGACGACGTATTGGACATCCTTCTCGTAAAGGCAGTAGGCCTTGAGGAGCTGGGAGATGACGTGGATTTTCTCGGCCTTGGCCTCGAAGTTGGCCTGAAGCTGTTGCTTTGCTTCGAGGCGCTTCCGGGCGTCGGGTTCCGCGCCACCGTCAATCTCGCTGAAGGCCGTCGCGAGGTCGGGCAGCATGAAGGCGTCGGGGTCGTTCGGGGAAAGGTGCTTGCGGCCTTTCTCGGTGAGGTCGGCCTCGTGGCTCTTCTCTTCCATCGCGAAGAACAATTCTTCCTTCTGCGCGTAGAGATCTTTCTTCGACTGGTCGAGGTGGAGGTCCAGCTCGGCCTTGTTCATCAACTTGATGTGCGCCGGCTCTTCGAGGATGCGGGCGAGGCCGGGGGAGCGGGGCTGGCCGAGCTTCACGCGATAGAGCAGCAGGCCGGCTTCCTTCTCCAGTGCCTCGGCACCTTGCGGCTGCGAACCGTCGGCGGGGTGGAGTTTCTTCAGGTGCTCTTCCGCCTCGCGGAGGTAGCGGTCGCAAAGCTGGTGCTGCGCGCGCACGAGGCCTTCGATGCTGCCCTTGTAGTTCGAGTAAACTTGGCTGTCCCGCGCGATGACCGCCGGGCCGCTGATGATGAGCGGGGTGCGGGCTTCATCAATCAGGATGCTGTCCACCTCGTCCACGATGGCAAAGTAATGTCCGCGCTGGACCTGCTCGGCGGCGGTGGTGGCCATGCCGTTGTCGCGGAGGTAGTCGAAGCCGAACTCGGCGTTGGTGCCGTAGGTGATGTCGCAGGCGTATTGAGCGCGGCGGACGGCGGGGGGCTGGTCGTGGAGAATGCAGCCGACGGTGAGGCCGAGGAACTTGTAAACGGCGCCCATCCATTCGCCGTCGCGCGCGGCGAGGTAGTCGTTGACGGTGACGACGTGGACGCCGCGACCGGTGAGGGCGTTGAGGAAGGTCGGCAGCGTGGCGACGAGTGTCTTGCCTTCGCCGGTGGCCATTTCCGAAATCATCCCTTTATGCAACGCCATGCCGCCAATGAGCTGCACGTCAAAGGGCACCATCTCCCAGCGCAGCGGATGCCCGCGCACGGTGACGTCGGTGCCGCACATACGGCGGCAGGCGTTCTTCACCACGGCGAAGGCCTCGGGCAAGATGGCCTCCAAGGCGCGCGCCAGCTCGTCGTCGTCGGTGATGGTGGCGAGCTTGGCCTTCCACGCGGCGGTTTTGTCGCGCAGGACTTGCTCCGGCTGCGACTGAAGGGCGGTCTCGAACTCGTTGATTTGCTTCACGAGCGGCCACAGGCGCTTCAACTCGCGTTCGTTCTTGGAGCCGAAGATTTTCTTAAAGATGGTGCCTAGCATGATTCGAAAGAGGCGCGACGCTACGGGAAGGGTGGGGGAGCGTCAAAGGGGAAGAACACTGAGCGGCCGGAACGAGGTTACGATTGCGAGCCGAAAGGCATCGCAACACACTTCTTCCGGCCCGGCGCTTGCACCGTCGCTCTCCTGACTTCAACTCCCCCCCCTGACGCCTAACTCTGGCCTCACGGCAGCTCTTTAATCTGAATCCGCCGATACTCCATCGTGCCGCGATCCGCTTCCAAGCCGATGGGGCCGGTGGGCGGGAGCTGGAGCGCCTCGGCCAGCACCTCGCCGTTGCAAGTGCAGCGGGCCTTGCCGTCCTTCACCACGACCTCGATGACGTTCCAGTCCTGCGCCTTGTATTTCTTCAGCTCTTTGTAGGGGCCGGCCACGAGGTAGTCGCGGCACTGGAGCTGGGGCTTGCGCAGGAAGATGCCGCTGTCCGCGTTCACCTCGGCGCGGAACTCCAGCTTGAGGATGAAGTCCTTGGGGAACTCCTTCACGGTGTAAAACTGGCGCAGGTTCGGGCCTTTTGCCTCGTTACGCGGGTTGACGGTAAGGATTTCACCTTTGGCCGTGTAGCGGCCGTCGGTGGCTTCCTTCTTGCCGTCAAGCGTCTCGGTCGGTTTGCCGTCCTTGTCGCGGTAGCTCCAGCCGGTGAGGTCTTTGCCGTTGTAGAGACTGGTGAAACCGGCGTCCGGCTTCCAAGCGTCGGCGGCTTGGACGGTGGCGGCGGTGAGGCAGAGGGCGGCGGTGAACTTGAGGAATGAGATGCGTTTCATGCTGGTGAAAAGTTTGGACACGCGCGGATTAAAGGGAGGAACCCGCGCTGCGGCAAGCCGTTTGCGGCCCGGCGCTTTCACCCCAGCACGAGCTTCCGCTCCGTCGCCGCCAGCTCCCGCCACTGCCCCGCCGTGAAATTCTCCACCCGCAGTTGCCCGATCCTCACCCGCACCAGCCGTAACGTCGGGTGCCCGATGGCTGCCGTCATGCGGCGCACCTGGCGATTCTTCCCCTCCACCAACTCCAGCGTCACCCACGCATCCGGCACATTCTTGCGGACGCGGATGGGCGGGTCGCGAGGCGGCATCGTCGGCTGCGGGTCGAGCAACTGCGCGCGGCAGGGCAGGGTGCGGTGACCTTGGATGACCAAGCCCAGCGACAGTCTGCCCAGCGATTCGGCGGATGGTATCCGCTCCACCTGCACCCAATACTCCCGCTCATGCGCATGGCGCGGATGCAACAGCCGTTGGTTCAACTCCGCCTCGTCACTGAGCAGCAGCAACCCTTCCGAGTCCGCATCCAGCCGGCCAATCGGATACACCCCTTTCGGAAACCCAAACTCCGCCAGCGTGCGAAACCCCGACCCCGGCTCCGGCGTGAACTGTGACAGCACGCCGTAAGGCTTATGGAAGGCGAGCAACATCAGGAAACTCTGATAAGGAGGGCTTGAAAGTAGGAGGAAAATGTTCGCCCCTGTTTCCAAGGAATGGATGGAGCTAAAATGGAGAGGCGGCGACGGGCAATCCGGAGGGATGCGGGAACTTGGCCGAATCCATGTAGTTGTTTTGAACTACAAAGACACAAAGGACACAAGGCACAGGCGCAGAAGTGGGTGGGGATCAACCAAGCCAGCCGCACCGGTTGGTGCGGTTTCCCGCTTTCGGCGAATCCCAGGTTCCCTTGCCCCGCCTTTGTGATTTCACAGGAATGGTTCCGGTTTAGCCGGGGGGGCGAAGCTACCCTCGGAACCTTCGGCCCCTCGGCACCGACCCCAGCTGGGTCGCGGAAACCCGCGCTGGCACTGGTCTTTCCAGCAACCCTCCGGGGTGCCGTGGGGTTTGGGGCCAGCTCAACTTTGGTGTCCCCTCACACTCGCGCCCCCGACTAAGTTCCAGTATCCCTCCGTGCTCCCCCCGTTCGCTCGCTGACTTCCATTCCACCGAAAACCAGCGGGGAACCACTTTCGCAACACCCGCTTTGATTTTTATGCTCGATTTGCCCGATCACTGGCGTTGCGCTTTGTGTCGCTGCTGCGGTTGGGTTCAAGGGCGCTCGCGTCGGTCGTCGGTCGCTTCACTCCCTTGTCAAAGGCGGTAAGGCAGAACACATTTGCCGCCGATGAAACTTTCCCCGTTGGTCATCGGTATCACGGCGGGCGCGGCGCTGGGTGCCCTCGTTATCGTCGCCTGGTTCCTGGGTCTGACAGCAGCGCCACGTCGAGCCGCCGCCGTTGCGGTTGTCGCCCCGCCTGTTGCTCCTGTCTCCGTCAGCACGAACCTCCAAACCTTCTTCGTCCGCGGCGTGGTGAAGGAGCTCAAGCCGGACGGCAAGACCGTCGTCGTGGAACACGAGGAGATTCCCAACTACATGGCCAAGATGACCATGCCGTTCAAGGTGAAGGACACGAACCAGATCACCGGCTTGGGCACGAACGACACCATCCACTTCCGCTTCAACGTCGCGGAATACGAGAGCTGGATTGATCAGGTGACGAAGACCGGCAAGGCCGCGTCGCCGCTGGCGGACCCGAGCCGGAAGAGCTTTCGCCTCGTGCGCGAAGTGGAGCCGCTCAAGCCCGGCGACGCGTTGCCGGACTACTTGTTTACCAACCAGCTCGGGCAGGCGTTCCACACCGCGCAGTTCAAGGGGCAGGCGCTGGCCATCACGTTCATCTTCACGCGCTGTCCGGTGCCGGACTTCTGCCCGCGCATGAGCCTGCGCTTCGCCGAGGCGACGAAGCAGCTCAAGGCGCTCTCCAATGCGCCGACGAATTTCCACCTGCTGTCGCTCTCCTTCGATGTGGAATACGACACGCCGTTGGTGCTGCGGAACTACGCCAACGGGGTGAAGGCGCAGCACGGCGCGGACTTGAGCAAGTGGAGCTTCGCCACCGGCGCGCTGATTGATATTGATGACCTCACCGAGCGTTTCGGCATGACCTTCGCGCGCGAGCCGGGGACGGTGCCGTTCAACCACAATCTGCGGACGGTGGTGATTGATGCCGCTGGCAAGGTGCAGAAAATCTACATCGGCAACGAGTGGAAGGCGGACGACTTCGTGACTGAGTTGGTGAAGGCGGCGAACGCGAAGCCGTAGCTACGCGCTGTCCGGACGCAGCACGGGCACGGTGGTCTCCGCTGCAAATGTCGTCGCGGCCGGCACGTCCACGAGGCCGTTCGCCGCTGCGAGCGAGTGGAGCATGTGTGACGCCTGCGTGCCGGCCGAGTGGACGCGCCCCGCTGCGTCCACCCGCACGCGCACGAAGTGGCGGCGGTCGCCTCGGTTCACGAGCGGTTCGGCCAACACGCCGAGGTGCGACGGCAAGCCAACTTCCCCTGCGCCCTGCCAGCGTAGCAACGCCGGGCGCACCAGCAGCAGAAAGGTCACGAATGCCGAGACCGGATTGCCTGGCAGGCCGAAGAGGGGTTTCCCGCCGAGGGTGCCGAAGATGAACGGTTTGCCCGGCTTGATGGCGACCTTCCAGAACTCTTGGCTTCCACCTAATTCGGCAAGCGCGGCTTTCACGAAATCGAGTTGTCCCACGCTCGCCCCGCCGGTCGTCACCACCGCGTCGCACTCCGCGAAGGCGCGCTCCAGGGCGGCGCGTGTGCGGTTGAGCACGTCGGGCACCAGCGGATACACGCGGGCCTCCGCGCCGCACTCGGCGAGCAGCACGGCGAGCATGGGGCGGTTGCTCTCGTAGATTTGGCCGGGCGCGAGCGGCTTGCCGGGGGGACGCAATTCGCTGCCGGTTGCGAGCAGCGCCACGCGCGGGCGGCGCGCCACGCGCACGCGGGCGGTGCCAACGGCGGCAAGGAGGTTCAAGTGCCCCGCGCCCAGCCGCGTGCCCGGCGTCGCGATGGTGGCACCGGACTTCACGTCCTCGCCGCGCAGGCGGACGTTTTCCCAGGGGCGTGCGCGGTCCAGCACCAGCACCGTGTCACCTTTCGCTCGCGTGTCCTCCTGCATCACCACCGCATCCGCACCAGCGGGCAACGGCGTGCCGGTGAAGAGCCGCACGCAGGTCTGCACGCCTACGCTGCCTTGGAAGACTTGCCCTGCGCCCACCTGGCCGAGGAGCCGCAGCGCGATGGGCTGTTCCGCGCTGGCGTAAGCCACATCCGCCGCGCGCACCGCGTAGCCATCCATCGCGGAGTTGTCGAAGGGCGGGAGGTCGATCGTGGAGGTGGTCGCATCGGCGAGGAAGCGTCCTGCTGCTGCGGCCACAGGGACGATTTCTCCTCGGGGCGCCGGCATCGCGGCCAGCACGTGGGCAAGGGCGTCTTCGTAAGTCAGCATCGTAATGGTGGGAAGCATCCGCCAAGGCGTGCGCAGTGGCAACGCCGGCGCTTCCAGTCACGGAGGCCACCCTCGCCCGGCTGCGGCGGTGCAAGGTCATCATCCGCTGCGGCGCGGGCTTCGACAACGTGGACGGAGCGGCCGCGCGTGCGCGCGGCATCCCCCTTTGCAACGTGCCGGACTACGGCTCCGAGGAGGTCGCGGACTCCGCGCTGGGCATGGCGCTCACGCTGATGCGGGGGATTCACTTCCTGAACAGCCGGCTGAGGCGCGGCCACGGCGCGTGGACTTACGAGCAATTCAAGCCCGTGCACCGGCTGCGCGAACGCGTGTTCGGCATCATGGGCGTCGGACGCATTGGCACGGCGGCGGCGTTGCGGGCGAAGGCGTTTGGGTTCGACGTGGTTTTCCACGACCCTTACGCACCGGATGGCCGCGACAAGGCGCTGGGCGTGCGGCGCGTGGAGTCCTTGGGCGAGTTGCTGGCACAGAGCGATGTCGTGAGCCTGCACTGCCCGCTGACGCCGGAGACGCATCACTTGATGAACGGGGAGACACTCGCGCAGATGCGGCCAGGCGCGTTCCTCGTTAACACGGCGCGCGGTGCGCTGGTGGAGCCGCTCGCGGTGCTGGAAGCTTTGGCGCGCGGGCACTTGGGCGGCGCGGGTCTGGACGTGTTGGCGCAGGAGCCGCCGTCGGAGGACCACCCGCTTCTCATCGCCTGGCGCGACCCCAATCATCCTGCGCACGACCGGCTCATCTTGAATCCACACGCTGCGTTCTACTGCGAAGAAGGGCTGAACGATATGCGCGTGAAGGGCAGCGAGAACGTCCGCCGCGTGCTGCTCGGCGGCGTGCCGCGCACCGTGGTGAACTGAAGTTTGCCACGGATAACGCGGATGACGCGGATAAACAGGCCTTCAGACAATCCGCGTCATCCGCGTTATCCGTGGGCAACTCTTCCCGGCAACTTTGGGTTTCCGGCGCTCCGCTGACTTGGCTAGGCTGCCGCCGCACATGACAACCAACCCCGTCGTCCTCATTACTGGTGCTTCACGCGGCATCGGGCGCGGCATCGCGCTGGAGCTGGCGAAGGTGGGCTATGATCTCGTGGTGAACTTCGCGGGCAACGCGGACGCCGCGCGGCAAACAGCGGCGGACTGCATCGCAGCGGCACTGAACGCCGGCAAAACCATCCGCGCCGAGATTTGCCAAGGCGATGTGGGCAAGGCTGCTGACCGCGAGCGGCTCATTGCATTTACACGCGAGCAATTTGGCCGGCTGGACTTGTTGGTGAACAACGCGGGCATCACATCCATCGGGCGGCGCGACGTGCTGGAGGCGCGCGAGGAGGACTTCGATGCGCTCATGGCCATCAACCTCAAAGGCCCCTACTTCCTCAGCCAGCTCGCGGCGAACTGGATGATCGAGCAAGGAGCGCGGACGCCCACGTCCGCAGCCGGTTCGGCGCAATCAGCGGCTGCGGACTTGGGCGTCCGCGCTCCAGCCGATGGCGGCTACCGCCCCAAGATCGTCATCATCTCCTCCATCAGCGGCTACGCGGTCTCGACGAATCGCGGCGACTACTGCATGGCCAAGGCCGCGCTTGGCATGATGACCCGGCTCTACGCCACGCGCCTCGCCGACCACGGCATCAACGTCTATGAAGTCTGCCCCGGCGTCATCGCCAGCGACATGACTGCGCCGGTGAAGGAGAAATACGACAAGCTGTTTGCCGATGGCCTCGCGCCCCTCCGCCGCTGGGGCACGTCCGAGGACGTGGGCCGCGCTGTCACTGCACTCGCACTGGACTACCTGCCATACAGCACGGGCGAGACGATTAACGTGGATGGTGGGTTCCATGTGAGACGGCTTTAGCCACAGATGAACACACATAGGGAAAGTATGCAGGCAGGAGTGGAATCCTCCCTCCTGCTTTCCTGCCCTCCTTATAGATACCTTCCCGCCTTCCGCTCCTTGACCCAACGGTGTCCATGACACGCTCTGAAAACAGCGACGAGAACGAGGCGTGCGGCGCGTATGGTGCCCGTCCGCAGGCCGGCTTTGCGCGGGTCGCCGAAGGTCGTTTGCTCGCGAAAAACACTGCCCT
>JBDKJY010000046.1:0-42602 GCA_039796295.1 Verrucomicrobiota bacterium
ACTTTCTTGGGTTCCTCCGCTTGGGCGAAGGCAACGGTGGTGGCGAGTGCGAGGAGGAGGCTGGTTATTTTCATAGCAGGTTGAATTGTGGGAAAGCAGACCCGGCCTCGGAAAAGTCTATTCAAGGAGAGATGGCCGGCGGGGAATCTCCTTCCCGCTCCGGCGTCGCCTGTGGCTGAATCCGCCTCCGATGTTCGAGTTGCTTAAGACGGATACGAGTTCCAAGGCGCGGCTGGGCCGCCTCACCACGCCGCATGGCGTCATCGAAACGCCCGTGTTCATGCCCGTCGGCACGCAGGCCAGCGTGAAGGCGCTGGACCCGCGCGAGCTGGTCGAGATGGGGACGCAAATCATCCTCGGCAACACCTACCATCTCAGCATCCGCCCCGGCATGGACATCATCCGCGCGGCGGGCGGCTTGCACGGCTTCATGAACTGGCCGTTGCCGATCCTCACCGATAGCGGCGGCTTCCAGGTCTTCAGCCTCGCGAAGATTCGCAAGGTGCGGGAGCACGGCGTCGAGTTCCGCTCGCACCTCGATGGCTCGAAGCTCTTCCTCGGGCCCAAGGAGGCAATGGAGATCCAGCGCTACCTCGGCTCCGACATCGCGATGATTTTCGACGAATGCCCGCCGCACGATGCGCCGGCGAAGGACCAGTTGCTCGCCGTCGAGCGCACCATCCGCTGGGCCAAGGAATGCCGCGACCAGCCGCGCGCGCCGGGGCAACAAGTCTTCGGCATCGTGCAAGGCGGCAGCAACCCCGAGCTGCGCGAGCAATGCGCCAAGGCCATCACCGCGCTGGACTTCGACGGCTACGCCATCGGCGGCGTGAGCGTAGGCGAGCCGGAGCCGGAGATGATGAAGGCTGTGGAACTCGCCGAGCCGTTCCTGCCGGCGAACAAAGCGCGCTACGCGATGGGCCTGGGCACGCCCGCGCAGCTCGTGGAGCTGGTCGCGCGCGGCGTGGACATGTTCGACTGCGTGCTGCCGACGCGGGTGGCGCGCGGCGGCACGGCCTTCACGCGCAAGGGCAGTTACGCCATCAAGGGCGGCGCGGTGAAGGCGGACTTCGGGCCGATTGAGGAGGGTTGCGATTGCTTCGCTTGCAAGCGCTTCTCCCGCGCCTACATCCGGCACCTGCTGAACGTGAACGAAATCCTCGGCCTGCGCATGGTGAGCGTCCATAACAGCCACCTGTTCCTCGCCGTGATGGCGGACATGCGGCGGCACTTGGCGGCGGGAACGTTCGCGGAGTTCCGCCGCGAGTTCATCGCGGGGTATGTGCCATCGCGGAAGGTGCTGGCGGCGCGCGGGGGAGCCTGAAGGGATTGCCTCACGCAAAGGCCGCGAAGGACGCAAAGGAATTTACCCGCTGGCTCGCGTCTTAGCCCAGTCTGCTTTGCGAGCTCCGCGCCCTTTGCGTGAGGTAATCGGGTTTCAACCGCCGAACGCAAACAGGTGCCGGCACTGGAGGAGGAAGGCGAAGAGCCACACCAGCCACACGCCGCCTTGCCAATACAGCCAGACCGTCACCGCGCTGCTGAACGCGCGGAAGCCCACCAGCCCCAGCGCCAACTCCCAGGTGATGGCGGCCGCGACGCTCTGCATCTTCAGGCCGAACACCAGGAGCCCGAAGAGCACCACACCGCCGCCCGCCGCCTTCGCGTTGGGCAGCAGGCGCACGCCGAACGCGAAGGGCGCGAAGCAGAGGAAGAGTTGCTCCAGCGCGAGGTTGAACAGCACATGCTCCGCGAACTGGCCGGGGTTCTGCGGGAAGTCCGTGGGCGCTAGCTGCCGCAGTGTGGGGTCGCCGAAGTGGAACGAGATGGTCGCGCCGACCAGCCCCAGCGCCACGGTGATGAGCCAGAGGCTAGGAGCCACGCGCTTGGGGAAGACCTCGCGCTGCCCGTGCTTTTCCTGCCACGCGAAGACCGCCGCCCACATCACGAACGCCGCCCAGCCAATCACTGCCTCATAAAACCAGACCGCATCGGGCCGCTGGCCCCAGTGGGCGAGGCGCGGGTAGCTGGCGAGTGCGGTGAGCGCGGCAGCGAGGGCCGCACGCAGGAGGACGGCGGGTTCAGCGAAGGAGCGCACGAGGGGAAAGTGATTAGTGGTTAGTGCTTAGTGGGGGACAGTGCCCCACGCCTCACTAATCACTACTTACTAATTACTTTTCAGCCGAGCGCGCCCAGCACTTCGGGACGGCTACTTCAACCCACCCTCAATCATCTTCTCGAAGTCCCCGCGCGCGCCCTTCGCCAGCGCGGCCGGGCCGGTGAGACGGACGAAGACGCTGCCTTCCTCGCCCTCGACGATCGCGCCGAGCAGGGCGAAACCGGGCTTGGGCGTCGGGGCCGCGCCGGGCATGCCGCTCTTGTAGGTGCCCTCGGCGGAGACGTAGGTGACCTTCACCTTGCCGACGGTTTTCTCCTCGGTCTTGGCGTTAATCTTGTCGCGGCCCTCCTCGAACTGGCCGAACCAGCGGTCCACATTCGCCTTCGTGCCGCCGCTCTGCGGGCCGAAGAAGAAGAACACGACTTCGCCCGGCTCCTTCGCGTCCTTCGCCGTCACCTTGAGCTGCGCCTTGCGCATCTGCGATTGGACCTCAACCCAGTCCCACGAGCCGGGGCGTTTGAAGGTGAACTCACTGACCTTGAAGGTCTCGGGGCCGGCGGCGTGCGCGGCAGCAGTGAAGACGAGGGCGGCGAGGCAGAGGAGAGCAGAGCGGAGCAATTTCATGCGCGCTCTGGTAGCGAAGGGCACGCGGCATGGCAAGCCCCAAGGCCGCGCGAAGCGCACATCGCCCGGCGGGGCGAGACCGCGCCGAGCCACCACTACCCGGTAGGGTGAGACTCCGTCGAACCCCATCTCGAGCGCAGCGAGGCGAACGCAGTGAGCATCTCAAGGCAGCCACATGCCCAGCCAAGAAACTCGCTGCGCTCGCGCCTCCTGCGTCGGCAAATGGGGTTCGACGGAGTCTCACCCTACCGCGTGAAAGCTGCGCCGCAGGTGAACTTCTAGTTGACCCCTCCACCGCTTTCCCCGCTCAATACGCGCACTCAAACCCAACTCGCCGCATGGCCAACATCACCAACGGGAGAGGCTCATTCCTGAACGTCGCCAGGCCGCTCGTGCGCCGAATGGTGGCGCTGCTCTGGCTGGCTGGCGTAGCGCTCTCGGCCCCCGCCGCCGAGCGCTTCGAGGACATCTCCGTTTCCCCGCAGGTCTTCTTCCAAGGCCAGACCTACCACGGCTACATCGAGATGCGCTTCGCCGTGGAGAACTCCTCCCCCGACCGCACGCGCAAGGTCACGCTCGCCACGCCGCACACGGCGCACGGCTGGGGCAACAACCTCCGTCGCGTCGAGCGCACCGTGACCGTCAGCCCCGGCGCGACGGTGAACGTCACGCTCTGGCAGCCGCCGCTCCTGCTCAACGGCGACAACCAAGTGGAAGTCTTCGTGGACGGGCGTTATCGCGGAGCCATTCCGCGCGGCGGCAACAACCAGCACATGCAGCGCAACCACTCCGGCGCTCCCGGTGGCCCGCGCTCGGTGCTCGTGAGCCGCAGCCTGAACAGCGATGACTTGGACAAGGCGTTTCGCGGCGGCGTCACGGCGAAGCGGCCGACGGCGCATTATGCGGTGGAGCAGGCCCTCGGAGCGCCAGATGTGCCGCGCGGAACAACGGGCATGGTGCCCACCGCGTGGATGCCGGCCGGCGGTGGCTCCAGCAGCACCGATTGGCTCGAACTCGACTTCAATCCCGCCCGGACCAATGCGACCACGCTGCGCATCCACAAGCTCGCGTGGGACGCCGCCTTCAAAACCGTCGTGCTCAAGGGCGCGGACGGCTCGGTCATCGCCACCCTCGCAGTCACGAACCACGTAAACCGGAGCCAGAGCTTGAGCGTGCTGACCGTCCCCTTGCCTCCGCTGACGAACGCGATTCGCACCGTGCGGCTGGAGATGGACGCGCGCTCTGCCGGTGGCCGGCTGAACGTGGACGCGGTGGAGCTGACGGATGGCTCGGCGCCAAGTTTCGCCACCGACGCCCGCGCCAGCAGCACCTGGGCGATGGGCACGACCGGCATCTCACGTCCCGAAAGTTACCAAGGCCCGACCGTCCTGCGCAGCGAACTGGAGGCGAGCGGCTGGAGCGAGTCGTGGCTGGCCTTCACGCCGTTCGACCTCGTGGCGCTCTCCCGCACCGACCTCGCCGCGATGACGGCGGCGCAGCAGAGCGCGCTGTGGAGCTACGTCGAGGCCGGCGGCGGCTTGGCGGTGCTGGGGCTGACGGAGCTGCCCAGGGCGTGGCAGAGCGCCGCCTCGCGCAAGGGACCGTCCGACCGGAACAGCAGCGTGGCCTGGTTCGCTGCGGGCTTTGGTCAGTGCCTCTTGATTGAACCCGCCAGCATCACATCTCTCTACCGGGTGCAGGTGGACGCGCTACGGGACGCCGCCCGCGAGTGCGGCCAGCCCTGGCAATCCATGCCCACCGAGGGCAACGCGAACAACGAGTTCCCAGTCATCGAGGACCTCCGCATCCCCGTGCGCGGCATCGTCTTCATAATGCTGGCGTTCATCCTCGTGGTCGGGCCGCTGAACATCTTCTTCTGCGCCCGCGCGAATAACCGCATCGCGATGCTCTGGACCATCCCGCTGATTTCCTTCGTCACCTGCGCCATCGTCTTCGGCTACTCGCTCATGAGCGAAGGCATCACGCCCAGCTCCCGCACCGAGGCCATCACTGTGCTGGACCAAACCTCGCATCGCGCCACGACGCTCGCACGCCAAGCCTTCTACACCCCGCTCACGCCCGGCGACGGCCTCCGCTACAGCCACGACACCGAGGTCACGCCGCTCGTGGACGTGAACCGCTACAACGGCGGCAACTCGCGCGAGCTGGAGCTGTCGCAATCGCAGCACCTCACGCGCGGCTGGGTCACGGCCCGCGTCCCCGCGCACTTTGCATTGCGCAAGTCCGAGACCCGCCGCGAGCGCATCACGATGCAGAGCCTGCCGGACGGACGAGTCACGGTGGTGAACGGGCTGGGGGCGGATATCGCGTGGCTCTGGCTGCGCGATGACAAGGGACGACTGTTCAAAGGCGAGGCAATCAAGGCGGGGCAAAACGTGCCGCTCGCTTCAGTCACGACCATTCTGCACAGCTCGCCGGTGAACAATTTGACCGGACTTTACCAAGGTGACTGGTCAAACGCGCACGGCTTACTCACGAACCCCCCTGGCGACTACCTCCGTCCCAACACCTACCTCGCCGTCATGGCCGAAGCCCCCTTCATCGAGAACGGCCTCGGCAAACCCGGCAAGTCCCGCGCCCGCCAAACCATCATCGGCCTGCTCGCCCCGGAGGACGTGAAATGAAAGTTCAAGTTCGCGGCCTCCACAAACGCTTCGGCAAGACCGTCGCCGTGGACAACTTCACGTTCTCCTTCGACAACGGCCATGTCTTCGGCTTCGTCGGGCCGAACGGCGCGGGCAAGACCACGACGATGCGCGTCATCGCCACGCTGGAGGAGCCGACCGAGGGCGACGTGCTCATCAACGGCATCTCCGTCCGCGAGGAGCCCGAGTATGCGCGGCGCATGGTCGGCTACGTGCCCGACTCCCTCCCCGCGCACAACGACGTGACCGTCCACGAGTATCTGGATTTCTACGCGCGGGCCTATGGCTTGCACGGCGCGAAGCGGCGCGAGGCGGTCGGAGCGGTGGAGGAATTCACCGGCCTCACCGGCATCCTCGACAAGCATCTCAAGGCACTCTCCAAGGGCATGAAGCAGCGCGTCACCTTGGGCCGCGCGCTCATCCACAATCCCGACGTGCTCATCCTCGACGAACCCGCCGCTGGCCTCGACCCGCGTGCGCGCGTCGAGTTGCGCGAGCTGCTCATGGTGCTGGCCACGCAGAACAAGGCCATCCTCATCAGCTCGCACATCCTCACGGAGCTGACGGAGATTTGTAACGGCGTGGTCATCGTCGAGCGCGGCAAGCTGCTGGAGTCCGGCACCGTGGCGGACGTGTTGAAGAAGAGCACGCCACACCGCGCCTTCGTCATCCGCGTGCTGGGCGAACCCGCCGTGCTCGTGAAGGAACTCCTGCAAACGCCCCACGTCATCAACGCCCGCGAAGCCAGCGGCGAAGTGCTCTTGGAGCTGGAAGGCGACGAATCCGCCGGCTGCGACCTGCTCGCGACGCTGGTCGGCAAAGGCTTCAAGGTCGCCGAGTTCAAGCAGAGCAAGGCGAACCTGGAGGACATTTTCATGAACGTGACGAAGGGAGGCGTGCAGTGAAAAGGGAATGGGCAATAGGACATGGGGAATTGGGAACGCCGGATGTCCGGCTACGCCCGACTCATCCGGGTGCCGACGGTTTGTCTTCCCTAGCCCCCATTCCCCATCACCTATTCCCTTCCGAATGAACCTCCCCACCCTCACCAACTGGCGCACTTGGGAGCCGAACCCCATCGTCGTGAAGGAGCTGCGGCAAGCCGTCCGCAGTTGGGCCATCACGGGGATGCTCATGGCCTTCCTCGCCGTGCTGTTCTTCACCGTTGTCCTTTCGCTGCTGGGGCAAAGTTTCAACGTGAGCCCAAATCAGCAACTCGGCAGGGATATTTTCATGTGGTTCCTCGGCGGCGTCTCGGTGGTAGGTTTCATCCTGGTCCCGAGTTACGTTGGCGGACGCATCACTGCGGAACGGCAGGATGGCAACGTGGACATGCTCTACATCACCACGCTGAGTCCCGCCCGAATCATCCGCGGGAAATTGCTCTGCGGAACCTGCCTGATTCTTTTGTTCTTTAGCGTGTGTGCGCCGTTCATGGTCTTCACGAACCTTCTGCGCGGTATCGACCTCCCTACCGTGTTCGTCCTTTTGTCCATCGCGTTTCTGCTATCCGTCCTTTCCCTTCAGGCCGCCATCTTTCTCTCCTGTCTGCCGGCTAGCAAAGGTCTGAAAATCTTCGTGGGTCTGCCGACCGGCGGCTTCATGGTGGGCCTCGTGGGGATGATGGTCGGACTTTCAGAAAGTTTCACCCGCGAGGGCATCGGCAGCCGATTGGGGACGTGGAATTTCTGGGGGCCGATGTTGAGCATCACCTTCATCGGCCTGCTGTTGTTTGGCTTCATGCACCTCGCCGCCATCGCGCTCGTGTCGCCCGCCTCGGCGAACCGCGCCTTGCCGCTGCGCAGCTACACCACGGGCGCGTGGCTGCTCACGCTCATGGTCGCGGTGGGCTGGACGGGTCTGACCGGGGCTCTGGAACCAGTGAACCTCTGGGCCGGCTGCACCACCGGCGTGCTCCTCGCCGCATTGCTCATCTCCGTCAGCGAAGGCGACGACGTGAGCGTCCGCATCCGCCGCACCATCCCCCCGAGCAGCAGCAGGCGCGCGCTGGCCTTCTTCTTCTACAGTGGCTCGGCAGGCGGACTGGCGTGGACAGTCCTGCTCGGCGTCGCGTCCGCACTGCTCGCCAGCTTCCTGCTCGACGGCGGGCTGCTCGCATCGCTCGCGATGACTACGGTGGGGCGCGGCGCGACGCACTTCATCCCGTGGTCCGACATGGGGGAAATGGTCAGCGTGCAAATCACCCTCTTCCTCTACGCCCTCGCCTATTGTCTCTACGGCCTCTTCATCCACCGCCGTTTCCAACCGCATCGTCCCGCCATCTTCGCCGGCCTGTGCAGCATCGCGCTGCCCGCGCTCTGGGCCATCGTGCCGAACCTCGTCCTGTTCTTCCTCAACAAGCTCTCGTGGGACGGCCTGCAAGAACGTCAGCTCGGGAACATCTTCAACGTCTTCGCGATGAAGGACCGCAGCTTCGTCGCGGACCACCAGATGTGCGCGCTACTGATGGTCGCTGTAGGCGTCTGCCTGAACCTCGGTTGGTTCCTCGCCCAACGCCGCGCCTTCGTGCCGCTCGTGCGGGACGCCACCGCCGTCCCGCCCACAACCGCCACTCCACCGCCACTGTCATGAGTGGAGCCACTTTCAACGCAAGGACGCACAGGCGCAAAGGCGCGGAGCCCCAAGGAGGTAAAGGCAATTCGCCCCGTTGGAAGTTGAGCGTTGGGCTGTGGACGTCGCACGTTGCCCCCTCTTTGCGTCTCCGCGCCTTTGCGGCTTTGCGTTAAACTCCCATGTCCACCCGCGAGCATCTCCTCTCCGGCGAAGCCCTCGGCCAGCGCTACTCCCTCGCCGTGCCGCAGACCGCGCTCGCGGGCATGACCGGCAGCCAGCTCGGCCGCCGCGCGGGCAACTCCATCGACTTCCAAGACTACCGCGAATACCAACCCGGCGACGACCTCCGCACCATTGACTGGAACGTCTTCGCCCGCACCGACCGCCTCACCATCAAGCTCTTTCGCGAGGAGGTGAACCCGCACCTCGACCTCCTCCTCGACGCTTCGCGCTCGATGGATTTGGCCGACACCGCGAAGTCCGCCGCCGCGCTCCGTCTCGCCGCGCTCCTCGGCACCGCAGCGGAGAACGGCCATTGCACGCACGCCACCTGGCTTGCTGGCGACGGCTTCCACCGCGCCGCCAACGACACCATGCTCCCGTCCGCGTGGGACGGCCTCGCCTTCACCAGCCGCCGTCCGCTCGACGAGGCGTTCGCCATCCTCCCGCCGCGCCTGCGCCGCCTCGGCATCCGCGTGCTCATCAGCGACCTGATGTGCCCCGTTGAACCGCTCGCCATCCTGCGCCGCCTTGCCGACGGAGCCGCCGCCGTCTTCGTCGTGCAACTTCTCGCGCAGGCCGACACCGAGCCGCCCGAGCACGGCAACATCCAGCTCGTGGACACCGAGACCGGCGAGGAACGCGAAATCTTCGTGGACGCCACCGTCGCCGCCCAATACCGCGACGCCCTCGCCCGGCACCGCGAAAGCTGGGACGCCGCCTGCCGCCAGACCGGAGCCCGCTTCGTCTCGCTCGTCGCGGAGAAACTCAACGCCTCCATGCCCGCACTGGAAGAAGCGCAGTTGCTGGTGCCCGCGTGAAAGAATCCGCCCTGGCTACTAATCACTACTTACTTTCCCCAGCGGCCAACCGCATGCCCTTCCTGACCTACCCACTCGCGCTCCTGGCCGCCGCCGCGATTCCCGCGCTGGCCGCCATCTACATCCTGCGCAACCGCTACCGACGGCGCACGGTGTCGAGCCTGATGCTCTGGGAGTTCGCCGTGCTCTCGCGCGAGGGTGGCGCGAAGGTCAACAAGCTCCAGCTCCCGCTCGTCTTCTTTCTCGAACTCATCGCGCTCGCCCTCCTCGTCACTGCCGCCACCGGCCCGCGCTGGCAGCTCCCCGCCCACGCCCGCCCGCTCGTCGTCATCCTCGACGACTCCGCCTCGATGCTCGCGAGCGGCAACGCGAACGGAACAGATTCCCCCCGCGCTAAAGCCGCCATCGCCCTCGATGACCTCCTCAAGTCCCGCAAATTCCTCTCCATCCACCTCGTCCTCGCCGGCCCCAAACCCCGCGTCCACGGCAGCGCCGTCACCACCGCCACCGAAGTCCGCGAGGCCCTCGCGCAATGGACCTGCCAAGCCCCCGATGCCGCGCTCGACGCCGCCGTCGCCCTCGCCAACGACCTCGGCGGCCCGCAATCGCAGCTCCTCGTCCTCACCGACCACGCCTCGCCCGGCAGCGAGTTCACCGGCAACCGCATCCAGTGGTGGGCGTTCGGAAACACGCAGCCGAACCTCGCCTTCGTCAACGCCACCCGCACCACGCACGGCGAGAGCGACCGCGTGCTGCTGGAAGTCGCGAACTTCTCCGCGAGCGCGACTGCCAGCGCCGCCTACCGCATCACCAGCGGCAGCAACCTCCTCCGCAGCGCGACGCTGAGTCTTGAGCCCCGCGCCCGCCAGCGCCTCATCCTGAACCTCCCCGCCGGCACGCCCGCCATCGAGGCCACGCTCGCCGCCGACGCCCTCGCCGCCGACAACCGCGTCACGCTCCTCCCCGCCGTGCGCAAACGCATCCGCGTGCAAAACTCGCTCGAAGACGCCGCCCTTCGTTCACTCGTGGACAAAGCCCTCGACTCCACCGGCCTTCGCAGCTCCCTCTCCGCCGCGCCGGAAATCATCCTGCACAACGCCCGCGCCACGCCCGCCGGCACGAACGCCTGGGGCCTCCGCCTCCTCACCGACACCAACAACCTCGCCGCGCACACCGGCCCGTTCATCGTGGACACCGCGCACCCGCTCACGCGCGGCCTCGCCCTCGATGGTGTCGTGTGGACCGTTGGCGCGCCCGGCACCAACCAGTTCGGCCTGCCCATCGTCACCGCCGGCAACACGCCCTTGCTCACCGCGCAGGAAGACGCGCTGGGCCGACAGCAAATCACGCTGCATCTCATCCCCGACCGCTCGACGCTCAGCGCCACGCCGAACTGGCCCATCTTCTTCTGGAACCTGCTCACCTGGCGCGCGCGCGAAACGGCGGGCCTGACCGAAAGCAACCTTCGCCTCGGCTCCGAAGTCGCCATCCGCGCCCCGACGAACTCCGCGCAACTCACCTTGCCCAACGGCACCAAGCGCACGCTCACCAAGACCACCGAGGAATTCGTGCTCGAACCGGAAACCTCCGGTCTGCACACCGTCACGGCGGGTGCGAGCAGTTGGCAGTTCACCGTGAACCTCCTCGCGCCCGAGGAGTCCGACCTCGCCAACGCGAAGACCGGCAAGTGGGGCGAGTGGGAACGCCCGGAAGAAGCGCGTCGCGAATACTCCAACGTCCTCTGGCTCTTCGTCCTCGGCGCGCTCGTCGTGATGGTCACGCACCTCTTCCTCGTGACCCACAGCAAAGGCCGCGTGTGAACCGCGCTCCACTAATCACTAATCACTAATCACTTCCCCCCGCGTTGTTCATCCTCTCCCAACCCGTCTGGCTCGCCCTGCTCATCCCGCTCGGCATCCTCTGGGCCTTCTGGCCGATGCCCACGCGCCTGCTCCGCGTGCTGCGCGCGGTGACACTCGTCGCGCTCGTGCTCGCTATGGCCCAGCCCGCCAGCAAACTCCCCGACCGCGCCGGGACCGTCGTGGTGGTTGCCGACCGCAGCGACTCCATGCCCGCTGGCGCGTCCACGCAGGCGAAGGAAGCCGTGGACCTCATCCAACGCGGCATGGGTGCGCGCGACCAACTCGCGGTCGTCAGCTTCGGCCAGCAGACCGCCGTCGAGCGTCCACCGCAGCGCGGTGAGTTCCCCGGCTTCACCGCGCAAGTCGGAGCCGACGCCTCGAACCTCGCCGATGCCCTCGACTCCGCGCTCGCGCTCATCCCGCCCGACGCCCCCGGCCGCATCCTCATCGTCTCCGACGGCAAGTGGACCGGGCGCGACCCGCTCGCCGCCGCCGCGCGCGCCGCCGGTCGCGGCATCGCGATGGACCACCGCCTCCTCTCGCGCCCCGGCGTCAACGACCTCGCCATCCAGTCCTTCCACACCCCGGAGACCGTGTTGCCAGGCCAGGCTTACATCATGACCGCGTGGGTTCAGTCGCCGGTCGAGCAAACCATCGAGTATCAACTCTCGCGTGGCACCACGGTCATTGCGGCGGGCAAGAAGGAAGTCCCCGCCGGCCGTTCGCGACTGCTTTTCCGCGACCGCGCCACGACGCCCGGCACCACGCAGTATCAACTCACCCTCAAGTCCGCCGCCGCCGACCCGGTGCCCGAGAACAACCTCTCTCGTGCCCTCGTCGGCGTGCGCGGCCCGAAGCCCATTCTCGCCCTCTCGCAGTCCGCCGACTCCGGCTACGTGCAGCTCCTCCGCAAGGGCCGCGTGGACCTCGACGCACGCACGCCCGCCGAGACGCGCTGGACGCTCGAAGAACTCTCGCGCTACTCCGCCGTCGTCCTCGAAAACGTCATGGCCAGCCAAGTCGGCAGTGCCGGCATGGAGACGCTCGCCGCGTGGGTGGAGACGACGGGCAGCGGCTTGATGATTACCGGCGGGCGCAAGTCCTACGGCCCCGGCGGTTACTTCGGTTCGCCGCTTGACCGCGTGCTTCCGGTTTCGATGGAGATGCGGAAGGAGCACCGCAAGTTGCAGTTGGCAATCGTCGTCGCGCTCGACCGCTCCGGCTCGATGTCCGCACCGGCGGGCGGCGGGAAGAAGAAAATTGACCTCGCCAACATCGGCACCGTGCAAGTCCTCGACCTCCTCGGCCCGACCGATGAGTTGGGCGTCATCGCCGTGGACTCGACCGCGCACACGATGGTGGACCTCGCGCCCGTGGACGCCGTGCGCGGCCAGCGCAGCCGCATCCTCGGCATCGAGAGCATGGGCGGCGGCATCTTCATTTACGAAGCCCTCGCCGCCGCGTCGCAGATGGTCATAAAGGCCAAAGCCGAGACGAAGCACATCATCCTCTTCGCCGATGCCGCCGACTCGGAAGTGCCCGGCGCATACGTCGCCTTGCTTGAAAAAGTCCGCGAGGCCGGCATCACCGTCAGCGTCATCGGCATGGGCACGGAGGCGGATGTGGATGCGAACTTGCTCAAGGACATCGCGGCGCGCGGTGGCGGGCAAATCTACTTCAGCAACTCGCCCGAGGAGTTCCCCCGCATCTTCGCGCAGGACACGTTCACCGTCGCGCGCAGCACGTTTATCGAGGACAGCACGCCGCTCAAAGTGACCGGCGGCTTCAGCACCCTCGGCGGGCAGGGCGATTGGCAGCCGCCCGCGCTTGGCGGCTACAACCTCACCTACCTCAAGCCCGAGGCGAATCTCGCGCTCGTCACGACGGACGAATACGCCGCGCCCATCGTGGCCGCGTGGCAGGTCGGCAGCGGTCGCGCGCTGGCTTTCACCGGCGAGGCGGACGGCAAGCACGCCGGCGACCTCGCGAAGTGGCCGAGCGTCGGCGACTTCCACGCCACGCTCGCGCGCTGGACTGCCGGCGAGCAGCCCACGCTCCCCGAGAACATGCTCCTCACGCAGGAAGTCCGCGACGGCGCGTGTTTCGTGCAACTCCACCTCGACCCCGAGCGCACCAACGAACCCTTCGCCACGCCCCCGCGCGTGAAAGTCCTGCACGGCCTCCCCGGCGCGCCGCCCGCCAAGCTCACGCTCCCGATGCAGTGGAAATCCGCCGACCTGCTCGAAGCCGTCGTCTCGCTCCGGGGCCGAGAGACCGCGCTCAACACGGTGGAAATCCCCGGCCTCAACCCGGTGAGTCTCCCGCCCGTTTGCCTGCTCTACTCCCCCGAGTTCGCGCCCGAGCAAGCCGGCCGGGGCCGCGTCACCCTGGAGAAACTCAGCGCCACCACGAGCGGCGAGGCCCGCGTGGACCTGCCCGGCATCTGGAAATCCCTCCCGAGCAAACCGCAGTTCGTGGACCTCGCCGTCTGGCTCGTCCTCTTCGCCCTCGTCCTCTACCTCGTGGAAATCTTCGAGCGCCGCACCGGCTGGCTCGGTGCCAGCAGGAGGCGAGGTAACGAGTCTCTAACTAAGGAAGCTGCGGGAAGTGAGAGGCTCCGCCCGTCGTCACCTACGAAGAAGCCCTCCGCCCTCGACCTCATCGCCTGGCGTCGGCAGCAGAAGCCCAAAGCGGACGCGCTGCAGCGCGTCCCTACCACGCCCGGTAGGGCCGACCTGCCGGTCGGCCACCCCGCGCCGCCCGCCAACTCCGCTGAGGGTGCCCCCGCCCCCCCGAGTCAGCTCGAAGCCCTCCGCCTCGCCCGCAAGCGCGCCCAAGACCGGCGGGGGAAGGAGTGAATGAGCCAGCCAACGTGAACCCAGCGCCCCTGGAGCGCGGACGCCTACGTCCGCAGCCAACCGAAGCCGCGCTACAGCGTGGCAGGGGTTAGGCGCTGAAATTGAGGTGGTTGAGCGAGCGGTTGGGGCTCCAATTCCGCCCGGGAACCCTCCCCGGCCCTCCCGGACTCGTTCCCGGCCCTCCGGGAGCCGTTCCCTGCCTTCCGGGAGTCGTTTCTTGCCTTCCGGGACTCAGTCCCTGCCGTCCGGGACTCGTTCCCTGCCTTCCCGGAGTCAGTCCCTGCCTTCCGGGGCTCGTTCCCTGCCTTCCGGGAGTCGGTCCCGGACGGTAGGGAACCACCCCCGGAGACTAGGCAAGAACTGCCGAGTCCTCGGTAACTTGGGAGACGCTGAACAAATCATTTGACCACCGAGACACAGAGGACACCGAGCAGGGAGTTCACCGGCTTTACTCGGTGAACTCTGTGTCTCTGTGGTTAAAATCAGCGCTTCCCAGAGTGTTTTTCAATGTGTTTAGCCGGAACTAACCCGCCCTCAAGGCTGGAAGTTCCGGTGCTTCGGGTCGCCGGCGGCTTCGAGGTAGGCGAGGAGGTCGAGGATTTGGTCGAGGCGCAGGCTGTTGAGCAGGCCGCTGGGCATGGGCGAGACTTCCGAGAGGCGGCGCTCGCGGACATTCGTCACGGCGACTTCGATGAGCTTTTCCTCCAGCGGGCTGGGGCGGACGAAGAGCTTCCCGTCCGCCTCGCGTTCCACCATGCCGCTCACGTCGTCGCCGTCCTTCAGGAGCAAGCGGGTCTGGCGGAACTTCTCATCAATCACCACGCTCGGCTCGATGATGTGCAGGAGCAAATCCCGCCGGCTGAAACGCGCGCCGACGGCCAGCAGCTCCGGGCCGATGACGCTGTTCGGAAACGCGGGGTCGTTGCTGACGCGGTGGCAGTGGACGCATTGCGCGGTGAGCAGCGCGGTGCGCGCGCCCTCGTAGCTGCGGCCCTTGCCGACTTCGGCGAGGCGGGGTTCGAGCTCGGGGAGCTTCCAGTCTTTCACGAAGCGGGGCGGTGGCGGCGTGGGTAAATCGGACTTCGCACCGGCTGCGGGTCGCAGACCCGCGCTCCCGCCCAAGGCGGTGCGCTCCTCCGGAGTGAGCGAGGCGAGGAGTTCCTTGCGGACGTTCGCGATGGAGGTGAAGTAGGTGCGCCCGCCGGGCAGGCGCTCGGCGCGGTCGAGCGCGTCGAAGACGGCGCGGCGCGCGTCGGACGTCCAGCCGTCGCGGGCGTAGCGGAGGTAGAACGGGTAGTGCAGCAAGTCCTCGCTCGCGGTCGCGGCGCGCAGCAGCGGGACGGTCTTGGCGATGACCTGCGGAGAGCGTAGATAGACCAGCAGCTCGACGAGCATCTGGTTCACGCGCGGGCTGGGGTTGGGGTAGAGCGGCTCAAGCCAGTTCAAGGAGGCTTGGCGCTGGGTTTCGTCGGGCGGGCCGAGGCGGATGAAGGTGAGGGCCAGAGCGCGGAGGGTGAGGATGTGCTCGGCTTCCGGTGCTGTGGCTTTCTGCCCGAAGGCTAAAGCCTTGAGCATTCGCTCCTTCGACTCAGGTTTCCCCTCCCGAGCTAGAACCAAGCTGCCAAAGGGATGCCAAGGCTGGTTAGTCGTGGCAAGAATGTCGCCGGTCCAATTCGTAGCGCCAGCAAGCTCAAGCAACATCCTCACTTGGTGCATCGTGAAGCTGTTCATCCCGGTGAAGGTTGGCCAGGCATGAAAGTTGGCGCGGAAGAGTCGCTTGTCGCCGTCGTTCTTGAAGAAGTGGTTCCAGTCGATGCTCAAGACTTCTTCGGATGCGAACGTCGTGAACCCAAAGCTGAGAGCACTCGGTTGAGTTCCCACGCCCAACCCTATTGTGTTAGCTACCGCTACCGACTGAGTGGTTCCTTGGACATAACTGACCGAGACGGCACCAGGAGGTTGAGAACTCGGCGCGGCCATGCTCCGAGGTTTCCGTTCTCCCTCACCCCGGCCCGCTGGGATAGGGGGAGACGCAGGCCGCGCTGGATTGGAGCCGACGCGCTCGGTAGCCGGACGCGCTTTCGTGGCTGTTCCCTCTCCCAGCGGGAGAGGGTTAGGGTGAGTGAGAGCGTTCGCTGCGCCGGCGGCTTGCCCATCGCCCAACGCCGTAACCCGATACAACCCCGACTGCGTCCCGCGTCCGCCCGTCGTGAACCACATCGCGCCGTCCGGCCCGATGCACACATCGGTCACATTCAGCGGGCGGCCACCGACGAAGAGTTCGCTCGTGCCGGTGTAGCTCGCGCCTTGCGGCGTCATGTGCACCGCGAGGATACGCCCGTAGGCCCAGTCGCAGATGTAGAACGCCTTTTGATACTTCGCCGGGAACTTCGCGCCGTGGCCGAAGGTGACGGCAGTGGGCGACGCGAGGCCGATGTCCACCACACTGGGCAACGTGTCGGGATACCACGCGGGCCAGCGCCCGGTGCCGCGCCGCCAGCCGAAGTCCGCGCCGGGCACGATGTGCAGCACGCGGTTGGGCATATACCACGGGCAGCCCACGTCCCACTCCATGTCGGCATCGAAGGTGAAGAGGTCGCCGTGCTCGTTGAAGGCAACATCCAGCGGGTTGCGCAGGCCGCCGGCCCAGAGCTGCACCTCGCTGCCGTCCGGCTTCATGCGCAGGATGTGGCCGGCGGGCAGGAGCACGTCGCCGTCAAACATGCCCGCGTCCCACGGGCACGCGATGAGGCGGTCGTGCGCGAAGTTCCGCAGGGGCGAGTTGATGGAAAGGTTCTTGGGCAGTTGGACGTTGTTGCCGTGCGCAATCCAAAGCCAGCCGTCCGGCCCGAGCTTGAGGTGGTTGCGCCCGTGCCCGACGCCGCCCTCGGTCTTGAGCAGCTCGGTGGTCTCGTCGAACTGGCCGGTGCCCTTGGTGTCGCGCAGGCGGACGAGCGTCTTGGAGTTGTTCGCATTGGCGTAGAGCGCGCCGTGGGCGTAGAGCAGGCCACGGCATTCGAGGAGCGTGTCATTGATGACTTCGACTTTTGAAACCCCGGCCGAATCGAGTGACAACCGGAGCAACCCCTTCTTCTCACGCGCGAGTGTGAGCCGGCCCTGCGGGTCAAAGGCCAGCGCAATCCACGAGCCTTCCTCCGGCAACGCGCTGCGGACCAGCTCGGCCTTGAAGCCCGGCGGAAGCGAGAACGTGGCGGGGTCCGTGGCAGCGGTGCCGGCGCGGGCGAGCTTCCAACTGTTGTAGGCGTCCACCATTTTTTCGGGCGCGAAGGGGTTTGCCTTCGCATCCGCGTCCACGCGGCCAAGGCTGTGCGCGGGCTGCGGACGATCCGTGCGCAACGCCAGCCCGGTCCGCCAGTTGGCGTCCGAGACGATCCACTGCTGCCGCGCGAGGTCCGCGTTGAGTTCGAGCAGCACGGCGACCTTGACCGGTCCGGTGGGACTCACTGTGCGCAGCGCGAGGACGTTCGTTCCCGGACGCAGATGGCCGGTGACATCGAAGCCGGTGGCATTGGTCGCGCCGATGATTTCACCGATGCGCTTGTCGTTCAGGAACACTTCCATGCGCCCCTCGCACGCGCCGAGCAGGACAGATTTGAGCAGCGGCGTGGGAGCGGTGAATTCGCGGCGGAAGAAGACTGTGTCGCCAGCCTGCGCGTCCGTTCTGGAAATCCACTCCGGCACCGGCGGGCGGTTGACGACTTGCGGAGTGGCACATGGGACGAAGGCACAGCCGAGGAAAGCGGCCAGCAGCAGTCGGAGAACGGGCTTCATGCCGACAGTAAAACCGCCGGAACAACCAGCGTCAACGCAACGCACGCGGAGCGCGGCATTCATGCCGCTTCAACGTCCGACCGCAGCATTCCATCCGAACGCCAAAGAACGCAGCACCTTGAAGCGGCATAAATGCCGCGCTCCGGTCACGGCGTGTGGTTCACCACCGTCTGGCCGCGATGGAAAACGACGCGCTCCCCATTCCAACTCGCGAGCAGCACGCCGTTGCTGCCGGCGGCGAGGTAATGGTAGGTCAGTCCGTTGGTGCCCAACCCTTCGATGGGCGGGCCGGTGCGCGAGATTTCCTGCGACATCAGCAGCTCGGTGATGGTGCCTTGGTAATCGTCGATGGTGACCTTCTCGCCCACGCGCATCGCGGCAGCCGTCGCAGGCGTGGGCGGACGCGTGGCGGCGTGCTGCTTGAAGAGGTGCAGGCTCGGAGAGGCCGATTGCAGGCGGGCGGCCAAGAGGTTGGTCTGACCGCTGCCGTCGGTGACTTGGTAGTGGTGTGTGCTCCACTGCGCGTTTACCTTCGTAAAGCCGGTCACACGATGGGTGACGACCTGATAAGTGCGGCCATCAAGCACCACGTTCGTCCCGACCGTCAGCGGTGGAGGCGGTGCGGGCGCGCGCTGGACAACGGGCGGAGGCGGCGGGAAGTGCTGTGTGCTCGTGTAACGCGGCCCAGAGCTGCACGAACGGAAGAGGAAGAATCCGCCCACCGCGAACGTGAGCAACGCGGCGATGCTGCCGGCGTTCAGGCCACCGCCGGAGCTGCCGGAACTGACCAAGCTGCTCCCCGAGACCTTCTTGAACGAGGTCGGCGGCAATCGTAGTGCCTGCGCCACGGCGTCCGGGTGCAATTGCATCCCGCAGTAGTATTCCACCTCGTCGCCACTCCAGCTCACGACCCACATCTTCCCGCCGGCCTCGGCGTTGAAAAACTGCGCCTCGTCCATGACGGAGACCCAGTCGGGCGCTTTGCCCTCGATGTAGTAAACGCGGGTCTGGTCCACGACTGTCACTGCGGCAGACACGCCGTCGAGGTTCACGCGGTTGCCGACTTGTTTCATTCCCGCCTCCCGCGCGGTGAGCGGCGATTGCGGCGTGAACTCAGTGAAGAGCCGCCATTGCTGCGCGCCATAGACTTCCTCGCACACGAGCATGGCGATGCGGTCCGAGCCGTCGCTGAGGTAGAACTCGTTCCAGAAGTAAGTCTCGCCCGCGTCCTCCATGCCCATCACGACGCGTGCGATGATGGTGTAGCTCTTGCCGGCGAAGGTGCCGGTCATGCCGACGCGGATGGGCGTGGGATTGGCGTTGTTCACGGGAATAAGGGCAACCACGAATGAACACCAAGGGACACGAATGGGGAGCGGTTCGAAACAAATCTCGAATTAGTGTTCATTCGTGTCCATTCGTGGTTCGCGTCGTTCAATTGAAAAAGTGCGGCACGAAGCGGCTCAGGTTGCCGGTGATGCGGCGCGTGTCCTCGCGGATGCCCAGGCCCGCCGCCGCGTGGTCCACGACCCAGACGCCGAAGACAGGATGGTTGCCCGCGAACTCCGGGAGCGGCGCGACCGCCTGATACACGTAGCCCTCCGCGCCGTAGTCGCCGCCGACTTCCTCGGCCACGCGGCCCGCTTGCACGAGCGAGACGTTCGCCCCCTCGCGACTGAGCTTGGGCTTTTTGACAAAGTTCTGGCCAAGCGGCTCGGGGGCTTCGTAGGCGGGCAGGAGATTTGGATGGCCGGGGAAGAGTTCCCAGAGGATGGGCAGCAGACCCTTGTTGCTCAGGAGCATCTTCCAAGTCGGTTCGATGAAGCGCGTGCGTTCGTGCGTGAGGTGCGCCCCGAACTCCTCGTGCCAAAGCCATTCCCACGGGTAGAGCTTGAAGCACTGCGCGATGGGCGCGTCCGCGAGGTCCACGAAGTCCGCGCCGTTCCAGCCGATGTCCTCGACATGGACGAACTGCGTGGCCACGCCCGCTTGCTCGGCGGTGTCGCGCAGGTAGAGCACCGTCTGCGCGTCCTCGGGGTGGTCCTTGATGGCGCTGAAGTGCAGCGCCTTGCCGCCCCAGCGCTGCCACGCCGCTATGAGCCGCTCGTGAATCGAGTTGAACTGGTCGCTCGCCGGGCGCGTGTCTTGCAGCCAGAACCACTGGGCCACGGCGGCTTCAAGGAGCGCGGTCGGCGTGTCGGCGTTGTATTCCAACAGCTTCGGCGGTGAGGCACTGTCGAAGGCGAAATCGAACCGGCCATAGACACTGAAGTCATCGCGCTCCCAGCTCTGGAGAATCGATGGCACGGCAGCGGGCGGAATGCCGAGGCGGTCCCACCAGCCGTGTTGAATCACCGCCTCCGCCGCTTCGATGCAGAGCGGGTGCAACGCGTTCGCGGCGGATTCCAACGCAGCGACTTCATCCGCGCTCAACTCGTAGCACGCCGACTCATCCCAGTAAGGCCCGTGCGGGTGCGAGTGGTAGGTGAGGCCGACTTGCTCGACCTTCGCCGGCCAGTCCGCGCGCGGGGTGAGGGAGTGGCGGGTCATACCCAGTGGCATGGAGCGCGGACGCCTACGTCCGCAGCCGCGATTGCACGAGGAGAACAACTGCGGACGTGGGCGTCCGCGCTCCACGGGCGAAGGGATGCTCGCCGCCTGACTTTCACGAGCCGATGCCTCCTCCCCACGAGTGCGACGTGCCGCCGAAGCCGCTGCGGGTCGTCGAGCTGCTGGAATGGACCGGCGGTTTCGGCTGGTTGGCGAGCGCGACTGCCACCGCGTCCGGCAACGGCGTGGAGATGTTCGTGAAGCTCTGGTGTGGCTGCTCGCTCCAGAGGCCACCGTGGAAATACTTCTTCTGCTGCGGGTCGAAGTGATTGTAGCGGTGGACGAACCACGCGCGGTAAGGCGCGTGGTAGTAGCCGGCGTAGGACAGGTAGTGGTCGTTGGTGAAGGCGTTGCCTTGCAGCGCGTAGGCGCGCGTGGGCGTGGACTGCGCCTGCGCTTCGTTTGCGCCGCCCGCCAAGGCTGCCGTGGACAACCCGCCCACCAGCACCAGCCGGATGTGTTGGCTCCGTTTCACGTTGGTTGAGGCACGCCGCGATCAGCCCATGATGGCCGCCGCGACGATCAGGCAGACGCCTAGGATGACCGCCGCCGCGATGATGGCGACGGCGACGTTCTTGTTCTCCAGGATTTCCTTGTGGAGGTCGCCGGGCGTGAACTTGTCAAAGAGCCGGTAGCCCCCGATGGCGGTGAGGGTGCCGACCAGCGCGAAGACGACCATCGAGAGCAGCGCCTCGGGCAGCGGGTTGCCGCGCACGGACAACGCGCCCGGCTCGGCGGCGAGCGCCACCGTGGGCATGGCGAGCAGGGACAGGGTGAGGGAGGTGAGTTTGTTCATAGGCGTGTTGGAGGACGGGCCGCAGCCTGCCGGGCGGGAAATAAGTCGTCAATCCCGCGCGCAGTTTTCCAATGCCCGTAGTCGCCGAGGTGAGGAGGCGGACTCGGTTGCGCCCGGACGAATCCGCCCCCTGAACTCGGCGGCTACCGCGTGCTCCGCATCGCTTCCGGCAGCCCGGCGCGGATCGCCTCGACGCGGCGGCGGTTCACACCGAAGTCGCTGTAACCGACGCGCGAGGCAGAGCGGACGTGGATGGTCTTGGTAGCGTCAACGAGGTGGAATTCCACGTCGTCCACGAAGCGAAAGATGAGGCTGCGGAACTCGAAGTGCAGGTAGTTGTCCGTCTCGGAGATGAGCTTGGCACGCGGCAGTTTTGCAACGGCCCCCTTCAACTCTTCCTTCGCCGCGCCGAGCGAATGTTCCAGCGCAAACCCAGCGATGGCATGGCGCGGGTCCGTCGCGGTGCTGCTCACGCAATTGGGCGAGTCGGGGCAGGGGGCGAGCTTGCCACTGGTGAGGCCGAGATTGGTGGGCACGCCATCGAACATGGCCAGCAAAGCGGCAACTGCAAACCCAATCAACGCAACCCGGGCCAGCCGCAGGGCGATGCGCTGTCGCAGGGAAGGCTTGGCAGGCGCAGGCATCATCGCACCGGACGGTTGCGGTGAAGGCTCGGATAAAAGCGTTTGTGAAGTTCGAGCAGGCGCGACAGCTCGACGTTCGGGTCCTGGTGGTCGTCCACGCGCACGTCAATGTAGCGGTCGGTGGCGCGGCCGTAGCCGCCGTTCTCTCGCACCACAAGCAGCGCGGCGGACTGGCGGCCCCGCACGTCGCCGCCCTCGCCTTCGCCCGCGTGTAGCGCGGCAACGAGCCAGTCGGCCAGCTCGCTACTCTCGGTGGATTGGGCCTTCTCGTAAGCGGTGGCCATCGCCTTCACCACGGCCTCACCGGCGAGGATGTTGCCCTGCACGGCGAAGTTCGGGCGCACGATGTGGCCGGCCCACGCGTTGCATTTCGCGCCGGTGTGGCTGGCGGCGCGGCCCTTGGCATCCACGACGCCGAGCTGGCGGTGGTCGCGGCCTTCGTCGGTCTCGGTGAGGAGGCGGACGGTTTGCTCGGGGGAACTTCCGTTGGCCAGTAAGTCCAGTCCGCGTGGGCCGTAAGTGATGTTCGCCGAAGCTTGGGTGGCGACGGCCCCGACGCCCGCGCGCGCCCACGGGACCACGGTGCCGACGCCGAAGAACTTGCTCTGCACGGCGACGCCGAGGTCGCCGCTTGCGGGGTCGAAGGCGACGATGGAGTAGGTGGCGATGATGGGAGTGATGAGCATGGCAACGCGCGGAACTCTGCGCGGCAGGAAGGGCATTGCAAGCCGGTTGAAGGAGCCGCCGCCGCGCTCGCGACACCGGTCGCACGCGGTGGCCGGGGTTTTCCTTGCGGCACTGGAGGGCTTCCCAAACACTTTGCGCCGATGTTCGCACGATCCGTGGCTACCCTGCTTCCCCTCCCATGACGGTGCTGCTGCTCTTCTTCTGCTCCGGGGCGACGGCGCTGGTCTATGAAGTCCTGTGGTCGAAGCATCTGGCGCTGATGCTCGGCAGCACGGTGCAGGCGCAGACGGTGGTGCTGGCGGTCTTCATGGGCGGCCTGGCGCTGGGCAACCGGCTCTTCGGTCGGCGTGCGGACGCGGTGGCGAACCCGCTCGCGCTCTACGGCAAACTGGAAATTGCCATCGGCTTCTACGCCGTCGTCTTCCACCTACTGCACTCGGCGGCGGACAACTTGTTCATCCGCGCGGGTGCGCCGCTGCTGGAGCAACCGCTGGCCTTGCTCGCGTTGAAGGCCGTCCTGAGCGTGGGGCTACTGCTTGGCCCGACGGTGCTCATGGGCGGCACGCTCCCGCTCATCGCCGCGTGGTTGAACCGGCGTGGGCCCGACGCTGGCCGGCTCTCCGCGCGCTTTTATTCTGTGAACAGCCTCGGCGCAGTCTGCGGTGCGTGGCTTGCGGGCTTCGTGCTGGTGCCCGCGATGGGTATGACGGCGTCGCTGCAACTCACGGCGGTAGTGAACGTCTTCCTGGGTCTCACCGCGCTTGGTCTGGCGCGCAGCCCTGGAACGCTGCCTGCAACGAGTCCGGTCGAATTCGCGAATGCTTCCGCCCCATCCCCCATTCCCCATCCCCCATCCCCTCCGCTTTCAATCCTCATCGTCGCCCTCACCGGCGCAGTCTCGATGGGCTTGGAAGTGTTGGCCGCCCGCTCGCTCGTGCTCGTCTTCGGCGCGTCGCTCCAGGCGTTTGCCATTGTGCTGATGTCGTTCATCTTCGGCATCGGGTTGGGCGGGGCGGTCATGGCGTCACCGCGCACACGCGGCTGGGCACGCGAGACGGCGACGGCTGTGCTGCTGCTCGGGGCGGCGGTGTGGCTCGGGCTGTTGGTCGCAGGCGTCGAGCAATGGGTGGAGTTCTACCGCTGGGTGAAGACCGGCATCGCGCGGACTCAGACGGGCTTCACGTTTCACCAAGCCTTCGCCGCCGCGATGTCACTCGTGGTGCTGGGCGTGCCGGCGGGCTTGCTCGGTGCGGTGTTGCCGCTGTGGCTGCGCGAGCTGCCGCAGAGCGGGCCGGAGCTGGGGCGCGGCGTGGGACGGCTGCTGACGTGGAACACCCTCGGCGCGGTCGCGGGCACGCTGGTCACGGGCTTCGTGCTGATGCCGCAGCTCGGTCTGCGGGGCGCGTTCCTCGCGTTGGCGCTGGGCCTGTGCGGCGCGGCGTGGCTGCTGGGGCGGAAGTTCCAGCACGCGACGCTGCAAGTCACCGCCGGCTCGGTCGGCGCAGGGCTCTTGCTCGTGGGCGCAACCGGCGGGGACACCTGGCGGCATCTCTTGAGTTCCGGCATCTTCCGCTTGCGGGAAACGGAGCTGGGCAAGGACCTCGTCGGCCACCGCCAGCGGCACGTCAAACTGCACTTCTACGAAGACGCGGCGGACGCCTCGGTCGCCGTCGAGCAAGGCGACGGCGTGGGCGCGAGCGACCAGCTTGTGCTGCGCATCAACGGCAAGCCCGACGCCAGTTCGCGCGGCGACATGGCGACGCAATTTCTCCTCGGCCATCTGCCAATGCTCGCGCGCCCGGACAGCAAGGACATCTTCGTCCTGGGCTTTGGCAGCGGCGTGACGGCGGGCGCGCTGCTGGGCCACCCGATTGACCGCGTGACGGTGGCGGAGAACTGCGCGCCGGTGATGCGGGCTGGGAAATTCTTCGCGCCGTGGAACCGCGGCGTGTTGACCGACCCGCGGGCGCGCATCGTGGGCGAGGACGCGCGCACGCTGCTCAAGCTCAGTCTCCAGCGCTACGACGTGATTATCAGCGAGCCGTCGAACCCGTGGATGGTCGGCGTGGGCAGCGTGTTCAGCCGGGAGTTCTACGAGCTGTGCGCGAGCCGGCTCAAGGACGGCGGGTTGATGACGCAGTGGTTCCACGTTTACGAGATGCACGACGGCATCGTGGCGCTGGTGCTGCACACGTTCGCGAGCGTCTTCCCGCACGTCGAGCTCTGGGACCCCGGCACTGGCGACCTCATCCTGCTCGGCTCGCAGAAACCGTGGGCCACCGGGCCGGAAGTCTGGGGCAAGGTCTTTGCGCGCGCGGAGCCGGGGAAGGATTTGGCCACCATTGGGCTGCTCGCGCCGGAAGCGCTCTGGGCGCGGCAGTTCGCCTCGCAACGCACTGCGCGGCTGTTCATCGAGAACGGGCCGGAGCAGTCGGATGAGTTTCCAGTCTTGGAATACGAGGCCCCGAAGGCGTTCTTCATCGGCGCGTCGGCGAAGGCGTTTCTCCAGTTCGACGAGCGGACGCGGCAGCATCAGCTCGCGCCGCTGCCCAAGCGCACCGCGTTGCACACGGCGTCCGCCGAGCTGCTCGCGCCGGTCTTCGCCGCCGAGTTTGGTTCGGTGAATCCCGCTGCCGCGTTGGCCGGGAACGCCCGCGCCCGGAGCCTCCCGGACGCCGCCGCGCCCGCCCTGCCGCCCAGCATCTTCACGCCGCCGCGCAGCGCGGAGAGTTTTCAGACGTTCCTCACCAGCGTGGAGCAACGGCTGCGCGCGAGCGGCACGAATCAGACTCCGGTGACGCCGGACGAGTTGACCGAGGCGCTGCGCGAGTGTCTTGCGCGGGGCGAACAGGAACGGGCCAAGGCGCTCTTCAGCACCGCTGGCGGCAAGCTCAAGAACAGCGCGGAACGGCGCTTCCTCGAACGCGTGTGGGAGCGGGGGAACGCAGCGGCGAAGGGGCCGTAGTGGTCAAGCTGGTTCCCCGCAGGTTTCGGGGAATAACGATTGAGTTGCGCGAGCGTTGGTTGCGTTCCTTCCTTCCTCGTAGGAGTGGCGAAGGTGGCCGCAGGCCGGATGAGGGGAGCGGCCACCCACGCCGACGCACGTAACCACTCACCCCGGCCCTCTCCCCTTCAGCGATGAAGGGGAGAGGGAGCAGCCGCAGGGAAGCTACGCGGTTGCAAAGCCTCTCACGGCCTCGGTTCTGCCACCGTCCGGTCGCAAAAAAAGAATCCGCCAAGCGAGATGCTTGGCGGATTGCGGCGGGCACACGGACGCCCGCCCACTGCGGAAATGCGCACTTACTTCGTCTGCTTCACTTTTACCCACTTGCCGGACTTGCCGGAAGCGAGCACGGCGTCCACGACGTAGTCCGTCGCGAGGCCGTCCTTGAAGTCTGGCTTCGCTGCCGTGCCAGATTCGAGGCCCTTGATGAACTCCACGACCGCGTGGACGAAGCTGTGTTCGTAGCCGAGCTGTAGGCCGGGCACCCACCACTTGCCGCAGTAGGGATGGTCGCCGTCGCTGACGTGGACGCTCTTCCAGCCGCGCTCGGTGCCGACATCCTTGTAGTCGAAAATCTGGAGGCGGTGCAGGTCGTGAAGGTCCCACTTGAGGCTCATGTTCTCGCCGTTCACCTCGAAGGTGTAGAGCGCCTTGTGACCGCGCGCGTAGCGGGTGGACTCGAAGAGGCCGAGCGAGCCGTTGTTGAAGCGGCAGAGGAACGCGCACGCGTCGTCGATGTCCACCTTCTGGACCTTGCCGGTGAGCGTGTGCTTACGCTCCTTGATGAAGGTCTCGGTCATCGCGCTGACGTTCTTGATGCCGCCGTTCAGCCACAGGGCCGTGTCAATGCAGTGCGCGAGGAGGTCGCCCGTGACGCCGCTGCCGGAGACCTTCGAGTCGAGCCGCCAGAGGCCGGTGCCGCCTTGGGGCAGCTCGGGATTGATGGTCCAGTCTTGGAGGAAGTTCGCGCGGTAGTGGAAGACCTTGCCAAGCTTGCCGGAATCAATCAGCTCCTTCGCGAGCGTGACGGCGGGGCAGCGGCGATAGTTATACCAGACCATGTTCGCGACGCCGGCCTTCTCGATGGCTTTGACCATCTTCTTGGCTTCTTTGCCGTTCAGCGCAAGGGGCTTCTCGCAGAGAATCATCTTGCCGGCCTTGGCGGCGGCGATGGCTTGCTCGGCGTGGAGGTTGTTCGGCGTGGCGATGTCGATGACATCAATGTCGTCGCGGGCGATGAGCTTCTTCCAGTCGGTCTCGATGGACTTGTAGCCCCACTTGTCCGCGAAGGCCTGGGCGGCGACGGCGTCGCGACCGCAGACGGCTTGCAGCACAATCTCGTGCTCGCTGGGGAAGAAATGCCCGACTTGGGCGAAGGCGTTGGAGTGGGCGCGGCCCATGAAGCCGTAGCCGATGAGACCGATGCGGAGTTGTTTCTTGGCCATAGTGCGTGTGCGTTTTGTTGGTGACGGACAAGCTCCAAACCCGCCCGCGCAGCGTGCCGGACTGGCGATGGAGCGCGCGAATTCGACATGGCAGCCGGGGTGAAGTCAATCCTTCTGACGGTGTGAGGGCGCGTTCGGGCGCAACTTGACACACACCCCACGGCAGATAGACCCCCTCGCCCCGCGACGCAGGAGCGGAGTGAGAATCCACGGCCCGCCGAGGGCCGAAATCGCGGGTCTTGGGGCCGTGGGTTCTCTCCCTCCAAGGGAGAGAGGGAGTGCGCTTCACGCCGCTTCGGGAACCCGAGCGTCCCCTTTCGCCCAGCGGGAGAAGGCTGGGGTGGGGGAGGACGGCCACGAACACTCAGCCAAGCTTGCAAAAAGTGAGATACACCCGCGCGTGGAACCCCCGCTTGCTCCAGGCTTGCACGCATGGCCTGAAGCGAGGTCAATGGCGCACCAATATGAAGCAGCCAGCCAAGTCCGCCGCCACCATTTCCCCCGCGCCCAAACCCGTGCCCAACAGCTCGGGCATCAAGATCACCGCCATCGAGACCGTCATCCCCGACGACATCATGCCGGGACTGCTTCTGCTGCGCATCCACACGGACGCGGGCGTCATCGGGCACGGCGAGACTTACTACGTGCCACACGCGGTGGCCGCAATGATTCACGATTGGATGGGCCGTCGGCTCCTCGGCGCGGACCCGCTCTCCATTGAGAACCACTGGCGTTTCCTCTACGAGCGCGCGAGCGCGTTTGGGTCGCGCGGGACGGAGCTGCGGGCGATCAGCGCCATTGATCTCGCGCTCTGGGACATCCTCGGCCAAGTCTGCGGGCGGCCCATCTGGCAACTCCTCGGAGGCAAAGCCCGCGACAAGGTGCGCGTTTACAACAGCTCCGGCGGCCCGACCTACGGACGTCGCCTCGGCGCGGGTCGCGACCAGGGTTGGCCGGGCCACGGCGACGTGGGCAAGCCCGGTCCGCTCGAAGACAACTGGGCTTCCAACTACGCCGCCGGCGACCTCGCAGAAGAGCTAGTGGCCGAGGGTTATTGCGCGATGAAGTTCTGGACCTTCGACCGCGCGTTCCACGAGCACGGCGGGAACTTCCTTCCGTGGTCCGCCGTGAAAGCCTGTGTGAAGCCGATGGAGGAGGCGCGCAAACGCGTCGGCGACAAGATTGAAATCCTGCTTGATGGCCACGGCTTCTTCCAACTCCCCGCCGCGCTGCGCATCGCCGAGGCCATGCGTGACCTGCGTCCACTCTGGCTGGAGGACGTGATGCGCGTGGACAACGCCGACACGCTCGCCGACTTCCGCGACAAGGCGCGGCTGCCCATCGCCGTGAGCGAGATGCTGACGAGCCGCGAAGACTACCGGCTCGTGCTGGAACGGCACGCCGTTGACTACGTGATGATTGACCCGACGTGGGTGGGCGGGATCAGCGAGACGCGGCGGCTGGCGGAGTTCGCGCAGACCTACAATATCCCCGCCACCATGCACGATTGCACCGGCCCGCTCACACTCTTCGCTGGGCTGCATGTCGCCACGGCGGTGCCGAACGTGACCTTCCAAGAATCCGTCCGCGCGCACATCCGCACGTTCTACAGCTCGCTGATCGAGACAAATGTGGTCATCGAGCAAGGCTTCGCGCTCCCACCGGAGGGGCCTGGCCTGGGCACAAAGCTGAAGCCGGAGCTGTTCGACGCGAAGCGAGAAAGTTACCGCATCACGCGGTGAACGACTGAAGTGCCGCAGTGGTGAAGCAGCGCTGGGTGCGCGCCATTCTTTGCCACCGTGGAGGCAAGAGGGGACTGGAAGAGAACTGAATCTGTCGTGGTAGGCATAGTCTGACAGGCCGATGCCGAACTTTTTCGCGACTGTTTTCCAATCCGGATGTCTGACCGCGAGTCTCCAGCCGGGGGCGTTGCCCGCTGGGGTGTTGGGGTTGGTGCAACGCTCGGTCTTGCTCCTAATAGTTTTAGCCTACACGGCGGTCTTTGGATTCGCACAGAGCTTGCCGGCCAAAATCGAGTTCAACCGCGACATCCGGCCCATTCTTTCCGAAAACTGCTTCTACTGCCACGGGCAGGACCCGAACCATCGCAAGGGCGACCTGCGGCTGGATGGGCGCGCAGATGCGCTGAAGGGGAAGGCGTTCGTCCCGGGCAAGCCGCTGGAGAGCGAGCTGGTGAAGCGCGTGTTCACCACGGACCGCGACGACCTGATGCCGCCGGCGAAGTCCAATCGCACGCTCACGCCGGCGCAGAAGGAGTTGCTGAAGCGCTGGGTGGCCGAGGGCGGGGAGTATGAGGCGCACTGGGCGTTTACCGCGCCGCAGCGGCCGGTTTTGCCGACCGTCAAGCGCGCCGACTGGGCGCGCACTGACCTTGACCGCTTCGTGCTCGCGAAGCTGGAGGCGGCGGGGTTGTCGCCGTCGCCTGAGGCGGACCGCGCGACGTTGGTGCGCCGACTGTCGCTGGACTTGCTCGGGCTGCCGCCGAAGCCGGAGGAGGTGGATGCCTTTGTCGCCGATACCGCGCCGGACGCTTACGAGCGGCTGGTGGACCGCTTGCTGAAGTCGCCGCACTACGGCGAGCGGATGGCCTTGCCGTGGCTCGACGCCGCGCGTTACGCGGACAGCAATGGCTTCCAGCAGGACGGCGACACATTTCAGTGGGTGTGGCGCGATTGGGTCGTGCGCTCGCTGAACGCGGACATGCCGTTCGACCGCTTTTCAATCGAGCAACTAGCGGGCGACCTTTTGCCCAAGCCGACGGATGACCAGCTCATTGCCACGGGCTTCAACCGCAATCACCTCCTCAACGGCGAGGGCGGGGCCATCGCGGAGGAGCAGCGCTTCAACATCCTCTTCGACCGCGTGGACACGACGGCGACGACCTGGCTCGGGCTGACGCTGGCGTGCGCGCAATGCCACGACCACAAATACGACCCGCTCACGCAGCGCGATTACTACGGGCTGATGTCGGCGTTCAACCAGGTCTCGGAGAATGGTCTCGCGGGCGGCGGCCCTGGGCCGAAGCGCATCGCTGCGCCGTTCGCCGAGTTGCCCACGGAGGAGAACAAGGCGTGGCTTGCGGCGCACGAGGCGAAGGTGAAGGCGGCCGAGACGAACGGGCAGGCGAAGGAGAAACTCGAACTCGCGCTCGCCGCGTGGACCACGGGCTTGACGGCAGATTCCAACACGCCGGATGGCAAGCCGCTGCCGGCGAACCTCACGGCGATTCTCCGCGTGGCGAGTGACAAGCGCAGCGCAGCGCAGAGCAAGGAGCTGGCGGCCGGTCTGCGCACGCAGTTTGAAACCAAGGTCTGGCCGGGCATCGCGGCGAAGGACCCGGCGACGAAGGTGGTGGAGGACTTGAAGAAGCAGGCGGAGAAGTATCGGAAGGAAGAGGTGCCGCGCGTGATGGTCATGCGCGATGACAAGCCGCGCGAGACCTTCATGCTGGAGCGCGGCGAATACTTGAAGCCGAAGGACAAGGTGACCTTCGCCACGCCGGCGTTCCTGCCCGCGCCGCCGAAGGACGCGCCAACGAACCGGCTGGGCTTCGCGCAATCGCTGTTCGTGCCGGAGCATCCGCTCACCGCGCGCGTGCAGGTGAACCGGATGTGGCAGACGTTCTTCGGCGCGGGGCTGGTGAAGACGGCGGAGGATTTTGGCGTGCAGAGCGAAATGCCGTTGCACCGCGACCTGCTGGACTGGCTGGCGGTGGAGTTCCGGGCGCGCGGCTGGAGCATGAAGCAAATGCACCGGCTCATCGTGACGAGCGCGACGTATCGCCAGAGCAGCCGCGTGAGCCGCGACCTGCTGCAACGCGACCCGGAGAATCGGCTACTGGCGCGGGGCGCGCGCTTCCGGGCGCCGGCGATGGTGTTGCGCGATGTGGCGCTGTCGGCGAGCGGCCTGCTCGACGCCCGCGTGGGTGGCAAGCCGGTTTATCCCTACCAGCCCGACGATGTGTGGGAGACGCTGGCCATCACGAAGGAGCGCGACTTCACCTATCCGGCGTCCAGCGGCGCGGACCTCTACCGGCGCAGCCTCTACACGTTCTGGCGGCGCACCATCGGGCCGGCGAACATGTTCGATGCCTCCAATCGCCAGACCTGCAAGGTGCGCGCGTCCACGACCAGCACGCCGTTGCACGCGCTCACCACGCTGAACGACCCGACGTGGGCGGAGGCGGCGCGGGTGCTGGCGGCTCGCAGCATGGAGGCGAGTGCGGAAACTGAAGCGCGGCTAACCTTGGCCTTCCGCCGCGTGCTGGGGCGCAAGCCGACGGCGAACGAAGTCGGCACGTTGCGCCGGATGCTGGAGAAGCAACTCAAGTTCTACGCAGCCGACGCCAAGGCCGCCGCGCAGGTCGTGGCGGTCGGAGCTGCACCGAAGCAACCGCAGCTCGCGGTGACGGAACACGCGGCGCTCACGGCAGTGTGTCTGGCGCTGTTCAACCTCGATGAAGCGCTCACCCGCGAATAACTCCTTCAAGCTATGCTCCCCGAACTCCTCACCAACCACCAGCGCGTCACCCGCCGCCAGCTCTTCGGCTCGGCGGCGCAGGGCATCGGCGGCATTGCGCTGGCCTCGCTGCTGGGACCCCGGTTCGCCAGCGCCGCGGCCGCTGGCCAGCCGGGCTTGCCGAATCTCCCGCACTTCGCGCCCAAGGCCAAACGCGTGGTCTGCCTGTGGCAGGGCGGCGGGCCGTCGCACCTCGACCTCTTTGATCCGAAGCCGATGTTGGAGAAGATGAAGGGGCAGGACATCCCCGAGAGCGTGCGCGGCACCACGCGGCTCTCGACGATGTCCGCGAGCTACAAGAAATGGCCCATCCAGCCGGCCATCAAACCCTTCAAACGCTACGGCAAGAGCGGCACGGAGTTCAGCGAGATGCTGCCGAACATCGGCGCGTTGGCGGACGACATTTGCGTGGTGCGCTCGATGACCACCGAGGCCGTGAACCACGCGCCCGGCGTCACGTTCTTCATGACCGGCGCGCAAGTGCCCGGTCGGCCGAGCCTGGGCGCGTGGCTCGCGTATGGTCTCGGCTGCGAGGCGAATGACCTGCCGGCGTTCGTGGCGATGACTTCCTCGGACAAGGGCAAGACCTGCGGCCAGCTCTTCTATGACTACTACTGGGGTAGCGGCTTTCTCCCGAGCCGCTACCAGGGAGTGCGCTTCCGCAACACCGGCGACCCCGTGCCCTATCTCCACAACCCGCCCGGCATGAGCCGCGAGCAGCGCCGCGTTTTGCTCGACGACATCCAAGCGATGAACGCCGCGCACCTCACCGACTACGGCGACCCGGAGATAGACACGCGCATCGCGCAATACGAGATGGCCTTCAAGATGCAGGCCAGCGTGCCCGACCTGCTGGACTTCTCGAAGGAGCCGAAGTCCGTCATTGAGCGCTACGGACCGGATGCGTTGACCAAGGGCAGCTTCGCCAACAACTGCCTCATCGCGCGTCGCCTGCTGGAGCGGGGCGTGCGCTTCGTGCAACTCATGCACAGTGGCTGGGACCAACACGGCAACCTGTTTACCCAGCTCGAAGCCCAGTGCCGCGACACCGACGCTCCGGCGGCTGCGCTCGTGCAGGACCTCAAGGAACGCGGCCTCCTCGACGACACGCTGGTCTTCTGGGGCTGTGAGTTCGGGCGCACGCCGTTCGGCCAGGGTGACCCGGTGAATCCCAAGGGCCGCGACCACTTTGGCCGTGCCTACAGCATGTGGATGGCGGGCGGCGGCGTGAAGGGCGGCACGACCCTCGGCGAGACGGACGACTTCGCGTGGAACATCGTGCGGGACCCGGTGCACGTTCACGACATGCAGGCGACGCTTCTGCATCTCTGCGGCGTGAACCACGAGGCGTTGACCTTCCGCTACCAAGGCCGGCAGTTCCGCCTGACCGACGTGCATGGGCAGGTGGTGAAAGGGGTTTTGGCGTGAGTGATCGGCGCAGGAGTCACTCCCCTGCGAGCTGTTCAGCAAGTGGGGTAAATGGGCTGAACGGAACTGTGTGGCTCAGGTCAGTTCGACGCGTTTCCCGGTGCGGATGGATTGGTCCTCGGCTTCGCAGATTTCTACGGAGCTGAGGCCGTCGGCGGCGGTGACGGTGGTGGTGGATTCGCCGGCGATCGCGCATTCGACGAAGTGGCGGAGTTCGCCGACGTAGCCGTCGAGTTGGCCGAGCTGGAGGACTTGGGCGGGCTGGCCGCGCTCGGCGAGTTTCAAGGCGTCGGTGCCGCGGGCGAGGTCGTAGTCCACGGTGGCGCGCTCGAAGTTGACGGTGTAGCTCATGTGGAAGCCGAAGCCGGGGGCCATGCACCACGCGCCTTCGGCGTGGACGAGGGCACCGCTGGCGACTTCGTAGGTGGTGAGGACGTGGTCAATCGCGCCGCTGATGTGCGAGAAGCCGCTGGAGCGCACGGCGCGGGGGCGACCGAAGCAGTATTGCACGAAGTCGGTGTCGTGGATGTGGAGGTCGAGGAGGGCGCCGCCGGATTTCGCGCCGTCGAGGAAGTTGGCCTGGCCCCAGGCGGGGGGCTCGGCGACGCGACGGAAGCGGGCGGAGAGAACTTTGCCGAAGCGGTCGTCAGCAATGGCGGCGCGGACCCAGGCCCACTCGGGGAAGAAGCGCAGGCACATGGCGGGCATGAGGATGCGGTTGGCTTCCGTGGCGACGGCGGCCATCTCGCGGGCTTGGGCGGCGGTGCGCGCGAAGGGTTTTTCGCAGAGGACGTGCTTGCCGGCGCGGAGGGCGGCGATGGCGAGGCTGTGGTGGGCGTGGGTCGGGGCGCAGATGTCCACGGCGTGGATGTCGGGGTCGGCGAGGAGGGCGGCGTAGTCGCGGTAGGGTTTGAAGGAGCCGGGGGCGAGGATGACGGGGGCGTTGTCGCCGACGTTGCCGGCGACGGTGGAGAAGTCACCGTCGAGGTGGCGACCGCTAGGGTTGCAGAGAGCGGCGACGCGGACGCCCGGGACTTGGCGGAGGGCTTTGAGGTGCGTGGCGGCCATGAAGCCGAGTCCGACGAGGGCGAGGTTGAGCATGGGAGGGTGGGCGAGAGGTTAGTAAATTTCCACAAGGGGCTCGCCGCGCTTCAGCAGTTCCAAGGCGGCTGGAAGGTGTTGGGTGAGAATCTCCTTCAAGCGGGTTTCGGAGGTGTTGCCGCAGGTGAGCCAGATGATTTGGGGTGGTGGCCCGAGCCGACGGACGCGTTCCTCGAAGTCGCTATCCTTGGTCAGCACGATGACGCCAGCCTGACGGGCCGCATTCCAGATAGCTGAATCCTCGGCTTCCCGTAGGCCCAAATCCCGGACTGGCGCGACTGGCTCGCCGAAATGATCTGTAATCCACTTCGCCATGCGCGGGGACAGGTGGGCGTCCAGCCAGATCATGTCGCCACGAGCACCGGGTGTTCGACTCGCCGACGAGCGAAGGCGACGCAGGCGCGGATGTCGTCCGCCTCCAAGTCAGGCATTTCTTCCAGCACTTGTGCGGTAGGTAGGCCGGCTTCCAGCAGCTCCAAGACATCCGTCACGCGGATCCGCATCCCGCGCACACACGGGCGTCCGCCGCATTGCTTGGGGTTGGAGGTGATGCGGTCGAGCAGGTTCATGGCTGGTTCATACGCCGCTGGGTTGGGATGTGCAATGGTCCTGCGGAGAACTGCGCTTCACCCAACGCTGCCAGTCCGCCTCGGTGTCCACGTCGGCGAGTTCGCGCAGGAGGGCAACGCGCAGGTCGCTCTCGCGGGCGCGGCGCATGGTCTCGCCGAAGACGGCGGCGGTGCTCCAAGGTATGCCGGTGAAGAGGGCGGGTTGCGGGGCGCGCAGGCCGATGAGCCAGTAGCCGCCGTCCAACGCGGGGCCGAGCACGACGTCGTGGCCGTCGAGAGCAACCCACGCGTCCTCGATGTCGGTGGCGGTGACGGTGGGGCAGTCGGAGCCGATGATGACGACCTGTTCGGCATCGGCGAGGAAGTGCTCGGTGAAGGCGGCGTGGAGGCGCTCACCGAGGTCGCCGTCGGCTTGGGGGACGGCGGTCCATTCGGGCCGGAGCCAGGGAGCGATGTCGGCGCTGGCGTCGGCCGGGGTGAAGCAGAGTTCGACGGCTGGGAGCGGGGCGAGGTGGGTGAGGAGGACTTCGACGATTTGCCGATAGGCGGCGCAGGCAGCGGCGGCCCCGAGGGTTTGGGCGAGCCGGGTCTTGACGACCCCGGGGCGCGGGGCTTTGACGAAGACGACGAGACGGCTCGCGTTGGCGCTCATTCCACGGCGGTCAGTTCGGTCTCGGTGGCGTGGCCGCCAAGGTCTTTGGGCTCCGGCAGCAGCATCGCGACAAGAATGCCGGGGATGAAGAGGCACGCGGCGAAGAGGAGGGTTTTCTTAAAATCGCCGCCGCTCGCCAGTGAGCCGGAGAAGATGACGCCGGCGGCGGAGGCGATGCGCCCGATGTTGTAGCAGAAGCCCGCTCCGGTGGTGCGCAGCAGCGTGGGGAAGAGCGGCGGCAGATACATCGTGAAGAGGCCGAAGACGCCGGAGAAGAACCCGACGGCGGGGAACCACCCCCACACGAGGGATTCCCAGCCGCGCGGCTGGATGAAGGTCGCGCCCATTGTAAGGAAGAAGCCGAGGTAGCATAGCGCGATGGAGCGGCGGTAGCCGAGCAGGCGGGCCAGACCGGCGGCGGCGAAGTTGCCGACGATGCTGGCGGAGATGACGACGAAGAAGGCGAGGCTGACCGTTTTCTGTTTGTAGCCGTTGACCCACTTGGCGGCGTCACCGCTCGCGCCGGACTTCACGAACTCGGCCTTCGCGGCGAGGTCGAGGTCGGGGAGATTGCGCAGGTGTTGGGCGTGCCAGAATTGGAAGGCCCACCACGCGGTCAGGCCGCAGGCGCAGACGATGATGGTGAGGATGGTCGTGCGCCGCACCGCGCCGCGGAAGAGGTCGGTGATGCCGGGTTGCTGGCCGAGGGACTCGCGCTTGGCGGCGTGCCATTCTTCCGGCTCGGGGACGTGGCGGCGAATCCAGAAGACCATCAGCGCCGGCAGGATGCCGACGAGGAAGACCCATTTGGGCGGCAGGTCCGCCATGAGGAACGTGGTGAGACAGGCGAGGAGCACGCCGAGGTTCACGCCGGTTTGCAAGACGGCGGCGACCCAGGGTCGCCACTTCTTCGGCCACGTTTCCGACAGCAGCGAGGAGCCGACGGCCCATTCACCGCCGATGCCCAGCGCGGCGAGGAAACGGAAAATCATGAGTTGCCACCAGGTCTCGGCGAAGAAGGAAAGCCCGGTGAACGCCGCGTAAGTAAGGATGGTCAGCGCCAGCGAGCGGCTGCGCCCGAGGATGTCGCCGAGCCGTCCGAAGAACGCGCCGCCCAGCGCCCAGCCGACGAGGAACGCGGCCTGGATGTAGCCGGATTTTTCCTTCACGAGTTGGTTGGCCGGTTCGCTGCCCGCGGGAAGCAGGCCATCGTTGATGAGCAACGAGAGGACGAAGGTGGAGGCGACCAGCCCGTAGAGGTGCATGTCTAGGCCGTCGAAGAGCCAGCCTAGCCAAGCGGCGAGGCCGGACTTGCGCTGTTGCGGGGTGAGCTCCCTGAGGGTGGTGGCCTCGGGCTTCTGCGCGGCGGCGTTGGGTTGGAACTGGACGGCCTTGCCATCGGGGCCGGACTTGCGGAAGAAGACGGTGCTCTGTAGCTCGGGGTCAGGCTCGGTGCTCATGGATGCTGAGGCGTGAGCGTAGGTGAACGCCATGGCGCGGCACAAGGCAGCAATTGCTCACGCCGGTTGATTGGCCGCAGTTGATTGCCCACGGGCGGAGCGGCTTGCTTGCCCAACGGCCGTCCGCGTTTGGGGAAAATTTCTGTTGCCTGCATTTCGCCCGCCCTTATGCTGCGCGGCTCAAATCGGGTGCTAACTTAGACATGAATCCTGAACTCGTCCGTAAGGCTCTTGATAGAGTCCTCATCCCTAACGTGCTGACCAACTTGCTCTCGCGCCGGGTGCGCCAGCTCAACTCTGGCAACCGCCCGCTCCTCGTCGTCCCGCCCACCATGGGCGCGGCGGACATCGCGCTCTTGGAAATTGCCGAGGGCAAGATGAACTGGGACGCGCCCGCCACGCCGGAAGCGGCGGAGCCCCCGCCCAAGAAGCGCCGCAAACACTGAGCGGCCTTCGGTTAACTTTCGCGCCGGCCAGAAGGTTCCGCCTTCTGGCTGGTTTGGTTTATGGCCGACATCGTCACCAACCCCAAGGCCCGCCGGGATTATCACATCCTGGCGACCTTCGAGGCGGGCCTCGTTTTGCGCGGCACGGAGGTGAAGGCCATCCGCGCTGGCTTCGTGCAGATCGGCGATGCCTTCGGCCGTGTGGACAAGGACGAGGTCTGGCTGCACAACGCGCACATCGAGGAATACAGCCACGGCAACCGCGAGAACCACGTCCCCAAGGCTCCGCGCAAGCTACTCCTGCACAAGTCCGAAATCCGCAAGCTGAAGGAGTTCACCACCGTGAAAGGCTGCGCACTCGTCGCCCTCTCTTTCTACTGGAAGGGTGACCGCGTGAAGGTCGCGCTGGCGGTGGGCAAGGGGAAGGCAACCTTCGACAAGCGCGAGGACGTCAAGCGCCGTGATGCCGATCGCGAGATGAAGCGCGAGACGATGGTGCGACTCAAGGGCTGGTGAGCGGGGGTAGCAGAGAACAGCGGTCAGCCGTCAGCCCCAAACCGTCCCACTCTCTCATCTGCTCATCCGCCCGCCTGCTCAACCCAGACCCAGAATCTTCCTGCCTTCCGCCGAGATCATGGACTGGTGCCACGGGGGATCCCAGACGACTTCCACGCTGGCGTCTTGCACGTCGGCCAAGGCGAGGATTTTTTGCTGGGCGTCGCGGGCGATGGTTGGCCCCATGCCGCAGCCGGGCGCGGTGAGGGTCATCTTTACGAAGACTTTGTGACCGCCGGTGGGGAGGGGTTCCAGACCGAGGTCATACACGAGGCCGAGGTCCACGATGTTGACGGGGATTTCCGGGTCGAAGCAGGTCTTGAGCACGGCCCAGACGGCTTGCTCGGAGACGGCTTGCGGGGTAGGGGAGGCGAGTGGGTTGGTGGGCTCCGGCGTGAGGCCCAGGGCGTCGGCGTCCTGGCCGGCGATGCGGAAGAGGCCGCCCATGCTGTGGACGGTGTAGGTGCCGCCGAGGGTTTGGACGACATCCACCGGCGTGCCGGCTTTCAAGGTGACGTCGGTGCCGACGGGGATTTGCACAGCCGCGCAATCGCGGCTGAGTGGGACGGTGGTGCCTGCGCTCATGCGGGGAATATGGCGGGGCGGTGGGCTGGCTCCAAGCTTCAAACGCGCGGGGGTCGCGAGTTTTCAAAGCCGGACGCATTCATGAACCTGGAAGCCGCAGTTGGCTCACGCAAAGGCCGCGAGGGTCGCCAAGGCAGCCGGGGTTTTCTGCGGCCTGCACCGGGCGTGGAACCTTCCCCCACAGGGTGAAGGCGACCGTGGGGCACAAACTCGTTTCTTTGCGCCCTTTGCGTGAGGCTCAACTGCGGAATCTAGGTTGAGGCAGAAGGTTGAAGTGCTCGGGCCGCGCGGGGTGGTCGTGGCGTAGCGCGGGGCAGGGGGCTTCAGAGGGGGCGCAAGACTGCCCGGCACGGAGCGCCGTCGGCCCCGACGATCTTGAGCGGGAGGCAGGCGAGTTCGTAGTGGCCGGGCTGCACCTTCGCGAGGTTCAGTCCTTCGATGATCCAGATGGGGGACTTCGCCCCGAGCATGATCTGGTGGCACTCGACGCCGTCTTTGTTGTAGCCGCCCACGCTGAGGTAATCCACGCCCACGGTCATCACGCCGGTGTCCACGAGGTATTGCGCGGTGGCGGCGGGGATGTAGATGAAGTCTTCGTCGAAGGTTGAAGTCTTCGCCATCCGCCAACTCTTCGTGGAGTTGCGGGTCTTGAAGAGGACGCGTTCGCCGCGCTTGAGTTTGTGGGGTTTGAGTTCCTCTACGGTGATGGCGGTCTTGTGCTTCAGTTCGATGACGCGGCAACGGCCCAGGACGGCGTCGAGGGGCATGGTTTCCATGGTCTTCCCCTTCGCGACGAAGTGGCGCGGGGCGTCCATGTGTGTGCCGGTGTGCGCGCTGAGGGCGAGCTTGGTCAAGTTGCAAGGAATGGTCTTGCCGGGCTGGCCGGGGATGGGGTCGCCGAGCTTGACGTGCAGGCTGACGCGGCAGACGGGGTCGCCGGGCCACTGCACCATGCCGTCTCGCATTTCCACGCTGATGTCGATCCAAGGTTTAGCCATAAATGTAGGGCGGAGGATTGGGGGAAAGGCGTGGCGAAGGAAGGAGATTTCTCGGGGAATGCACCAAAGAATGCAAAACGGGGCGGCCGGTGTGGCCGCCCCGTGGTGAATCTGTTTAAGGGTTCAGCTTAACGGCCTTTCGGCAGCGCGCTGCGGCCGGCATAAACCGCGTGCTTGCCGAGCAACTGCTCGATGCGCAGGAGCTGGTTGTATTTCGCGGTGCGGTCGGTGCGGCTGAGGGAACCGGTCTTGATTTGGCCGCAGTTCGTGGCGACGGCGAGATCGGCGATGGTGGCGTCTTCGGTCTCGCCGGAGCGGTGGGAGAGGATGGAGCGGTAGGCGTTCTTGTGCGCGAGTTCCACGGTGTCGAGCGTCTCGGTGAGGGAGCCGATTTGGTTCACCTTCACGAGGATGGCGTTGGCGGTGCCGGTCTCGATGCCCTTACGGAGGAACTGGACGTTGGTGACGAACAGATCGTCGCCGACGAGCTGGACCTTGGTGCCGAGCTTGTCCGTGAGCTTCTTCCATGTGACCCAGTCGCTCTCGCCGCAACCGTCTTCGATGCTGACGATGGGATACTTGGCGCAGAGGTTCGCGTAGAACTCGACCATCTCGTCGCCGGAGAGCTTCTGGCCGCTGCTCTTCTTGAAGACGTAGGTTTCGTTGCCGGTGTAGAACTCGGAGGCGGCGACATCGAGCGCGAGGAAGATGTCCTTGCCGAGCTTGTAGCCGGCGTCCTTCACGGCCTGGGCGATGACGTCGAGCGCAGCTTCGGCGCTGTCGAGCTTCGGGGCGAAGCCGCCTTCGTCACCGACGGCGGTGGAGAGGCCCTTCTTCTTCAGCACGCCTTTGAGGGCGTGGAAAATCTCGGTGATGGCCTGCAAGCCTTCGCTGAAGGTCGCGAAGCCGTGGGGCATGATCATGAACTCCTGGAAATCAATCGGCGCATCCGAGTGCGCACCGCCGTTGATGACGTTGGCCATCGGGACGGGGAGGAGCTTGGCGTTGGGGCCGCCGATGTATTTGAAGAGCGGCTGGCCCAGGGTGGCGGCGGCGGCCTTCGCGTTGGCGAGGGACACGGCGAGGATGGCGTTCGCGCCGAGCTTGGACTTCTTGAAGCCGGTCCCGTCGAGTTCGAGCATCGCGGCGTCCACGGAGAGCTGGTCGGTGGCGTCGAGGCCGAGGAGGACGGGGGCGATCTTGTCGGTGACGTTCTTGACGGCCTTGCTGACGCCCTTGCCGAGGTAACGCTTCTTGTCGCCGTCGCGGAGTTCGAGGGCCTCGTGTTCGCCGGTGGAGGCACCGGAGGGAACGGCGGCGCGGCCGACGACGCCGGACGTGAGCGTGATGTCCACCTCGACGGTGGGGTTGCCGCGGGAGTCGAGGATTTCGCGGGCTTGGATTTCAGCGATCTGGGTCATGGTGTGTCAGTGTGCGTTGTCAGTTGTCAGTTGGGAACAGGCTGTCCGGCGGGCCGGAAAGACGCGGCAGTCTAGGGGGACGCGAAAAGCCGTCAAGCGGTGAACCGGGTTTGCCGGGTAGTTGTCGATAGGGCGATATGACTCAACGGGCGCGTCGCCGATGCCGTTGAAGTGCCGGCCGCACCACGCCCAGCAGCAGCGCGATGAACAACCCGGCGGTCATCGAGCTGAATCGCACGGCCAGCTCCACCACCCGGGCGGGCGGCGGGACACTGAAGGGAAACTCCCGGAGGCCGAATCAACGGCACCTGCCTCGGTGTCCTTGGTGTCTTCGTGGTTTCAACTGCGTCGTTCCCCGGTCTAAACCGCCCCCTGATCGAGCGCGCGCTCGTAGGCCGCGTTCACCCGGCACTCCTTCCCGAGCGCTTCCGCCAAAGGGTCAATGTCCTGTGCGCTGAATCCCAGGTGCAGGTGACGTCGCCAGCCTTCGGCGAAGGTGAACTTCTTCGAGAGCTTCCCGACGGCGCGCGACATCTCCTCCATGGAACGCAGGTAAGAGTTCATCCCCTGACTTACGTCCAGCCAGCCCTGCTGACTCTGGTGCGCGGCGAGCGCAGCCAGCTTGGTCGCATGCACGGCAGTGGTGTTTACGAACGCGCCGGGGACGATGCGCCGCCGGAGCGGGTCGCACAGGCCGTGCGGCATGGCGTGATAGACCGTCACGTCGTGCGCGTAGGTCGGGCGCGGCGGGACGGTGGGGAAGTTCGGCATCCCGTGCGTGAACGCCGCCGTGACGGCGAGGCGGCAGGTGGTCATGTGATCCTCCATGTAATCCTGCGGCGAGTGCGTGAGGACGATGCTGGCTTGCGCCGCGCGGACGACTGCGGCGATGCGCCGCAGCAGCTTCACCTCGTAGCGAATCTCCAGGTCATCACACAGCGGGGCGTGGAAGTGCGCGCCGAGCAGCTTCGCCGCCGCCTTGGCTTCCGCGAGCCGCACGCGCCGGGTCTTCGCCGGGCTAAACTCCACGCTGCCGCAGTTGCCGGTGGAGACGTTCAGGTAATGGATTTCCCAGCCGCGCTGCTGGAGCTGGAGCAAGGTGCCGGCGGCGACAAACTCGATGTCGTCCGGGTGGGCGAAGATGGCGAGAGCGGATTTCATGCGCGCAACGCAACGGGAAGCCGACCGAGTTGGCAATGAGGAAGTGGGTGTGGAAGCGGGGCAGGGCGCAGCTCGGCAGCGCTGACCGCTGGCACTCCTCCGCCGTAACCCAGGCGCAAGGGGCGCAACTTCGCACCGCACAATCTGAATGAAGAGGATTGCTCCCTCTCCTCCATTGGATGGAGGAGCGGGCCGGGGAGAGGAGGGGCGTTACCTCCACCCCATTCTCGGCCCTGGTCAAAAATAGCCAATTCTTCCTAAGTCCTTCACTGCCAGATGATACCTCCAATTTGAACCCTCTAAACCACCCCTTCCACTGCTCCCAGAATCACTGGATTTGTTACAAATCCAGTCTTCCGCGTCGCAAGTCTAGTCTTCCCTGTTCCAAGTCTAGTCTTCCGCCTCGCAAATCAAGTCAGCCGTATCGCAAATCAAGTCTGCCGCGTCACAAGTCTAGTCATCCGCGTCGCAAGGCTACCTTGCGGTCTCGTGCTCCAGCCATTCCCTGCCAACTTACCAGTCTTCCGCGCGATCATGCTCGCTGTCACGGTGAGGCTTCCTACCTGCAACGCTATAGTAACTACCAGACTTGCGCAGTCACTGACCTTCACCGGATTAAACCCCGGCTGCTCGATAAAACTCCTTGCCAAATCGATCCACTGCCTCTCTACTCCGCCCGTCCACAACAAATGAAGCAGCCGCAAGGCTGGGAAAGGTAACATGGCCAACAAAATCACCCTCGATCTCAAAAGCTACACCGTCCCCGATAAAGTCCAGTTCATGCGGCAAGTCGTCACCAAGCTCACCGGCAATGCCGACTTCACCACGCCCTCCCCGGCCCTGACCGCCATCAGCAGCGCGGCCACCACCCTCGAAACCAAATTCAACGCCCAGCAAACCGCCGAGCAAGCCGCCAAGGCCGCCACCACCCAGCTCGGCACGGCGGAGAAAGCCGCCGACGCCGTC
>JBDKJY010000047.1:0-35767 GCA_039796295.1 Verrucomicrobiota bacterium
ACGCGGCTCGCGGGCGAGAGCAGGCACAACATATCGGACTGGGGATTCACTTGGCCACGCATGCAGTCTCAGACTAACGCCGTTCCATGCCGTTCAATCCGCCAGCGACTTTTTCAATGAACTGCTAGAGTTCCCACAGAGACAGTCACCACACAGGGCTGATTCGCACGCGAGCGATTCAGCCTATGCCATCCAAAAAAGGAGCTTCGGGAGCGGGTCCATCCGCGCCGCTCGGTGACGCCATCACCAGCTACAAACACCCGGCCAAACGGAAAAACCTTCCGCCCGCTGGCCTCGAAGCGCAGGGCGTGCTCTCGGAAGCGCCCCGTCTGCGCTACGAATACAATCCGCACCTGCCGCCGAATCTCCGCTCGGCCACGGACGCTACCGATGCGGACAAGCTCCCGGAGTTGCTGGCCATCGCTCGGAAGCGGGCGCTGACGGACGACGAGGCGCGCACCCTTGCCGACGCGCTTCGTCGGCATGAGCCGTGGCTGGAGTGGAGCGGGAAGCGGGAGAAGCCGTGGTTCGAGGTCGAGCCGGTAGCCCTGCACATGCACGAGCGCATCTCCACCCAGGCCATCCTGCGCGTGCTGGCGCGGGAGGATGTCGAGCGCGATCTCTTTGCCGATCCGCAGCACGATTATGCGAAGGCGGTGCAGTTCTATCAGCACGACGTGGACTGGGCGAACCGCATGATCCTCGGCGACTCGCTCCAGGTCATGGCCAGCCTCGCCCGGCGCGAAGACCTCGCGGGCAAGGTGCAGATGATCTACCTCGACCCGCCCTACGGCATCAAATTCGCCTCGAACTTCCAGCCGCAGCTCGGTCAGACAACAGTTAAGGACAAAGAGCAGGACCTCACCCGCGAGCCGGAGATGGTCAAAGCCTACCGAGACACCTGGACGCTCGGCATCCACTCCTACCTCGCCTACCTGCGCGACCGCCTGCAAATGGCCCGTGAACTCCTCGCCGACTCCGGCAGCGTCTTCGTGCAGATTAGCGATGAAAATCTGCATCGCGTGCGGTGCGTAATGGATGAGGTGTTCAAAGCCGAGAACTTCGCTGGACAGATTGCTTTCAAGAAAACAGGCGGCTTTGAAACCATCGGCTTGCCGGGAATCTGCGACTACCTGCTCTGGTATGCGAAGGACAAGACCAAGGCGAAGTTCGTCACTCTCTACGACGACAAAATCCACGGCGAGGGTTCTGGCGACCGCTACAACTCTGTGATGCTTTCGGATGGTTCGGTCGTTCCCGTGAGCCGGTTTCAGACTGATGAAGGTTTGCAGCTCCCGAAAGATGCTCGCCTCTTCTTGGGTGGCCCGCTGACTTCCGACGGTGCGGCCAAAGAGCCGAAGCATTTTGAATTCGAGGGTGAGCGTTTTCTCCACAAGCCGAACCAGCATTGGAAAACCACGGTTGAAGGGCTTGGAAGAATTGGCGAAGCGGAGCGCCTCTTTCGGACAAAGGCGTTCCTAAACTCACGCATTTTCCTCAACGACTTCGCAGCGACGCCCTTAACCAACATGTGGACTGACACGATGGGCACGGCAGAACAGGACAAAGTCTATGTAGTTCAAACGACGACGAAAGTTATTGCCCGGTGCCTCCTGATGACCACCGACCCCGGCGACCTCGTGCTGGACCCGACGTGCGGGAGCGGGACGACGGCGTATGTGGCCGAGCAGTGGGGTCGGCGCTGGATCACCTGCGATTCCAGCCGCGTGGCGCTGGCGCTGGCCAAGCACCGGCTGATGACGGCGAAGTTCGATTACCAGCAGCTTCGCCCGCTGAGCGCGGAGGACGTGGCGCGCAATCCGCACGGGACGTGGCTCACCGACCCGACGGGCAAGGTTCCCGGCAAGGCCACCTTTGCCTGCAAGACGGTGCCGCACATCACGCTCAAGAGCATCGCCCGCAACACATCACTTGATCCCATCTTCGCCCGGCACGAGCCGGTCCTCGCGGAGCGGCTGAAGGCTTTGAACCACGAAGGCACGAAGGTCACGAAGGAACTGCAAGCGAAGCTCGTGGAGAAACTGATCCGCAAGCATCGCGAATCCGGCGCGAACGCCGTGACGGACGCGGACACGCGCCGCTGGCTGCTGCCGGACACGCAGGCGGTGTTGATCCGCTCCTTCCCGGCGAAGAAGCCATTCAAGGGCGTGACGCCGAAGCAGGCGGAGGCTTATCGCGCCGCGATTCCCAAAAACAAAGGGGGCGGCTGGAAGGAATGGGAGGTGCCTTTTGACACCGATGCCGAGTGGCCGAAGCCGCTGGCGGACGCGCTCACCGCCTATCGCACCGCGTGGCGGGCGAAGATGGACGAGGTGAACGCCTGCATCTTCGCCAACGCCGAGATGGAGGAACTAGTGGACAAGCCCGAGCCGGTGAAGGGCGTGGTGCGGGTGAGCGGCCCGTTCTCGATGGAAGGCGTCATCTCCGTGGAAGACGGTCCCGAGTCCGGGCCGGACGGGCGTTCGCCGATCGGCGGAGCGCCGGACGAACTGGAGACTTTCGACGGCGGCGCGGCGGTGCAGAACGCCGAGGCGCATCTCGACAAGATTATCCGCCTGCTCAAGACGAGCGGGGTGGATTTCCCCGGCAACAAGAACATGAAGTTTAGCCGGCTTGATCCGCTCACCGGGGCATCGCTCATCCACGCCGAAGGCGAGTGGATGAACGGCGACAAGAAGGAACGCCGGGTCGCTGCGAGCGTCGGCCCGGAAGTGGGCAACGTGACGAACCTGCAAGTGGAGGATGCGATCCGCGATGCCAACCGGAAGGGCTACGATGATGTGGTGTTTGCGGGTTTCGGCTTCGACGCGACGGCGCAGGATGCCATCGAAAGCGGCAGTCATCCGAAGGTGCGGCTGCACATGGCGCTCATCCGCCCGGACGTGGCGATGGGCGACCTGCTCAAAACTCAGCCGGGCAGCCAACTCTTCACGGTCTTCAGCGCGCCCCGCGTGCGCGGCCCACTCCCGCAGGCGGACGGCGAGTTCACCGTGGAGGTAGAGGGCATGGATGTGTATGACCCGGTGACGAACACGCTTCACCCGACGGACAAGGAGCGCATCGCCGCTTGGTTCCTGGACACGGATTACGACGGGCGGACCTTCTGCATCTGCCAGGCGTTTTTCCCGGACAAGAGCAAGTGGGCGAAGCTGGCCAAGGCGCTCGGCGACGCCGATGTGGTTGCGGAGGATGCCTTCGAGGCGTTGAGCGGCCTGACGAGCCTGCCCTTCCCACGACCGGCGCGATTGGAGAAAAGCGACATGTGGCGCGTGGCCGTGAAGGTGATTGACCCGCGCGGGAACGATGGGCTGCGGGTGCTGACGATCAACTGAACGAAGAAAGCCCATGCCGGAAATCCAGATTCCCATCCAGCCGGTTGAGAACCCGATTCTCTGCTCGCCCTACAAGGAGCCAGACCAGCACTGGCTCTACGACACCGGCACGGGCATTCCGACGAAGACGCCGGGCCGCCGTGAGGCCAGCTATTGGTTCAAGTCCGAGCGCACCGGCACGGCGCAGATGTCGCTGCTGGCCGAAGAGGAGCGGGACGACCTGCCGTTGGTGAACGCGCTGCGCGATGACGTGCGCCGCTGGCGCGAGTCGGGTTGGGAGAACGCTTCGGAGACAACGAAGAAGTTGCTGCGGCACTGGTGGCGCGAGGACCGCACACGGCGGCTGTTCTTCTGCCAACTCGAAGCGGTGGAGACGATCATCTACCTGCGGGAGATTCTTTCGCTGGGCAAGAAAACGCGCTGGACGCCGAAGCTGACGCTGGAGGAGTTCAACATTCTCGGCGAAGGGCGGAACCCTCGCCCGCATGAGTGGATTACGAGGGTCGCGCAGCATCCCAAGCTGGCGGACATCCCAAACGAGCCGGGCGTGAAGTCCATCCATCGCTACGCCTGCAAGATGGCGACGGGCAGTGGCAAGACGGTGGTGATGGCCATGCTCATCGCGTGGGCGTTCTGCAATCGCGGCACGAAGCCCGGCGACCCTCGCTTTCCACGCCGCGCGCTGGTGATTTGCCCGAACCTGACAATCAAGGAGCGCCTCACCGTGCTGCGCCCTGGCGACCCGGACAGCTACTACGAGAAGTTCGACCTCGTGCCGTCGGCGCTGCGGCCTGAGCTGGCGAAGGGCAAAGTGCTGGTGACGAACTGGCATGGGTTCAACCCGGAGTCGGAAGTCATCAAGGTGGGGGGCGTGACGGTCGGCAAGCTCGGGGCGGAAACGCCGGAGGCGTTTGCGAAGAACCGGCTGGGCGACTTGTGGGATATCGAGCCGTTGATGGTGTTGAACGACGAGGGGCACCACGCCTACCGCCCCGCGCCCGTCGGCGAAGACGTGAAACTGACGGCGCAGGAAAAGGAGGACCGTGAAGAGGCGACGGTGTGGGTGAGCGGACTGGACAAGATTAACGCGGCCTGTGGCATCGGCATCTGCGTGGATTTGTCGGCGACACCGTTCTACATCCACGGCAGCGGCTACCCGGAAGGCTCACCGTTTCCGTGGATCGTCAGCGACTTCAGCCTCGTGGACGCCATCGAGAGCGGCATTACGAAAATTCCGCGCTTGCCGGCGATGGACAACACCGGGCGGCCCGACCCGAAGTATTTCAAGTTGTGGGAACACATCACGCGCGACTTGAAGGCGGGCGAGAAGCTGAACGGCGGCAAGCCGAAGCCGGACGTGGTTTATCGCAAGGCGGAGGATGCGCTGCTCACGCTCGCAGGCGAATGGAAGGAACGATTCGACCAAATCAAAGCAACCACGCCCGGCCAGGACCGCACGCCGCCGGTGATGATTATCGTCTGCGACAACACGGACATCGCGGAGCATTTCCACCGGGCAATTTCCGGCGAGGAACTCATCGAGGCCGACACGCCGGATGACGAGGAGGAGCAGGACGAGGCCGCGCCGAGGCGGAAAAAGAAGCCGAAAGCGCAGAAGCGATATGGCACGGGGCAGGTTTTCCCGGAGCTTCTCTCCAACCAGAAAGGCGCGGAAGTCACGCTGCGGATTGATTCCGAGCTATTGTCGGCAGCGGAGAGCGAAGACCCGAAGGCGACGCGCAAGGAAGCGGCGGAGGAATTGAGGAAGATTGTTTCCACCGTCGGGCGCGTGGGCGAGGCGGGCGAGCGCATCCGGTGCGTGGTCAGCGTGAACATGCTGAGTGAGGGCTGGGACGCGAACAACGTGACGCACATCCTCGGCTTGCGGGCATTTCACAGCCAGCTCCTTTGCGAACAAGTCGTGGGGCGGGGCTTGCGGCGCATGGACTACACTCCAGACCCCGCGACCGGGCTGCTGACGGCGGAATACGTGGACATCTTCGGGGTGCCGTTCTCGCTCATTCCGTTCAAAGGCCGCGAGCCGGGCGGAGGACCGCCGCCGGAAGACCGGCCCAAGCACGAGGTGATGGCGCTGCCGGAGCGGAAGGCGTTCGAGATTCGTTTTCCCATCGTCGAGGGATATGTCGTGTCGCTAAAGCGGAACCTCGTGAAGTGCGATGTGGGCAAGGTCGGGCGCACCAGGCTCGACCCGTGGAGCACGCCGACGGATGCGTTCATACGGCCGCAAATCGGCTATCAGATCGGGGTTCCAAGCGCCCACGGCGGCTTTGGTTTCGAGTTGGTGAACCGGCAGGAGTATTACGATTCGGTTCATCCACAGACCATCGAGTTTGAGATCGCGAAGGAGATCGTGCGGGCACTTACGAAAGCGGCGCATCCGGGGAAGGAACGGCTGCGGCGCGCGAGCCGGAGCGCGTTGTTCCCGCAGGTGCTTCGCATCGTGCAAAGCTATGTCCGGGAGCAAGTGGAGTTCAACGGATTGCATCCGTGCGAGGTTGGGTTACAGACTTACGCACAGGGCATTGTCGGCTTGCTGATTGCGGCCATCACCCCGGACGACACGCAGGGCGAAGCTCCGTTGCTGCCGCGATTGAATCGCTACAAACCGATCGGAAGCACCGGAAGCGTGCGCTTCAAGACGGTGAAGCCCGTGCAAGTGACAGGGGCAAGTCACCTGAACTTTGTCGCGTGTGACACGAACTCTTGGGAACAGGCCGCGATGTTCCAGCTCGAAAAGCTGGCGAAGGAGGGCGTCGTCTTCTGCTACGCCCGCAATGACCGGCTGGAGTTCAACATCCCCTACGAGCTTTACGGCAACCCCCATGTCTATGAACCAGACTTCCTAGTGCGCCTCGCGAACGGCGTCATGCTCATCCTGGAGATTAAGGGGCAGCCGCACGGCGATACTCAGTCGAAGCACGAAGCCGCCAAGCGGTGGGTCAGCGCCGTGAATCATTGGGCTAAACTTGGCCGCTGGGATTTTCTCGTCTGCCATGACCCACAGAGACTTGCGGCGATGATTCGCAAGCAGGCTGCCGACGTTTGATTCTCAACTTCCAAACCAAAGAAGATTAGCCAGAAATTTTTGCCGCACTTAGCTTGACGCCATGCCGTTGCTCGAAGCCAAGTCGAAGGGAGGTTACGTCGCCAAGGCGACCATCAAGGGCGGCGCGGTGACGTTCCACCTCACGCCGCTCGGCCAGAAACGGTTGCTCGACGCGGGCATCCAGCCGGGCACGAAGTTCCCGCTCGCCCTGCTCGCCGACCTCGCTCGCCAAGGACATGCGTGGACCACGCCGACAGTGGCGCAACGGACGGGCATCCATTGGGCGCAGCAGTTTGATTTCAACCTGTCCGGCGATGAAGCCGCCGAGCCGTGGTTCGCCTGTTGCGCCGAGTGCGGCGGCTACGACGATCTGCACCTTGCCGCGTGGGAAGTGAAGCGGTCCGGGGCAAGCCAGGTGTTGTGCCGGGATTGTCGGGGCAGGCGGACGGAGCGGTTCACGTTGAGCGTGCCTTTGTCGCTGGTGACGCTGGCGGCGCTGGGGCAGTTGGAGACGCAAAACCTCCTGCCGGCGGGAACGGCCACCGTCGCGACGCTGCGGCAATGGCTGGCGAACGACCTGAGCGCGGAGTGGGAGAAGTTCCGGCGGCAGCAAGCGCCCCGGCAGCCGGGGCTGGGGCTGGCGTTCACGGATGAGTTGAAGCTGGGGTGATAGGAGCCACAAAAGCCGAATTGCGCACGAACTCAGGCATACACGAGCAATGTCGGAGTGTTGATCAACTGCGTGGAGCGGACTTTCGCGCAGTTCAGGATTTGGCTACACTCGCGCATGGCAAATCTGGCGAACCCGTCATCGAGCAGGAAGCAGCGCACACCCACGTCCGTCTGGTTGCGCGTGCGGGAGGAGTATCAGCAGGGCTTGGGGAGTTGCGCGGAGCTGGCAGACCGGCACGGCCTGAGCGCGGGCGCGGTGTCCTCCCGGTGCAAGCGCGAGAAGTGGCGCAAGGCCGTGACCCAACTTGACCAAAAGCTGGACCAACGACTTGACCAATTGACCACGGCCAAGGCCGAAACCCTCGCCGAGCGCGCGGCCCGGTTCCGTGACCGGGCGCTGACGGAATCCGAGAACTGGCTCGACCACATCCAGCGAGCCAAGGCGCTCGTGGCCGAGAATGACACGCAAGGGCTGAAGGAACTCATCAGCGCGTGGCAAATCCCCGTGCAGGTTGGCGCAAAGCTGTTACACCTCGACGAAACGCCCGTGGAGCGCCCACGCATCCTCATCGGCATCATCGGCGATCTCAGGGAAACCATGCGCCGGCAATCCCTGCACGAATCCGCGCCGATTGACGTGGCCACGACGATTGGTGGGGAGTGACGCGCCGCCAACCTCGCACTCGGCCAACCGCAGATTTTCCGCCCGGATTGACACGCCTGAACACCCCTGACATGGGCGGCAGTGTTAGCACTGGGCGTTAGCACTAGCAGTTTTTTGGAGTGCGTAAAACGCTTAAAACCCTTGTCTTCATTGGGGAAACTGCGAAGTGGTGGCTGCGGCCGGAATTGAACCGGCGACACGCGGATTTTCAATCCGCTGCTCTACCAACTGAGCTACACAGCCAAACCAGCTATTTTAAAACTACTACTTACGGCGAAAACGATCTGACTAACACAATTCCAGTGTCACCTGAAAATATCACCACACACTTCAGTCATGGCCCCCCAACCAAACCGAGCGCAACAGCGAATCTCGTAACCCCTGTCTTCGACAGGGTTGGTGTGAACTAGTATTGCCACCGTTCATCGTGAACATCCTACGCCCTGCTAAAAAGAGCCGACAAGCAATTTCGCCGGTCCTGTCGGCGGGAGTTCAAAATAAGACTGAGCCAGAGGGAGAACTTTCCGAGGGCGTCGGGCCAGCGATTTGCGGGTGGCTTGGGCGGTTGCAACACGACCCAGAACTGGCTGTGGGGGATGATAAATGATCGTCAAGGTTTGGCGGGCGGTGGCACTGATGGGCCAACTGGGAGCGAGGAAAACTCACTTGGCGGGCGGCGTTGACGTGGCGACCCAGATGGAGCGCCAGGTGCAGGTCCAGCAGGCTGCGTCGGGATAGGCACCGTCGGCGGTGCGCCCAGCGGTTTTGGCTTGGGCGCAAGCCTCCTACGGTGACCGGACACGTCATTAGGTGCTGTCTCCGATGGGGGCCATGCACTGATAGCAGGTTGAGCAACGGCTTAGGCCGTTGACCTTGCCAGCTTCAAACCTCGACCCCACTGGAAAGGCCCCGAGAAAAAACTTTAGAGAAAACCAAGAACCGCGCCACGGAGTTCGCGGCACCGCATTTTCATCACCCAACCGGCGGTCGAGTCCTGCCGAACTTCGCGAACAACGCCGGCAGCAGGAACAGGTTCAGCGCGGTCGAGGTCACCAGCCCGCCGAGAATCACCACGGCCATCGGGAACTCGATTTCGTGGCCGGGGATGTTGCCGCGCCAGACCAACGGCAGCAGCGCGAGGCTGGCGGTGGCGGCGGTCATCAGGATCGGCGCGAGGCGTTCTTCCGCGCCGCGCAGCACGAGGTTCGGGCCGAACGCTTCGCCTTCCTCGCGTTGAAGATGGCGGTAGTGGCTCACGAGCATGATGCCGTTGCGCGCGGCGATGCCCAGCACGGTCACGAAGCCCACCAGCGACCCGAGCGACAGCACGCCGCCGCTGAAGTAGGCCGCGAACACGCCGCCAATCAGCGCGAACGGCAGTGTCACCGCCACCAACAGCACGAGGCGCGGCGACTGAAAGTCCGCGAGCAACAGCACGAGAATCCCCAGCAGCGCCACGCCCGCAAGCGTGAGCAACCGCGTGCGCGCTTCCTGGCGCGCGGTGTATTCGCCGAGCAGCTCTGGGTGGTAGCCGACGGGGAAGGTCACGCCGTGCACCTTCGCCGCCACGTCGCGCGCGACGGCGCCGAGGTCGCGCCCGGCGACGTTGCAGGTCACGTCGAGGCGGCGGGACGCGCCCTCGCGTTTAATTTCGTTGGGCGTCGGGACGATGACAAGTTCCGCCACATCGCCGAGCGGGACATGGCCGCCACCGGGCGTCTCAATGAGCAGCTCGCGCAACGCGTGCAGGTCGCGCCGCACCTCGGGCACGCCCCAGACGGCAACCTCGTGGACTTTCTGGTCCTCATACACCTCGCCAACCTTGGTGCTCTTCACGAGCGTCGCCACCGCGCGCCGGACGTGCGCGGGCGTGAGGCCAAAATTGCCCGCCACCTCGTTGCGCAGCCGCACCTGAATCTGCGGGACGAGCGTCTGCGGCTCGACCTTCAGCGCGCTCACGCCGGGGATGTCTTTCAGCGCCGCGCCGACCTCCGCGCCTTTCGCGCGCAACACCTCCAGCTCCGGCCCGTAGATGCGCACGACGATGCTGGCGCTCGCGCCGGTCAACACTTCCTTCACCCGCTCGCGCAGGTAAGTCAGCAAGTCGCGGAACAAACCGGGGTAACCATCCACGGCCTCCTGCACCTTTGCGACGGTCGGCTCGTAGGGCGCGTTCGGGTCGAGGCTAATCCACAGCTCGGTAAAATTCGGTCCCACGACCTCGTCGGCCACCTCCGCGCGGCCGATGTGCGAGCCGAAGTTCCGCACGCCGGGAATGCTGCGCAGTTCCTTGCTCGCCGAGACGGTGATGCGCGTCATCGCATCGAGCGAGGTCGCGGGCTTCTCGACAAAGTGCATGAGGAAGTCGCGCTCCTTGAAGTTCGGCAGGAACTCTTCGCCGAGCTTGCTCCAGACCACGCCCGTCGCGCCGAACGCCACGATGAGCACGGCGACCGCCAGCCCGGGCTTGCCGACGAACCACGGCAACACGAAGCGGTAACGGCCCTTGAGCCAGCGCACGAGCGGCGCGTCGTGCGGGCGCTCGGCTTTGCCGCGCAACAGCAGCAGGCACAGCGCGGGCGTGAGTGTCAGCGCCACGCCGAGCGACGCGAGGATGGACAGGATGTAAGTCAACGCCAGCGGGCGGAAGAACGTGCCGGCCAAGCCATCGAGGAAGAACACCGGCAGGAAGACGAGCACGACGATGAGGCTCGCGTAAACCACCGCGCTGCGCACTTCGAGCGAGGCGCGCAGGACGACTTGGAAGAGTTCGGCGAAGGAGGATTCGCCATCGCCTGGAGCGCGGACGCCCACGTCCGCAGCAGTTTCCTTTTCCGTCGCGTCAGTGGCCACGAGAGCGGCTGCGGACGTGGGCGTCCGCGCTCCTTTCTTCGCCCAATGCTCCCGCAACCTTCTCAAGATGTTCTCCACATCAATGATGGCGTCGTCCACCACCTCGCCGAGCGCGATGACCAGCCCGGCCAGCACCATCGTGTTGATGGTCTCGCCGCGCCACCGCAGCACGAGCACCGCGACGACGAGCGAGAGCGGAATCGCCGTGAGGCTGATGAAGGCCGTCCGCCAGTCGGCGAGGAACACGACCAGCACCACGACCACCAGAGCGCAGCCCAGCCACATGGCTTCGCTGAGATTGTGCAGCGACAGCTCGATGAACGTCGCGGGCCGGAAGATGGTGGAATCCATCTCCACGCCGGCGAGGCCGGGCTTCAAGTCCGCGAGCGCCTTCTCCACGCCGGCGGTCACGTCGAGCGTGTTGCCCCACGGCTGCTTCTCCACGATGAGCAGGATGCCGACGCCGTCGTTGATGACCGCGTCGCCAATGGGCGCGGGATGGCCGACGACGACTTGCGTCACGTCGCCGAGCCGGATGGCCGCGCCGTCGCGGAAGGCCACGACCGTGCGCGCGAGGTCATCTGCACCGGTGATGGCCGCGAGCTGGCGCACGGCGAGCCGCTGGTTGGGCGTATCCACGAAACCACCGCCGCTGATGGCCGCCGCGTCGCCGGCGGCCTTGACCACGGCGTCGAGCGAGACGCCGGCGGCGCGGAGGCGCTCGGGGTCCACGAGGACTTGATACTGCTTATCTCGCTGGCCCCAGATGGCGACGTTGGCCACACCGGGCACGGCCATGAGCCGGGGGCGGATTTTCCAGAGCGACAACTCGCTGAGGTCCATCTGCGAAAGGGTCTTCGAGGACAAGCCGACTTTCAGCACACGGCTCAAGGAGGAGTAAGGGGCCATCAAAACCGGCGGCTTCACGACGTTGGGCAGCCGCGTTTGCGCCAAGGCTAGTCGCTCCTGCGCGACCTGCCGTGCGCGCAGCAGGTCGGTGCCTTCCTGGAAAATCATCACGACCGACGACAGGCCTAGGACGGACTTGGAGCGGATGGTCTTAAGGAAGGGCAGGCCGTTAAGCGCGTTCTCCAGCGGCACGGTGACGAGGGCATCCACCTCCTCGGTGGAGAGGCCGGGAGCTTCCGTCTGCACCTCGACGGTGGGCGGGGCAAACTCCGGGAAGACATCCAGCGGCGCGTGCCGCACCGTGCGGATGCCGACGAACAACAGTGCCGCCGCGAGCGCACACACGAGCACGCGCATCCGCAAGGAGGTGGAGACAATGGCGGTGAGCATAACTATGGAATGGGGAGGCGGAGCGCAGCGGCGACACCGCACTCCATATTACTTCCCCCCGCCCAGTTCGGTCCCGAATAGCTCGGCCGCGCCGTCGGTGACGAGTTTCGCGCCGACGGGCGGGCCGCTGGCGAGGATGGCGTCGGGACCGGTGACGCGTTCCACGGTGACGCGGCGGCGGACGTAGGTTTGCGGGGCGGTTCGCTCATAGACCCATTGGCCGCCGTGGATGTCGTGGAGCACGGCGGCCCAGGGGATGACAAGGTTCTCCTGCGCGGTGGTCAGGGGCAGCGTGGCGAAGACACGCTCGCCGGGGCGGAAACGTTGGTCGGGGTTCGGCAACTCGAAGTAGAGGTCCACGGTGGTGGCGAGGGCGTTGGCGGTGGGCGGGGCGGCGGCGGGTTTGGCGGTGACGCCGGGGTCGCCGGGTTTCGCGCCGAGGCGGGTGATGCGGGCGGGGGCGTTGGGCTGAAGGGTGTTCGCCTCGCCGGCATAGACGGGGACGCGGACCCAGAGCGGATCGAGGGCAGTGATTTCCAACAGCACGGCTCCGGCGGCGACTTGTTGGGCGTTGCTGGCGCGGACGTTCATCACGAGGCCGTCGAGCGGGGCGGTCACGGGAAGGGCGGTGATGCTGCCGGCTTCAAAATCCTTCAGCACGGCGGCGAGGGTGGCGACGCGGGTCTCGGCGGCTTTCAAGTTAGCTTCGCCGACGGCGACGGCGGCGCGGGCGTCGTCCACGGCGCGCTGGCTGCCGGCCGCGGCTTTCACGAGGCGCTCGGCACGAGCAAGGGTGACGCGGGCGGCGTCGAGGAGGGCCTTGGCTCCGGTGACGCTGCTCTGCGCATCGGAGTGCGCGGTGGCGACGTTGATGCGTTCGGTGGGGGAGAGGATGGGGTGGAGCTGGCAGAGGGCCTGGCCGCGTTTCACGGCGATGCCGGGTTGGGGGAGGGAGCCGCTGAGAGTCGCGGCGATGGGGGCGGTGACGGTGAGGGCGCTGCCGGCGCGAACCATCGCATCGCCGCCGAAGGTGCGGGTGCGGGGGACGGATTTGCGCTCGACGGGGACGGTCTTGAGGCCGAGGCGTTGCTCGGCTTGCGAGGTGAGGGTGATGGTGTTGAGGTCGGATTCCTTGACGGCCCTGTCGACTTTGGCGGGCGCGGTGACCTTCGGGGCGTCAGCGGCGAAGGCGGGGAGGGAGATCGCCCCAAAGAACGCAAGAAGACGCAAAAAGGGGACCGCGATGGAATGGGTCCGGTGTGACTTAACCGGTGCGGTGACGGGGAAAATCCCTGTCTCCCTCTTTGCGTCGCTTTGCGTTCTTTGCGGCAAAAAAATTCCGGTTCGTCGGTTCATGGTTTGGAGGTGGTGGCGGGGAGCAGGTTGTCCGGGGGCGCGGGGGCGGTGACGGGGGCGCGGTGGGCGAGGGGTTGCTGGAGGGCGGCTTCGAGGGCGTTCACGGCGAGCCAGTGGCGGTGGGTGATTTCGGCGGAGAGGCGTTGGGCGTCGAGGCGATCGAGTTGGGCGCGGAGGAGGTCGAGGCGCGTGCCTTCGCCGGCCTTGAGCAGGGCGCGGGCGGCGGTCTCGTTGGCGGTGACGGCGGCGAACAAGGCTTGCTCGGTGAAGATTCGGGCGCGGGCGGTTTGGAAGTTGGCGAGGGCGGCATCAAGGTCGGCGGCGGCTTTGGCTTGGAGGGCGTTGAAGTGGGCGGCGGCTTCCGCGCGGCGGGCGCGGGCCTCGGCGATGGGACCTTGGTTTTGGTTCAGGACGGGGAGTTCGAGGGAGAGGCTGAAGAGCTTCCACTTGCTCGCGCCTTGGTCCCACTCGTAGCCGGTGCCGAGATGCACGTCAGGATACTGCTTGGCGATTTCAAGCTGGAGCGCGAGTTGGGCGGCTTCGTAGCTGGCGAGGGCGGAGCGGAGGTCGGGGCGACCGGTGAGGGCGTTCTCGCGGAGCTGGGCGAGTTCGGTGGCGGAGAGCGGCGGGGACCAGGGGCCGAGGGCGAGCGGGAGAAATTGGAATTCGCGCGCGGGAACGCCGACGGCTTCGGCGAGGCGGGAGCGGGCGGCCTCGGTGCGTTCGCGGGCGAGGTCGTGTTCAAGCTTGGCCTTTTCGTATGCGAGACGGGCGACGGTGACTTCGGTGGGGGCGGCTTCGCCGGCGAGTTGGCGCTGGGTGATGAGGTCGAGCTGTTGCTGAAGGAGCGTGGTGCGGAGCTCGGCGTGGCCGGAGAGAGCGCCGGCGTAAAACAGTTCTGCCATCGCCGCGCTCACACCGGTGCGGACACGCCAGGCGGTGGTGAAGAAGTCTTGGCGGGCGGCCTCGGTCTGCTGCTTCGCACGGGCGAGGCGGAAGGTGCGCTTGCCGGCGGTCTCGATGGGGAGGTCGAGGCTGGCGACGGGTTTCCAGGGCGAGACGGCGGAAGCGGCATCGAAGTTGAACGTGGGCGAGGCGCTCAACGTAGGGTTCGGGCGGGCGCCGGCGGTGAGCTCGGCGGCTTGCGCGGTCTGCCAGCGGGCGCGGGCGATGGGGAGCTCGGGGTGATGGAAGTAGGCGGCGAGGGTGAGGGTCTCGAGGGTCCAAGGCTGCGGGGACTTGGGCGGCCAGATTTTGAGCTCGTGGCCGAGTTGGGCTTCGAGGAACTGGCGGAGTTCGGGGGCGTCGAGGCGGCGGGCATCGTAGGCGGCGGCGGACTGGGCCGGGGCAAGAGGTTTGGGTTCGTAGGTCGCGCAGCCGGTGAGGAGGGCAAGAGTCAGGATTGAGGTGAGGCGCAGTGGCATTGACGAGTGCGGGCCGCAGATTAAGCTGCGCGGCCAAGTCATGTCACGGGAATCAACCTCAGCCAGAGCCGCGCGCGCGGCGGCGGTCATCACGGTGCTACAGCGCACTTACCCCGATGCGTATTGCGAGCTGAACCACGCGAACCCAGTGGAGTTGCTCATCGCGACCATCCTCTCGGCGCAGTGCACGGACCAGCGGGTGAACCTGGTCACGGCGGAGTTGTTCCAGCGGTATCGCAGCGCGCGGGAGTTCGCGGAGGCACCGCTGGCGGACTTGGAGTTGGCGGTGAAGAGCACGGGGTTTTACCGGAACAAGGCGAAGAACATCCAGGCGTGTTGCGCCAAGCTCGTCGAGCGCCACGGCGGCGAGGTGCCGCGCACGATGGAGGAGCTCACGGCGCTCGACGGAGCGGGGCGCAAGACGGCGAACGTGGTGCTCGGCAACGCCTTCGGCCTCAACGTGGGCGTGGTGGTGGACACGCACGTCTCGCGGCTTTCGCAGCGGCTCGGGCTGACACGGGAGACGACGCCAGAGCGCATCGAGACGGATTTGATGAAGCTGGTGCCGCAGCAGCAGTGGGCGCAGTTCAGCCACTGGCTTATCTGGCACGGGCGGCGGCGGTGCGACGCGCGGAAGCCGGATTGTGCGGGCTGTGAGCTGAAGGCGCTTTGTCCGCAGGTTGGAGTGATGGCGAAGTGCGCCTGAGCTACTTGCTGAACAGCTCGGCGAAGAAGGATTTCATCGCTTCCCACGAGCGCTGGTCCGCCTTCAGGTTGTAGGCTGCGCCTTTGGAGTTGTCGTTGCCGGCGTCCCAGAGCGTGAAGCTGTGGACGGAGCCACCGTAGCTCACCAGTTGCCAGTCCACCTTCGCGTCGCGCATCTCGGCGCTGAAGGCATCCACGTCCTTCTGCGGGACGAACGGATCATCGGCGCCGTGCAGGGCGAGGACGCGGCACTGGATGTTCTTGCCATCCGCAGGTGCGGGAGAGTCGAGCGCGCCGTGGAAGCTGACGACGCCAGCGACCTGCGCGCCGCTGCGGGCGAGTTCGAGCACGGTCGTGCCACCGAAGCAATAGCCGATGGCGGCGACGCGGCTGGGGTCGGTGAGCGAGTGCTTCTTCAGCACGGCCAGCCCGGCGTTGACGCGGTCGCGCAGGAGCGTGCGATTGGCTTTGTATTTGCCCGCCTCGGCCCCGGCGTCCTTGGGATTCGTCGGGCGGACTCCTTGGCCGTAGACGTCCACGCACAGGACGTTGTAGCCAAGTTGGGCAAGCATCTCGGCGCGTTTCTTTTCGTAGTCGCTGAGGCCTTTCCACTGGTGCACGACGAGGACGGCGGGGCGCTGGCCGGGCTTGGCGTCATCGTGCGCCTGCCAGCCTTCGAGCGTGACGTTGGCGTGTTGGTATGCCACGGGACCGGACTTGATGGCAGCAGCAGCGGGGAGGAGCGAGGCAAGGAGGATGGCAAGTAGCGGAGTCAGTTTCATGGCCGGGAAGGTGGCGCAACGCGCGGGTGCGTTCAATTCACAGTTTAGCCGGACGCCGGTGGCCCACCGGCAGATTCTATTCTTGCCGCGCCGCGCGCCGGTGGCCCATCGTCCGCGCACTATCTATGTCGAAAAAGGCGCTGCTCACTGGCATCACGGGGCAAGATGGCTCCTACTTGGCGGAGCTGCTGCTCGCCAAAGGCTACGAGGTCCACGGCATCATCCGGCGCGCGAGCACCTTCAACACGCACCGGCTCGACCACATCTACTCCGACCCGCACGCGCCGAAGCACAAGCTCTTCCTCCACTACGGCGATCTCAGCGATGCCAGCGGCTTGGCGCGCCTCGTGGGCAAAATCCAGCCGGACGAAGTCTATAACCTCGCTGCGCAGAGCCACGTCCGCGTGAGCTTCGACGCGCCGGAATACACGGCGGACATCGTCGGCACCGGCACCATTCGCTTGCTCGAAGCCATCCGCGAAGTCGGCATCAAGCCGCGCTTCTACCAGGCTTCCTCCTCCGAGATGTATGGCAAGGTGATGGAGGTGCCGCAGACGGAGACGACGCCGTTCTACCCGCGCAGCCCGTATGCGTGCGCGAAGGTTTACTCCTACTGGATCACGGTGAATTACCGCGAGTCCTACGGTATGCACGCCAGTAACGGCATTCTCTTCAACCACGAGTCGCCCCGGCGCGGCGAGACCTTTGTAACGCGCAAGATCACCCGCGCCGTCGCCGCGATTAAGCTCGAGCGGCAGGACAAGCTCTTCCTGGGCAACCTCGACTCCAAGCGCGACTGGGGCTTCGCCAAGGAATACGTCGAGGCCATGTGGCTCATGCTCCAGCAGGCCGAGCCGGACGACTACGTCATCGCCACCGGCGAGACCCACTCGGTGCGCGAGTTCCTCGAGGTTTCCTTCGGCCACGCCGGACTGGACTGGAAGAAGCACGTCGAGATTGACCCGCGCTACTACCGCCCGGCGGAGGTGGATTTGCTCATCGGCGACCCGAGCAAGGCGCGCAAAAAACTGGGCTGGGTGCCGAAGACCACCTTCCACGAACTTGCCCGACTGATGGTGGATGCGGACTTGCAGGACTTGCAGGACCAACTCGCTGGCAAGGTAAGCATTTCTCAATAGACCACGTCGCCCCGGGGCGTGCCCGGCAGTTGCGACGACCCAACCACACTCGCCATGCCCCGCGCACTCATCACCGGCATCACCGGCCAAGACGGCTCTTACCTCACCGAGTTGCTCCTCGCCAAGGGCTACGAAGTCCACGGCCTGGTGCGGCGCACAAGTTCGTTGGACCGCTCGCGCCTCGTGCACCTCTACCGCGACCCGGAGATTTATCGCCAGCGGCTCTTCCTCCACTACGCCGATCTCGACGACCCCACCACGATGCGCCGAGTGCTCACGGGGGTGGAGCCGGACGAGCTGTATCACCTCGCCGGCCAATCGCACGTGGGCCTGAGCTTCGAGATTCCGGAGTCCACCTGCGAGATGACTGCGATGGGCACCCTGCGCCTGCTGGAAATGGTGCAGGACTTGCGGAAGAAACCGCGCTTCTTCCACGCCGCCTCCTCGGAAATCTTCGGCCAGCCCACCCAGGTGCCCCAGGATGAGAACACGCCGTTCTCGCCGGTAAATCCCTACGGCTGCGCGAAAGCCTTCGCCACCCAGATGGTTGCCATCTACCGCAAGACCTTCGGCCACTTCGCGGTCAACGGCATCATGTTCAACCACGAGTCCCCGCGCCGTGGGGAGAACTTCGTGACCCGCAAAATCTGCCGCGCCGCCGCCGCCATCAAGCTCGGCCAGCAGAAGGACCTGCTCCTCGGCGACGCCGCCGCGAAACGCGACTGGGGTTACGCGCCCGACTACGTGCGCGGCATGTGGCTCGCCCTCCAACACGTGACCGCCGAGGACTATGTCTTTGCCACCGGCAAACTCCACAGCGTGCAGGAGGTCGCGGAAATCGCCTTCGCCACCCTGAACCTCGACTGGCGGCAGTATGTCCGTAAAGCCAACCGCCTCCTGCGTCCCGCCGAGCCGCAGCGCCTGCAAGGCAACCCCGCCAAGGCCCGCCGCCTCCTCAACTGGGAACCGACCGTCACCTTCAAGCAGATGATCGAGGACATGACGCAGGCGGAACACGCGCAGCTCGCCGCCGGGTAGTCGGCGGCGAACCCGGCCACGGCTCTAGCCTGTTCCGCCATGGCGACGCGCGCTAAACCTCGCGATGGCTGCTCCCCAAGTTTCCGCGCAGTCTCCTTCGCGGGACCCGCGTCCGGCTCAAGCTCATGCGCCAAGGAGCGACCCGCGAAGCGGTTGCCGCTGGACCTGCGGAAGCGAGGAGTAGCCAGCGTGTTCCGTGTTCGCTCACAACCTTGGCAGAAGGCGCGCAAGCGGGTAATCAGGTGGCGCACATGAATTTGCAACCGCACTCCCACCAACGCTTTTTGGCATGACCACGCCACACGCCCATCCCCGCGACCCCTTGCACGGCATCACGCTGGAAACGATCCTCAAGCACCTCGTGCAGCGACACGGCTGGCCCGAGATGGCGCGGCGCATTCCCATCCGCTGTTTCATGTTCGACCCTTCGGTGACCTCCAGCCTCAAATTCCTGCGCAAGACCCCTTGGGCGAGGCAAAAGGTCGAGACCTGGTTCATCCTGGAGCAGCCGCAGCGCCGCGAGGCGGGGCCATCGGCCACCCCCGCAGGATCGCGCGAGCCGACCGCGCCGCCGGGCGTTTCCCCTCCGCCCGAGGGTGATCTGAGTGAATGAACTTGCGGCGGGAGGGCCGCCGCGTGCGGTTGGTGTAGGAGCGCGCCGCCCTGACTTCGCCCTTTGGTAATGGGGCCGCCGCCAGTGTCGGGGCCGATTCACCAGCGCACTTAACCAGCGTGGCAGCAGGTCGTTTATGCGCTTCCGCGCCTGCGGAGCAGCAACTTCTTTTCCCAGCCCGGCGGACTCGGACTGCGCCCACTCCACGTCTGCGTGAAGGGCAAAGGGATTGAGGGCAAGGGCATCCCCCATGAAAACTTCTCCCTCCGCCCCACTTCCTTTGCCCACCCTTCCCTTGCCACCAGGGGAAAATACGCCCTGGGAGCGGCGAAAGCCGGGAATCAAGCCTTGACCCTCCGTCGGCTTCCCCTTACTCACTGGCGCGTCACCGAACAAACCAGTCTCAGCGCCGAACCGATAACGATTCCGCGCTGACAAAAACTCAGTCCAAAAGGCTCATTATGCTGAAAGGTAAATCGCGGTTCCTGGGGTTCCTACTCGTCACCTTCCTGGCCTGCCTGCCGGCGTTTGCCGGTGAGGCGGACATCAACCTGCCGGACTTGAGTAAAGTCTCGTTCAAGCTCTTCGGCAACACGGTCAGCGGCTACGCGCTGATGTATTTCGGCATCGTCGTGTGTGCGCTCGGGACGCTCTATGGCTGGGTGCAGTATCAGCAGACCAAGGCGCTCCAGGTCCACCAGTCCATGCACGAGGTGTCGGACATCATCTGGCACACCTGCAAGACCTACCTGTTCCAGCAGGGCAAGTTCCTCGCCTACCTCTGGGTCGCCATCGCGGCGTGCATCTTTTACTACTTCAGCGTCCTCCAGCATAAAGGCATCGGCGACGTGATCGTCATCCTGCTCTGCTCCATCCTCGGCATTCTGGGCAGCTACGGCGTGGCGTGGTTCGGCATCCGCATCAACACGGTGGCGAACTCCCGCACCGCGTTCTCCGCGCTCAAGGGCAACTCGCTCAACACGCTAATGATCCCGCTCCAGTCCGGCATGAGCGTCGGCCTGCTGCTGGTGTGCGTGGAGTTGTTCTTCATGATTTGCATCCTGTGCTTCCTGCCGAAGGAGTTGGTCGGGCCCTGCTTCATCGGCTTCGCCATCGGCGAGTCCCTCGGCGCGAGCGCGCTGCGCATCTGCGGCGGCATCTTCACCAAGATTGCCGACATCGGCGCGGACTTGATGAAGATCGTCTTCAAGCTCCCTGAGGATGATCCCAAGAACCCTGGCGTGATCGCGGACTGCACGGGCGACAACGCCGGCGACTCCGTCGGGCCGACGGCGGACGGCTTCGAGACTTACGGCGTGACGGGCGTGGCGTTGATCGCCTTCCTAGCGCTGGCGCTGGGCACCACGGAGATTTGCGGCCAGCTCATCATCTGGATTTTCACGATGCGCATCCTGATGGTCATCACCTCGCTGGTGTCCTACGAGGCGAACAAGGGGTTGAGCAAGGCGCTCTTCGGCACGAAGAAAGACTTCGACCTCGAAGCGCCGCTGACCAACCTCGTTTGGCTCACGTCCATCGTCTCCATCCTGGTCACTTTCTTCGCGAGCTGGGCGATGCTCGCGGGCTTCAAGGACGGCGCCGGGACCGCGATGCCGGACCTCTGGTGGGTGCTCTCGATCATCATTTCCTGCGGCACCATCGCGGGCGCGCTGATCCCGGAGTTCACCAAGATCTTCACCAGCCCGCACTCGAAGCACGTGAAGGAAGTCGTCACCGCCTCCGACCACGGTGGCGCGTCGCTGAACATCCTGTCCGGCCTCGTCGCCGGCAACTTCTCCGCGTTCTGGACCGGCCTCTGCATCCTGTCCCTCATGCTCATCAGCTACCTCACCGCCACCTACACCGGCTCACCGGTGGCGGCCTTGATGCCGAAGGAATACGGATTTGCCGCGCCCATCTTTGCCTTCGGCCTCGTGGCATTCGGCTTCCTAGGCATGGGCCCCGTGACCATCGCCGTGGACAGCTTCGGCCCGGTGACGGACAACGCGCAGTCGGTCTATGAGTTGAGCCAGATCGAAGGCCGCCCCAACATCGCGAAAGACATCCAGCAAAACTTCGGGTTCAAGCCCGACTTCGAGGACGCCAAACTCCAGCTCGAGAAGGGCGACGGCGCGGGCAATACCTTCAAGGCCACGGCCAAGCCCGTGCTCATCGGCACCGCCGTCGTCGGCGCGACCACGATGGTGTTCGGCATCATCATGATGCTCATCAACGTGAAGGCCGGCGCGAACCCCACGCCTGAGGTGCTCCGTGATGCTATCACCAGCGTGATCGCCGCGTTGAGCGTCGTGCAGCCCGAGATTCTGCTCGGCCTGCTGATGGGCGGCTCGGTCATCTACTGGTTCACCGGCGCGAGCATCCAGGCGGTCGTGACCGGCGCGTATCGCGCGGTGGTTTACATCAAGGAGAACATCAAGCTCGATGCGACCACCGCCAGCATCGAGGACAGCAAAAAGGTCGTGGAAATCTGCACGGTGTATGCGCAGCGGGGCATGGTGAACATCTTCATGGTCGTGTTCTGCTTCGCCCTGTCCCTGCCCTTCTTCAACCCCTACTTCTTCATCGGCTACCTCGTCGGTATCGCCTTCTTCGGCCTCTTCCAGGCCATCTTCATGGCGAACGGAGGCGGCGCGTGGGACAACGCCAAGAAGATCGTCGAGGTGGACATGCGGGCCAAGGGCACGCCCATCCACGCCGCGACCGTCGTGGGCGACACCGTGGGCGACCCGTTCAAGGACACCTCCAGCGTCTCAATGAACCCGGTGATCAAGTTCACGACACTCTTCGGCCTGCTGGCTGTCGAGATCGCCGTGGAGATGAAGAAGGCGAACCCCACGAGCTACACGAACTACGTCATCGGTGGGTTCTTCTTCCTCGTGGCGCTCTTCTTCGTCCACCGCAGCTTCTACGGGATGCGCATCCCCGAGGCCTCGGCGAAGGACTGAGTCGGCGGACAACTCTGAACGCGAAAGCGGCGGCCCAGTGGCCGCTGCTTTTGTGTTTCCGGTCTAAAACCGTCCGTCGCGGCTCTCGAAGTGCGTCGGCTTACCGAGGTCGGCACCGCCGCGCATAACCCAGTCGGCGACCCAGTTGAGCAGCTCACCGGCGGCCACGCGCGGCGGGCCGAAGCGGTTCAGCGCTTGGCTGGCATTGCTCAGGAGCGCGGCCTCGCCCTCGACGCCGGTAAAAGTCACGGGGCGGTCCATGCGGCGGGCCAGTTTCTCCGCCACGGTCCGCACGCCGAGCAGCTCAGGGCCGGTGAGGTTGAGGACGCAGGGCGGCGTGGCGGTGAGCGCGAGGGCTTGGAGCGTCTGCGCGTTGGCATCGCCCTGCCAGAGGCAGTTGAACCAACCCATGCCCAAGTCCACGGGCTGGCCGGTCCAGACTTTGCGCGCGAGGTCCACGAGCACGCCGTAGCGCAACTCGCAGGCGTAGTTGAGGCGAAGGAGCGTGGTGGGCAAGCCGAGCGTGCGGCTGAAGTGCTCGAACATCCGTTCACGCCCGAGGCAGCTCATGGCGTATTCGCCGACGGGCCGGGGCGTGTCGGTCTCCACGGAGCCGCCGCCGCTGACGGTGACGAGGCCGTAGAGGTTGCCGGTGGAGAAGGCGACGATGCGGCTAAGGCGAAACCGAAGGCACACGATGGCGGGGAGCCAGGTGTTCATCGCCCAGGTGAGGGATTCGTTCCCCGTCGCGCCGAACTTCATGCCGGCGCAATAGACGATGTTTTCCACCTCGGGGAGTTGAGCCACTGCGGCCTCGTCCAGCAGGTCACAACGAATCGTCTCGATGCCGTGGGCGTTGAGCTGGGCGAACTGGCTGGCGTCCGAGAAGCGCGAGACGCCAATCACGCGGCGGCGCACGCCAGCGGCATCCGAAGCACGCTTGGCCATGCGGGCGAGCGTGGGGCCCAGCTTGCCGGCGACGCCAAGGAACATGACGTCGCCCGGGAGCGCGCGGAGGGTGGCGATGACGGCAGGCGTTGGCTCACTGAGCCGGTCTTCGAGTTCCGCGACGGTGGCGGGCGGGGTCATGCGCCAAGGTGAGCCACAGATGAACACCGATGGACACAGATGCAGACCAAGGCCGTGCCCCATCTGTGCTTATCTGTGTTCATCCGTGGCTTCACTTCTTCACCAACTTGGCGACGAGCCGCGTGAGTTTCCCGCCGAGGCTGTGGTCCACCACCGTGTGCTGGCCCAGGACGGTGGCGCAGCGGGAGCAGAGGAGGTCCGTCGTGTTGGCGGCGGCGGGGCGTTCGCGCACGGGCTGGGAGCGACCGCATTTCGGACAGTGGAGTTCCGAGGCCGTGAACGCGTTGAACTGCCGGCCCACGGTCAGAGCGCGGCGAGTATGCGCAGGATGTCGCGGAGGACTTCCACGGGAGTCTGCGTGGCATTGATGTCGCGCACTACTTCCGGCCCATAGAAGTCGAGCACGGGCTTGGTCTCGTTGTCATAGACCTGGAGGCGGGTGCGGATGATTTCGAGGTTGGCGTCATCGAGGCGGTTGTCGCGCAAGGCGCGGCGCTGGAGGCGCTCGATCATCTTGTTGCGATCCGGGCAGGTGAGGTGCAACAAGGCACGAACGTCGAGGGTGCCCTGAAGCATCTTGGCCTGGGCGGCGTTGCGCGGGATGCCGTCGAGCACCACGGTGTCGCGCTCGGGGTTGAAGCGGCCCAGCATGGTGTTGGCCTGGATGTTGTTGCGCCAGAGGTCCACGGTGGCTTCATCAGGAACGAGTTCGCCGCGACTGGAGTAGTCGAGGAAAGTGCGGCCCAGACGGCTGTCGGCGTTGAGGTTGCGGAACACGTCACCACAGGCGCAGTGGTAATAGCCGGGGATGGTGCCAAGAATCTTGCCTTGCGTCCCCTTGCCGGAACCCGGTGCGCCGAAGAGCAAAATAGTGCGGAGCTTCATGGTTCAGCCTTCTTGTGGGCGGAGGTGGATTTCCTGGATGGCGGCGATTTGAAGGGTCTCGTCTAGGGTGCCGCCGCTTTCCTGCGGGCAGTTCACGGTGACGTCGGTCTGCGTGATGCTGACGATGCGTTTGCTCCAGTGCTCGCCGCCGGTGGCGGTGACCCAAACGACCCACATCTCCTTCTCGGCGGGGCCCAGGACGGCTTTGAAGAAGCCGGCGAACTTGGTCTCGATGAAGCGCTTGTTGATGTTCGTCTCGCCGCGCCGATAGACGACGGCTTCGAGCTTGGGGGCCGCCGGCGCGGCGGGAGCACTCACGGGAGCAGGGGCGGCAGCGGGGGCCGGCGCACTGGGCTTGGCGGTGGCGACGGGTTTGTGGCCGCCAGAGGCCGGAGCGCCGTGGGCACCAGCGTCCGGCTTCTTGCCGAAGGCGAGGCCAGGTTTCTTCTTCCCTAGCTCGGGCTTCGGCTCGGGCTTGGCCTCGGCGGCCGCCTGTTGTGCAGCGGCTTGAGCCACGGCATTGGGCTTGGTCTCCGCAGCGGTCTTCACCTCCGGCATGAAGAGGAAGGCGAGGGGGGCGAAAAAGCCGACGAACGGGATGGCGGACAAACCCATGACGAGCTGCTTGGGGCGGCGGCGGTAAACGGCCACTTCAAACCCCGCGTAGATGATCCCCGCATACATGACGATCAGGCTGAACCAGCCCACGCCCGTGGTGAACATGCCGGCGAAGAGGCCCGGGCTTTCCGGCAGCACGGGCTTGCCCTCCACGGGCTGCGGCACCTTCCACGCCCGCTTGGGAACGACCACTTCCGGCACGCTAAGTTCCGCTGCCTCGGCACCGGCGGGCGGCGCAGCTTCCTCAATGTGCAACTCCACGAACGCACGGAGCTTGGGGTTTTTCGCGAATTCCTTGAGTGCCTCCTGGGTGAAGTTGGTCCACGCCGTGCGGGGATGAGTCTTGTCGTCCCCGCGAATGATCACACTCTTCTCGTTGGGGCCGATGGCCTCCCCGGACATCGTGGTGCCGTCCTTCAGCTTGTAATCCGCCGCGAGCGCCAGCCCCGCCAGGCAAGCCAAAGCTGCCGCGAGTGCGCGTTGAAATAGGAGCCGTTGCATGGGGCGCGATGGTGGACAAAAGCGCGCGGCGGTCCAACAGAAAAATCGGTCCGCGCACCCGATGCCGGGCGCAACTTGACACCGGCCGTGGTGCGTTTGCCAAGGTGCGCCGGGGATGGCGCTCGCTGCCATCTCCCAACTGCTATCTTCCATCTCCGCCTTGTCACCCGCCCCTCGTCCCTTCACCCTTATCCCATGCCCACCGAAGCTGAGTTCCTCGCTGATGTCGCCACGCCGCGCTGGATTAAGGATGTCCTCCGTTTCCTGCCGGTGAAGTCGCAGTTCATCCTCTCCAACAACATCCGCGACCGCTACCCGTTCCTCCTCGAAGTCGCCCAGCCGGCCAAGCCCGCTGTGCCCGCCACCGACGGCCAGCCCGAGCAACCCGCCGTCCCGACCCAGCCGACCAAATACGTCCCGCTCGCGCTCACCGCCAGCGTCACCGAGGCGCTTAAGCTGCGCGGCTACCAGTTCTTCCTCGAGTTCAACGCTGTCGAGGGCTTCGGCGTCCTCACCCCGCGCGGCGAGTTCGCCGACGTGACGCGCAAGTTCTTCGCCGACACGTTTAAGCTCTCCTTCGACAACACAGGCCGGGCGAAGTGCAGCTTGGCGAAAGCCCTGGAGACCCTCGACCGCGTCGTCGCGCACAAGGAGCACTTCATCGCCGTCTTCCTAGACTTCGCCTCGCGTTACCTGAAGCGCGTGGACTCGCTGGATGCGTGTGAGCACGAGTTTTTCAGCAAGGCGCTCGTGCAATGCCACGGCGCGCAGCCGCACATCACCGCGACCAACTCGCTCGCGCAGTTCAACTCCGTCTTCTGGCTGTGCGACAAGGAAAACGACCTGCCCGACTGGCTCGTGCTCAACAACCCGCGCCTCCGCGCCGTGACCATCCCGCGCCCGGACCACATCATCCGCCGCGCGCTCATCACGCAAATCACGCCCAGCCTGCCGGGCTTCATCGAGGCGGAGGAGCAGCGGCGCGAGGATTTGCACGACGTGTTCATCGAGCAGACCGAAGGCATGGTGCTGACCGATGTCATCGCCATCACGCAGCTCTGCCGGCGTGAACAGCTCAAGTTCGAGGACATCGGCGAGGCCGTGCGCCGCTACAAACTTGGCGTCACTGAAGACCCGTGGAAGCGGCTCGACCGGAAGAAAATCGCGAACGCGGGCGACTTCATCCGCCGCCGCGTGAAGGGCCAGCAAGCCGCCGTCACCAAGGCGCTCGACATCGTCAAGCGCGCCGTCACCGGCCTCAGCGGCTCGCAAGGTTCGCGGGCGGGCGGCAAGCCGCGTGGCGTGATGTTCCTCGCTGGCCCGACCGGCACGGGCAAGACCGAGCTGGCCAAGACGCTCACTGAGCTGCTCTTCGGCGACGAGCGCGCCTACATCCGCTTCGATATGAGCGAGTTCTCCGCCGAGCACGCGGACCAGCGGCTCATCGGTGCGCCACCCGGCTACATCGGCTCGGACATGGGCGGCGAGCTGACGAACGCGATTCGCGAGAAGCCTTTTTCCGTCGTGCTCTTCGATGAAATCGAGAAGGCCCACCCGCGCATCCTCGACAAGTTCCTCCAGATTCTCGACGACGGCGTCCTCACCAGCGGACGCGGCGAGCGGGTTTATTTCAGCGAGGCGGTCATCATCTTCACCTCGAACCTCGGCATCTACAAACACGACGACGAAGGCCGCCGCGTGTTGAACGTCCAGCCGGACGAGGATTACGAGCAGGTCGAGTCGAAGGTGCGCGGCGAGATTGCCAACTACTTCAAGCTCCAGCTCAACCGCCCGGAAATCCTCAACCGCATCGGCGAAAACATCGTCGTCTTCGACTTCATCCGCCCCGCCGTCGCCGCGCTCATCTTCGACAAGATGGTCGCCGGCATCCTGGACCGGCTCGCGGACAAGCAGCGCATCAAGGTGACGCTGCCCGACGCGGTGAAGGAGGTCCTCCGCGAGCACTGCCTGCGCGACCTGAGCAACGGCGGACGCGGCGTGGGCAACCAGCTCGAGGCCTGGCTCATCAACCCGCTGGCCCGCGCGCTCTTCGACGCCGACGTGACCGAGGGCGGTAGCGTGACTCTCACCTCGCTGGAACTCACCGACGGCGTGCCGACGGTGCGGTTGCAGGCGGCGGCGCCCCCTTGTCAGGTCGAATCCAACTCCGCAGCTCCCCGCAATTGACGCCTCGTGGACCCGCTGCCATGTTCGCCCCGATGAAGCTCGACATCTCGCGCCTGCTGGACACTTGGGAATACAAGCCCGGGCAGGTGCTCGTCCGTAGGCTGAAGGGCAAAGACGGCGTGCAGAAAATCCAGCTCCGGCTCGACCTCGGGGTGCTCCAGATGAACGCCGAGGGGCGGCCCGATGGCAAGCGACCGCTGGGCCACGAGTCCTTCTTCCACCACCTCGTCAGCCAATTGGAGAAGCACCGCGCCGCGCATGAGGGGAGCGACGAGGAGTTCACCTTGACCGGCGAAGATTGCGCGCGGCTTCAGCAGGAGGGCATCCAGTATCACCACCGTTATATCTGCTGTTACCAACTGGGCGACTACCAGGCGGTCGTGCGCGACTCGGAGCGGAACTTGGAGGTCTTCGACTTCGTGGACGAGTTCGCCGAGACCGACGAGCTGTCTTGGGCGCTGCAACAGTTCCGCCCACAGCTCCTGCTCATGCTCACGCGCGCGAAGGGCATGATTTCGCTGGAGAAGAAGGAATACGCCGCCACCGCCCGCGAGGTGGAGAATGGCATCGCGAACTTGCGCGAGTTCTACAACGCCTTCGAGCGACCCGATCTCGCCGAGCAGTCCGGGGAAATCCACTCGCTGGAGCAATGGCTGGAGAACCTCCGCAACAACAACGGGAAGCGCGAGCAGAAGCCCGAGGCCGAGCAACCGCAGCAGCAGCCCTCCGAGCGGCAGCGGCTGGAGCAGGCCTTACAGGAAGCGGTCTCGCGCGAGGACTACGAGCAGGCAGCGCGCGTGCGGGATGCGTTGCGAAATTTGAAGGCCCCGTAGGTGCAGCGTAGGCCATCCCCCCCACTCCTCGCCGTGCTGTTGCTCGGCCTCGCCCTCACCCCGGCCCGCGCCCACGACCTTGGCGAAGGCGCGCACGACCACGCCGCGCCGCGCTACGACTTCAGTGTGCCGTCGCCGACGCGAGTCGTGTTGCGCGTCGATGCCGTGGTGCTGCTCGCGCAAGCCCCCGCCCCGCGCCCGCCGGTTGCCGCGCCGGCGAACGCCCGGCCTTCGCTGCTTGCCTCGGCCTTCCAACCGTTCGCCCCCAAGGTCAAAACTCGGGCGGACGGCCAGTTCCTCTACGTCGAGTCGGACGGGATGCCGGCGCACAACCTGATGGTGGGCATCACGGCGTGGCAGCAGCAGGTGCCGTTGCCGCAGCCTTACACGGGCAACAACGCGTGGTGCATCCCGCTCCACCCGGTGCCGGCGAAGACGCCCGTATCCATCAAGAACCGCTTCCTGCGCGGAGCCATCGCGCTCGCGGCGAATGGCATTCCCATCTTCAACCCACAGAACAATCGCGGCGAACTCTCCACCGAGATTGGCGAACTGGACCGCTGGGGCGGCCACTGCGGACGCGCGGACGACTACCATTACCACGCCGCGCCGCTGCACTTGCAGGGCGTGCTGGGCAAGGCGGTGCCCATCGCCTACGCGCTGGATGGCTACCCCATTTACGGCCTCACCGAGCCGGACGGCACCGCGCCCGCGCAGCTCGATGCCTTCAACGGCCACGAGACAACGGCGGTCGGCTACCACTACCACGCGTCGCTCCAGTATCCCTACGTAAACGGCGGCTTCCACGGCGAGGTCGTCGAGCGCGACGGCCAGGTGGACCCGCAGCCACGCGCGCAACCGCTGCGCGAGGCGTCCGCTCCGTTGCGCGACGCGCGCATCACCGGTTTCACGGCGAAGGACAAGGCCTACAGCCTCAAATACGAAGTCAGCGGCGAGGTGCGCTTCGTGAACTACGCGCTCAACGAAAACGGCTCGGTGAAGTTCGACTTCGTGGATGGGAGAGGCCAGGTGCGGTCGGAAACGTCTTCGCCGCGCCAACGCGGTCCCGACGGAGGCGGCGGCGGCGACCGTCCGCCGGGCGAGCCAAAGGGCAAGGACGAGAAGAAGAAAGGCCCCGGCAAGGGCGGCCCGCCTCCGCCGCCTCCGCCGCCCGTTCGTGGTGCAGCGCCTCCGCCCAGCGGTGAGCGCGGCGCGGTTAAGGCGGTGAGTTACACCCCGAAGCGCACGGGGAACTTCATCCTTCGCAGTCCCGTCGTGGCCAATGGCGACGCGCTCCCGGTGGAGTTCACCGGCGACGGCGCGAGTGCCACGCTGCCGCTCGAATGGACCGGCGCACCCGCCGGCACGAAGAGTTTCGCCGTCCTCATGGACCACCTCGACCCCGAGGGCCGGGCCAAGTGGTATTGGGTGCTCTACAACATTCCTGCGAACGTCGGGAGCCTCGCGAAGAACACGCAGGGCGTCGGCACGCTCGGCAACAACAGCGTCAACGGCCGTGCCGGCTACGCCCCACCGCACTCAAAGGGGCCGGGCGCGAAGACCTACCGCCTCACCGCCTACGCGCTCGCCGCGCCGGTGCCAATCACCACTGCCCCTTCCGCCGTGAGCCGCGAACTCCTCCTCGCCGCGATGAAAGACCTCATCCTCGACAGCGCGGAGCTGAAGGTGACTTACGACCGCACCGGGGCCATCGGCGGCCAAGGTGGTAAACAGCAAGATGCCCCGAAATGAACCCGCACCCCTCCATGTTTCGACGATTGCAGACACAGCGCTCCCGGTCATCCTTTGAGGCAAGGAACTACCTCAACCGAGTGGCCCTGGCCGCCGCACTCCTCCTCGGTTTTGAAGTTGCCGGGCACGCAGCCGTGCCAACACCCAAAGCCGAGGTCCCGACGAAACCATCCCCGCAGGCCGCCCAAGCAGCCGCCGACGCGAAGCAGGACCGCACCTCCATTCCCTTCGATGGCAAGACGCCGGACAAGATGGTGTGCGACACGACGCTGCGCCAGTTGACCGACGGCTCGTGGGTGCTCTTCATGCTGGCGGGCGATGACTTCGAGCCTTCACCGAGGAACTACACCGGCATCACCCGCAGCACGGATCAAGGCAAGACTTGGTCCGCCCTGGAACCGATGGCCACCGGCCTGCCGCGCTCCGGGCTGACCACCGGCCAGTGCGTCTCCGAGGTCATGGTGCGCGGCGGGCGCGTGACGGCCTTTCTCTCGACCCATTCGCAAACGTGGGGGCGCGATTGGAAGTCCTGGATCGTGCACAGCGACGACGCCTGCAAAACTTGGAGCAAGCCCGAGCCAGCACCGGGACGCCTGGCCAACTTCACCTTCATCCGCAACCACCTCATCGCGCGTGACGGCCGCATCATCATCCCCTTCCAGCATTACCTCGGCCCGCCCGCCGGCACGCCACCGCCCGCCGCCGAGGAGAAGCCCTGGCACGGCGCGCTCCGCCACTACGTCAGCAATCCCCGCAACGGGGTGCTCATCAGCAGCGACGGCGGGAAAACCTGGAGCGAGCACGGCAACGTCCGCCTCACCACCGACGACCGCTACCACGGCTGGGCCGAGAACAACCTCGCCGAACTCAGCGACGGGCGCATCGCGATGATTATCCGCGCCGACCGCCTCGGCGGCGTGCTGTATTACGCGGAGTCGAAGGACGGCGGGAAGACCTGGCCGGAGTTCGCCGTGAAGACGGACATTCCCAACCCCGGCTCCAAGGCCACGCTCTACCCGCTCGGCGGCGACACCGTCGCGATGCTGCACAACCCGAACCCGTCGCACCGCAGCCCGATGGCCCTCTGGATTTCCTACGACGGCCTGAAGACCTGGCCCTACCGCCGCGTGCTCGTGCCCGAGTCCTGCGACGGCCCGAAAGGCCGGCTGAACTACCCCGACGGCTTCGTGAGCGCGGACCAGCAGTGGCTCCACTTCGCCTTCGACGACAACCGCCACCGCGCCGTCCACTACAGCGCGAAGCTGCCGCCGCTGAAACCCTGAAGCGGCATCGGCCAGCCCACTTCCCCTGCCCGCAACGGCCCGTTGCCTCCCTTCCCTCTCCGCCTCGAACGGGGAGAGGGCCAGGGTGAGGTGTCGAGTCCCTTTCCCCTTTCCCGCGACCGCCGCCGACATCCCGGCACCCCGGATTTACCTCCCGGAAATCCCCGCTGACAGTCTGGAAACCGGCAATTACAAGACGGAAACTTCCTGTAACAGTCAGGAAATCGCCGCTGACATCGCGGAAATCGGGACTTACATGAAGGAAATTGCTGGATGCAGCCTGGAAACCCGCATCGCATTCATGGAAGCCACCCCTGACTGGTCAGAAATCGCCACTGACACCCCGGAAACCGGGAATTACAGGAAGAAAATGGCCGATAACGCCGTGAAAATCACCCCCGCAGTGTGAAAAATGACCACCAGCGGCCGATTTAGGCCGGCAACAGACAGGAAATCAACACGTTACGAGCATTCGCCGCGAAGCCGGTTCACCCCCGGCCCCGGCCCGCTCACGCCGCCGCGAACGTCACCTTCAAGCCCAGCGCCGTCAGCACCGCGTCCAGACTCGACAGGCGCGGGTTGCCCTGGCGGGAAATCAGGCGATACAAACTTTCCCGGTTCAGCTTGCTCAACTCCGCCGCACGGGCCACCCCGCCCTGCGCCTCGACCACATCCCGCAGGCCGACCAGAAACACCTCTGGGCCCTCCGCGTAACAGGCGGTGAGGTATTCCGCCGCCTGTGCGGGGTCGGCCAGCTTCTTGCCCAGAATCTTTTTGTAACTCACGGTTTTCATACATCACTCGTTTTGAATTCTTGCCAAAACTGCTTCGCCAGCCGGATGTCGCGCGCCTGCGTCCGCTTGTCCCCGCCGCAGAGCAGCACCACCAGCGTCCGGCCCTGCTGCCCGAAATAAACCCGGTAGCCCGGCCCATAATCCACCCGCAACTCGGACACCCCTTCGCCCACCGCCTTGCAATCGCCCAGATTCCCCTGCCGCACCCGCGCCAGCCGAGCCAGCACCCGGGCGACCGCCCGCTGGTCCGGCACCTCATCCAGCCAAGCCTCGAACGGCACCTCGCCATCCTTGGCCCGGAACACGACAATCTCTTTGGACGTGGCTAGCACCGGAGATTTGTAGCTTTTTAGCTACACGCTGACAAGAAGGGAAAGTGCCGCCGCGCGACGAGCGCACTTCTTCACCCTCTCCACCTCGACCGAGGTGCGGGCCGGGGTGAGGAATCGAGTGCCTTCTGAACGCGTTTGAGCAGCTTCGCTTCGTTCTTCTGTGCCAGCTCGTGCTCCCAAATCCGCAGCACCCGCCAGCCGGCCTTGCGCAGCGTCCGCGTCACCAGCCGGTCCCGGGCCTGATTGCGTGCGGGCTTCGCGCGCCAGAACGCCGCGTTGCCCTTCGGCTGCGTGGCATGGCGCGGGCACGCGTGCCAGAAACACCCGTCCACGAACACCGCCAGCCGCAGCTTGGGGAAGACGAAGTCGGGCCGGACGGCGAGTTGAGAGTTGAAAGTTGAAGGTAGAGAGACGGCGCGAAGCGTCCGCGCTCCTCCTCTCCACGTTGGGGAGAGGGCCGGGGTGAGGTGCGCTTCATCCGACTCTCAACTCCCAACTCCCCCACTCTCAACTTCACCTGCCTCCGCCAGCCCGTGATGCCGTGCGCCCGGAACACCCGCACCAGCGCCACCTCCGTGGCCCGGTTCCCCCGCGACCGGATGCGCGCCATGACCGCCGACCGCTTGGCCTTGGTGAACGCGTCAGGCATGGAACAATTTAACGCAACGACGCAAGGACGCAGAGACACAAGGAAGGCTGTCGACTGATTGCCGTGGGTGAACGCTCACCACGATGGGCAGACGCAGGTGCAGCGCCACCCGCAGGCAATCCGTCTCGTCGAAGGCCGCCAGTCCCGTCGGCGACATCACAGCCAGACACGCGTCGCCGAATCGGTCCTCCAGCAGGTAAGGCCAGACCTCGTTGCACTCCGCAAAGGCGACATGCTCACAGGCCCACGCCTCGAACAGATTGGCAACACGCATCATCTCGCGCATGAACTCATCCATGCCGTTGTAGCTCTCGCTCAAGTTCATGGCTGGGTCCGCTGCCGCGCTCTTGAGGCACGCCTCCCGCAGCGATAGCGCGCAGGCGAAGACAGCTGCGGAGTCGGGCTGTTCGGGTTTGGTTTCGTGTGCCTGAGCAAGCATCTGGCGATACTACCTGGCCAGGTTTGTCTGCGGCGGCAAGCCGGAACTTCCCACACGCTGAAGGCGTGCCGGAACTTAGCCGGGGGTTGAGCGACCCATAGGCGCGATACCCCCGGTTAGCGGCGTAACGAGTCAGCACCCTGAAGGGGTGCCGGAATGGTTGGAAAATCCATCCGCCTCCGCGACCCCTTCAGGGTCGTGTCATTTGGGGGAACGTGGTCCGGGGGGTATCGTCGCTGCGCTCCTCAACCCCCGGCTAAGTTCCGGCAGCCCTTCAGGCTGCTGCGGCAAGTGCTTTCCGGCTTCGGTCGCCGGCGTGAACCTGACACGCTCCTCCCATGGCCGCCGGCAAACGATGGATACGGGACGAGTTGCTCGTCGCCTTGAACCTCTACCACAAGCTCACCTTTGGTCAGCTTCACGCGCGACAACCAGCCATCGTGGCGCTCGCGGACAAGCTCGGGCGTGGCTCCAACAGCGTGGCGATGAAGCTCTGCAACTTCGCTTCACTCGACCCGGCTTTGAAACTTCGCGGCATCAAGGGGCTGGAAGGAGCGAGCGCTCTCGACCGCACGGTGTGGACTGAATTCCACGCGGACCTCAACGAGACCGTGCCGGTGAGCGAGGAGGCGCTGCGAAAGCTGTTCGGCGTGGACGAACAGAGTGAGATCGAAGTCCTGCCTAGGGAAGGTGTCCGCGTGCGCAAGCGACCCCCGAGTGGCCCGACGGAGACGACCGCGAACGTGAAATTGCGCCGGGGGCAGGACTATTTCCGTGACGCTGTGTTGAACAACTTTGCCGGACGGTGTGGCGTCACCGGACTGGCAGTTCGTGAGTTGCTGGTTGCATCGCACATTCTGCCGTGGGGTGCCCATCCCGCCGAGCGGTTGAACGTGCGCAACGGGCTGTCGCTGTCACGGCTTCACGACGCAGCGTTTGACCGGGGCCTCATTGCGTTCGACGACACGCTGCGACTCCTGCTCTCGCCGCACTTGAAGGCGGAGCTTTCGCAGCGCGCCGTCGCCGAGAGCTTCGGAGCATATGAGAGCCAGCCGCTGTGCCTGCCCGATGACGCAGCGCTGCCTGATTTCGCATTTCTTTCGCTGCACCGCGCCACGATGTTCCGCAAAACTTGAGGCGGTGTGGCTTCCCAGCGCCGTAGGCGCGTCATCTTTGTAGAAACACCGCCGAACAAATCTCCAGCCCCGTCAGGGGCGGCATATTCGGCAAACTCCATCGGATGATGTCGCTCCTGACGGAGCTGAAAACTCATTGCGATGAACCGTGCTACAACGATGCCGCGCCTACGGCGCTTTCCGTGGAAACCAATCGCCGGGCGCTAGCTTGAGGCGGTGTGGCCTCCCAGCGCCGTAGGCGCGTCATCTTTGTAGAAACACCACCGAACAAATCTCCAGCCCCGTCAGGGGCGGCATATTCGGCAAACTCCGTGGGATGATGTCGCTCCTGACGGAGCTAAAAACTCATTGCGATGAACCATTCTACAACGATGTCGCGCCTACGGCGCTTTCCGTGGAAATCAATCGCCGGGCGCTAGCTTGCGGCGGTGTGGCGTCCCAGCGCCGTAGGCGCGGCATCGTTGTAGAAACACCGCCGAACAAGTCTCCAGCCCCGTCAGGGGCGGCATATTCGGCAAACTCCGTGGGATGATGTCGCTCCTGACGGAGCTGAAAACTCATTGCGATGAAACGTGCTACAACGATGCCGCGCCTACGGTGCTTTTCGTGGAAACCAATCGCCGAGCGCTAGCTTGAGGCGGTGTGGCCTCCCAGCGCCGTAGGCGCGTCATCTTTGTAGAAACACCGCCGAACAAATCCCCAGCCCCGTCAGGGGCGGCATATTCGGCAAACTCCGTGGGATGATGTCGCTCCTGACGGAGCTAAAAACTCATTGCGATGAACCATTCTACAACGATGTCGCGCCTACGGCGCTTTCCGTGGAAACCCATCGCCGGGCGCTTTCAGTCGTCGAGCGGCTTGAAAGTGTATCGCTGGTCGAATTCCACCTCAAATTTCTCCAGCAACTTGGTGTATTCCTCCCGAAACGATTTTCTGGCGTGATGCTTTTGCTGGTTCTCGATGTAACGAATCACGGTGCCGAGTTGTGAACGCGAATAGGAGAACGCACCGAAACCTTCCTGCCACGAAAAACGCCCCGGCACCCAGCGCTTCTCGCTGATGAAGCGGGACGAGTTAGCTTTGATGTCGCGCACCAAATCCGAAAGGGCCGCATCGGGGCGCAGACCCACGAGCAGGTGCAAGTGGTCCGGCATGTTGTTAATGGCAATCAGCTTGTGCCGCTGGGCGGACACGATGCCGGTGATGTATTTCTGGCTCCTTCGGGGATCATAGTGGGTAAAGATCGAGCTTTCCGCAGAAGAACAGGATGCGCGTCCGGTAGTTCTGAAAGTTGCGGAAGCCCCGGGCGGCGGATTTGAGGCTCTGGATTTTCGAGTT
>JBDKJY010000048.1:0-34690 GCA_039796295.1 Verrucomicrobiota bacterium
CGCCGGAACCTGCGGTGTGTCTGGAAACGGTGAAAACCGAATCCGACACCCCGCCACAAGCGCATGGCGAGTCACAAAACGGAGGTCACAACTGTGGAAATCACCCATTTTTCAAGAAACTGCTAGGGATTTTCAGTTTCAAATTTACCAATGTTTGAGTTTGAGGAGACAGGGTTCAGAACGAATAGGTCATGCCCGCGCCCACGATCACGCGGCTCTTCTTGCCGTCGAGGCCGCCCGTATAGGAGGTCGTGTCGAAACGCACTTCGGGCTGGATCTTGAGGCTCGGCACTGGCTTGTAGTTCAGCGTGAGCGTCAGGCTGGCGAGATCGCCATTGGGATCGGCAGACACGATGCCCGCACCGGGACGGACCGCCGGTCCAAGCACACCGGTATCCTGAGCGATGTAGTCGCCGCGGAAGGCAACGCCCAGCTTCGAGGTGAAGTCATACCACACCCAACCGCCGATGGACCAAAGGTCAGTCTTCCCTGCAGGTGCATCAAAGTGGAAGTAGTCAAACTCCCAGCCGGTCCCCAGTTTCTCGGTGACCTGATAGCCACCGATGGTGCCAAAGCCCGAGCAAATCGTGCCCGAGCCACCCGGCTGATGATCGAGGAAGAAGTAAACGTTTTCCCAGAACTTGGCGGTGGGCTTCAGGTTCAGACTGCCGCTGAACGCCTTGCCGTCGTTGTTATCCACCGGCCCTTGGAAGAGCCCGTTGTCCACCCGCAACGTCAGGCCGACCTTGTCGGTGAAGTTGTAGCTCGCCTGGATGCCGGCGGAAGGGCCGTTGCCGGTGAACCACCATTGGTTGCCCTGCGAGAAGTTCGGGTTCGCAGCACCGCCGTCGCCGGACTCGTAGTTCAACAGCGAGATGAGCTCACCCGCCTTGATGTTCAAGCCCGTGCCGATGGGGACGTTCACCTCCAGATACCCCTCGCGCAGGTCGTTGAAACTTGTGTTCCCCGCGCTGGGGGAATTGAGCTGCGTCGCATCGTCGCCATACATGAGCGACACCTTGTAACCAGCGCCCCACACGTCCGTCGCGAGCGCCTTGCTGCCCATGCTGAGTTTGATCTTGTTGATGGAGATGGAATTGTTCCTGGTGTTCCAAAGGTAGGCATCGGAAACGCCGTCCACCGGGCGCGCCGTGTTGTAGAAATACGATGCCTGGACGAAGCCGCTGATCTCGGTGTCGGCGAGGAATTTCAGCGTTTTGTTCGGGGTCTTGTCCTTGGGCAGGATGCCTTCCTTTGTGGCGAGCGCCTCGATGTTCTCGAGCCGCTGCTTGAGGTCGGCATTTTCCTTTTCCAGTTTGTCCAACCGGGCCGCTTCCTGCGCGCCAGCGGTGGCGACGCCTGCGCCGACAAGCAGCGCAGCGCCGAGACAGGTTCGGAGCATTTTGTTTTTCGTGGGTTGTTTAGTCATGGTCTTAGTTGCTATGTCCAAGCTTGAGCACATTACCCAAGCGCAATGACCCCGAAGCGATGCCGGTGCCAACCAACGCGATCTGCCAGAAGAAGCCGATGAAATGACATCGGAGTGAACATGAGCGCGATTTGCAGTCCGCGCCGAAGCCCCGTGGTTCCTCGCTTTTCTCGTTCCGTTGCGTGGAAGGCGGGCCACTTCGTGCACCCCTCCAGGATGCGGCGTTCACTGCGGACGACGCTCAATGTCCCACCAAGCGCCGCCTCTGTTCACGCCATAGTGAGCAAAATGTGACAAGTAGATTACGATTGCACAGCAAGGGGTCACCATTCTCGACTCCGACAAGGCCTGTATGGCGGGGTGCCAGGCCGCTTTTTGAGGTTCTCCGCTGTTTTCGGTGGACTGAACGCATCGCCGATGACGGCTGGTATCTGGACCGCACGCGTGGAAGCCATAGGCAGTTCAAGCACGCCACGAAGCGGGCTCTGGTCACGGTCGCGGGCAAGCCTGGCGATGACCTTGCGCCGGGCACATTGAACAACATCCTCAAGCAAGCCGGACTCAAATGAACGCTTACCTCATCATTATCGAAGATGCGGCCACTGGCTTTTCCGCGTTCTCGCCGGATTTATCGGGCTGCATCGCCACCGGCAGCACGCGGGTCGAAGTGGAACTCGAAATGCACGGCGCGATTGAATTCCACATTGCAGGTTTGCGCCTAGCGGGAGAGCCGGTGCCCCAACCGCACACCCACGCGGCCTACAGCGAAGTTGCCGCCTGACTCACGCCAGAATCTCCCGGATGACGTGCCCATGCACGTCCGTCAGGCGGAAGTCGCGGCCCCTTTTAACGCAAGGTCGCCAAGACGCAGAGACGCAAAGGGGGTTGGCCCAATCTGGCTCTTCTTCGCGACTTTGCGCCCTTGCGTTAAAGTCGAGCCAGCTACGCCAGAATCTCCCGGATGACGTGCCCATGCACATCCGTCAGGCGGAAGTCGCGGCCACCGCGCGCTTGCCCTGAATCGAAAGTTGCCTCTGCTCCATTCCGCCGCTAATTTCCACGCATGAGCGTCCAAGAAATCGAATCCGAAGTTGCGCGCCTTCCGGCTGACGAGTTGTCCCGGTTTTCCAAGTGGTTCGAGGAGTATCTCGCCGACCAGTGGGACCGCCAGATTGAGGCAGACATCGTTGCCGGACGTTTCACCGCCGCCGGCCAGCGTGCCGAGGCCGAGTTCGAGGCCGGAAGCTGCAAACCGCTTTGAAGCACTTCACGACTTCAGAGTTCTGGGTCCACTACCGGCAGTTGCCAGAGCCCATCCGTGAGCTGGCCGACAAAAACTTTCTGCTGCTCAAGGCTGATCCGCGCCACTCGTCCCTGCGGCTCAAGAAGGTCGGCGTGTTTTGGTCCGTTCGCGTGGGTCTCCACTACCGCGCGCTCGCCAAGGACCATCCCGAGGGTTTGCTTTGGTGGTGGATTGGCCCGCACGGCAGTTACGACCGCATCGCGTAGTCCCCCCGCCCCTACGTCAGAATCTCCCGGATGACGTGCCCATGCACATCCGTCAGGCGGAAGTCGCGGCCGCCGAAGCGGTAGGTGAGCTGCTCGTGGTTCATGCCCAGCAGGTGCAGCACAGTCGCGTAGAGGTCGTAAATCTCGCACTTGTCCTCGACGGCGTAGTAGCCCAGCTCGTCCGTCGCGCCAAAGGCCGTGCCGCCCCGCACGCCGCCGCCCGCCAGCCAGAGGCTGAAGCCGAAGGGGTTGTGGTCGCGCCCGTCGCTGCCCTGCGAGAAGGGCGTGCGGCCAAACTCGCCGCTGAAGAGAATCAGCGTGTCGTCGAAGAGGCCGCGGGCCTTGAGGTCGGTGATGAGTCCGGCGAGGCCGGTGTCCACCTGATGCGCCATGGTGCCGTGGCCTTCCTTGATTTTGCCGTGCTGGTCCCACGGGTTCGCCGCGCCGCCCGCGCCGATGCCTTCGTTGAGACAGCTCAGTTCCACAAAGCGCACGCCGCGCTCGATGAGCCGCCGCGCGACGAGGCATTGGCGACCGTAGCTGGCGGTTTGCTTGTGCGGGGAGTCGAGGCCGTAGAGGCGCTTGGTGGCCTCGCTCTCGCCGGAGAGGTCGCACAGCTCCGGCACGGCGGATTGCATGCGGTAGGCGGTCTCGTAGTTGCGAATCGCGCCTTCGATGGCCGCCTCGCCGGTCGCCTGCGCGAAGGGCGCGTCGAGCGAGCGGATGAAGTCTAGGCGTTGTCGCTGCGACGTGTCGCTCTCGCGCGGCTGGATGTTGGGAAGCGCAGGCTGCTCGTCCACGCGGATGATGCTGGCTTGGTGTTGCGCGGGTAAATAGCCGTTGCTGAAGAGGCCCACGCCGCCGTGCGGAGCCACCGCGCCGCCGCTCTGGAGCACGACGAAGCCGGGGAGGTTCTGGTTCTCGACGCCGAGGCCGTAGCTCATCCACGCGCCCGCGCTGGGATGGCCCATGAAGGGAAAGCCGGTGTGGAAGGCGTAGTTGCCCTGCGCGTGTTCGTTGACCTTCGTGGTCATGCTGCGGATGACGGCAAGGTCGTCGGCGAGTGCGGCGAGCTTGGGGAAAAGGTCAGTCATCACCACACCGCTCTGCCCGCGCGGCTTGGCCTCCCACGGGCTGGCCATGAGGTTGCCGTTGTTGTTGAACATCGTGGGCTTCACTGGCACGGGCATCGGCTGGCCGTGGCGTTGCGCGAGCGCGGGCTTGGGGTCAAACGAGTCCACATGCGACACGCCGCCGCTCATGTAAGCGAAGATGACGCGCTTGGCCCGCGGCGCGAAGTGTGGTGCTCCCACTGGCAAGCCCGCGCCGAACGCGCGGCTGTTCATCAAGCCCGCCAGCGCGAGTGAACTGAAGCCGAGGGAGGTGCGGCGGAGCACTTCGCGGCGGGAGAGCTGGTGTTGGTTCAACGGCTTCAAGTTCATTTGCTATCTCCTTTGACGGCGCCTTTCGCCAGCGATTCTTCCGAGCGACGCAACAAGTCTTCCACCCACTCCGTCCCGTTCGGGCGCACGCCGTGGCCGGTGAAGACCACGTCCGGCTTCCACGCGAGCAGCTTGTCGCGGATGGCCTTGATGACGGGGCGCGCTTTCTCCGCGTCGCCCCAGCAGCGATGCACGATGTCGCTCTCGCGCTCAAAGCCGAGGTCGCCGGTGAAGGCCACGCGCTTGCCGCCCAGCTCGGTCATGTAAACCGTCAGGTCGAAGCTGTGCCCGGGGACGAACAGCGCGCGGAACTTCTGGCCTGAAACGGTGAACTCCGTCTCCTCGCCCACGCGCGTGAGCGGCAGCGGCACGTCGAGCGGGCGCGGCGGGAAGATGCCGTAGTCCGTGAGCATGGGCATGAGCCAGGTGAGCGAGAGCGCGGCGGATTTCGGGCCGACAATTTTCGCACCCGTCGCGCGCCACAGATACGCGCCGCCGGAGTGGTCGCCGTGCGAGTGCGTGTGCAACACATGCGTCACGCGCTCGCTGCCCAGCGCCTTCACCCGTGCCTGCGAGAGAGCGAAGCCCGAGGTGCCACCCGCGTCCACGACCACTGTCTCGCGCCCGAGCTTGACCACCCAGATGTCGCCGACGTAGGCGTGCTCGCCGCCGGGGATGCGACCGCCTTGATGCACGGGAATGCCTGCGACGACTTCGGCTGGGGGTGTCGTAATGGTCGGCAGTTCGGTGACGGGAATGGATTGCTTCCAACCCAACTTCCCGTTGTGCTCCAGCCGCGCCAGTTGGCCGCTCGCGGTGCCGGCGATGGCGAAGTTGCCGTCAACGCTCCACGCGAGCCGGACGGGCGAGTTTAGTTCCCACTTCGCAGCGACCTTCCCGTCGGCGTTCAGCAACGTCGTCAGCCCATCCCAGCCCGACACGAGCAAGCGGCCGTCAGTGGGGCAGGGGATACAGTCGGCGATGGCATCCGCGAAGGTGAACGCGACAGCCGTGCGCGCGGCGACGTTCACGCGATAGACCGTGCGGGCGTCGGCCTGCACTGGCAGCCACGGTTCGCCCGCCATGCCGCGCGCGAACCACGACGCCGGCCAGCACCACACCGCGTCCTTGTCGCCACCGAATCCGACCTCGAACAAGCCCGCTCCCGGCAGCCATTCGCGCAGCAGCTCCTTGCCTTGGCTGTCGAACACGCGCAAGCGACCGCGCTGCGTCGGCACGAAGTTCAGCGCGTGAATCGGTGGGTCCCACTTGCCGATGGCCGGGCCGGTGCGCGTCCAGACTTGCACCGCGTATTCCACCAGCGCGACGCGCGAGCCGTCGGCACTCAACGCCACCGAGGCCGAAACGGTGCCAGGCGCGACGGAGTCTGCGGCGAGGCGGAATCCATCCCTCGCCAGTTCGGGGAAGTCTGCCGCTGGACTTGGCAGCGCGGGCGCAGACAAGTCGTCGCTGGCTGCTGCGGTCCACATCGGGCGGTTAGGATTCACGCTCCACACGCTCACAGCTTGGCGGGGCTTGCGCGTATCGGTGGGCTCCTTCAGCGAGAGCCAGCCGAATGCGGCGCGCTTCCCGTCGCGGCTGGCGGCCATGCGCGTCGCGCGATTGGTGGGCAACTGGTTCCTGTCCTCGTAGCGCAGTCGCTCGCGGCGGCCATCGGCGTGGAGGAGCAAGCCCGGCGGCTTGAAAGCCCAGTCGGGTCCATGCACGAACAACTCGCCGAGATGGCTGGCGAACCAGCCCGTGCGCCAATCCCCCCCGCCGGGACGCAGCCGCGCCAGTTCGCTGTCGCGCGTGTCGGCCTCGACGAACGGGTCCTTCAGCGGCGCGCGCAGCAGGGCTTCCGTGCTGCCGAGCCAGACGGTCGGCTCGGGCGAGGTGACGCGCGAGTAAGCAAGGCCGACGGCGAGCGCGCCACCGCCGTTGAGTGTGGCGACTTGCATCGGTGCCCACGGCGGGAGGTGGCGCTTGGCGAGCACGGTGCCGTCGGGCGCGAACTGCCAGACGTTCGCGTCGTGGCTGAAGGCCATCGTGCCGACGGTGATGAACTTGCCGTCCGCGCTGATGTCCACGGCGGAGATGGCCTGCGGCGCGAGCGTGCGGCCTTGGGCGGTGGCGGCGGGGACGCGGGATTGCGCGGCGGGTGGGGCGGTCTGGATTTGGCGGACGGTGAGTTCGGCGGAGGCCGATGGGGCGAGTGCAGCCCACAGGACAAGGAGATTGAACCACAGAGGCACAGAGCACACAGAGAAGGCGAGAAGACCGTTGCCTAGTCTCTCCTCTTTGCTCTCTGTGCCTCTGTGGTTCATCTCAGCGAACGTAAATGAACTCCTTCAGGTTGAAGAGCGATTGCGCGAAGTCCTGCCAGACGCGTTCGCTCGACGCGAGCTGGTCGGCGGGGACGCTTGCTTCGCGGGCGAGGGCGGCGAGGTAGGCTTGCGACTTGGCGGCTTCTTCAGCGCTCGGCAAGCGGGCGAAGGCGGCGGTGAACATCCGGCGGACACGGGCGTTCACGTCCGGTTCGGCGGCGATGGAGGCAGCGGCCCACTGGCGCGCGAGGTCTATTACGAACGGGTCGTTGAGGAGCGCGAGGGATTGGGCGGGGACGTTGGTGGCGTCGCGGCGGCCAAGGGTGGTGAAAGGCTTGGGCGCGTCGAAGATTTCGAGGAAGGGGCTGAGGTTGTTGCGACGGATGCCCATGTAGATGCTCCGGCGCGCGCGGTCGCCGATGCCGACGGGCGGGCCGAACTGCGTGGCATCGAGGCGGCCACTGACGGCGAGGAGCGAGTCGCGGATGGCCTCGGCTTCGAGCCGGTGGACGCGGAAGTGAGAGAGATAGACGTTGTCGGCGTCGCGCTCGCGGGCGGCGGCGGTGGGTTCGCTGGCGAGCTGGTAGGCGCGCGTGGTGACGATGTGGCGGATGATTTTCTTGAAGGACCAGCCATCGGCGATGAACTGCACGGCGAGATGGTCGAGCAACTCTGAGTGCGTGGGCTGGTCGCCAAGGCGGCCGAAGTTGTCGACGGTCGGGACGAGGCCGCGCCCGAAGAGGTGGTGCCAGACGCGGTTGACCATGACGCGGGCGGTGAGCGGGTTTTGCGAAGAAGCGAGGGCCTCCGCGAGGGCGAGGCGCGGGGAGGGGAGAGGATTGGGTTTGGGGTCTGCGGTCTGGGGCGTTGTGCTGGGGCGGTGAAGGACTTCGAGGTAGCCACGAGAAATTGGGTCGCTTGGCTTCGTGTGGTCGCCGCGAAGGAGGAGCGGAGAGTCGAAGGCGGTGCCTTCGATGACGCCGGGGGCGCGGCGGGGGGTGGGGATTTCGCCTTCGAGCCGACGGTATTCGGCGACGAGCGGGGCGACTTGTGGCAGGGCCTTGAGCGATGTGGGAAGCAGGCTGCGGCGGAGGAAGGAGTCGAGGAAGGCGCGCTGTTCCTCGGTGAGTTGGCCGTCGCGGAAAGCCTGCACGGCGGAGGTGAGGGCGGCGGAGTAGGCGGTGGCGAGGGCGGCGGCGTCGGTTGGAGCGCGGACGCCAACGTCCGCAGTGGGTTGGGTTTGCGGCTGCGGACGTGAGCGTCCGCGCTCCAAAAGCGCGGCGGGCGCGACCGGTTCTTCGCGCGGGGTTTCCTTGTCGTGGAAGAGGACGCGCTCGGCGCTGAACCACGAGCGGCCCGCTGCGTCGCTGTTCTTGCCGAGTTTGCGCGTGAGGTCATCGGCTGTCCCGAATTCGAGGTAGGCCCACGAGCCTTTGCGATAGGCGGTGTCGAGGCGCACCCAGCCGGCTTCGTCGCGGTTCAGCTCGGCCTTCGGGAAGATGGAGTTCGCGCCGAGCGGGTAGTTGTCCACGATGACGCGGACCATCGCGCCTTTGCCGCCAGCGGCGCGGACGCTGAGGCTGTCCGTCGTAATGCGGAAGCGGGGCGAGGTGAGGAGGCCACCGTGCTTCTCGCTGAGGAGGTGGCTGGAAATGGCGGCAGGGAGGAGGCCTTTCAGGACGCGGTCGCCGTCGGGTTCGAGGGTGAAGTCGCCGGGGAGGACGTGCGGCAGCGCGTCCCTGCCGAACGCGTTGCCTTCGCGGAACCACTGGGCGGCTTCGGCGGGCTTGGCCAAGTCCAAAGCGTTCGTGAACTGCGCGTTGTGCTCGCGAGCGGCGGCGAGTTGGTCGCGCCAGTTCTTGGTCACGTCGGCCCAGCCGGTGGCGAAGGCGGGGCCGTCCAGCTTGCTCAACTTCGCCCAGGCGTGCAGCGGGTTGGCGACGTTGCTTTGCGCGTCTTTGAGCGCGGCGGCGAGGGCGTCTTCGGCGGCGGAAGGGGACTTCTTGGCGAGTTCGGCGCGGGCGGTTTTCAACTCGGCGGTGAGCGAGGCGTGCTTGGCCTTTTGCTCGGGCGTCATGGCTTTCGCGATTTCCTCGGGGCTGACACCGACGGGGCCGGCCTTGAAGGACGTGGCGATTTCCTCAGTGGTGAGCGCGCGGTCGTAAAGGCGGGCTTCGTCAATCTCACCGGCGAGGAAGGCGCGACCGCCGCCGCTGTGGCGACGGCCGAGCAACACGTGAGCATCAGCGGGGAACGCAACGAGCGGCGCGCCGGGCTGGTGCGGCGCGTCGTAAGGCTGGCCGTTGCGGAAGAAGGCGACGGTGCCGTCGGCACGATAGCTGACGGCAAGGTGGATGAGTTCGCCGGGCTTGGCGGTCTCGGTCACGCCATCGAGGGTGCGCGAGCGAAGGAAGTTGTTGCTGCCATTGACCCACTTCCGGGCGCCGCGTTCGGCGAAGACGATGGCGTCGAAAACGCTGCCGTTGCTGGTCTCGACGGTGAGCACGCCGCCGCCGGACTGGTCGAGGGTGGCAAGAGTGACCCAGGCTTCGAGGGTCTTCTCACGGAGTTCGCGGCCGAGCGGTGCGGTGCGGAGGTGGGCGTTCTGGCCGTCGAGGATGAGGCGGCCGTTGCGGAGAGTCGCGCCGCCGAGGAGTTCGCCGTGGAGGGAGCCGAGCTGGTCGCGGGTGTCTTTGTCGAAGGACCAGCGGGCGAGGGGCTGGGGCATGCCGGCGGTTTGCAACCGCCGCTCGGGCGTGTTGGGTGCGGTGGGCGGCGACTGCAAGTCGCCGGCACGGGTGGCGAGGGCCTTCGCACGGGCCTCGGCTTCGATGGCTGCAAGGTCGGCCTCGAGCTTTGCCACGCGCTGGTTGAGCGCGCCGAGTTGCGGGTCGGCTTTGGAGCCGCGCGTGAGTTGGGCGATGAGTTGCGGGATGGCATCGCGCCAACTGTCGGCGAGGGCGGACTTGATTTGAGACTTGAGGGCGAGGAGTTCGGAGCGGTTTTTGTTCAGCAACTCCGGCGCGTCGAGTTGCACTTGCGCGGGGCGGGTGGCGGCGAGGATGCCGTAGAGGGCGTAGTAGTCGCGCTGGCTGATGGGGTCGAACTTGTGATCGTGGCAGCGGGCGCAGGAGATGGTCAGGCCCTGAAAGGCTTTCGCGAGCACGTCAATCTGGCTGTCCACGGCCTTCACCTGGTCGTCAAGCGTGTCCACGGGCTGGAAGCCGTGCTCGACGAGGCGGAAGTGGGCGGTGCCGAGGCGGGATTCGTTGAGCGAGTCGGGTTTGTTCCAACGCGTCTGAGCAGGCGGGAGGAGGTCGCCGGCGATGTGTTCGCGGATGAGCTGGTCGGCGGGCACGTCAGCGGCGAAGGCTCGGATGACGTAGTCGCGGTAGCGCCACATCTGCGGAATTTCGGGGTCGCTCTCGGAGCCGTGCGTCTCGGCGTAGCGGACGAGGTCGAGCCAGTGACGGGACCAGCGCTCGGCGAAGGCGGGGGTCGAAAGGAGACGGTCGGTGAGCTTCGCCAATGCGGAATGCGGAATGCGGAATGCGGAATCTTTGCTCCGCGCGGCTTCGCAGTCGTTCACGAACGTCTCGACTTCGGTGGCCGTGGGGGGCAAGCCGGTCAGCGCGAAGGACAGGCGGCGGATGAAGGTGCGCGGGTCGGCGTCGGGGCCGGGGGTGAGGTTGTGTGACTCCATCTTCGTGAGGAGGAAGCGGTCGATGGCATTCGTGCTCCACGCGGCGTTCTTTGGTGTGGGGATGGCGGGATTCGCGAGCGGCTGGAAGCTCCACCATTGGCGGCGGAAGGCGAGCGTGTCGGCCCACGCGGCTGACTGCACTGGTGCGGTTGCTGGGGTCGGGCCGGTGCGCGGGTCGGGCGCGCCTTGGCGAATCCAGTCGGCGAAGTTGTCAATCGCGCGCGCGTCGAGTTTCGCGCCGGCCTTGGGCATCTTGAGCGCCGGGTGCGTGTGGCGGAGGGCTTGAAGAAGGAGGCTGGAATCGGGCTGGCCGGAGACGAAGGCTGGGCCGGATTCGCCGCCCTTGAGCAGGCCCTCGCGCGTGTCCAGCGCAAGGCCGCCCTTCTTCTTTGCGGTGGAATGGCACTCGTAGCACTCGGCGGCGAGCACGGGGCGGATGTGCTTCTCGAAGAACTCGACTTGGGCGGGCGTGGGTGCTGCGGCGTAGCTGGAGACGGTGAGGAGGAATACTGCGAGTGAAGCCGGGAGACACAATTTCAAGGCGGAGACGCGGAGGCCGAGGAGATTCGCAGAGAGTAAGCCGAGGAAGGCTGATTGCCGCACATCCGTGTCCATCCGTGTCCATCCGTGGTTGAGTTGCATTTTCAATTTCATTCCGTCGCCGAGAGTCGCAGCCGCCAGCCGCGATGGCGCAGCAAGTCGAGCAGCACAGCTCCGAGTATGACGAGGCCGAGGACGACTTTCTGCGTGTAACTTTCGACGTTCATCAGGTTCATGCCGTTCTGGATGACAGCGATGATGAGCGCGCCGATGAGCGTGCCGAACATCTGCCCCTTGCCGCCGTTCAAGCTCGCACCGCCCACGACCACCGCCGCGATGACGTAGAGTTCATACATCTGTCCAAAGGTCGGCGAGCCGCTCTTGAGTTGCGAGGCGAGCACCACGCCGCCGAGACCCGCGAGTAGGCCGCTGGCGACGTAGGTGAGGAACAACACGCGGCGCACTGGCACGCCGGAGTAGCGCGCGGCCTGACGGTTGCCGCCCACGGCGTAAAGCCAGCGGCCCACCACCGTGCGCGACATGACGAGGTGCGCGGTGACGTAGAGCAGCGTCATGAGCAGCACGGCGTTTGGCAGGCCGAAAGCATCCGCGCCGCGCCCGAGCCAGACGAAGGAGTCGGGCACTTGATAGACCGATTGTCCATGTGTCAGTAAATACGCCGCGCCGCTGGCCACGAGCATCATGGCCAGCGTGACGATGAACGGTGGCAGGTGAAAGACGGTGACCATCGCGCCGTTCGCTGCGCCGGCAGCACCTGCGATGAGAATGGCGGCGGCGCACGCGAGCACCATGCCGAACGCGGTGGCTTGCTGCGCCCCGGCGAAGTCGCGGATGAAGAGCGTCGCCAGCACGGCGCCCAGCGCGATGAGGCTGCCGACCGACAAATCGATTCCGCCGCCGATGATGACCAGCGTCATGCCGATGGCGACGATGGCGATGACGGCGATTTGGTTGGCGATGTTGAGCAGGTTGTCGCGCTTGAGGAAGTTGGGCCAGCGGTAGGTCTGCGGCTGCAAGACGCGCGGTGTGCCGAGCGCAGGGAAGTCGGTGGCAAGGTCCGCGAAGACGAGCCAGCCGGCGCTGGCTTGGGTGCAGGCGATGGCGTCGAGCTGCCCGGCGGAAGCGGCGGTTTGCAGGGCGGCACGGGCGTCCTTTGGTTCGCCTTTCACCGTGGCGACGATGGTGGCCCCGGCGTCGGTGAGCGCGGCTTGGAGCGCGGTCGCGAACGCGTCGGCGTCCGGATGGTTCGGCACGGCGATGAGGACGCGCGGGGATTTGCCGAGCTGAATCGTGATGCTGCCTGCGAGTTGGCGTGCGGCGTCCACGCCGGTGGGATGCTGCTCGGTGTAAGTGGCGAAGCTGAAGAACGTGCAGAGCAGCGCGAGCACGAAGACCATGCCGTAGGCGGCGAGGAAGCGGGAGAAGGTGAGGGAGCGAAGGGTCATGCGAGTGGAATCCGCACGCCTGTGTAGCGCAAGTAGCCGCTCTCCCTCACCCCAGCCCTCTCCCGCTGGGAGAGGGAGAATCGCAGCCAGCGTTGGAGCGAGATTGCGCGCTCGGTTCGTCGAGCGAGTGGTGACGTGCTCCTGAGCAGCGCATGGAGTCCCGGCTTCAGCCGGCGGGACGTGCCTTCTGTCGGGACGCTTCGCGGGCAGTCCTGCGGCGACCGGACGCCCCACCTCCTAAAGGCGGGACTCCATGCCGGCGGCACGCGCCTCAGGGGCCACAACTTGCAGCGCTGGTCAGTCACAGCTTGCCGGCCTTCAAAAACTCATGCCGCACTGGCGTGGTGACGCGCTGGCCGGTGGTGGAGACGAAGGTGACTTGGCCAAGCGCGAATTCCAGCGTCTTCACTTCGACAAAGCCGGCAGGCACCCGCACGACGCCTTGGATGTAGTTCACCGCCGTCGGGCGCGTGGCGCTGAGTTCGATGGCGGTGGGGATGCCTTCCTTGGTGAGCACGTTCGGATTCATCGAGGCGGCGAGGCCGTCGGCCCAGTGGCCGGTGATGTCTTCGATGCCGACGCAGTTGTTGCGGCCAAACCACGGCAGGCCGTGGCGGCCGTGGTTCTCCAGCCAGAAGAGCGTGCCATTGAGCACCGCTGGGTCTTTCAGCGCGAACCACACCCAGCCTTCGTCGCCGCGCGTGGCGGTGACCCACGCGGGACCGTTCGGTTCGTTGAAGAGCATGAAAAGGTCGGCGTGGCCTTTGCGCGCGGGGAGCGAGGCGAGGTCGGCGTCGGGCGCGCCCTTCCACGCGACGGGGACTTTGTGCAGGTCGGTGAAGCGCGCGCCGATTTGCAGCGCCTGATACTCGGCTTGCTTCGGGTCGCTGAAGAGGCCGGGCGCGACCATGCCGAACTTGAACGGACTTGTGGCGATGCGGAACGCGCCGTCCTTCTCGGGCATCGCGAGCGTGGCGTGGTGGCCGAGGGGCGTCTTGCCGGCGAAGCCTTCGATGAGGTGGCGGGAGTAAACGATGTTCTGGCCGTCCACGAGGGAGAGTTCCTTGGTCACTTTGCCGGCGCGAACTTTCGTCTCGAGCGTGGCGGTGAGGGTGGTGACGTCGCCGGACTTTTTCGTGGCGACGTGTTTCCACAGCGACCCAGCGGTCTCGCCGTGCGGCGGGTGTTTCTCGCCGTTGACCGCGTCGCCGTTGCCGCCGAAGGGCAGGCAGAAGAAATCGCCGCGCAAGGGCACGAGCACCGGCACTGGGTAGGCGTGCTTCTCACCCTGCCACGGGCTGATGTGGTAGGGCTGCACAGGCGCGGCGGAGTCGCGGTAGAACGTGACGGGTGCCATGTGCCCGCCGAGGTGGGTGATGGACAACTCGACTTGCGGCGTGGCGACAATCCAGCTCGGCTGGGAGGCGACAGTTCGGGTTTTCTCGCCGGGACCGGCGTGAGCGGCGAGGGCGAGCGTGAGGAGTGTTGAGGCGAGTGCGATGTTTTTCATAAGTCGTGTCATTGATTCAAAGCCCCATCGCCTGTTCGAGTGCGTGGCGCATCGCGACAGGGTCAGGACTCACACCCGTCCAATACTGCACGCCGATGACGCCTTGGTTCACCAGCATCCCGAGGCCGTCGAGGGTGCGGCAGCCGCGGGCGGCGGCGGCGCGGAGCAGGCGGGTTTGCGGCGGGCTGAAGACCACGTCGGCGACGACCATGTTCGGCTTGAGGGAATCCAAGTTCAGTTCGAGCCGTGCGTCGGCGTCGTAGAGACCGATGGAGGTGGCGTTGATGACGATGTCGGTGTCGGCGGGGAGGGTGTAGTCGCCGCGCCAGACGACGAGGTCGGCGGCGAGCTTGGCTTTGTCGCGGAGGGTGTCCACGAGTTCGCGGCCGCGTGGCTCGCTGCGGTTGACGACGGTGATGTGCTTCGCGCCGACGAGGCCGACTTCCACCGCCACGGCCCGCGCTGCGCCGCCGGCTCCGAACATCACGATGTTCTTCCCGCGCGGGTCGCAGACTTCTTGCAGAGACTTGAGGAAGCCCTTGCCATCCGTATTCTCGCCGATGAGTTGCTCGCCGCGCCGGACGACGCAGTTGACCGCGCCGATGAGCGCGGCGGATTCGCCGAGGCCGTCGAGGAGCGGGATGACGGCGACCTTGTGCGGCATGGAGAGGTTGAAGCCACGGAAGCCCATCGCGCACGCGCCGCGCACGGCCTCGGCGAGACCGGCGGGCGGCACCTCCATGTTCACGTAGCGCCAATGCAGTCCGTGGTGGCGGAAGGCCGCCTCGACCATCGCGACGGTGGGGTTGCCAGCAGCGCCGACGGACAGGGAGCCGACGAGGGAGGGGAGGAAGTTGGCGGGCATGGGAAAGTGTTCAGTGTTCAGTGGCGGTGGGAGGCCGTGAGCGGTGCGTGTTCACCTTGCCCAGTCTGAATACTGAACACTGCATACTTCGGCCCTCACTTCAGCTCCGCGTCCTTCATCGCATCCGCCTTCCGATACAGGCTGGTCGGAATCAGCATCTCTTTCGGCACTTCTTCGCCTTTGGAGTGCTTCACGATGGCGCGGACGATTTCGATGCCCATCTTGTCGGGGAACTGGATGGGGTCGGCGTAGATTTTGCCGTCCTTGATGGCCTGCTTGCCCTCGGGCTGGCCGTCGAAGCCGACGATGACAATCTGTGTGGTCTTGCCGGCCTTCTCGATGGCCGCGCGTGCGCCGAGGGCGGACGGGTCGTTGATGGCGAAGATGCCGCGCAGGTCGCCGTGGGCTTGGAGGGCGTCCTCGGCGGCTTTGTAGCCAACGTCCTTCGCGCCGCCGCCGTCGAGTTCCATGACGAGGTTGATGCGCGAACCGGGGAAGGCGTTGTGGGCGTCGATGACTTCGCGGAAGCCGTTCACGCGGAGGCGGCAGGACTCGGCTTGCTTGAAATGGAGGATGGCGACTTTGCCGCCCGCCGTGCCGAGCGCCTCAATCATCGCGCGGCCCGCTTCCTTGCCGCCGCCGTAGTTGTCCGTCGCGACTTGCGTGAGCAGCTTCACGCCGGGTTCGTTGCACGGGATGTCCACGGTGAGCACGGGGATGCCGGCGGCGTTGGCCTCCTGAATCACCGGCACGATGGAGCGCGACTCGCAAGGGCTCAGGACGATGGCGACGCACTTCTTCACGATGAAGTCCTTCACATGATTCGCCTGGCGCGCGACGTCGGTGTCGGCGCTGAGGACGATGGTGTCGTAGCCGTGCTTGGCGGCCTCGGCGGTGATGTGGTCGCCGATGACTTTGAAGAACGGGTTTTGCAGCGTGAGCAGCGATACGCCGATGGTGCCTTTCTTGGCGGGCGCGGGCGCGGCAGGCGTGGTTGAACTGCTCGGCTTGGTTGGCTCGGCGGGCTTGTTGCAACCGAGGGCGAGAGCCAGCACCGCCAGCGGGAGGGCGAGGAGTTTTAGTTTCATGGGCATGACAGTGTTTGGAGGGGCGCGGATGTGGAGCTGGCTGCAAGGGTCATCGGCAAATGAAATCTCCGAAACTCGCCGCGTTGTCGATTCTGAACTCGTGGAAATCCCGACGAACACCCGCTTCGGGGCAGCCGTCTGATTTGCTATTGCGTCTAGGCTATTTGGCCAGAGCCGCGTTTGCGCCCGACATCGTCATGCTCCAATTCACAACCCACCAGTGTCTGCTGCGCCGATTTGCCATGCTGGCGTTGGTTGGTTGGCTGGGCCTAGGTCGTGTCTTGGCCGCCCAGCCAGAGACCGCCAAGGCTCCCAGCTCCTCGATTGACTGGAACAAGGAGCGGCAATTCTGGTCGTTCAAGGCACCGCAGGCGCAGCCCCGGCCCGTCGTGAAGAACGCCAAGTGGCCGCGGCAGCCGGTGGATTACTTCATCCTCGCGCGGCTGGAGCAGAAGAAGCTTTCACCGTCGGCCGAGGCGGAACGGCGGACGTTGATTCGCCGACTGACGTTGGATTTAACCGGATTGCCCGCGACGCCGGAGGAAATCGCGGCCTTTGTCTTGGACAAGCGCGCCGATGCCTACGAGCAGCTCGTCGAACGGCTGCTGGCATCGCCGCGCTTTGGCGAGCGGATGGCCAGCGTGTGGCTGCCGCTAGCGCGTTATGCGGAGGACCAGGCGCATCAAGTGGGCAACGACTCGACGATGTTTTACGCGAACGCGTTCCGCTACCGCGAGTGGGTGATGGGGGCGTTCAACCGCGACCTGCCTTACGACCAGTTCATCCGGTTTCAGTTGGCGGCGGACAAGTTCCCGGCGGCGAAGGCGGAGGACTTGGCCGCGCTCGGCTTCCTCGGCCTCGGCCCGAAGTATTACAATCGCGGACGCATCGAGGTGATGGCGGACGAGTGGGAGGACCGCGTGGACACGGTGACGCGCGCAACCCTCGGCCTCACGGTCGCGTGCGCGCGCTGCCACGACCACAAGTTCGAGCCCATCACCCAGCGCGACTACTACGCGCTGGCCGGGGTCTTCGCGAGCGTGAAGATGGTCAACAAGACCGCCGACGGCAAAGTGGTCGAGGGCAAGGTGCCGGCCGACAAGATGCCCGCCGACGCCGTCCACATGGTCGAGGAAGGCACGGCGCAGAACTTGAACATCTTCCAGCGTGGCAACCCGGAGCTGAAGGGCGCGGTGGCCGAACGCAGTTTTCTGAAGGTGCTTTCCACGGGTGAACCGAAGCCCTTCGCCGATGGCAGCGGTCGTCGCGAACTCGCCGAAGCCATCACGAGCCGCGACAACCCGCTCACCGCTCGCGTGCTCGTGAACCGCGTGTGGGGCGTGCTCTTCAGCAAGCCGCTGGTCGCAACGGCCAGTAACTTCGGCCACTCCGGCATGATGCCCACGCACCCGGAGCTGCTCGACGACCTCGCGGTGCGCTTCATGTCGGGCGGTTGGTCGGTGAAGTCGCTCGCGCGCGAGTTGGTCCTCTCCGCGACCTACCGCCAAAGCACGCGCGAGGACGTAAAGAAGTCCGCTGCTGACGTGGCGAACGAATCGCTCTGGCGCATGAACCGCCGCCGGCTGTCCATCGAGCAATGGCGCGACAGCGTGCTGGCGGTGACGGGTGAACTCGACTTGTCCGGTGGCAAGTCGCTTGAACTCGACGACGCGAAGAACCTGCGCCGCACCGTCCACGCGCGCATCAGCCGGCTGAAGCTGAACGACCTCCTGATGCAGTTCGATTACCCGGACGCGAACGTCCACGCCGAGAAGCGCTCCGCGACCACCACGCCGACGCAGAAGCTCTTCATGCTGAACAGCCCGTTCATGTTGACGCGCGCGAAGGTGCTGGCCGAGCGCGTGACGACCGACGCGAGCGAGTCCGACGCAGCCAGCATTCAGCGCGCGTATCAACTCCTCTACGGTCGCAATCCCGAGAGTGCGGAAACCGCCGCCGCGCATGCCTTCCTGCGCAAGCCCGCGACAGGCGAAGTCACCCGATGGCAGCAATACGCGCAGGCGCTGCTGATGGCGAATGAGATGTTGTATGTGGACTAATCCCGCCCTCATGAATCACCCAACGATGCCATTCTCCCGCCGCCAGATGCTCCAACGCACCGCCGCCGGCTTCGGCATGGTGGGCTTGTCGGGCCTGATCGGCTCGCGTGCCTTTGCCGAGGGCGCGACGCGGCAGACGCATTTCGCGCCCAAGGCCAAGCGCGTCATTTTCCTCTTCCTCAACGGCGGGCCGTCGCATGTGGACACATTCGACCCGAAGCCGGCGCTCAAGACGCACGAGGGCAAGCAGCCGTCGGGCAACCTCTACAAGAACTACAAGGGCACCGGTTTCGTGCCGTCGCCGCTGAACTTCACGAAGCACGGGCGCAGCGGCATCGAGGTGAGCGAGTCATTGCCGCACCTGGCCAGCGTGATTGACGACTGCTGCGTCATCCGCTCAATGAAGACCGACGTGCCGAATCACGAGCCGGGCTTGCTGATGATGAACACCGGCAATCTCCAGCCCATCCGCCCGTCGCTCGGTTCGTGGGCGCTCTACGGGTTGGGCACGGAAAACGAGAATCTTCCCGGCTACGTCGTCCTGCGGCCCTCCACGAAGATTGTTGTGGGCCCGGCCTTGTGGAGCAACAGCTTCCTGCCTGCCGAGTTTCAGGCCACCAGCGTCGTCACGGCGGACATGCAGGTGGACAAGCTCGTGGCGAACATCCGCAATGCGAAGCTCAACTACGAGCAGCAGCGCGAACAGCTCGACCTGCTCGGCACGTTGAACCGGATGCACCTTAAGGCGCGCGGCAACGACTCCGAGCTCGACGGCCAAATCAAGGCGATGGAGACGGCCTTCGCGATGCAGAAGCGCGCGATGCAGACCTTCGACATCTCACGCGAGCCGGCCTACGTCCGGGAGATGTATGGCGAGACGGCGTTCGCGCGCTCGTGTCTGCTGGCGCGGCGCCTCGTCGAGGATGGCGTGCGTTTCGTGTCCGTTTACTACACGACGGGCAGCAACCAGCCGTGGGACACGCACTCGAATCACGACGACGGCCACAAGAAGCTCTGCGTGGACGCGGACAAGGCCGCCGCTGCGCTCATCCTGGACTTGAAGCGCCGGGGAATGCTCGACGACACGCTGGTCCTCCTCGGCGGCGAGTTCGGGCGCACGCCTTACGCGCAAGTGCAGGAGAAGGCCAAGCACGGGCGCGACCATCATCACACGGCGTTCAGCTATTTGCTCGCGGGCGGTGGTGTGAAAGGCGGGATGACTTACGGCACGAGCGACGAGTTCGGCATGCACGCGCAGGACAACCCCGTCCACGTCCACGACCTGCACGCGACGATTCTGCATCTCCTCGGTCTCGACCACGAGCGGCTGACCTACCGTTACTCCGGGCGCGACTTCCGCCTGACGGATGTGGCCGGGAATGTGGTGCGGGAGATCATTGCCTGAAGGCAGGGCGCGTCTGTCCCAGCGCGCCGTTTCCGTTCGATAGCCAGCGGCGCGCTGAGGACAGACGCGCCCTCCAGTTGCGGAAAGCCCCGCTTGCCCCGGATCGCTGCGGTCCCGTAGCCTTGCTACCGATGTCACAAGAATCCGCCCCGAAACTCTTCGTCGAACTGCTTACCATTGCCGACGCGCCCGACGCGGTCTCACCCAACGCTGGCAACGTCGCGGTCGTGCATTACACCGGCTGGCTGACGAACGGGACCAAGTTCGACAGCTCGGTGGATCGCGGGGAGCCGTTCACTTTCACGGTGGGCATGAATGAAGTGATCGCCGGCTGGGACATTGCCGTCTTGCGGATGCGCGTGGGGGACAAAGTGAAGCTGACCATTCCCCCCGAGCTGGGTTACGGCGCGGGCGGCTACCCAGGGGCCATCCCGCCGAACGCCACGTTGATCTTCGAGGTGGAACTGCTCGAAGTGCAGTGAGCCGGCCGGTGGTGGCGCTCCAAGTTCAGTTCCCCACCTCAACCGGACGCGGCGCGACGAGCGTGCGCAGTTGCAGCACGTCGAATTGCTCCAGTAGGCCGAAGCAGAAGAGTTCCGGCTGCCGTTCCACGCCAGCGTTCTGCTCGATGACTTCCCGCAAGCTCCCGAGCGGCTGGCGCAGTTCCAGTCCGCCGATGGACTTCTCCTCCAGCGCCGCCGCCACGGTGGCGAACACACTGGCACGCGGGCCGACGCTCACCAGCTTGACCGGCCCTAGCTTCCGCTCGGTGGCCAGCCAGCGCGCGGTCGCGGTCACCTGACTGGCTTGCAAACCCAGTGGCCGGTCGCCCACCACCGCCACGAGCAACGCAAAGAGAAAATCCTTCTGCGCGATGCGCGACTCGCCGAAGTAGAACGGGTCCACGGCGACGACACGCTTCCCTTCGCCAAGCAGTTTATCCACGTCCGCCACGAGCGCCTTGCGGCCCGCGTCGCCGACGAGGAGGACGGTTTCTAGCGGCACGCCGCGCGTCAGCTCGACGGCGGGCACGGTCCACGCGTCGCCCATTCGCAAGCGCCACGAGGTCACGGTGAGGTTGTTGGTGGTCGTGGTGCCCGCGTGCTCGGCGCTCACGGTGTAGTGCTTGGCGTGGACGACGCCGCCGAGCAATGCGCGCTGCGACTGCTGCCAACGCGGGAGCGCAGCGGGCGAGAGCGGAGTCAGGGAGCCGCCGCGCGGCAGGTCTTTCGCGAGCCGGATGGCGAGCTGGTTGAAGTCGAGGTTGTCCGCTGGGAGCGGCACATTGAGTTCCTCGGCCTTCTTCACTTCGGTCTCGGCGGGGATTTCCTTCGCGTCGAACTTCGCGTCGCCGGGGAAGAAGGTGTCGCCGAGCATGCGGTAGAAGACCTCGCGGTTCTCCTGCTCGAAGTTGTGTGTGCCGGGGACGTGGTTGTTGTGCCAGCGGAGTTTGGCGTCGGCCTTGAAGAGCTTGAAGACCGGTTGCGCGGCGTCCAGGAGCGGCTGGAGCGCATGGCCGGTGGCGAAGCAGCACTGGTCCTTCGCGTTGTAGGTGAGGAGCGCACCGCGCGGGGCGAGCATGGCGGTGAGGTGCGTGTAGTCGGCCACGGTGGCGAGGTCGCTCGGCGTTTGCTCGGAGTCGCCGAGGTCGGCGAAGTTCCGGGCGCGCGTGCGGAAGCTGGAGTAGCCGGCCACGGGGTTCGCGAGCGTCACGCGCGGGTCCAGTGAGCTAATGAAAATGGTCTGCCAACCGCCGCCGGAGAGGCCGCTGACGGCCACGCGCTGCTGGTCGGCCTCCGGCAACGCGAGGAGCAAGTCCAGCGCGCGGGACAGGGCGAGGTAGAAGGGCGCGATGCCGCTGGTGCCGCAGAGGTCGAGCTGGTTCATCGCGTAGTGCGCGAAGCCGGGCGCGCGGAGCTGGCCCATGCCGAGCCACTCGGGGTTGAGCGAGATGACCCCGCGCTTGGCGAGGTTGATGCAGCGGATTTGTTTGTAAGTCGCGGCCTTGCCCAGCGCGGTGTCGTGGCCGTTGACGGCGAGGTGAACCGGAACTTTGCCGGTGAGTTTCTCCGGTAGATAGAGCAGCGCGGGAATCCACAGGCCGGGCAGGGCTTCGTAGCGCACCTTGCGAATCGCGTAGCCGGGGCCGCCGGGAATGGTGTCGAGCCACTCGACCTTCGTCGGCGCGCTGCGCCACTGCTTCGCTTCACCACGGAAGACGATGTCATCCAGCACCTCGCGCCGCAGGCGGGCGGCTTCCTTCTCCCACGCGGCGGCGGACGTGAGCGCGGGCATGAGCGGGACGCGGTTCTCGGTGTAGGCTTGGACTTCGGCGAGCGCGAGGTTCGGGCCGATGATGTCGCGGGCGAGGAGCGGGGCGAGGATGTTGGTCTGCGCGGGGGCGGCGAGGAGGCTGGCGACGAAGGCGAGCGCGGCGAAGAACGGAATCCGTTTCATGATGGGAGAATGCGACGGCGCGAAGCCGACGGCAACTGTGCTGGAGCGCGGACGCCCACGTCCGCAGCTGAGACCGGTGGGCGGAAAGGGCTGCGGACGTAGGCGTCCGCGTTCCATCAGCCGCCGGCGACGATGCGGACAATCTCCAGGCGGTCGCCGGCCTGGAGCACCCGCTGGGGAAACTCCGAGGGTGAAACCGCCTCACCGTTGAGTTCCACCACGACGCTGCGTGGGAGCAGTTTCTGGGTGAGGAGGAACGCCTCAAGCGAGCAGGGCAAGGCGGCGGTGATTGCGCGACCGTTGGCGATGACTTGGGGCAGGGCGTTCACCTTACTTCACTCCGAGTTGAAGCGTCCGCCGTTCGCCGTCCACGGTGACGACCACGGCGTTCTCCTGTGCCGACTCCATACGCACGAGGCGGCGCTTGCCATCGAGGAGCATGGACAGTTCTTTCCCCGGCTCGAAGCGCTCGCCGTTGATAACCGCCACGGTGCGCTTCGCCGTGCGCAGGAGCGAACGCAGCTCCAGCTTCGTCGCCGGCGGTGGGAGTGGGCGCAACTCCCGCACTGGCTCCGGCGCAGCGCCAGCGCTTGCGCCGCCGGTCCCCGGCAGCACCGCCTCCGTGCCGTTGCGCACCCACGCCACCACGCCGGTCCAACCCTCGCGCGCCTCGAACTCAATGGCGTTGAGCACGACACCCTTCGTGTAAGGGTTCGTCTTGATGCGCGTGATTTCGTTGGTGTCGCCGCGGCGGGCGGCGAGCTTGAAGGCGAACAGTTCGCAGAGCGCCTCGCGCGTGTCGGGGGCGAGCTTGCGTTCGGCTTTCAAGTTCTCGTTCAGCCAGAGATGGGCGAACTCGTGCGCGCAGGTTGAGAGCGTGGTGCTGCGCCGTTGCCCGCTCATGAGAATGACGTTGTGCGCGTAGCCGCCGCCGATGGACCGGCTGATGGAAAAGCCCAGCCGATGCAGTGTGTTCGTCCCGTCGCCGCCCTTGGCGTTCCAGTAGTCCACGTCCACCAACTGCACGGCCACCTCCGGGCTGCGCAAGGTCAGCGCTCCGTCGGCGAGCGTGCTCAACTCACTGCGCGCCTGCGCAAAGAGCTTGGTCGCCTCGTCCTGGGCCACGACCACGTTCCCCGCGTCCGCGAGGCAGAAGACGCGTCCGTCGGTGGTCCTAGTCGTAATTTCCTTCACCGGGAGGCGGCATACCGCGCAGCGCAGCGGGAGCTGCTCGCAGTCGGAGCAGATGGTGTTGGTCTGGTTGTGGACGAAGTATTTGCCGACGAGCGGCGACTTCGCGCAGACGATGCAAGTGAGGGGCGCGGGCGGCGGGGCAGGGGAGCCATAGGGCTGGGCAAGGAGCGTCTGCGCGAACATCAGCAGGCACAGCCCAAGCCCGCCGCCCGCGCGCAACACCCGGTAGGGTGAGACTCCGTCGAACCCCATCTGCCGACGCAGGCGGCGCGAGCGCAGCGAGCCTCTCGGCTGACCGTCACTTCGGCCGAGACACTCGCTGCGCTCGCCTCGCTGCGCTCGAGATGGGGCTCGACGGAGTCTCGCCCTACCGGGCGCGGCGGCGACTTGAGCGAGCGGGAGCATGGTTGACTTACGCACTCAACGCCGCGTCCCAGTCTTTCCAGACCGGTTCGTAACCGAGGCGGCGGATGAGGGCGGCAATCTCCTCTGGCGACCGCTCGTCGGCGATTTCAAACTGTCCCGTCGCGTTTGTCTCCCGCCCCGCCGTCGCCGCCCACTCGCTCGCCCCGGCGGCCAGCTCTACGATGCGACCGCGCTCGGTGCGATGGATGTTCTCCCGCCCCGCGCCCGTGTAACCACCCGGCTCCGTGTGGCTGCCCGCGCTGGCGAGCGTGATGCCCAGCGGGAACAAACCATCGCGCAGCTTCGCCGGTTCACGCGTCGAGAGCACGAGGCCGACATCCGGCAGCAACAGGCGAAACGCCGCAACGAGTTGCACCAACTCGCGGTCGGACATCGTCGTGAGCGGCTGGAACTCGCCGGCGCACGGACGCAGGCGCGGCAGCGAGAGGGTGACTTGCGCCTTCCAGCAATGCCGCAGCAGGTATTGCGCATGGGCCGCCACGCTCAACGCCTCGCGTCGCCAATCCGCCAGCCCGAAGAGCGCGCCTATGCCCAGTCGGCGGAACCCCGCCGCGTAAGCCCGCTCCGCCGTCTCCAGCCGCCAGTCGAAGTTCCGCTTCGGTCCCGCCGTGTGCATCCGCTCGTAAATGGCGCGGTCGTAAGTCTCCTGATACACCACCAGCCCCTCCGCGCCCGCCGCCACGATGGGCCGGTATTCCTCCGTCTCCATCGGCCCGACTTCGAGCGACAGGCTGGGCCACTCCTGATGCAGCGCGCGCGTGCAAGCGGCCAAGTAATCGCCCGAGACAAACTTCGGATGCTCGCCCGCGACCAGCAGCAGGTTGCGGAAACCCTGCGCGTGTAGCGCCTGCGCCTCGCGTCGCACCTCCTCGACCGCCAGCGTCACGCGCAGAATCGGATTGTCGCGCGAGAAGCCGCAGTAAGCGCAGTTGTTGATGCACTCGTTGGACAAGTAGAGCGGCGCGAAGAGCCGGATGACCTTGCCGAACCGCTGTTGGGTGAGCGCCTGCGACCGTCGGCACAGCGGCTCCAGCAGTTGCCCGGCAGCCGGCGAAATCAGCCTCGCAAAATCCTCCAGCGACAACTGCGCCTTGCCCAAGGCCACCTGCGCCTCCGTCAGCGAAGCCGTGTTGGCAACCCGCTCCAGTGCCGCCACGGGCAGCGCATTGAACTCAGCGACAAAACTCATTGTGCCGACCGTAGCAGGGCCGGGCACTGCGGCAAGCGGCGTCGCGGTCCGGCCGCAGATCAGCCGCAACTTGACACTGTTCCCGCATGACGTCGGACCGCGGGTCGGTGACCCGCAGCAATGCCCGACTACGAGCACATTGGTCAGGCCGGAGCGTCCTTGGCGGGCGCGAGCTGCTGCGGGTTACAAACCGCGCTACTTGAACATCGCGTGCTTCGCGTCACCGCCGCTGAGGACGTAGGCGACGAGGTCGAGGATTTCCTCCTGTTTGAGCATGTTGATCAGGCCCTCGGGCATGGGGGAAATCTTCGACGGCTCCATCTTCACGACCAGCTTGCGGTCCACGCTGAGACGCTGGTTCGGGTCGGTCAGGTCGGTGTTCACCTGCACGCTGTCGCCGTTGAGGTTCACGATGATGCCGGAGATTTTCTCGCCGTCGGTCTTGGTCAGCACCACGGGGACGAACTGCTCGTTGATCTCCTTGCTCGGGTTGATGATCTGGTCGAGGAAGTCGCGGGCGTTGTAGCGCGCGCCTGCCGTGGTGAGGTCGGGGCCGGTCATGCCGCCCTCGTTGCCGAAGCGGTGGCAGGCGAAGCACGCGGACGCGCCGAACATCTTGCGGCCGTTCGCGTAGTCGCGGCCTTTGAGGCCCTTCTCAGCAGCGGCGGCGAGTTCGTCCAGCTTCCATTCCTTCACGTAGCTGCGGCCGGCGAAGGCCTCGGCCAGTGCTTCGAGCGGGGACTTCTTCACGGGCTTCTTCGTGAGCAAGTCGGCGAGCGTGGTCTTCTCGGCGTCGGTCAGCGTGGCCTCAGCGCCAGTGCGGATGAACTCGATGAACTTCTCGAAGCTCGCGCCGCCGCGGTAGTTCGCGGCGCGGAGGAACCAGTTGAACTGGTCGGTGCGCAGTGCGGTGGTCCAGCCGGCCTTAAGCATGCGGAGGGAGCGCGCGTATTCCATCTGCTCTTCCTGGCCGGGCGCGTTCTTCAGCGCGGCAATGCCCTTGGCGGCAATGTTGGGCGACTGGAGGGCGACGAGCGTTTCGCAAAGCACCCAGTTGAGCGGGAAGTTCTCGGCGGGGAAGAGCGGGTCGAGTTTGGCAATGGCGCGCTGGCGGGTGGCGTCGTCGGGCTGGCCGAAGCGGACGAGGCTGATGGAGTAGGTGCGGATGAAGGCGAGGCGTTGCTCTTGGTTCAGCTTCTTCCAATCCACCTTGTCGAGCGCGGCGTAAATCTTCGCGGCCATCGCGGTGTCCACGGGCGCGTCGGTGGGCTTGCGGTGCTGCGGGTCAATGCCCGTGAGGCGCGCGAGGCCGAGCAGGGCTTCGACTTGTTTGCCGGCGTCCTTCTCGGTGAGCGCCTTGTCGGCCCACGTCGCGGCGGGTTGCCATTCGAGCGCGGTGCGCGCGGCCCAGCGGAGGTAGCGGTCGCTGCTGTTCAAGTGCGGCCAGGCGGCGGCGATGGCCTTGGGGTCGGGCTTGCCGTGGAAGGCTTCGAGCGAGCGGCGTAGTTCCCGGGCCTTCGCGGCGACGGGGTCGGTCGTGGCTTTCGACGGCGCGGTGGATTCCTTGCCGGTGTAGGTCACGCGGTAAAGGCCGGACTGCACCTTGCGCCCGCCGATGGCGAAATACATCGCGCCGTCCTGCGGGTGGATGATGGCGTCGGTCAGCGGCAGCGGCGCGCCGGAGAGGAACTCCTCGCGCGTGGCGGTGTAGCTGGAGCCGTCGGGCTTGAGGTGGACGGCGTAGAGTTTGCCCCAGCTCCAATCGAGGATGAAGAACGCGTCTTGATACTTGGCCGGGAACTTCGCGCCGTAGCCGAAGGTCACGCCGGTGGGCGAGCCGGGGCCGATGTTGGCGACTGCGCCGAGGTTGTCGGGATACCACTCGGGGCGCTTGCCCGCGCCGTTGCGCCAGCCGTATTCGCTGCCGCTGGTGACGTGGTTCACGCGCGTCGGGCGATACCAAGGCGTGTTGAAATCGTATTCCATGTCGGCGTCGTAGGTGAACAGCTCGCCGTCGCGGTTGATGGCGCCGTCGAAGATGTTGCGGTAGCCGGAGGAGTAGGCCTCGAAGTCTTTCCCGTCGAGCGACACGCGGTAAATGATGCCGCCGGGGCCGAGCACCTCGCGCATGAAGCCGCGGCCATCGGGCATGCGCGGGAGCACATGGTCCTCGCCCCAGACCAGCGGCACCTTCGAGGAACTGAAGGCGGTGGGCTTGGTGCCGTTGCCGGTGATGAGGAAGAGCGACTTCGCATCTGGCGCGAGCACGATGGCGTGAACGCCGTGGTCGCCGCGCGCGTTCATCTCGCGGAGGAGTTCCACCTTGTCGAGCACGTCGTCGTTCTTCGAGGAAGTGACGCGGTAGAGGCCGCTGGGAATTTTGTTCTCGTAGTCATTCACGGCGCAGTAGAGGCCGTTGTTGAACCAGAGCAGGCCGTTCACGGCGCGAATGGCGGCGGGGACTCTCTCAATCTTCGCCGGGTCGAGCGCTTGGCCGGGCGCGGGCGGGGCGAAGCGGAAGAGCCCGCCGTATTGGTCGCTGGCGAGGATGCGGCCCTTGCCGTCGGTGCAGAGATTGACCCAGGAGCCTTGTTCGCCGATGGGCACGGAGTGGAGCAGCTCGACCTTGAAGTCCTTGAGCACTTTGATGCGTTCGAGCGGCGTGGCTTTGTTCTCGTTGATGGCCTGACCAGCGTTGGCGGCGGGAGGGGCTTTCTTGGCGTCCTTCTTGGCGGGCTTGGGGGCCTGCGCGGCGGCGGAGGCCAGGCCTAGCGCGAGGGTGAGGGCGGTGCAGCGGAGCAGTTGTTTCATAAAGTGTGCGCGCGAGTAGAGCAGATGTGGGGCGGGCGGGGAAAGTGGTTAGTGATTAGTCCGGGTATCGGCGGCAGCGCATCCAAGTCAGCTGGGGGGGCTCCGCGAGGCACTAATTACCAATCACTTTTCCACCCCTCACTTCTGCCCCGGCTGCTTCGTGTAAGCCGTGACCGCCTTCACCTTCGCGACCTTGGCGGCGTCCATCACCTTCACGAGCTGGCCGACGGGGGCCTCGGTGTCCGAGCGGATGGCGAGGACGATATTTGGGTTTTCCTTCACCTTAGCGGCGAGCTCCTCCTGCAACTTTTCAGCGGTGATGGGCAGGCCGCCGAAGTGGAGGTGCGGTGCGGCCTTCACGATGTCCACGAAGAGCGGCGGGATTTTCTCAGCCACGCCTTCCCGTGCCTGCTTGGACTCGGGGAGGGTGAGCTTCACCGCGGGCTGCTGGCGGAAGGTGGTCGTGACCATCAGGAAGATGAGCACGACCATCAGCACGTCAATCAACGACACGATGATGACGGCGGGCGGGTTGCGGCGTTTGCGGGCGGTGAATTGCACTCAGGGCGAGGAAGGGGGAGCTATTTATTAGGAGCGTAGGAGGGCAGGAGAGGGAAGTAGGCGGAACGCGGCCTTGCCGTTTCTCCTGCCTTCCTGCCCTCCGTATAAAGTCCGGTTCCGTGTTTCATCCTGGGGCAAAACTCCTCGTTCAAGCGCGGTTCATGGCCCGGTATTGGCGCTGGAGGAACTCGTCGCAGAGGGTCTCCATCTCGACGGCCAGCGTCTCGACTTTCTTGCTGTAGTAGCTCCACGAGACCAGCGAAGGAATCGCCACGAGCAGGCCGAACAACGTCGCGCGCAGGGCCAGCGCGATGCCGGCAGAGAAGAGCGAGTTGTCGCCCGCCAGCGTTTGCTGGCCCATGCCGGTGAAGAGGAGAATCAAGCCATAAACCGTGCCGACCAAGCCCAGCAGGGGCGCGATGCCGGTGATGATTTCCAGCACGACCAGGCGGCGTTCCAACTGCGCCATTTCGTGCCGCGCCTTGGTTTGTAGCGCGTCGATGTTCTCGCCCTTGGGGCAGTCAAGGTGGTTGGCGGCGACGAGCAACAATCGGCCCAGCGGCGAGGGATGCTGTTCACAAGCGCGCCGCAGCATCGGCAGGTCGGAGGCCGACTGGCAATTCTCCACGGCTTCTTCGAGGACGGGCGGGATGACGCGAGCCTCCCGCAGGGCGAGGCCGCGTTCGATGATGAAAGTCAGGCTGAGGACCGAGGTCAGCGTGAGCACTAGGATGATGGCTTGTTCCATTTGTCGGGTGGCATTGATGACGGGCGGAGAAGAGAGTTGAAAGTTGAAAGTTGAAAGTTGAGAGGAAGGCGACGGAAGGGACGATTTGGTGGACTCTCAACTCTCAACTCCCCAACTCTCAACTTCCCATCAATTGTAGTAGAACGTGAAGCGCACGTCGCGGTGATCTGCGGCGAGCTGGCGGCGCATGTCGCTGGGCCAGCGCGGGTAGGGCGAGGGGTCTTGAATGGCCTTCTGGCAGAAGAGCGAGTAGAGGTCGCCCACGTCGGCGTCGTTGATTTTCACATCCGTCACGCGGCCGTCGAAGTGCATGCGGAACTCGATGACGACCTTGCCGCGCGGCGTGGGGCGCGACTCCAGCAGGCTATACCACCGCTGCTGGATGGCTTGGATGATGGCGGCGTCGTAGGCACCGAAGGCCATGCCGCGCGCGTCCAACGCGCTGACGCCGAGGCGACTCACGCCGCCGTCCTGCTTCATCTTCTCGCCGACTAAACCGCTCTCGGCGCGGCGTGCGAGGGCTTCCTTGATGGTGCGCGGGCGGGAGATTTTCGTGTCGGCATCGCCTGCCTCCGGGGGCGGGGCGGGCTTGGTCATGCTCGGGCTTAACGTGGGCGCGGCGACGGGCGGGGGGGCCAGTGCCGGGGCTTGCGCGACCTGCACGAGCGTGGGCGGGGCCGGAGGGGTCGGGGGCGTGGGTTTGGGTTTGGGCAATGTGTCACCCGCCGGCTGGGGAGTGGGCGTCGGAGCGGGTTGCAGCGGCTTTGGCTCGGCTGGCTTCGGCGGCTCGACGGGCGGCGTGGGCTTGGGCTGGGGAGCCGGGGTGGCCTGCGGGGCGGGCGGCGGCGGCTGCGGTTTGGGTTCGGGCGTGGGCTTGGTTTCGGGGGGAGGCGTCGGGGCTTTGGGCTTGGGCGTGGGGGGCGGTTCGGCGGGCGGGAGCGGCTTGGCGACTTCCGTGACTTTGGCGAACTGCTCCTGCTTGCCGTCCATCTTCGGGACGTTCGACTGAATCTTGGGATCCGGGTTGGCGGCGCGGGTGTTGACGGTGGCGTAATGCTTCGCGTCCTTCGGTGGTTCGCTGGCGGCGGCGGGGTCCACGTCCACAAAGGTGAGCTGCGGCATCGGCGGGTCTTCCGGCGGGGGCGGCGAGACGAAGAGTTGCTTCAGCTCGGGGGGCACGGGCTTTGGCTCGTCGAGCTTCAGCAGCAGCGCGGCGGGACTGAGCTTGGCCGACTGGGTCTTGAGCCAATCCAGCCACGCGAGTTGCGGCAGGTGCGCGCGGAATTCCCAGGCGAGCACGATGACGATGTGCGCGACGATGGAGCAAACGAACGCCAGCACGAGCAGGCTCGCCTGGTCGCGTCGCGGTCGTCGCGCTTTGAATGCTGCCAAATCCACGGCGGGCAAGCTAGCAGCCCCACTCGGTCGGCGGAAGATGAAGTTCAGCCGGCGGGTTCAAACTCGACGGCGTGGTGGCGGGCTGGTTGCCTTGCGGGACGTGAGTAAGGCCGTGTCAGATGAAACTTTCCTGCGCCGCGCGCTGCAACTGGCGCGGCGCGGCCTCGGGCGCACCTCGCCGAACCCGATGGTGGGGGCGGTGTTGGTGCGGGGTGGGAAGATCATCGGTGAAGGGTGGCATCGGCGGGCGGGCGGTCCGCATGCGGAGGTGGCGGCGCTGCGGGATGCGGCGCGGCGCGGCGCGCGGGTGCGCGGGGCGACGCTGTTCGTGACGTTGGAGCCGTGTTGCACTCATGGGCGCACGCCGCCGTGCACGGAGGCGGTCATCGCAGCGGGGATTCGGCGTGTGGTGGTGGCGGCGGGGGATCCGAACCCGGCGCATGCGGGGCGGGGCTTGGAGATCCTGAGGAAGGCGGGTGTGGACGTTGTCCTTCCGAAATCGGAAGTCGGAAATCGGAAGTCGGAAATCAAACAGGCCACACAACTTAACGAGGTCTTCAACCACTGGATTGTGCAGCGCACGCCGCTCGTGACGGTGAAGGCGGCGATGACGTTGGATGGGAAAATCGCAACGGCGAGCGGGGAATCGAAGTGGATCACCGGGGAGCGCGCGCGGCGGGTGGGACAGCAACTGCGGTTCGCGGCGGACGCGGTGTTGGTGGGCATCAACACGGTGCTGGCGGACAATCCCAGTTTGACCGCGCGCGGGCCGAGCGGGCGGGTGCGCAAGCCGCTCCGGCGGTTCGTGCTGGATGCCTTGGCGCGGACGCCGGTGGACGCGGTAGTGGCGAGCGATGAGTTTGCGGCGCTGACGACGGTGGTGGTGAGTCGCGCGGCTCCACCGGCGCGGGTGAAGGCGCTGCGGCTGCGGGTGCAAGTGCTCGTTGCTCCGGCGCGGGCGGGGCGCATCAACCTGCGCTGGCTGATGCAACGGCTCGGGGCGGAGGGTGTGACGAGCTTGCTGGTCGAGGGCGGCGGCGAGGTGAACACGGCGTTTCTCGAAGCAGGCTTGGCGCAGCGGGTGGCGTTCTTCTACGCACCGAAGATTCTCGGCGGGCGCGACGCGCGGCGCGGGGTCGCGGGCGACGGGGCGAAGCGGCTGGCGGACTTGATTGAGTTGCGCGAGGTGGAGTGGCGGCGGGTGGGGGAAGATTTGTGGCTGTCGGCTCGGGTGGGGCGGGAGCGGGATTAAGATTTGGATTACGAGTAAGAGCAGGAACCGAATCATGTTTACGGGAATTGTCGAAGAGACTGGGACGGTGGTGAAGGTGCTGGCGACGGCCACGGGCATCGAGCTGACCGTGCGGTGTCGCGTGGTCGGGCGCGGCTTGAAGCTGGGCGACAGCGTGGCGGTGAATGGCTGTTGCCTGACGGCGGTGAAGCAAACCGCGCGCGGTCGCGACAAGCTGGTGCGCTTCGACCTGCTGCGCGAGACGTGGGAGCGGACGAATCTCCAGTTCGCCGCCGTCGGGTCGCTGTTGAACCTGGAGCGCTCGCTCGCCGTGGGCGGACGGCTGGGCGGGCACTTCGTCACCGGCCATGTGGATGGCGTGGGGCGCATCACGCGGTGGGAGCGCTCCGGCGCGGACCATGTGCTGGACATCGCCGCGCCGGCGGAAGTGCGGCGCTACGTGGTGTTCAAAGGCTCCATCGCGGTGGATGGCATGAGCCTGACGGTGGCGGGCGTGACGAAGGCCGGGTTCCGCCTCTGGATTATCCCGCACACATTCGCGGTAACGGCGTTGCGCGAGCGCAAGGTCGGGGACGCGGTGAACTTGGAGGCGGACTTGCTGGGCAAGTATGTGGAGCGCTTCATCGTGGCACGCGGCGCGGGAGAATCCGTTCGATCTTCCGCTAAGGTGCGGGCAGCTTCACGCTGATAACGCAGTTGAGTTCGCTGACTGATGAAAATTCTCGTTGCCGATGACAGCTTGGTTGTGCGCCGCCGCCTTGGTTCTCTGCTCACGCAGTGGGGGCATGAGGTGGTGGAGACGAAGGACGGCGAGGAGGCTTGGCAAGTGCTCTGCGGCGCGGCCGTGCCGCCCATCGCCATCCTCGACTGGGTCATGCCGGAGCCGGACGGCGTGGAGCTGTGCAAACGCATCCGCGAGACGCCCGTGCTGAAGAAGACCTACGTCCTCATGCTCACCGGCATGTCGAACCCGGAGGACATCGTCACCGGGTTGAACGCGGGCGCGAATGACTTCATCGTCAAGCCGTTCAACGAGCCGGAGCTGCAGGCTCGCGTGAACGTGGGCGTGCGGATGGTGGAGTTGCAGGCGGAGCTGACGAACCGCGTCACCGAGCTGGAGCTGGCGATGGCGGAAATCACGCAGCTCCGTGGCATCCTGCCCATCTGCGCCTACTGCAAGAGCGTGCGCAATGACCAGAATTACTGGCAGACGGTGGAGCAATACATCGGGCACCACGCGGACGTGAAGTTCAGCCACGGCATCTGCCCGAAGTGCGTGGAGACCGTGGTGAAACCCGAGTTGGCGCGGTTGGAAGAAGAGATGAAGGAACGCGCTGGCGCGAAGTGAGCGGTTTGAGCGGTTCAAGTCGCTTCAGCGCACGGTGAGCAGGCGGCCAAGCTCCGTTGGTCGGGGAGTTAACAATTTCTTAAGAACTACTTCCCCAGACCGATGTAGCACGAATGCGTTACACCTCGATGACACAACAAGCTAAGTCCCGCCTCAGCGTTTCCCATCTCGCCACCGCTTTTGTGCTGGCCGCCACGGCGGCCGTTTACGGCCAGGATAAACCCGCTGCCGCCAGCGAATACGCGGCCAAGCCCGCCGCCAGCTCCGGCCTGTTCAATGAGTGGCTCCGCAAGGAAACTGCCGCCGCGAAGAACTGGGATTTGGGCGGCGATGTGCGGGTCCGTTACGAGGGGTTCGAGAATGCCGGACCCAGCAGCACCGCCGGGGTCTCGAACGACTTCATCCAAGGCCGGAACACGGACAACGATGTGTTGTATCACCGCCTGAAGCTGCACGCGGGCTACAAGGTTTCCGACTGGTTCTCCGCCTACGTGGAGGGACGCATCAGCGGCTCCACGGGTGATGAGGTGGCGACGAATTCTGGAGAGGATTCCGCTGACATTTACCAAGCCTACGTCACGCTCGGGGACAAGAAGGCGTTTCCCGTCACGGCCAAGGTGGGGCGGCAGGTTTTGAGCTACGGGGACGAGCGCTTCATCGGTCAGTCGAACTGGAGCAACGTGGATCGCTCCTTCGATGCCATCAAACTGCGCTACCAGACGGAATCTTTCTGGCTGGATGCGTTCATCAGCCGCGTAGTGCTGGCGGACGACAACGCCCTGAATGTCTCGGACGACTACGATTTGTTCTCCGGCCTCTACTTCCACTCGGAGTCGCTGGTGCCGAACCAAGAGACGGAATTTTTCCTACTGCACCGCAACTCCGCTACGGGGTCACCGACCGCCACGACGGGCGGACCGACGGCAGGCAGCGCTACTTCCGCCCGCGACATCGCGACGCTTGGGATGCGGCTGAAATCCCTGCCGGGCAAGCTCAAGGGCTGGGACTACAGCATGGAGGCGGTTGCGCAATTCGGCAGCGTGAACGTCGGCGGTGCGCTGGGCCGCATTGACCACGAGGCTTACGCCGCGAACCTCGGCGGTGGCTACACGTTCAAGGACGCCTTTGGCTCACCCCGCCTCGGCCTCCAATACACCTACTCCTCCGGCGATGATAATCCGACGGACGGCGTCAGCCGCACGCTGGACAACCTCTACGCGACCAACCACAAGTTCTACGGGCTGATGGACATCGTCGGGCTGCGCAACCTCCACAACCCCACCCTGAGCCTCTCGGCGACGCCTGCCAAAGGCCTGAAGGTGGGCGCGGATTACCACCTGTTCTGGCTCGCGGATGACCGCGACTTTTTCTATCCGCAATCGGGCGCCGGCCGCTCGACGGCGGGCACGGGCTACGGTCGCAAGACGCAGTTTTCCAAGTTCCTCGGCTCGGAGATAAATCTGACCGCCAGCTATGCGTTCAAGCCCTGGCTCACCGTCGAGGGCGGCTACGGCCACTTCTTCACGGGCGGCTACATCCGGGATTCGCTCGCCTCGGCGGGGAACAAGGCGCAGGACGCGGACTGGGTTTATCTTCAGACTGTGTTCAAGTTCTGACCCTCAACTGCCGAAACACTCGACCAGCGCCCAGCCCGGCGCGACGCCATTACCGGGCCGTGCCGCGCGGGCCCCAAACAAACCAGTCAGTCAAACTAGCCGATAAACGTCATCGTTATGAAACATCGTCTCCTCACGTCGTCCGCGTTGCTCCTCTTCGCCTTGGGTGCCCACGCCGCCGCGCTGGACGCACCCCTCCAAGCCAAAGTAGATGCCAAGCTGGCTCCTTCGGGGATCATAGTGGGTAAAGATCGAGCTTTCCGCAGAAGAACAGGATGCGCGTCCGGTAGTTCTGAAAGTTGCGGAAGCCCCGGGCGGCGGATTTGAGGCTCTGGATTTTCGAGTT
>JBDKJY010000049.1:0-34463 GCA_039796295.1 Verrucomicrobiota bacterium
AGTCCTCTGGCGCTTTTGCTCGATCCCGTAGCAAGCCACCCGTCCGGCCAAAGCGCCAGAGGACTGGCGCACTCCAAGACGCTGGCGCGACCTTCCCACGCTCACCGCAGCAAGCCGCCATTGGCCTTCAGCCAGCGCTCCGCCTCCTCCCAGTGCGGGAACGCCTCGGCCACGTGCCGCCAGTAGCGCGCCGAGTGGTTCATCTCGCGCCGGTGCATCAGCTCGTGGACGCAGATGTAGTCGCGCACGAAGTCCGGCGTCTGCACCAGCCGCCAGTTCAGCGAGATGGTCCCGGCCCGCGAACACGAACCCCAGCGCGACCGCTGGCTGCGCACCGTGACGCGCTGAACCGTGACGTGAAGCGACGCGGCGAGTTCGAGCAAGCGAGGCGGAAGCTCCTTCGCCGCGAGCCGCCAGAGGTGGCGCTCGACGGCGGGGCGGAGGTTCGCGCCGGTTTCGCGGAGCAAGACGCTTTGGTCCGCGAACTTCACCTCACACCCGCTCGCGTGCGGCTCCAGTTGCAAGGCAACGCGCTCACCGCGAAAGAGGATTTCCGTCCCATGCTGCCATTCGGTCGCGCGGTGCGTGCGCGGCGGCTTCGCGAGCTGCTTCTCCAGCCAAGCCGTCTGCCGCTCGGCGAAGGCGAGGGCCTCCGCGCGGTTGCCGGAACGCGGCACCGTCACCCGCGCCACCCGCTCCGGCGTGAGCCGCAGGATGTAGCGCCGGGCCTTGGGATTGCGCACGAACTCGACGGGCAGCTCCGTTTCCCCGACGCGTAGGCTGGTGGCGGGAGCGCTAGGACGCAGCTTCTGAAGCAGGCGGCTGAAGAGGTCGAGCTGCACGCGAGGAAGACGGGAGTTCGCAGCAGCGGGAGCTTAGGCAGCGGTCGGACGGAGAAACTTGTGGGCCAGCTTGGCAAGGTCTTCCCCCACTGTTTTACCCTTCCGCTGGAAGTGCTGCGCGTGCGTGGCGACGAAGGCATGTTCCTCCGGGTTCAGCGGCTTCGCACTGAGCACCACCACTGGCACGGACTGCTGCTCGGGTCGGCGGCGCAGTTGAGTGAGGAACTTAAAGCCGTCCATCTCCAGCATCATCAGGTCCAGCACGATGAGCGCGGGCAACCCCGACTCCACCAACGCCAGCGCCTTGGCCCCGGTCTCGGCTTCCAGCACCCTGAACCCCTCGTGCTCCAGCGCGCGCCGGAGGATTTGCCGGATGACGGGGTTGTCATCCACGACCAGCACCGCCCCGGCAAGCACGGGCGCGGGCGTGGAGTGGCTTTTGAATTTCACCCCGGCGAGGGGCTCGGGTGTTGCGCTAGCTTCGTTGTGGTCCGTGCTCATCTTCAGAAACTCCCGACCGCTGAACCGGAGCAAACTCACCGCGAACACACGTCGCGGTCCGGGATATTGCTCGCTCGCCAAGGGCCGTGGGCTCTGCGATACACCACCCATGAAGCTGCTGTCCATCTCACTGACACTTGCGCTGACTTTCGCTCTCTGCGAAGCGGCGGACAAGAAAGCCACCGACGCCAAAGCCCCCGCGAAGAAAGCCCCGCCGGCGAATCTCCAGCCCAACCCCAGGAAGCTCAACCCGCCGCCCGGCGTGGTCGTGCCCGCCGACGTGAAGGCTGAACTCACCGCCGGAGCCGCCGCGCTGGGGAAGGAGATTGAGGCCTTGCGCGAATCACTGAAGGCCAAGCCCGCGCTGCTCGCCCTCCTGCCCGACGTGCAGATTTACCACAACGCCGTCCGCTACGCGCTGGAGGACGACATCTTCACGAGCACGAACCAGTTCAACTCCGCCCGCGCGTTGCTCAAGACCGGTTCCGAGCGCGCCAAGCAGCTTGCCGCCGGCAACGCGCCTTGGAATACGAAGGCCGGCCTGCTCGCGCTCAAGAAGGAACTCGAAGGCAAGGCCAAGACGCCGGCCACGCTCACGCACATCCCCGTCGTGCGCGGCTACGCGTCGAAGATTGACGGCTCGGTGCAGCCTTACGGGCTGAAGGTGCCCGTGACTTATCTGACCGGCGATGACAAGCCGCGCCGCCTCGACTTCTGGCTGCACGGGCGCGGCGACACGCTCAACGAGATTGCCTTCATTGACGGCCAGTCGCGTGCGGGCGGCACGTTCCTACCGGACGATGCCTTCGTGCTGGACCCTTACGGCCGCTTCATGAACGCCTTCAAGTTCGCGGGCGAGGTGGACGTGTGGGAAGGCCTCGACCACGCGGCGAAGCACTACCCAATTGACCGCAACAAGCTTGCCATGCGCGGCTTCTCGATGGGCGGCGCGGGCGCGTGGCATCTTGGCGCGCATCACCCGGACAAGTTCGCCTCGGTCAATCCCGGCGCAGGCTTTGTGGACGTGAAGAACTACCAGAAGCTCGGCGACAAGCTCGCCACCATTCCGTGGTATGAACAAAAACTCTGGAACCTCTACGACCCGCTCGCGTGCCCCATCAACCTCGCCAACTCGACGCTCGTGGCCTACAGCGGCGAGGACGACGGGCAGAAAGCCGCCGCCGACCTCATGGAAGCCGCGCTGCTGAAAGAAGGCGTGAAGATGACCCACATCATCGGCCCCAAGACCGGCCATTCCTACGAGAAGGACGCGAAGGTGGTCGTGGCGAAGCTCGTGGACGAGGCGACGAACAAGGGCATCAACCAGCAGCCGAAGAAGGTCACGCTGGTGACGCACTCGCTGAAGTTCAACCGGGTGCATTGGGTGACGATTGATGCGATGGAGAAGCATTGGGAAGAAGCGCGAATCGAGGCGGAATGGAAAGCTGAGTCGTCACTGGCAGTTAGCACCAAGAACGTGAATGGGTTCACAATCGGCGGTTCGGCACCTGGACGTTTCTTGGCGCTGAAGGGAGGCACCCAAGTGTCGGTGGTGGTTGACGGACAGCAGCCAGCGTTCGGCGCTATGAGGGGAACGTCGTTCCGAAAGGACGGTGGCCGTTGGGTGCAGGGGGCTTCTCCACGCCATTTGATTATTGGTGACAAGGATGGCCGCGCTCAAATTGCGGGAATGCCCTACTACAAGATTCCAAACCTCCAAGGCCCAATTGACGACGCCTTCATGGACTCGTTCGTGATGGTGCGGCCCACCGGCCAGCCGTTGAACGCCGCCGTCGGGCAGTGGGCAAAGACCGAACTGGCCGAGGCCGCGTTCCACTGGCGCCGCTACTTCCGCGGCGAGCCGCGCGTGAAGGACGACTCCGCCGTCTCCGACGACGACATCAAGGCCAGCAACCTCGTCCTCTGGGGCGACCCGTCCTCGAACAAGCTCCTCGCCCGCATCGCCGACAAGCTGCCCATCCAGTGGAACGGCAAGGAAATCAAAGTCGGCGGCAAGACCTACGACGCCACCAAGCACGCGCCCGCGTTCATCTTCCCGAACCCGCTGAACCCGTCGCGCTACGTGGTCATCAACTCCGGCTTTACCTTCCCACAATACGCCGGAGCCTCGAACTCGCAGCAAACCCCCAAGCTCCCCGACTGGGCCATCCTCGACCTCAGCGTCCCGCTCGCCGACCGCGTCCTGGGCAAAGGCGTCGTCGCCGCCGACTTCTTCGGCGAGAAGTGGGAAGTGAAGTGAACGCGGAGCGCGGAAGGCGGAACGCGGAATCGAAGTCGCGCGAGCGCAGAACCCCGTGCCGGCGGCTTCCAGCCGCCGCGTTGCGCGTGGACAGCTCGAAGCCGTCCCGAACTGCTGAACCCCACGGACGGCGACTGGAAGTCGCCGGCACGGGCAGTAGGACAGCGCGTCCCGCCTGTCCTTCTAACGTTCAGTTCCCGCTCAAGCGGCATCATCCAGTCAGAGGTCAGGCAAGATGCATTGACTTACTATGGCTACGCGCCGCCGGGCACCTCGCATGACCATCGCACTTCAGAGCAGCGACGGAGCGAGCAGCCTGGAGTTGGTTGACGTTCAGCCCGCGGGCGAGGACTTCGGCTGCACCATGTCCGTGAAGTCGCGTGGGTTTGCCGGCCAGCAGCGGTTTTACTTCAACACCGCCATGCTCCGCCGGTTCTGTGACGACCTGACCATGCTTGAACCGACCACTTTCCAGAGTCTGGGCGAGAGACTCGGCATCGTCAGCCGGGCTGACCCGGTGCGAGCGGCCTTGAAGGAAGGCTACGAGCCAGACCAGTTGTCCGTCTGGCAGGATGAGCGTCTGGGCATGTGTGTCGCAGGCCGACTCATGCAACACGGGCCACCGCGACAGGAATTGCAGTTCAGCTTCCTAATTTCGGAGCCAGCCATCGCAGCTTTCCGGCAGGAGTTACGACGCTGTTTGGCGGCAGCTTTCAAATAATTCGCCACCCGATGCCAACTCAGTTTTCCCCATCTTTGTCCTTCCCAAATCTTTGGGTCCTCCTGTTCTTCCTCGCCCTCCCGCTGTCCGCTCAAACCTTCCGCGACCCCGCTGACCAACCCTTCCGCCGCGCGCCCATGTCCGTGGCCGCGCGCAGCGTGGTCATCCCGCTCGCCACGAATGTCCACCTCGCCTTCGACACCGAGACGTTGCGCACGCACACGGCCTGGCGCGGGTCGTCGCTGAACTTGCACGGCACGCCCTACGACGGCGCGGCGGGCCGCTTCCTCGCGGACTTCACCGGCGATTTCCTTTTCACCAACCCACCGCTCTTCCCGTGGGCCGGCGGCAAGCCCGCGCGCAACATCCTCACCGACTTCCCGTCGAAGCCGCGCTTCCTCGGCGTCAGCACGCGCGGCGGCGTCACCACGCTGATGTATGAGCTGCCGCTCGACGCCGAGGAGACCGTGCGCGTGCATGAGTCGCCGTCGGTGCAATGGGTGGACGGCGTGCCGGTGGTGGTGCGGCGCTTCGAGCTGTCAGCGAGCTACATGGACCTCGAATTCACCGCGCACATGGAGGCCGGGCGCATGACGACCATCGGCCAGAACTCCGCCGCGATGGGCATCCTGCGCGAGAAGGACCTGCTCCTCACCGCGTTCCGGGGCCGCCCACTGCTCGGGTGGAAACCCGCGACCGCCCAGGCGGATTACGTCATCGAGCTGCACCGCGAGCGGAACGGCGAGAGCGAAGTCCTCCCGCGCCACGTCACCGGCGACGAGACGCACGCGGTCGTCCACATCCCGGCGCATCGCGGTGAAATCTCGTTTGAAGTGCTGTCCGTCGCGTGCACGGACAAGGCCGAAGCCGAGCGACTGCTGCCGAAGTTGATTCCGGCCAAGGTGGCTCCGTCCGAGCTGATGCGCGTGTCGGAACCGCCCGCTGCTGCACCGACGAACAAGGCCGCGCTCTTCGCTTTGCCTGCGAACTTACCACTGCCCACCGCGCCCACCGACGCCGCCTTCCCCGTCTCCCATCTCCCATCTCCCATCTCCAACCCCGGTCCCGTCACCGGCCTCGACTTTCTGCCGAACGGCGACCTCGCGCTCTGCACCGCGCGAGGCGAGGTCTTCATCGTGTCGCAACTGGCGAGCCCGACGAACGCGCCGGTCTGGCGTCGCTTCGCACGCGGCCTGATGGAGCCGGCGGGGCTGCGCGTGTTCAGCGGCGAACTCTTCGTCGCGCAGAAGTGCGAGCTGACCCGCTTGCGCGACACCGACGGCGACGGCGAGGCGGACCTCTTCGAGTGCGTGACGCAGGCGTGGGGCTTCAACGGCAACCATCGGCAGTTCGCCGTCGGTCCGGTGGCGGACAAGGAAGGCAAGTTCCACGTCTTCCTCGACGGGCGCGGCACTCGGTGGGAAGTGCCGTTCCGTGGCTGGGACGCGCGCTTCAGCCGGGCGGGCAAGGACTTCGAGGGCTGGGCCAGCGGCTTCCGCGCGCCTGGCGGCAGCGGGACGGTTGGCGGCGAAATCTTCCTGACCGACAACGCGGGGTCGTGGGTGCCTGCGGCAAAGTTGATGCATGTGCAGGAGTCGAAGTTTCAAGGCCATCCGTCCACCCAGCCCGCGCCGCAGGAGCACTTCAAAGAGCCGAAGGAATTCGCGCCGCCCGCCGTGTGGTTCACGTCGCGGCTGGCGAAGCAAGTGGCGGGCTTCGCGGTCGCACCCGAGAGCTGGGGCGCGTTCGCCGGGCAACTGCTCGTGGCGGACGGAGAAGGCGGCTTGCTGCGTGTGAGTTTGGAGCAGGTGAATGGCGACTGGCAGGGCGCGGCGTGGTCGTTCCTCGGCGTAGCCGCCGAGGTGAGGGGGCGGACGGCCACGACCTCTCCCAATCCGCCTCCTCCCCTCGCCGGCTACACGCGGCTCGCGTTCGCGCCGGACGGCGGACTCTTCGTGGGCGGGGCTGCTGGCCTGGGTCGTATTCGGCCCATCGCGCCCACTTCATTCGAGGTGAAGGCGGTGAAGGCGCTGGCCGACGGCTTCGAACTGACCTTCACGCAACCCGTGGATGCCGTCAGCGCGGCGAAGGCGGCGGGCTACGAGGTCGCCCAGTTCAACTACCGCCACGAAGTCGGCCCCGGCGCGGAACACGACTTCGACGGCGCAGCGAACAAAGCCGCCGCGCTGAAGCTCTCCGCCGTGAGTATCGCCGCCGATGGCCTGAGCGTGCGGCTGAAGGTGGCTGGCCTGCGCGCGGGCTTCGTCACGAGCGTCCGCGCGGCTGGCGTGCGGAGCGCGACCGCCCAACCGCTGCGCCACGACACCTTCTTCTACACGCTGAACCAGTTGCCGAAGTGAATTGGGAGTGCGGCGCCGCCGCCGCTTTCGACAGCCGGAGCCGGGACCTTGGCCGCAAAGAACGCAAAGGGACGCAAAGAGGCAGCGGGGCCAGCTAACGGAGGCTGATCTTGATCGCAATCCTGCTCCTCCCTTCGCTTCACTGTCGCCCCACCTTTGCCCCTTTGCGTTGGCCCTCGTTCCCCCTACCTTTCCGCCCGTGTCATCCAAAGCGGAACCGCCCGCCGAACAACTCGCCTTCGCCCAAGCCACTGTCCCGGACGTGTGGCAGCTACAAGCCGTCCACGCCTTGCGCGCGGGCAAGGACGTCGTCGTCCACGCGCCGACGGGCGCGGGCAAGACGATGGTGTTCGAGTTGTGGTCGAACTTCGGCAAACCGCCCGGGCAGGCCATCTACACCGTGCCGACGCGCGCCTTGGCGAACGACAAGCTGGCCGAGTGGCGCGCGCGCGGCTGGCAGGTGGGCATTGCGACGGGCGACTTGAGCGACAACCTCGATGCGACCGTGTTGGTCGCGACGCTGGAGACGCAGAAGTATCGGCTGATTCGCGGCGACGGGCCGGCGCTGCTGGTGATTGATGAGTATCAGATGCTGGCGGACGGGGACCGGGGCTTGAACTACGAGCTGTGTATCGCGATGGCTCCGCCGCAGACGCGGCTGTTGCTCCTGAGCGGCAGCGTGGAGAACCCGCACCACATCGTGAAGTGGCTGGAGCGACTCGGGCGCAAGGTGCAGCTCGTGCGGCATCTCACGCGCCCGGTGCCGTTGGAGGAAGTGCAGGCCCACGATCTCGGCGCTCATGTCCCGAGTGAGGTGAAGGGCTACTGGCCAAGGCTGGTGGCGAAGGCGCTCGCCGATGACTTGGGGCCGGTGCTGATTTTCGCCCCGCGTCGCAAGGAGACTGAGGCGCTGGCAGGCGAGCTCGCTCGGTTCTTGCCCAACCCAAACCCGCTCACGCTCACGCCGGAGCAGAAGCTGCTCGTGGGGGAGAAGGTTGCGCGGATGTTGCGTTGTCGCGTGGCGTTCCATCACAGCGGGATGAGCTACGGCGCGCGCGCTGGGGTCGTGGAGCCACTGACGAAGGCGGGGCAGTTGCGTGTGGTGGTCGCGACGATGGGGCTGGCAGCGGGGATTAACTTCTCCCTGCGCAGCGTGGCGCTGGCGGCGGACTCGTATCGGCGTGACGGGGTGGAGATTCCCATCCGGCCGGATGAGATTTTGCAGATGTTTGGGCGGGCGGGTCGGCGGGGCATTGATGAGGTGGGGTATGTGCTGGTGTCCGAGAACGGCGTGCGGCTGGTGGATGGTCGCCCGGCGTTTCTCGCGCGGTCGGGGTTGGTGGATTGGAGCGCGCTGCTGGGCATCATGGGCGCAGCGGCGCAGGCGGGGTTGGACCCGTTCGCGGAAGCGGTGCGCGTGCAAGAGCGGTTGTTCACGACGAAGCCCATCCTGCTCGGCGTGGAGGGTTGCTTGAAGAATCCCGAGATGCCGTGTGGCCTGAAGACCGACGGCGAGCGCGCCCGGCACGTGCGCAAGATGGTGCGGCAGTTTCTCAACAGCCGGGGCGAGTGGGAGCCGTGGCCGGTGTTACAGGATGTGCCGGCGGAGCGCGTGCAGGTGATGGAGCCGATGGGCGAAGGCGTGTTGGCGTTGCTGAAGCTGGGCGGGCCGATGGCGGCGCGGCGGCGGGCGACCACGGCGGATGTGCTGCCCCAGCATTCACTGACAGGAGATGGTAAGAGGCATGCTCGCACCGCTGCGCTCGCTGACGCTGCGCAGACCGACCTGCCGGTCGGCCCTACCAGCGCGGCGATTCACCTCCGGCCCGCGCTGACGGTTCTGTCCGTGGTGGAAAAGTTGGGTGACGGTGGGACGGTGGTGAAACTGCCGGACGGCAACTTCGCCCGCTCGCTCACGGTCGCGGATGTGCTCAACGGCCAGCAAGTCCTGCTCGCGAAGTGGGTGCGCAAGCTGACGGACTGGAACGCGCGGCAGACTTCCTTGAAGAGCTGGCGTGAGCTGGTCGTGCCCGCGCTGGAGAAGTGTTTCGCCGCCGAGCACACGCCGGTGCTGGCCATCGAGTATCCGCCGGCGGAGCGGTTGACCGACGCGTCCACCGAGTCCACAGCGGAGGTTGGCATCGGGCAGGTGCGCGCAGTCATCGCGCTCGGTCGGCTCACGCTCAAGGCGTGCGTGGACGCGCACGGGGTCGCGCTGTGGAAGCCACCGGAGCGCGAGGTTTTCCCGGAGGATTGCGCGCGGTGTCCGTGTGTGCCGCTCTGCAAACAGCTCCCCACCGGCACCGGCGTGGCGACCATCTGGCGGCGGCTCGGCCTCGTGGATGCGGCGGGCGTGCCGACGCGGCGTGGACGTATCGTGAGCTTCTTCCACTCCGGCGATGGGCTGGCGGTCGCGGCGGCGCTGGAGGACGAGTCGTTGCCCATCGAGGAGCTGGCCTACGAGCTGGCGAACTTGCACGCGGGCCACCGCTTCGCAAAGGGCGATGCGCGCTGGGACGGCCGTATCGCGATGGCGTGTCAGCGGCTATTCGGGCCGCAGACTATCACGGGCTACTTGGACAACGGCGTGCCGCCGGAATACGGCGCGGGCGCGGAGCAAATCGCGGCGGACGTGCACAAGGACCCGGACGGGAAGAACGGCTGGACGACGGATTTCCTCGGCATCGGGGATATTGACCGGATGATTATCGAATGGCGGAGCATCCTGCGGCAGGTCACGCACGCGCCGGACCTGGACTGGCCGCGGTGGGAGCTGCTCAGGGAGCGCGTCCGCGCCATCCTGCGGGAGACGGATTCGCCGACGCTGACGGAGCTGCCGCCGCTGGATTCCACGCAGACCAAGCGCGTGAATCACCAGCTCACGCTGCGGCGGCATTGAGACTTGCCAGCCCCGAGGTCGTCCGGCTTACTTCGCCGGAATTTTTTGCGCCATGCCCCTGACTTCTGAACAACTCACCAAAGCCAAATCGCTTGGCTTTTCCGACCGCCAAATCGCCCATCTGACCGGCCAGTCAGAGGACGCCGTGCGCGCCGAACGCAAACGCATCGGGCTCGTCCCCAGCTACCGCTTGGTGGACACCTGCGCGGCGGAGTTCGAGGCCTACACGCCCTACTACTATTCCACCTACGACCGCGGCGATGACGAGGTGAAGGGCAACACGGCAAAGAAGGTGATGATTCTCGGCGGCGGGCCGAACCGCATCGGGCAAGGCATCGAGTTCGACTATTGCTGCGTTCACGCGGCCTTCGCGCTCAAGGAAGACGGCTTCGAAACCATCATGGTGAACTCGAACCCGGAGACCGTTTCCACCGACTACGACACGAGTGACAAACTCTTCTTCGAACCGCTCACGCTCGAGGACGTGCTGCACATTTATGAGCGGGAGCAGTGCTGGGGGGCCATCGCGCAGTTCGGCGGGCAGACGCCGCTGAACCTCGCGCTCGGCTTGCAGCAGAACGGCGTCAACATCATCGGCACTTCGCCGCAAAGCATCGAAGTCGCCGAGGACCGCAAGCTCTTCGCGGCGATGCTGGACAGGCTCCAGATTCCTCAGCCGCCCAACGGCACCGCCACGACCGTCGAGGAAGCCATCGTCATCGCCAAGCGACTGACTTACCCAGTGCTGGTGCGGCCTTCGTTCGTCCTCGGCGGGCGCGCGATGCAAATCGTCTTCTCGGAGCAAGAGTTGCGCGACTACTTCCACCACAACGCCGCGCTGGAAATCTCCGCCGGTCGGCCCGTCCTGGTGGACAAGTTCCTCGAAGACGCGACCGAGGTGGACGTGGATTGCATCACGGATGTCGGGCAGTTCGTCAACCCGTCCGACGGCACGAGTGTCATTGGGGGGATGCTGGAGCACATCGAGTTCGCGGGCGTTCACTCTGGCGACGCCGCGATGGTCCTGCCGCCGCACACGCTATCGCAGTCCGTCATCGAGACCATACGCACCTACACGCACGCGATGGCCCGCGAGCTGAAGGTCATCGGCCTGATGAACGTGCAATACGCCGTGAAGGGCGAAACGGTCTATGTGCTGGAAGTGAACCCCCGCGCGAGCCGCACGGTGCCGTTTGTGAGCAAGGCCATCGGCAAGCCGCTCGCCAAGCTGGCGGCGAAAGTCATGGCCGGGAAGACCTTGAAGGAACTCGGTTTCACCGAGGAAATCTGGACGAAGTATTGGGCGGTGAAGGAGTCCGTCTTCCCGTTCAACAAGTTCCACGGGCAGGACATTTTGCTCTCGCCCGAGATGCGTTCTACCGGCGAGGTAATGGGCCTCGACGCCGACCTCGGCGTTGCCTACGCAAAGTCGCAGATGGCCGCGAACTCGCCGCTGCCGCTCAAGGGCAAGGTCTTCATGAGCGTGAGCGACGCGCACAAGGCGCACGTCGCGGAAGTCGGCAAACAATTCGCCGACCTCGGCTTCGAGCTGGTTGCCACCAACGGCACCGCGACGGTGTTGGAGAAGGCCGGGCTGAAAGTGCAGCGCATCTACAAGCTCGCCGAGGGCCGGCCCAACGCGATTGACCTGCTCAAGAACAAGGACATCCAGCTCGTCATCAACACGCCCGCCGGCCAGTCCCCGCGCGCCGACGAAATCAAGATTCGCACCACCGCCGTCTATACCGGCACGCCCATCATGACGACGCTCTCCGGCGCCCGCGCCGCCGCCCTGGGCATCGCCGCGCTGCAAAAGAGCGGCTACGCCGTGCGCACCGTGCAGGAGTATCACTGACCGTAGCCGTCGAGATGAGGAGGCGGAGCGGAGAGAGTTGCCCGCGAATCAGGCGTTAGCTGTCGTCGAAGGCGCTCTGGTCGCCAGCCACCGCTTGAAGGAACCCCAGTTACCGTGCCTGATTCGCGTGATTCACGGACCCATCAGGTTTTCCCGATAGCTGCATCAAGTAATTAGCTTTCCCTTCGCCTCCGCAGAACTGATACGTATACCCACGAATTAAGACGGAAACGTCGAAGTCGAAAAGAAAGATACGAATATGAAAACGCTCCTGATACTCGGTCTCGCCCTAGCCACCACCGTGCCCTCTCAAGCCCAGCTCTTCAGCCGCGATAACCTCGGCTCGGCGCTCGTGGGCGGAATCCTTGGCGGCGTCATCGGTCACAATAGCGGTCGCAAGACCGCCGAAGGCATCGGCATCGGCGCGGGCGCGGGCCTACTGCTCGGTGCGCTGTCGAACGACTACAAGCGCCAAGCCGGCTACGAGCCCGGCTACACGCCGGAGCCGACCTATTACGGCGGCAGCCAATACCGCTACTCCACAACGGGCGCGGTGTTGGGCGGCATTGCGGGCGGTGTCATCGGCCACAACAACGGCCGCAGGACGGCCGAAGGCGTCGCCATTGGAGCGGCGTCCGGTCTGGTGCTCGGAGCCGTCGCGGACAGCAGCCTGCGCCAGCCGACCAGCTACTACGCCACCCCCGTTGTCGCCCAGCCTGTCCGGGTCGTGACCTATCCGTATCCCCACCACCATCATGCGCGTCCCGTGTTCGTCTCCTCGGTCCTGACCACTCCGGTCATGAGTGGAATGGTCGTGCCGGTGCAACCCGTGGCCGCCGCCCCAGCCGCCCCGGCTCAGACCATCATCATCAATAACTATTACGGAACTACCCCGATGGGCGGCGCGAACGCCATGTTCGGTCGCTGAGAGAGCACCGAGCGGCTCTGACTTTGAACATGGGACAGGGCCAAGGGTCTGCTACTCCGCGCGGCTCGCCGCTTCATCTGCCCAGTCTTAACACAAACTTAGTTTTGCTCGCTCCCCTGAACCGCCCGCCCCAACCTGTTCGCAACATGAAACTGAACCTGCCCATCTGGAGTCTCCCCCTCACCCTCGCCGCTGGCCTGCTGGCCGGTTGTGCGAGCGGCGTCCAAAACCCCCGTGGCGTCTCCGTCACCGAGATGCGCCCGGACGAGCGCGGCTTCGTCGCCGGCACCGGCGTCGAGTCCCAAGACCTCGTGCGCGTTGCCGACAAGATGGCGCGTGGCATCCTTGGCGTCCCGCAAGTCACCCGCGCGCAAGGCACCCCGCGGGTTGTCCTCGACCCGGTGGTCAACGAGACCCGCTTCCCCATCAACAAGGACATCTTCCTCACCCGCATCCGCGCGCAGCTCAACTCGCAGGCGTCCGGCAAAGTCATCTTCCTCGCCCGCGACCGCATGACCGCCCTCGAACGCGAACGCGATCTCAAGCGCTCCGGCCAGGTCACCAGCGGCAGTGACCCGAACGTCGTCGAGTTTAAGGGCGCGGATTTTTTCCTCACCGGCAAGCTCTCCAGCCTCACCACCCGCACCTCGAAGGGCGTGAGCGACTACGTCCTCTACACGTTCCAACTCATCGACGCCCGCACCAGCGACATCGTGTGGGAAGGTTTCGAGGAGATTAAGAAGCAAGGGCTGGAAGACGCGGTGTATCGGTGAGCCGTGGAGCGCGGACGCCCACGTCCGCAGCACGAAATGAAAACCAACCCTGCATCCGTCCGCGACTCTTGGGCTTACCGGAAGTGGGGGGCTGGAGGCGCGAGAACATACGTCAACGTCACCTTCGCCGCTCTGGGAGCGCAGGTTTTGTTGCTGTTGGCTGGATTTGTCTATTTCACCTTCATCAGCCAGTTGCTGCCCCCGCTGTTGTTCACCTTGGCCTGCTGCCTCTTCCTGCTAGTCGCGCTGAAGCTGTTCGGCATGCACCGCAAGTCGTTACGTGAAGTAGAGGAAGCAGGGTCCAGCCAGTGCGACAAGATTCCCGCGAATGTCTGACGTCATGAGATTTCAATTCCACAGCAAGTGGGTTCAGCGCGGCGCTTTCCTTGGACTCGTCGCCATTCCATGCCTGCTGACCGGCTGCGCCACCAACGATGGTAACACCGTGGTTAACTCCAGTTCCCCCGCCGCCGCCCCACAAGCCCCCCGCCGCGACCAAGTCCTCTGGAGCTACCGCAACGCTGCGCTCGCCATGCGCGCCGGCCGCTTCGACCAGGCCAAGGCCGAACTCGAAGCCGCTCTCGCCCACCTCGGCGGCATCTACGGCCCCGACAAAGCTGCCGCCAGCGCCCGCCGTCTCTTCAACGAAGAGGCCAAGAAGAACTTCATCGGCGAGCCTTACGAGCGCGTGATGGCCTACTACTATCGCGCCATCCTCTACTGGATGGACGGCGAGCCGGACAACGCCCGCGCCTGCTTCCGCACCGGCCAGCTCCTCGACAGCGACGCCGAAAACAAGACCTACGCCGGCGACTACGCGCTCCTCGATTACCTCGACGGCCTCGCCTCCGTGAAGCTCGCCGCCGATGGCTCCGACGCCTTCGCCCGCGCGCAGAGCCACACGCGCGCCACGCTGCTCCCGCCCTACGCGCCGCGCGCGAACGTCCTGTTCTTCGTCGAGTTCGGCAACGGGCCGCTCAAATTCGCCACCGGACAATACCGTGAACAACTCCGCTTCCGCGAAGGCAGTTCAGCCGTGAAGTCCGCCGTCGTCAAAGTCGCTGGCCAAGCCCTCCCCGCGCCGAGCTACGACGACCTCTTCTTCCAAGCCAGCACGCGCGGAGGCCGCGTGATGGACCACATCCTCGCTGGCAAGGCGCAGTTCAAAGCCGCGTCCGACGGCGTCGGTGACGCCGCCATCATCTCTGGGGCCGTCCTCGCCTCTCACCAGAGACGCCGCAGCAACGCGGACGAAATCGGTGCGGGCCTGCTCCTCTTCGGCCTCGCCAGCAAGCTCGTCTCCGCTGCCACCACGCCGACCGCCGACACACGTTGTTGGGAGAACCTCCCCGGCCACCTCAGCTTCACCGCTGCCGAACTCCCGCCCGGCCAGCACACCGCCACTATCGAGTTCCTGAACGCCGTCGGCACCCCGCATCGCGTGAAAACCGCCACCTTCACCGTGCAACCCGGCCGCGACACCGTCGTCTTCCTGAGCGACCGCTGAACCATGAACTTTTGCCGCGAAAGAACGCAAAGAACGCAGAAGGGAAATCCCTCTTTGTGCTCTCTGCGCCCATTCGTGGCTAAATCAGAAAGCAAACCAATGAAAATCATCCTTACCCTGTCACTCCTCGCGGCGACGTTCGCACTCACCGGCTGCCAATCCGGTGGTGCCTACGAAGCCCGCAACGCCCAGCGCTACGACCTCGAAAACAAAGCGCCCTTCGCCCTCATGGACGCCCAGGTCCAGCGCTCCGTGACCAGCTCCGGCATCCAGAAGCAGACCTTGGAAGACGGCCGCCTGCGCGTCGTCGCCAACGTGCGCAACCGCGAGGCCCGCCGCATCCAGGTGCAGATTAGCTGCGTGTTCAAGGACGAGAGCATGGTGGCCACCGGCGACGAGACGCCGTGGACCAACCTCATCCTCACCGAGAGCGCGCAGGAAGCCGTCGAGTTCGTCTCGATGAACAACAAGGCCAAGAACTTCACCATCCGCGTGCGGCAGGCGCATTGACCTCCGACTAACATGAAAACCACACTCCTCCTCACCGCGCTCACCCTCCCACTCGCCGCGTTCGGACAGGCCAAGGTGCCCGCCGCGCCGCCCGCGAACGCCCCCGTGCCGGTCACCACCGCGACCGCCGTGCCCGGCGCGACGCCCGGCAGCTACGTGTATGAGCAGAAGCCCATCACCGGACTGCCGCAGCTCATCACGTCGCAGCAGGCGCAGACCGTCATCGAGAAGTTCAAGGCCGCCTATCCCAAACTCGGCAGCCCGCGCTTCCTCATCCACGTGAACCGCGACCTCGTAGACGAAAAGTCCGGCGCGCGCCTCGCCTCGCGCAACGAGCGCACCGACACCACGCGCACGACGATTGACTCCACCATCGCCGCGCCCGCGAACGCCGCGCAGCCCATCAACACTGTCACCATCAACGCCGGCGGCGCGGTCACGCTCCCCGGTGGCGCGTTGCAAAACCAATTTCCCCAAGGCCCCGGCAAGGTCACCACCAACAACGAGCGCCAGACCCGCGACAACCGCTTCACCGACACCGCGCGCCCCGAGCCGACGCTCGCTGACAAGCAGACCGCCCGCGACGTCGAGCGTCTCTTCGGTCGCCCGCTGCGCCTGGGCGGTGCGGCGCTCGCCGACCAACGGATTGCCACTCAGCTCATCCCGAACCGTCGGCTGGACGAGATCCTCGACACCAACGGCGAGGCCGCCCGCAAGGACCGCGAGGCCCTCGCGAAGATTGCCGACGTCGCGCTTGAAGTCCTTATCTCCAGCCGCCAGCTCGTCATCCGCGAAGTCTCAGGCGACAAGGTCTATCAAGTCCCTGATATCCAAGTCACCGCCATCCGCCTGACAGACGCCGCCATCCTTGGTCAGGCCAGCGCCTCCGACATCCTGGGCCGCGACCGCTACGCCGGCCGCATCGTCACCAACTTCGACGTGCGCGAAATCACCGAAGCCGTCGCCCTCGCGCTGATGGAAGACATGACGCTGACGGTGAAGTGACCGACCTCCGTAGGAGACGACGTGAGGAGTCTCACTTGTTTCCGACGGAAAGTTAGAGCCTCCTCACGTCGTCACCTACTTGGACAGCTTCCGGTTCAGCTCAAGCACCTTGCTCACGATGCGCTCCTCTGTTGACTCCGCCCACGGCCCAGGGTGCGTGGTGCTGAAACGCATCGCGCCGCCGGCTTCGTAGCCGCCTTCCTTCATCACACGCAGGCTCGGGATGTAGGCCATCACGTCGTTCGAGTATCCCGCGACCCAGACAGCGGGTCCCGCTAGTTCCTTCTTCAATCGCAGCGAGTAATCCACCACCACCTCGCCGCCGAGGGCGACCATCGTCACAGCGTCGCCGAACTGCACGACCTGCACGGGAGAGGGATACTGCGTCGGCAACTTCTCGCCCTTGTCCAAACGCTCGATCATCCGCTTCGCGTGTGAAGACTCGTATCGGTCCTTCGAGGTGAGCCGCGCAGTGAACTCCTCGCGCGTCGGTGCTGGCGCGTAGTCGATTTGGATTTCGGCATACGCGGTTCGGAGCGGGCCGCTCACGGACTTGAGCGTGGTGGCGAGCGCCGCCTCCACCGCCGTCGCGAGCGAACGCCCGTGCTTCTGCGCCAGCTCCACCGTGCCGCGCGGATACGGGTTCTGGTCGCCGCTGCACCCGTTCATGAACAGCGCGACCGCGCCGGGATGGTCCGCCTCGAAGTATTGCTGCGCATAGCCCGCGTAGTCGCCGCTGAACTGGTAGAGCGCGAGCGTGGTGTTGTGGCACGCGTAGCCGAAGAGCACCGCGCGCAGCTTGCCTTCCGCGCCCTCGACGCGCAGCACGGGCACGTCGTGGTCCACCGGGCCTTCCGGGTTGGGGCTGTTCGCGTAGCCGGTCTTCGTCGGCAGGCGACGGTTCATCGCCACGCCACAACGCGCGAAACTGTAGGCCAGCCGGGCGGGAGCGCGCGTCTCCAGCGCGGTGCCGATGAGCTTGAGCAACTTCTCTTCGAGGTCGCGACCGTAGTTGTCACCCAGCGTGCTGGGCTTGAAGTCTCCGTCATCCGCTGGTGCGCGCCCGAAGCGGAACTCCGGCCCGCTGTGCGTGTGCGACGCGTTCAGAAGAAAACTCTCCGGCGGCAACTGCCACGCCTGCTGCACGCGCGCCTCCAGCGACTTGCGCAACGTGCGCGGCACGCCGATGAGGTCGAGAGTTACGAAGACCATCCGCCCCCCGCGCTCGTCCTCCAGCGCGAGCACCTTGGCGTGGAGGTCGGTGAACTTGCCTTGGCTCACGTTCGTGCGGCTCGCGTAGCCCGCCATCCACATCGCCTGCTCCGGCGTGATGACGGCGGTGGCGACGCCGGCTTTCCACGGCGCGGACGCGGACGCAGCCGGCGAGACAACCGCGAGGAGGAGCAACAGACAGCAAACGTGTGTGCGAAGGTTCATCCGGGAAGCACGGCTTACTTGATCTCGCGCAGGCGCAGGTTGCGGAACTCCATCGCGGCCTCCTCGGCCTGGAGCCCGATGCAGCCCGTGGCGGGTTTGAAGCCGGTGGCTTCCCACGCGAGCTTGCCGTTGCAGGTGAAGGTGACCTTCTCGCCGACAACGCGGACGAACCATTCGTTCCACTCGCCCTGCTTCTTTTGCAGCTCAGGAACGCCTTTAGTGCCAGGATACTTGATGCCGACCATGGCTCCCTCGGAACCCTTCTGAAGGTTAATTTGGTTGTTGCCGGCCTCCTTGATGGTGCGGACGTAGCAGCCGCTGTTGTATTTCTCCTGCAAGGCCCGCCACTCGAAGCGCAGCTCGAAGTCGGTGAACTCCTTGATGGTCACCAGATGTGGGCGGCGTCCACCCGCGAGCGAGATGACGCCGTCCTTGACCTTCCAGTTATCCGGCCACGGGTCCCCGGCTTTCTGGAGGGAGAAACGCCAACCGTCGAAATCCTTGCCGTTGAACAGGGGTTTGAAATCCGCCTCGTCCGCCGGAGCCGCACACGCGGGCGACAGGAGCAACAACCACGCGGTGGCCAGCAGAACGGGCAGCAGGAGTCTTTTCACGGGCACTTCGACGCGGGGCGCAGTAGTGCGAATCAGCCTTTCCTCGGAACCGGCTTCAACCAGCTCTCAGCGTGCGGCGTGCGTGCGGAGCTTCGCGCGCAGCTCCTCGACCGCTGCCGAGTGACGCGGATCGTCCGCGAGGTTGCGATACTGCTTGGGGTCCGCCTGCGCGTCGTAAAGCTCCGTGCCCGCGCGGCCTTCGTCCCACTCGATGTAGCACCAGCGGTCGGTGCGGATGCTGCGGCCCATGAGGGACTTTTTCATCGGGTCCACACCGACGGCCAGGCTGACCTCGGCGTTGCGGGTGATCTGGGTGAAGGCGGGCTTGTCCCACGCGGCCTGTGGATTGGTCAGCAGCGGCTTGAGGCTCTTGCCTTCGAGCTTGGGATGCAGCGGCAGGCCGCAGAGGTCGGCGAGCGTTGGGTGCAGGTCCACGAGTTCCACCGGGCGAGGGCTGGTCTGGCCGTTGGCCGCATTACCGGGCAGTGCGATGACGAGTGGGACGCGGGCCGACTCCTCGAAGAGGCTGCGCTTTTGCCATTGCCCGCCGTGCTCGCCGAGCAGCCAGCCGTGGTCGCTGAGGAAGACGATGATGGTTTTGTCCGCGAGTTTAAGGCGGTCGAGGGCGTCCACCACGCGGCCCACCTGCGCATCCATCTGGCTCACGCTGGCGTAGTAGGCGCGGAGGAAATTGCGGAGGTCCGGATCGGCCACGCCGTAGTTCGACGGTTTCACCAACGGGGACACGGCGGGAATCTTCGCGAGGTGTTCCAGCGGCTCCTTGGGCAGCGCGAACTTCTCCAGCGGATGCAGGTCGAAGAACTTCTGGCTCGCGACACACGGGACGTGGGGACGGAAGAAACCACAGGCGATGAAGAATGGCTTGTCCGGCTGTGCGGCGTGGGCTTCCAGCAGTTGGATGACCTCGCTGGCAATCATCCCGTCGGTGTGGTCCGTGCCATCGCCGGCCGTCGCGTGCCACGCGAGCGCCGCGCCGAGGCCGATCTTGGGCGTGTAGTTGAGGATGGCTTTCTCCTCGGCCTTGTCGCGGCCCGAGGGGTTGATGGTGCGCTGCCACGAGGGCGCGTCGTCGAAGCCATCCGTGCCAATCTGTGCCGGGACGCCGTAGTGGTAGAGCTTGCCCGCGCGCACGACGGAGTAGCCGGCGCGCTGGAAGGTCTGCGGCAGCGTTTGCGCGTCGGGCACGGTCTGGCGGAAGTGCGTGGCGTTCTCATACACGCGCGTCGTGTCGGGGCGCAGGCCGGACAGGAAGGACGAGCGCGACGGATTGCAGAGCGGATACTGGCAGTAGGCGCGCTCGAAGCGCACGCCGCGCTTGGCCAGCCGGTCAAGGTTCGGCGAGCTGGCCAACGGGTCGCCGTAGCAGCCCAGCCGGGTGTTCAAGTCATCGGCGACGAGGAAGAGGACGTTGAGCTTGGGCGCGGCGTTGAGCGCGCAGGCAGCCGCCCAGAGCACGGCAAAGCAAGCAGCGGAGAATCGGAGCTTCATGTCAGGAGGAAACCAAACCACTGTGCGGCCGTCGAGGCGCTTTGCCTTGCCCAACGTCCGCACTCGAAACCTAGCCGTGACAAGGCGCGTCTCCTGCGAGGAAGCTTTCGCCAGCCATTCACCGATGCCGCACGCGCCAATCAAGGGTTTTACTTTCCAATTCACGAAGGTATCTGAGCTTTGCCGCAACGAGTTGCTGCACGAAATTTTCGAGCGCAGCGCGGCGGCGGAGGAAGGGCAGATCGCGCTCGCGTGTGGCGACGAGCGGATGACTTACGGCGAACTCGAGCAACGGGCGAACCAGCTCGCGCGGCACTTGCGCTCACTCGGCGTGACTTCCGGCAGCCACGTCGCGCTGTTGTTGCCGCGCTCGATGGATGTGTATGTGGCCTTGCTCGCCGCGCTCAAGGCCGGGGCAGCCTACGTCCCGCTCGACCCCGATTACCCGGCCGACCGCGTTGAATACATCCTCGCTGACGTGAAGGCGGACGTGCTCGTCACCGTGTCGGCGCAGCGGGCGCAGGCCGGGAACTTCGCCGGCAGAATCCTTATCCTCGACCACGACCTGAAGGCGATTGCCGGCGAGCCCACGACGGCGCTCACCCGTCGCGACACCGGGAAGACCCAACAGGACCTTGCCTACGTCATCTACACCTCCGGCACGACGGGGCGGCCCAAGGGCGTTCAAATTGAGCATCGCAGCGCGTGCCATCTCGTGCGCGCGGAGGGAGCCATCTTTGGCGTGCGGCCTGCCGACCGCGTATATCAGGGCTTCTCCATCGCGTTCGATGCGTCGGTCGAGGAGGTGTGGCTCGCGTTCTTCGCGGGCGCGACACTCGTGGTCGGGACACGCGAGATGGTGCAATCCGGCCCGACGCTTTCGCGGCTGCTCACCGCGGCGGGCGTCACGGTCTTCAGCACGGTGCCAACGCAACTTGCGATGATGACCGAGGACGTGCCGGGTGTGACTTTGCTCATCGTCGGTGGCGAAGCCTGTCCCGCCGACCTCGTCCCGCGTTGGGCGCACGCGGGTCGGCGCATGGTGAACACCTACGGGCCGACCGAGGCGACGGTCATCGCGACTTACGGCGACCTCACGCCGGGCCAGCCTGTGACCATCGGGCGGCCCGTGCCGAACTATGCCGTCGCAATTCTCGATGAACAGCAGCGCCCGGTTGCCGCCGGTCACGAAGGCGAACTCTGCATCGGCGGCATCGGGCTGGCGCGTGGCTACGTGGGCCGGCCCGACCTGACGGCGGAGAAGTTCATCGCCAACCCGCTGGGTGCGGAGCCGCCGCGCCTTTACCGCACCGGTGACCTCGCGTGCTTCAACGAATCGGCCGAGATCGAGTTCCGGGGTCGCATTGACTCGCAGGTGAAGCTGCGCGGCTACCGCGTCGAGCTGTCGGAGATTGAATCCGTCTTGCTCGCGTGCCCGGGCGTGACCGCCGCCGTCGTGACCGTCCGCGAAGACATGCCCGGCGTGCAGCAACTCGTCGCCTACGTCGTGCCGCGCGAAGGCGAAGGTTTGGCAGAGGCCGCGTTGAAGGAACGGCTCCGCGAGCGCTTGCCCGGCTACATGGTGCCTGCGCTCATTGAAGCCATCGCGTCGCTGCCCACGCTGCCCAGCGGCAAGGTGGACCGCCGGGCCTTGCCCGCGCCGCAACCACGCGCGGACCAGGCCGTGGACCCAAGCCACATCGCGCCGCGCACGGCGATGGAGCGCAAGCTGGTGGCCGTGTGGGAACAGCTCTTCGCCCCGCAACGCGTTTCAGTGACGGACGACTTCTTCCGCGAGCTGGGCGGCCACTCGCTGCTCGCCGCGCGGCTGGTGAGCGAGTTGCGCCAGGACCCGGAGCTGCGCGGGGTTTCGATGCTCGATGTCTATGAGCAGCCGACGGTGGAGAAGCTCGCTGCGAAGCTGGAACGCGAACGACCACGGCCGCAGTCGCGTCCTGCCACCCCAGCCACACCCTTGAGCGCGCCGGCTCACGCGGACGTGGGCGTCCGCGCTCCAAACAATCTCCGCCACTTCCTCTGCGGCTTGTGGCAGCTCGGTGGTCTTTACTTCGTCCTCGGTTTCTTCTCACTGCAATGGCTCGCGCCCTACCTCACTTACACATGGATGTTCGAGGAGGAGTTCGAGCGCTGGGAGTCCATCCTCGGCGCGTTCGGCATCCTCGTGGCGCTCTACCCGGCGATGCTCACCGCCTCGATCCTCCTCAAGTGGCTCGTCATCGGGCGCTACCGTGCGGGCGAGTATCCGCTGTGGGGCGGCTACTACGTGCGCTTCTGGTTTGTGAACACCATCCAGTCGGCCATTCCCGTGCATTACCTCGCCGGCACGCCGTTGCTGAACGTTTACTTCCGCCTCATGGGGGCGCGCATCGGGCGCAACGTTCACCTCACCAGCCCGAACTTCGCTTGCTACGACCTGCTCGACATTGGCGACGACACGAGCGTCGGCACGGACGCGACGGCGGCGGGTTACCACGTCGAGGACGGCAAGCTCATCATCGGCACGGTGCGCATCGGCAAAGGCTGCTTCCTCGGCACGCGCGCGGTGATGCGGGAGAACTCGTCGCTCGCGGACGGCGCGGCACTGGAGGACCTCTCGCTGCTGCCGAGCGGGCAGACGATTCCTGCGGGCGAACGCTGGCTCGGCTCCCCGGCGAAGCAGAGCTCGGATCAACGCTCGGCAAGTGCGGGCGAACACGCCAAGGCCGGACCCTGCTCGGCGCTCCGTCGCTTCGGCTTCGCCTGTCTGCATGCCGTCGGCGTCACTCTGTTCCCGGCCTGCATCCTTGCGGCGATTCTTCCCGGCGTGGTGCTGATGAACCACCTCAACTACGAGGACGACTACTACTCCTACCTGACCCTCGCGCCGCTCGTTGCGTTCAGTTACGTCGTGCTGCTTGGGCTGGAAATCGCGGCGTTCAAGTGGCTGCTGCTCGGACGCGTGAAGCCGGGGCGCTACCCTATCCACAGCCTCTTCTACGTCCGCAAATGGTTCGTGGACCATCTCATGGACCTGAGCCTGGACTTCCTCGGGCCGCTCTACGCGTCGGTTTACTTGGAGCCCTGGTTCAAGCTGCTCGGCGCGAAGCTCGGCCAGCAGGCGGAAATCTCCACCGCCGGCGCGGTCTCGCCCGACCTGCTCGACATCGGCGATGAAAGCTTCCTCGCGGACAGCGTCACGCTCGGCGCTGCGCGCGTGGAGGGCGGCTTCATCACACTGGCGCACTGCCGCGTGGGCCGCCGCGCTTTCGTCGGCAACAGCGCGATGCTTCCGCCCGGCAGCTCTGTCGCCGACAGCGCGCTGGTTGGCTGCCTCTCGCTGCCGCCGACGAAGCCTGCCGACGCCGCACTGCCCGGAGCAACGTGGCTGGGTTCGCCCGCGATGTTTCTGCCCAGCCGCCAGCAGAGCACCGCGTTCTCCGCCGAGAGCACGTTCAAGCCGACGACGAAGCTCCGCGCGCAACGGGCGCTCATCGAGTTCATCCGCGTGTTGCTGCCTTCGAGTGGCTTCGTCGTGTTGACCAGTCTCCTCTTCTCCGGCGTGGTGCTCTTGCAGGACAATCTGGAACCGTGGGAGCAAGTCGCGACCTTCCCGCTGCTCTACGGCGCGTGCGGCCTCTGCGCGGTGGGCTTCCTCATCGCGCTGAAGTGGAGCCTCATAGGCCGCTACCAGCCCGGCGAACGCCCGCTCTGGAGCACGTTCGTCTGGCGCAACGAACTGGTGAACGCCGTCCATGAGCACCTGAGCAACGACTGGTTCGTCGGCATCCTTCAAGGCACGCCGTTCATCTGCTGGGTCTTCCGCGCCCTCGGCGCGCGCATCGGTCGGCGCGTCTATCTGGAGACCACAGACATCACCGAGCATGACCTCGTGCGCCTCGGCGCCGACGTGTGCGTGAACGCCGACGCGACGCTCCAGACGCACCTTTTCGAGGACCGCGTGATGAAGATGTCCACCGTGGACGTGGGCGACCGCTGCACCATCGGCGGACTCGCGCTCGTGCTCTACGACACGCGGATGGAGTCGGGCTCGAACCTCAACAGCCTCTCGCTCCTGATGAAGGGCGAGACCTTGCCCGCCGGCACGAAGTGGGAAGGCATTCCCGCGCGGCCGCCGGTGGGGTGCCTTTCGCAATCGCCGTAAGAACAGGGTCCTTGTCCCCGCGCACGCACGACGATTCGACTCCTGGCGCAAGCCGGCGGACTTGTCCGCTGGGAGAAAGCGCCTGGCGGCTTCCCGCTTCTCGCCGCCCTGAAGCAGCGGCTGCCGACACGGATTCTCGCCAGAGCCATCTCGGTCGGCTAGCCGAGGTGAGGCCTGCCCAAGGGAGGGGCGCGGCTCCGTCTTCAAGCTGAAATCTCAGCGGCAATAACAGCCGACCGCCTCCTTCCGATACGGCCTGCAAAGCCGCTTCCAGCAGGGTGTTTGTAACCCACGTCTCAGACTGCCCAAGGCTGCAGACGACACGGGACAAACACTCCTCGTTCTGCTCAGTCAGGTAGGGGAGTGAGTTGCCACTCAAAGCGGCAAAGAGCGACGCAGCAACACCCCGGAGCCTCACCGGCGAGCGACCTTGCACCGGAACCCAAAGTCGCGGCGCGCCGATGAACGGCGCGGGAAGCGATCCTCCGCTGCTATCGCTGGAATATGTTGGGGGCAAAGCTCCAACCTCCCAAACCCGCTCCATCCGCTGAGCAGGTTCAGGGTCCCAATGCGCGGTTTTCGGACCGTGGTGGCTACCCCTGAACCTGGTAGGGCCGACCTGCTGGTCGGCCACCGTATCCCCCAGCCAGCCGAGGCCGCGCAGGAGCAAGGCCCTACCAGGTTTAAGGGCTGAAATCGGGAGCTACGGCGCTCGTGGATTCTCTCGGCGATTCCACTGGAAGCGGCGGTGAGGCGATGCCTTGGCCGGTCGTTTCACGGCTTCCGGGGCCGTTTCCAACTTGTTTTCCACGATTTCCGGCCTGCCAGTGATGATTTCCTCACTATTACAGGAAACATTATTCTTGTAATTGTTAGTTTCCTGACTGTTAGAGGACGTGTCTTTCTTGTAACTGGCGATCTTCTCTCTGTTACAAGAGGTTGCCTTCTTGCGAATGCCAATTTCCTAACTGTTAGAGGATATTTTCCTCTTGTAATTACCGATTTCCTGACTGCTAGAAGCGGTAAAGTTCTTGTAACTGCCGATTTTCTCTCTGTTACAGGAGGTTCCCTTCTTGCAATTGCCGATTGCCTGCCTGTCAGCGGGGATTTCCGGGAGGTAAATCTGGGTGCCGGGATGAGCGTGGCGGTTGGGGAAGGGCACGGTGAAACGGCCACGGGCGTGCCTTGGAGGGAGGGGGAAGCGCAGGCGAAGCAGAGTTTCAGTCCTGTGAGCCGGGCCTGGCTTGAGGCGGAGCGAGCACGAACACATTCGTCGGCTCAAGCACTCGATTGCTGATGGAATAATCTGAGAACCACCCCAACCACTTAACGCGAAGAAACCCGACACGTTCACACCCCGAAGAACTTCTGGATCTCCCGCACCACTTCGATGAATCGGTCCACCTCGGCCTTGGTGTTGTAGAAGTAAAAGCTCGCCCGCGCCGTGGAGGGGACGCCGAGCTTCTTCATCAGCGGCTGGGTGCAGTGGTGCCCGCCGCGCAACGCCACGCCGTAGCGGTCCGCGATGGTGACCACGTCGTGCGCGTGGACGTCGTTCAGGAGGAAGCTCACGAGGCCGCCGCGCTCACCTTTTGGCCCGAACAGTCGGACGCCCTTCAGCTCGCTCAAGCGCTGGTAGGCGTAGGTCGCTAACTCCAAGTCGTGACGAAAGATGTTCTCGCGCCCGACGGCGTCGAGGTAATCCAGTGCCGCGTGCAAGCCGATGGGGCCGGAGATGTCCGGCGTGCCGGCCTCGAACTTGTGCGGGAGCGTGTTCCACGTGCTCTTGAAGTAGTCCACCGTCGAAATCATCTCACCGCCACCGTGCCACGGCGGTGTGTTCTCCAAAACTTCCTTGCGCCCGTAGAGCGCGCCAATGCCGGTGGGCCCGCAAATCTTGTGGCCGCTGAACGCGTAGAAGTCGCACCCGATCGCCTGCACGTCCACGGGCATGTGCCCCGCGCTCTGCGCGCCGTCCACGAGGGTCGTGATGCCGAGCTTCCGCGCGCGGGCGCAGAGGTCGGCGACGGGGTTGAGCGTGCCGAGGGCGTTCGAGATGTGGACCATCGCGAAGAGCTTCACTTCGGCCGTGAGGAGCGAATCCAGCTTGTCCAGATCCAGCAAGCCCTCGTCGCCGGTGATGGAGACGTAGCGGAGCTTCGCGCCGGTGCGTTCGGCGAGCATCTGCCACGGCACGATGTTGCTGTGGTGCTCCATCTCGGTGAGCAGGATGACGTCGCCGGTCTTGATGAACTTTCCGCCCCACGCGTTGGCGACGAGGTTGATGCCCTCGGTGGTGCCGCGCGTGAAGATGATTTCCTCCGTGCTGCGGGCGTTGAGGAACTTCCGCGTCCGCTCGCGCGCCGCTTCGAAGGCGTTGGTCGAACGGTTGCTCAACTCGTGGATGCCGCGGTGGACGTTAGCGTTGTCGCGCTCGTAGTAGTGCACGAGCGCATCAATCACCGCGCGCGGCTTCTGGGAGGTCGCGGCGTTGTCGAAGTAAACGAGCGGATGCCCGTGGACCTGCTGGTCTAGGATGGGGAAGTCCCGGCGGAGCGCGGACCAGTCTGGAAGCGAGGAAGGCATGGATTTTATAAGGAGAGCAGGAAAGCAGGAAGAAGTTGGGCAACAGCAGGCGCGGTTTCTCCTGCCCTCTTGCCTTCCTTATAAATTCCCCTGTCCGGGTTCAATCCGTGTTTCATCTGTGGCTAAAGCATCGGCTCACATCAATCCTAGTTGCAGTTTCGCCGCCTCGGTCATCAGCCCCTGATTCCACGGCGGGTCCCAGACCAGCTCCACGGCCACGTCGTCAATGCCTTCGAGGCAGAGCAGCTTGTTCTGCACGTCCTGCACGAGCACCGGGCCCATGCCGCAGCCGGGCGCGGTGAGCGTCATCTTCACGTCCACCTTGTAGCTGTTGGTGCCCAGCTCGGTGAGGTCGCAGGTGTAGATGAGGCCGAGGTCGGCGATGTTGACGGGGATTTCCGGGTCGTAACAGGTGCGCAGCGCGGTCCAGACCTGCTCGACGAGCGCTTCCTTAGTGACCGGGCCGGCGGGCGCGGGCATGGCGCTGGGCACCGGGGCGGCCACGGGCACCTTGCCCAGCGCGTCGGCGTCCTTGCCCTCGATGCGCGCGAGGCCGCCGATGAACTGCACGGTGTAAGCGCCGCCGAGCACCTGCGTGATGGTGACCTCGGTGTCCTTGGGGATGAAGCCCTTGTCGCCGGAGGGAATGCGCGTGGCATCCACGTCGCGGGTGAGGGTGACGGTTTCGTAGGAGTGCATGATGGGAATGGGAAAATGTGTCGGCTCAACTGACTTTGGCGATGACAGCCCCACGGTTGAGCAACGCCCACAAGTCTGCGAAAAGCAGGTGGTCAAACGTGCGGATGTGGTCGCGGAGAATTAGCTCGGTGGCCATGTTGGGCCGGATGTCGCAGTAATAAACCCCGTCGAGCGGGTTCAGCTTCACCGTGTAGCCCTTGAAGTGGCCGGGAAGGAAGGTGACGTTGATGCCGTATTCGCGTGGGTTCCTAGTGTTCTTCCGCTGCACGTCGTTAAGAAAGATGGCGATGTGCGGAACGTCGGTTGCGGTCAAGCGGTTGAACAAAAACTTGTCCACGAAGATTTTGTCGAGCCGGTCCTTGCTGCTGGTCTTGACCGAGCCGAAGATTTTCACGGCCTCGCCCTGCTTGATGATGAGGTCGTGCTGGTAGCTCATCTGAAACGCAACCTGCCCGTCCACTTCGACCGGAATTGACACCACCCCGCTGGTGCAGTTCACGCCAATGCGCACCAGCACCAACCGGATGAGGCGCTCGAACAAGTCCCCGTTGATTTTCCGGGCCGTGTTCGACTTGCCTGCCGGAAGCGCGTCCAGCGCCGCGCCGATGCACTGCTGGAGGGTGTAGATGCTGCGGTTGAGCAATGCGCGGTTGGCCGGAGTGTTGGCTTGCTTGTCCTGCAAGCTGCCTAGCAAGGCGGTGAAGTTAGCCAGCGCCTGCTCGCACTCTGCCGGGGCGAACATCAGATTCGAGTTGATGGGTCGGGTTACGTTGAAGCTGCCGTCCTGCTTGAATTGCCAGAAGTTGTAGTGCGGCTCGTTGCGCGAGACGATGACTGCTTGGAGGCCGCTAGCGCAGAAGGTTAGGAATTCGCGGGCAAAGCCGAGGTAATCTTCGAGCTTCTCGAACTTCCCCTTGCTTGACGCGATGGCAACGAGCTTCTTGAGATTCATCGGATGCTCTCCCGGCGTTGTGCGGTGCGACGGTCAAGCTCCACCCACTCCGCAACAGATTTCTTCGGCACCCGCTCCAGCCGCTCAATAGCCCACTCGTTATGCTCTGCGCTATTGTCGCAGCCGAGCCAGCGCCGTCCGAGCTGTTCCGCCGCCACCACGGTTGTGCCGGAACCGGAGAAAGGGTCCACCACGAGGTCGCCCGGATTGGAAGAGGCCAGCACGAGTTTACGCAGCAACTCCTCCGGCTTTTGCGTTGGGTGAGGTGTCTTTTCCCCCATGCCATTACAGGTCGTAGGCAGTTCGATGACATCCTTCGGCTTCGCGCCGAGTGGGTTTGGTGTCCAGTCGGGCCGCTCCGCCGCCGGGATGCGGCCCTTCCCATACTGGCTGGTTTCCGCCTGGGGATGGTCCGGGTATTTGAGCGTGTGTGCGCCGTAGGGGATGCGCACCGCGTCCGTGTTGAAGGTGAATTCCTTGCTCTTGCGGAAATGCAGGATGCTCTCGTGCGAACGGCCCCAGCCATTGCCGAGGTTCGCCTTGTTCTTGTAATGCCACACCAGCCAGCGGCAGCCGTCGAAGAGCGGCACCACCGCCACTTTCACGTCCGCCAGAATCTCCGAGAAGCCGCAGACGTAAAGCGTGCCAGTCGCCTTGAGCACACGCGCCGCTTCGCCAATCCACAGCCGCGACCAAGCGGTGTATTCCTGCATGGAACCCAAGTCGTCCCACTCTGCCTTGCGGATGTTGTAAGGCGGGTCGGCGAACACCAAGTCGACCGAAGCTGCGTCCAGCGTGCGCAACCATTCGATTGAATCACCGCAACTGAGCTTTCCGCCACTCGCCTCGTATTGGAGCTGGGGGACGCAATTCGGGGAGTTCAGCGTGTGTCGCAACCCGCGCGCCACCGAGACGGGCATCTCGATTTGCAGACTGGGGGGTCGCTTAACTGGCATGGCCGAGCCTACTCCTTTCCATCGCCCTCTGTCGAAACCGTCCCGCCCCCCGCCACCGCCGCCTTGGCCGCGTGCCAGGAGAGGATGGCGCACTTTACGCGCGCCGGGAACTTGTGCACGCCCGCGAACGCCGCGAGCTTGCCCATGCTGTCGTCCGCGTGGCCGGTGGTGACCATGTCATGCACCTTGCCGAAGAGCGCCTCCACCTCCGCGCGCGTCTTGCCCTTGATGGTGCTGGTGAGCAGTGACGCCGACGCCTTCGAGATGGCGCAGCCGGAGCCTTGGAAGCTCGCGTCCTTCACCACGTCGCCGTCCATGACGAGATAGACGGTGTAGTTGTCGCCGCAGAGCGGGTTGGTGCCGTGGGCGACGCGGTTGGCGTCGGGCAGCACCTTGAAGTTCCGCGGGCTTTTCGCGTGCTCCAGGATGACTTCCTGATACAGGTCGTTGAGGTCGTCGTTCATGGTCAAGGTTTCGCGGGCTGGAGTTTCTCCGGCAACTCTTTCATCGGTGTGACTTCGGTCACTTCGTCGAAATACCAAATCTTGTCGGTGCCCTTTTTGTGCCCGACGACGCGCGCAGGATACTTCGTGCCCGTGGGCAGGGTCTTCCAATCTGAGAAGCGGTGGATGTCGTTCCGCCAGTCAATGCGCGCAAGCAGGTGGGTGTCCTTCCTGAAGTAGAGTTCCATCGCGGGCTTTACGTTGCTGCTCACGCGCAGGCCCCAGAGTTCGGCGTCGCCATCCTTCACGTCCGGCACGGTCTCGACGGACGACGCGGGGTCGGTCAGCGCGCGCAGTGTCCACGCCCAGACGAGGAAGACGGCGGGTTCGTCCTTGCGCTCCGCGTGGCCGCCGGGTGACTTGAGCCACCAGTGACGCGGCGCGTCCATCACGCTCTCGCGTTTCGAGCCGAAGCCCGTGTCCTTGTCACCGATTAGCACGCGGTCCTTGAAGGTGAAATAGGCGAGTAGGTTCGCCTCGCCACCAGCGGCCTGGACGGCTTTTTGGATGAGCGGCACAGCGGCTGGGGAAACAGTTCCTTTCGTCGCGGCGGCAGGCTCGGCGGCACGCCCCATGGGAAGCGACGTCATCAACGCGCTGACACACCACACGCTGAGCAACGAGCGGAAGTTCCGCGTGCGACTCGCAGGCTGCGTCCGGGAGATGATCGATTCGTCTGTCATGGCTTTGTTCCGTGCTGAGTGATACTGGCGCGATTTCGTAAGCGATTCAACTCACGGCGCGTTCAGCTTCTTCAGCACCGCATCCGTCCGCTCGTCAAAAATCTTCCGCCACTCGGGGGCCACGAGGCAGTCGCAGTCCTCCTGCGCGTAGCCGGTGTTCTTCCGCTGCGCCTCGGTGGGCAGGTAGAAGAGGTAGCCGTTGGTGTAGCCAGCCACGAAGGTGAACTTGCCGGGCGCGCGCTTCTTCACCGCGAGGCCCAGCTCCACCGTCAGCTCGCCGGGGAACGTCACCATCACGAAGTCGCCGAGGCGCAGGCCGGACATCTCGGCCTCCAGCGCGGCGTTCCCGGCGGCGATGGCTTTGGCCTGATGCATCTTGAGCAGGGCGAGGTTCACCTGCAAATGCGTGAGTCGCTCCATCGCCTGGATGTTCTGCAAGTAGGCTTCGATGTTCGTGCGGTTCTCGGCATCGAGTTTCGCCAAGGCATCGCGGCCCTGCGACTGCTCGTGGAGGTAGCCGTAGTTGTGATAGCCGGGGAAATCCGGCGACAGCTTGTGCTGAAGGAACAGCGGGAGGAACGCCTTGAAGTTCAGGCTCGTGCCACGAAAGGACTTCAGCAGCCGCGCCTGCTCCGCCTCAATCGTCGCGATGCGCTTCTCGTAGTCCGCCGCGCGCGGCAGCGACACCGCTTCGCGCACGACGCGCAGCGGGCTGACGTCGCCGGTCTTGATGCCTCGCGCCGCCCGCAGCGCGCTCAGGCCGAGCAGGTTTCCGTAAGCCTCCGCGTCGTGCGGGTGCTGTGTGGCCTTGTAGAGCGACGGGTTGATGTCGCCCGCGCAGCCCTGCACGAAGAACGCCATCACGCCATCGCCGAAATTCTCCTCGATGACCTTGGAGGCAAAGCCGGGGAAATCCGCCGTGTTCCCGCCGGCGGGCACCCCGTGGATGGGATGACAGGCGAAGTTGTAAACCAACGCGAAGGGCCGGCCATCCGCGCGGTCGAGGCGCAGCAGGCCAATCTCCGCGTCCACGGGGCCGACGCTGGCCACGTCCTCGTCGCGCGGCGTCGCGTAAGCGCGGCGAAGGTCCAGCTCGCTGCCGTCCTTCAGCTTGAGGCGGCGATTCTCCATGATGCGGTCCTCGCGCCCGCGCCCGGCCCCGGCGCGCACGGGCACGAGATTCTTCGCCGCCTCCTTCACGGCCTGCACGGTGAGCGCGTCGGTGTCCGCGCGCAAGACGCTGTGACAATGGCTGGCATTGACGAGCACGCTCGCGGGCGGAATGCCCAGCTCCCGCTCCAATTCGGCGCGGACCTTGCCGAGGTAATCATTCCCAATCCGCCCGATGCCGCCGATGGCCACCGCGTCCACCGTGACGAGCACGACGGTGGTGGAGCCGTCCTTGAGCACCAGCGCCTTCACGTAGGAAGGGTCGTTCACCGGTCCCGCCGCGCGGTCGGTGATGTCCACCTTCGCGACGCCGGCGAGGAGTTGGGCGGCGTGGCTCACTGTCGTTGCGAACGGCGACAGGAGCAGTGCGAACAGCAACAGCAGCGCAGCTAGTTTGTGGCGGGTGTTCATCGGAGGAAGATGTTCTGCGCAGCCGAAATCTCCTTCCAGCCGTGGTCGAAAATAAATTTCTCTGTAACGCCTGCCGGATTTTGAATCGGATAAACGCGCGGCGTGGCTGAATCGGCATTTTCGACAACGTAAAGCCAATACTGGTCGCCAAGTTGTTGCGCCGCTCGAAACTGGGGCGCACTAAGCAGAACCCCAAGCCAATCCGACCCTGTGGCTTTGACCTCGATATACCGCAGTATTTCATCCGTTTGGCCTCGCGATTCGAGGTCGTAGCCTTCGTGCCAGTGGTCCAACTCGGTCACGCGCCTGCCTGCCTGTTCCTCAAAGGCCTTCACCGCAGCAATCCCTGCCTTGTCTATCCGGATTCTGAACTCGGACATCTCCTGAGTCTCGGGTGTGGACTCGCTAGTAGTTCCGGCAATGGCGCGAACACGGGTTTGAAGGTGGCCAGTTCGTGGAGTCCGGTCATTTTTTTGCCCTACGTTGGCAACATCCAAGCCACTGACTTCGGAGGGTGTTTGTGCCATTCCAGCCGACGGGATTCCCGCCTCCTCCAGTCCATTGTTCGGGGCCAATACTGGCTGGCTAGAGGGAGCTTTGGTGCCTTCGGGGTGCTTCAACCCGTCCACCTTGCTCGGCTCCCCCAATCTCTTGTCCGCTACAGCCGATGTCGGTGGCATGAATCCGCGCCTTTTCCAAGTGCGGCAAAACTCGTCGGCAAACTGCGGGTCGTTCTGCGCCAACTCCAGAACTTTTGTCAGCTTGGAAGAAATGCCGGCGTCTTTCAGCTTCTCGGACAAAGGTGTCTGGAATTGCAACGCAACGCAGAGCTTTCGGTTCCGCTCAAAACCCGGTGGCAATTCGTGCTCCTGCATCTCTCCGGGCTTCCGGAACTGTCCTTTCCGGTCAGGCAGCCAAGCATTTTCGCGCAACCGCTCTACAAAATATGCGTCAAAGGCGTCTTCCTCGGCACGTCGGGCACCGGGACGTTTCCACTTGAGGGAGCCACGCAAGAACCTGCCGTCGTCGTCATCTGCCACTCTTGCCAAAATGCCCCAGACTATCCGCGAAAGCTTAACGGCTCGCTTTGAGTCTGCCTTGGAGAGCTTTCGCACGCGTTCGAGCACGCCTTCCAAACCGTGAAGATGATGGTCGGTGCATTCCACTTCCCGCTTTCGCGATTCCTCAGGCGCGGCTTCCCGCTCACGCCGCGCTTTCACATCTTCTGGAATTTCTTCTAGCGCAGGCAACTCGCCGACTCCCAGTTTAATGAGCCACCCTTGGGCTTTCTTGGAAAGGGTCGGCTCGGTGAGGAACCAACAATTGTCTTGGCCTTTGAAGAACTCGCTCAACTCAGCCCTTTTGAAATAAAGCAGAGATGACGGTGACTGGAATTCGCGTTTGCCAGTCTTGGCGTTTATCGCTCGTAGAAATGCAGCGTCGCGGAGCTTATCAACCAGTTTGTTGTGGTCGGGACACTCCTTCTGTTCCAGCGCGTGGAAGATGCGCCGTAGATTTTTCAAATGCCTCGCTTCGGCTGGCGTGTCACCGGATTCATACTGAGGCAAAAAATCTTCGAGCACCTCGGCGACTACATCACGCTCCCGGATTCCGAGTTTCTTGAGAAAGGTGATTGATTCTCCTTTGGCGAGCTTCGGGTGGATGCACTTTGGCCCGATTTCGCCGGCTGATGGCAGAAAGGCATTTGCGCCGTCGGAGCCAAAAGGAACCACGTTCTTGCCGTCAGCCAGCCGGATAATTGGCTTGTCACGAAGTCCGCCATCCTCTGGCCAAAGGCTCTGGTGTTTCAGAAGGAAGCGGTAGAAGCGGGCATACCAATCCACTTTTTGTGCTTGGAGAAAACTGTCATCAAGTCGCCAAACAAAAGTGTCATCGGCTTTCACTTCGTCCACGCCAACCGCGTCTCGCAGGTAGAGATGAATGTCCTTCGTTGCCTTCCTGTCTTCCGTTATGTCTGGCGAAATCCATTGGCGTTCCTCCTCGGAGCCAAGGAGCATTTGCAACTGTTCGGGTTTGAACAGGTCTGCGAGTTCACGACCGCGCACCAGAACGCCATTCGTGCCGCTGACGAAGCTCTTGCCGATGCCTGGAATCAAGGGCCGCTTCTTCAGTGCATGCCCCACCGCTTCAAACACCGGCGCGAAGAACTTGCCCAAATCCTCCTTAAGCTCATCGACCTTTAACGGCAAGGCGGCGTCCAACGCAGAAATGGTGAGCAGCCCGTGAGCCTTCAATCCCTCAAGAGTCTCCGGAACAAATTTGGCCGTCTCCTTGATGAGGCGTAGATTCACTTCACGCGCCTTCTTCCGCGACAAGTCTAAATTGTCACGACTCGGAGTCAGTTCGTAAGGGCCTTGAATCAGGAATCCGAGTGCAGTCGGAACGTCGGTAGGAAACAGCGCGACCAACCGCGACCCCTTCACGCGCTTAATCTGGTGACGTTTCGCCTTGCTGAGACCTTCTGCCAAGCAATAGCAGTTCATTGAAAAAGTCGCTGGCGGATTGAACGGCATGGAACGGCGTTAGTCTGAGACTGCATGCGTGGCCAAGTGAATCCCCAGTCCGATATGTTGTGCCTGCTCTCGCCCGCGAGCCGCGT
>JBDKJY010000050.1:0-34048 GCA_039796295.1 Verrucomicrobiota bacterium
CGGGACGCCGGAACCTGCGGTGTGTCTGGAAACGGTGAAAACCGAATCCGACACCCCGCCACAAGCGCATGGCGAGTCACAAAACGGAGGTCACAACTGTGGAAATCACCCATTTTTCAAGAAACTGTTAGTGAGGGACGGGAGCCAGCGGGCGGCCACGCTGACAACGGCGGCTCCGGCGAAGGCGTTCAGGGCGATGGCTTCGCGGCTCAACCAGCTCGTGCGCCAGCCGAGCCAGATGCGCCAGGCTTTCAGCGGCTGGCCGAGGTGGAAGACGCTGGCGGTGAGTCCGGCGAAGAGGAACGCGAGCGAGACGAGTTGGAGCGGGAGTGACTTGGCGCTGGTGAAACGCGCAGCCAGCAAGCCGCCGATGCCGGCTTGCGTGAGCACGAGCATGAGGAGGAGCGGCCAGTGCGCGGGCTGGGGACGTGGTTTGTTGTGGTCGGCGGCACGGAGGTCGGCGGCGGGCTTGGCGCTGACGTAGCGGGTGGTGGGGAGAGTGATTTGGGGCGAGGGGGAGTCGGGGAGCCAGGTGAATGCCGAATGCCGAATGCCGAATGCCGAATTGCTGCTACGGACGGCATCGGCCTCTGCTCCGCCGATTCGGAATTCGGAACTCGGAATTCGCAATTCAGATGTCACTGCGGCTTGGCTCACCACGGAAATTCGGATGGCCTCGTTCGGGCACGCCTGCACACACGCGGGAGCTTCGCCGGCGGCTAGGCGGCCGTGGCATAGGTCACATTTGCGGACGATGCCGCGCTTGGCGGAATACTTCGGCACGTCGTAAGGGCATTTCAGGATGCAGTAGCTGCACCCTATGCACTGGTCATCGAGGTGGCGGACGATGCCGGTGAGCGGGTCTTTGTCGTAGGCGAGGACGGGGCAGCCGAGGAGGCAGCCGGGTTCGACGCAGTGGTGGCAGGCGGTGGTGACGGTTTGGTGGAGGGGGACGAGGCGGGAGCCGAAATCGGTAGTGTGAGACTCTGTCGAACCCCATTTGCCGACGGAGGAGGCGCGAGCAGGGCGAGTTTCTTGGAGGCGTGCAGCTTCACGCGAAATGCTCGTTGCGCTCGCCTCGCTACGCTCGAAATGGGGCTCGACGGAGTCTCGCCCTACCGGGACTAACGCTTCGCCGTAGAGCGCGCCGACTTCGCGCCAGGCTTCGCCGTCGTCGAGGCCGTTGAGCGAATGGCAGGCGGTGACACAGGCTTTGCAGCCACTGCATTGGTCGAGGTTCACCTCGAAGGCGTATTGCTCGCCGGGGCGCGGGGCGGTGGCGGGAAGCAGCTTGCGGTAATGCGGCTCGGCAATCTCGTGCCGCTCGTGCGCGCGGGCGAACGCTTCTACCGCCGTGAGTCGCCGTTGTTCGTCGAGCAACGTGTCCACGAGCGTGCGTTCGCCGATGGCGGGCGCGGGCTTCGTTAAGTTGTCGGCGGGCAAGGTCATTTCCGGAACAGCAAGAAGAGCAGCGCGAGGTTTGCGGCCAGGCTGGCGGCGAGCAGGAGTTTGAGCAGCAGGAGCGGGTCGCGTTCGAGGAGCGGCGCGCCGGCGGAGCGGAAGGGTTTTACTTTTTCGGGATGCTCCAGCTCGAAACGCATCTCGCTGTAGGCGGCAAAGCGGTCGTCGGGACGCAGCGCGAGGGCGCGCAGGACGATGGCGTCGAGCCACGAGGGAATGTGCGGGTTGTGCGCGCTGGGCGGTTTGGCGTCGCGGAACTGCGGCGTCTGGAACGGCTCGATTTCGCCGTGCGGAAACTTGCCGGTGAGCGCCTCGTAGAGCGTCGCGCCGAGGGCGAAGAGTTCCGTCGGCTCGCTGACGGCCGCGCCGCTGAAGCGCTCGGGCGCGAGGTAGCTGGGCGTGCCGGCGCGCGAGTTCACGCTGAAGACTTCGGCGACGTTGCCGAGGTCAATGAGCTTGAACGTGAACGCGCCGGGTTCGCCGAGGACGAGGAGGTTCTCGGGCTTCAAGTCGCCGTGGACGAAGTCGTGGCGGAGGAGGAACTGCGCGGCGGCGAGCACGAACTTGCCCAGTGCGACGGCGTCGGCGGTGGAGAGTGGGCCGTGGTCGGCGAGCCACTGCTTCAACGTGGGCGCATGGAAATACTCGAGGACGTAGTAGCGCGCGGTGGCGTCCTCGGGCGCGGTGGCGGCGGGGAAATAGTCGGCCTTGAGCGTGGTGGCGTTCCACGTTTCGCGGATGAAGGCGGTGAGGATGGCTTCGTTCGTCTGGGCTTCGAGCGGAGGGAATTTTAGGACGAAGGATTTGCCGGCCTTCGCGGCGAGCCAGATGCGGTCGCTCGCGCGGAAGCTGCGGCGGAGTGTGTAGCCGTCCACCTGGTCGCCGACCTTGAGCAGCGTGGGGATAGGCAACGCAACAGGTGCGGCGCTGGCGGCGGGGCCAAGTTCCTGCACTTCGAGCACGACGGCGGTGATGTCGTCGAGCGTCTCGGGCGTGGCGCGCTCCCGGGCGATGGCGACGAGGCCGCGCGCGCTGGTGTGCCCGGCGAGTTGCGCGGCGAGCGTGGCGTCGACGAGCACGTCGGAGAGGCCGTCAGTGCAGAGCAGGATGAAGTCGCCGACGGCGAGGTCGGTCTGCGCAACGTGCGGCGCGACTGTGTCGGCGAGGCCGAGGGCTTGCGTGAGGACGTGGGTTTGCGTGGGGTCGCGATGGTCGTGCGTGAGTTGTTCCAGCTTACCGGCGCGAAGGCGGTAGGCGCGGGAGTCGCCGACGTTGAGGAGGTGGAGGCGGTCGCCATCCAGCACGGCGGTAACGACGGTGGAGGCGAGTTCCGGCGACTCGTGGCGGGCGAGGCCTTCCTGGTGGAGCTGGCGGTTCAGGTGGCGGGTGATTTCCTCCAGCGTCTTGGCGGTGCTCCAGGCGTCCGGCCGGTTGCGGAAGTTCGCGGTGTAGTGGGCGACGACTTTCTCCGCCGCGTCCCGGCCCTGGCGCGCGGAGCCGAGGCCGTCGGCGACGACGGCGATGAAGGTGCCGTCTTCCAGCGCGCGGGCGGCGGAGACGTCATCGCCGGGTTTGTCGTCCTCGCGCGGGCGGGTGAAGGCGGTGGCGTGAACGCGGAGGCGGGGCTGGGGTTTCACAGCGGGAGAGTCGGCCCGCGAATCACGCGAATCAACGCGAATGGGGACGGTGGTGGTGGCCGTTTGGGTTGGAGCGTGGACACCTGCGGACGTTAGCACGGGCTGCGGACGTGGGCGTCCGCGCTCCAAGAGGAGTGGGGCGTTCACGGTGAGTTGATGCGCGTGCATTCGCGTGATTCGCGGGCTTCAGATGCGGGCCTGTGCGGACGCGCCCCACGTCGTGCGCCAGCGCTTCTTCACCAGGTTCAGACCGACCAGCGCGAGGACGCAGAGCCCGGCGAAGATCAGCAGGCCGGTAAGATAACTGCCCGTGTGCTGGCGGCTCTGGCCCATCATGTTCGCGAGTAGGAAACCGCCGAGGCCGCCGCCGCAGCCGACAAGGCCGGTCATCAGGCCGAGTTCCTTGCCGAAGCGCTGGGGCAGGAGTTGGAAGACGGAGCCGTTGCCCATGCCGAACGCGGCGCACGCAACGAAGAAGGCGGCGACGTTGAGCGCGAGGTTGTCAATCAAGCCGCCCGCGATGAGCGCGACGCACGCGACGGAATAGTAGATGTGCAGCGACTTGATGCCGCCGATGCGGTCCGAGATACCGCCGCCCAGCGGGCGACCGAGCGCGCCGATGGCGGTGCAGAGCGCGACGAGGTCGCCGGCCTGCGAGTTCGTGAGGCCGAAGCGGTCCTTGAAATACATTCCCAGCGAGTAGGCCAGCCCGACGAAGCCGCCGAAGGTGACGGTGTAGAAGAAGCAGAACCAGTGAACGTCCTTCTCCGCGAAGAGGCGGAAGTAGTCGGCAATTTTCTTCGGCGGGACTTTCAGCGGTGGCTCCTTGGCCACGTAGCAGTAAACTGCCAGCACGAGAATCGCCGGGACGAGGGCGAAGCCGAACACCGCTTCCCAGCCGTAGGCCGCCGCAAGCCGCGGCGCGAGCAGCGAGTCAATCACCACGCCGATGTTGCCCGCGCCTGCGAGGCCCATAACCAAGCCTTGCATGTGCGGCGGATACCAGCGGCCTGCCAGCGGCAGCGAGACGGCGAAGCTCGCACCCGCCACACCCAACACCACGCCCATGAGCAGAGTAGCTTCGTAGTTCTTCAGCCCAAAGAACCAAGCTGCCGCCAAGCCCGAGATCACCACGAGTTGCGCGTAGATGCCGGTCGTTTTCGCGCCGATGCGGTCCACGAGCAGGCCGAGCAGGAGCCGAATGAAGCCGCCGGAGAGAATTGGCACGGACACCATGAAGAACCGCTGCTGCGGCGTGAGGTTGAGCGACTCCGGCGCGGCAATCTGGTTGGCCAGCACGCCGAGCAACGTCCAGACCATGAAGCTGTAGTCGAAGTAGAGGAAGGAGACGACCAGCGTGGGCCAGTGGCCGGCGGTTTTGAGGTCGGATAATTTCATCGTCGAGCGGCTCAACGCAGCTCGCTTGCCAGCGGCGCACGGGAGTCGGTGGGCGAGGGATGAAATGTTTGCGCTCCGGCCATGAACGAAGCTCACAAGGCCGGTTTCATGGGGCTAGCCGCCGGCACCCGGCCATGAATGACTTCGCACACACATGATTCACAGCGCTCATATGGGAGCAGGGACCACCCCGGGGACCATCCCAACGACAACGGCTTGTCGCAATTTGCGCAGCCTGACTATCCGCTGCACAACAGGCACCGTCTCCGGTTAGCAGCGGTGCCTACTGCCAATTAGCCCGAATTCCGAAGTTGAGCCACGAAAGGGCGCATAGAGGCTGCGGTGGAACTGCCTGGGATCGGGACCCTTTCTACCCGTCCAGTCCTCCTGCCAGAGGCTTGGCTTTGCGCTCTTCCTGAGCTTTCGCGGCCATTCCACTCGGCACCCACGCCTGCCCCCAACGAGCGGGTGCTACTTCGTCATCGCCGCCGTCTTCTGCGGCTCGGGGGCCGGGGCCTTGGGAGGCTCGAAGGTGGTGATGCTGGCGCCGGTGGTGCCGTTCCAGATTCGCAGGATGCCGTCCTGGCCGCCGGCGATGACGACCTTGCCGTCGGGCGTGGCCGCGCCGGCATACATGAAGTCACTCGCGCCGGCGAAGGTGCGGGCGTCGCCGCCGCTCTCGTTGATGAGGCGGACCTTGCCGTCGCCGCCGGTGGCGAGGAACTGGTCGCCCACGCCGACGTGGGTGATCGAGGTGGCTTCCTTGCTGAAGCCCGCGACGGAGCGGACGACTTCGCCGGTGACGAGGCTCCAGACTTTTACCGCGTTGTCCGCGCCCGCGCTGGCGACGATACGCCCGTCGCGCTTGAGCGTGACGCCGAGCACTTGGTGGGTGTGGCCTTCGAAGGACTTCACGAGCTTGGTGTCCGCCACGGTCCAGACCTTCACGAAGCGGTCGGCCGCGCCGCTGACGAGGAGCTTGCCATCGCCGGAGAAGTCCACGCTCTGCACGGTGTCGCTGTGCGCGCCCTTGAACTCCTTCACCAGCGCGCCGGTCGCGGCGTCCCATTGCTTCAATTCGCCGCTGCGGGAGGGCTCGCCGCTGCCGGTGACGAGGGTCTTGCCGTCGGGGCTGAAGGCGAGGGTGTTCACGCGGCCCGAGAGCGGCGAAGCGGCGGTGGACGAACCAATGCTGCGAACCAATTTCCACTCCGGCTGCGTGTCCCAGACAAGGAGCTTGGCGTCGCTGCCCGCAGAAATGGCCGCGCTGCCGGCGAACGCCACGGCCTTCACCGCGCCGGTGTGGCCTTTGTAATTCTCCACGCCACTGCCGTCGGTCGCGCTCCAGGTGCGAACGACGCCGTCCTCGCCCGCCGTGACGAGGGTCTTGCCGTCCGGCGAGTAGGCGAGGGCGCGAATCACCTTCTCGTCGGCGGTCTGGGCCTTCTTCACGTCGGCCACGGTGGTCTCGACTTTCTTCTGGGCGATCTCGGCGTCGGCGAGGGCGGTCTTGGTCTTGGCCACGTCGTCAATGGACCGCTTGGCGTCGGTGGCGGCGCGCTTGGCGGCGTCCTCGGCGTCGGTGTATTTGCGGACCTCGGCGGTGGCGTCGGTGAACTTCTTGTTCTCGGCGGTGAACTTGTCGGCGACTTCCTTGAGCTTGGCGTTCAAGTCGGTGAGCGTCTTCTCCGCAGCGGCCTTGGCCTCGGCGGCGGTCTTGGCTTTCGCGGCGGCTTCGGTGGAAGCCTTCTCAGCGGCGGGCTTGCCAGCGGCGTCGGCTTTGGCGAGGGCGTCAGCGGCGGTCTTCGCAACGGCGTCGGCGTCGGTCGCGGCTTTGTCGGCGGCGTCCTTCGCGTCGGCGGCTTTCTTCTGCGGGGCTTCGGCTTCCATCTTGGCCTTCTCGGCGGCGACCTTCGCGGTCGTGGCTTCGGCGAGCTTCTTCTGGTTTTCGGGATGCGTCTTCTCCAGCTTCACGCGCTCTTCCTCGGCCTTCTTCGAGGCTTCGTCGGCTTTCTTCTGGTCGTCCTCGGCCTTCTTCTGCGCGGCCTTTTGGTAAGTCACCTCGTTGTTGGCGAAGGTCAGATCGCGGCCTTGGGCGGCGACGCGGTCGGTCACATAACGGTCGCCGCGAAGCTCGCCGAGCGCCTTGCCGTCAGCGGCGTTCCAGAGCTTCGCGTAAGTGTTCGTAGTGCCGAGGCTGGCGAGGGTCTTGCCATCGGAGCTGACGGCGAGTGCAGCGACGGGACTGCCGTGGGCGAGCGTGCGGACGGCGCTGCCTTTGTCGGCGTCGAGCACGCGCACGACGCCGTCGGGGCCGGTGGCTAGGAGTTGCGCGGGCGGGAGTGCGGCGAGCAACGTGATGGCTCCGGTGCCAGCGATGACGGGGCCAGGCTCGACTTTACCGCCGGCGGCTTCGGGGAGTTTCCAGGTGAGAATGTTCTTGTCGCCGTGCGCGGTGGCGATGCGTTTACCGTCGGGGAGCATGGCCACGGCGAGCACGTCATTCGTCGCGGCGACTTCGGCGAGGAGAGCGCCGTCGGCGAGGGTCCAGACGCGGGCGGTCTTGTCCGCGCCGGAGACGAGGCGGGCGGAGTTGGTGGAGAAGCCGAGTGACTTCACCGGGCTGGTGTGGCCGGAGAGCGTCTTGCCGGGCGTGAGGGCGGGGAGGCTCCAGAGCTTGACGTCGTTGCCGCTGGCGGCGGCGAGCCATTTGCCGTCGGGGCTGGTGGCGAGGAGTTCCGCCGCGCCGGGGAGGGTTTGCTTCTGCACGTTCACGGGGCGTTGCCAGAGCTTCACTTCGCGGTAGCTGCCGGAGGCGAGGGTGTTGCCGTCGGGGCTGAAGGCGAGCGCGTAGGTCATGTCGCGGTGCGCGACGCCGGGGCGGGCGTAAGTCTTGTCGGCGAGCAGCGCGGGGTCGGTGAGGCGACCGATGGCCGTGGCGGTGGGGACGTGGAAGAGATGAATCTGGTTCGCGCGACCGGCGGCGGCGAACTGGCCGTCGTCCGTGAGCGCGACGGCGTAGATGGGGTTGAGGCCCTCGGGCAACGGCTGCCAGACGATGGGGCCGCCGCCCTTCACGTCGCCGGTTGCGCCTTGGTCAATCCAGAGCTTGAGCAGGCCCAGTTCGTCGGGCGTGAGGTTCTTCGCCCCGGCCTTGTTACCGGACGGTGGCATGACGGGCTTGCCCATGTGGGCGGCGAGGCGGAAGAGCGAGCTGCTCTCGGCCTTCTTGGGCTCGACGATTTTGCCGGTGTCGCCGCCCTTGGCGATGGTCTGGGGGGTCTCGAGGTTCACGCCGTCCTCGCCCTTCTGGGAGTTGTGGCAGGAGAGGCAATTGCGGCGGAGGATGGGGAGGATTTCCTTCTCGAAGTCCACCTTGGAAGAACGCTTGGACTTGGCGACGGGCAGCGGGCCCTTCTTGGTATCCTCCTTTACGGGTTCGACGGCGGCGGCAGGGAAAGGCGCGGCGAGCAGAGCTGCGAACAGGAGCGACCGGGCGCGAGGCGATTGAAATGCGTGCATAAAGAATTGGTTGCGGAAGGCAGACGGGAGGTGCGTGAGGAGTGTTCAGGAAGATTCCCGTTCGCAGGCAAACAGTTCTTGCTGACGGAAAGCAACTTGGGTTTAGCCACGGAAGGGCGCAGAGAACGCAAAGAATACAAGTGGCATGGGCCGTCGTTGGCCGGCCCCTCCAGCGTCGGGTGAGCGGTGTTTCACGGCATTGCTGCCGAGAAGGAATTCTTTGCGCTCGCTGCGCCCTTTCGCGGCTATTTCCACTGCCGTTTCGAGTTCAGTGCAGGATGGCTAGGTCGTGGGGCTGGCGGATGAGCTCGGCGTCGAGGTCGAGGAAGAAGTCGAGGCGGCGGGTGGTCTCGGCATCGTCAATGGCGCGGGCCATGAGGAGGTAGGTGGCGTAATGGTTGCCCTCGGACTCGACGAGGCTGGCGTAGAAGGCGGCGAGCTCCGGGTCGTGCGGCGGGAGTTCGCGGGCGAGGATTTGGAACTTCTCGCAGCTCCGGCCTTCGATCAGCGCACAGCAGAGGAGGTGGTCAATGACTTGCAGCCGCATGCCCTTGCGCATGGCGTGCATGAGGCCGGAAATCCACGGGCTGGGGTGCGGCTGGGCGAAGGGGATGCCGCGGCGCTTGAGCAGTGCGAGCACGAGTTGGAAGTGCTGTAACTCTTCGATCGCGATGGCGTTCAGCTCCTCGACGCGCCCGAAGAGGTCGTGGTAGCGCTCCAGGGTGATGGCGGTGGTGGCGGCCTTGCGCTCGAGGTGCGCGTGGTCCACGAGCACGGCGGGCAGGTTCGCCAACGTGCGCGGGAGCCAGTCGGCGGGGACTTTGGCGCGGAGCATTTCCATGCCGGGGAGTGTTCAAGCCGGCGGGGCAATGGGGCAAGTCAGCTTTTGGAGCGCCCCGCTCTGTCGGAACCATGCGGTGGGAACACCTGCTTCTCCATCGGATGGCCCGGGCAGCGAGATGCGCCCCGCGGCGGACTGCCACCGAACTTTGCCCTTTCACCGCGCGACGGCCTCAGCCTAGAGTCTGCGCGGATTCGACCCGCGTGTTTGGCGTGCAGCGCCACGGCGCGGGCGCGGTATTCTGCATGAAGAACGACGGTAAACAGGCGCGGGTTTTGTCGGTGGACGACTCCGGGGACTTGCACGAAATCTTGCGTGCGGCCGTCGCTGGGGCGGCCGGGGGCACGCCGTTGTCGCTGTCGCCCACGCGGCTCGCGGAGGCACTGGGCATCGCCCGGTTGGAACGCGCATCGGAGAAGCCTTACGCCGTGGTGTTCTTGGCGCTGCCCCCAGTCACGGTGTTCGCGGCCATTGAGGTGGCCGCGCAACTGGCTACCGAGGATGGGGATTTGCAACTGGTGCTCTGTCCGACCGCCGATGGCCCCGCCCTCACGGAGACCCTGCAAGCACGGTTCGGCGCATCGGACCGCGTGGTGTTGCTGCGGCAGCCGTTCGATGCGGAGGAGGCGCTCCATCTGCTCCGCACCCTCGCGGCGAAGGCGGAGCTGCACCGCGAGCTGCGGGTGTCGCGGGCCTCGACGGCGACGTTGAACCGCGACCGGTTTGCGGCGCAGACGGCGGCGAAGTCGGGCTTCGAGCAGGAGGCGCAGTTCGAGCGGGCGTTGATGGACATGTTCCTCCACAGCGTGCCGGACGCGGTGTATTTCAAGGATCTGGAGTCGTGCTTCGTCCGCGCCAGCATCTCACTCGCGCAGCGCGTAGGTTGCGCGGACCCGAACGAGCTGGTGGGCAAGAGCGACCTGGATCTGTTCAGCGAGGAGCACGGGATGCAGGCGTTCGCGGACGAGCAGGAGGTCATCCGCACCGGCACGCCCATCCTTGGCAAAGTCGAGCGGGAGACGCTCGCCGACGGACGTTCCGCGTGGGTGCTCACCTCCAAGCTCCCGTGGCGCAACCCGGCGGGCAACATCATCGGCACCTTCGGCATCAGCAAAGACATCACCGCGCTCAAACGCGCGGAGGAGGAACTCCAGAACTCCAGCGACCTGCTCCAAGCGTTGCTCGACAGCATCCCCGACCGCATCTACTTCAAGAACGCCCAGTCGCGCTTCATCAAGGTCGGCAAGGCGCTCGTAAAGCGGGTGGGCATGACCTCGCCGGACCAGGTCATCGGCAAGACGGATTTTGACTTCCACCCGCCGGAGCTGGCGCGGCAGTTCGTCCACGACGAAGAGCACATCATGGCCACGGGCGAGGCCATCATTGCGAAGGTGGAGCAGCAGGTCAGCCCCGAGGGCGAGCGGATTTGGGCCTCGGTGACGAAGGTGCCCATCTACGACCGCATGGGCCAAGTCGCCGGCATCATTGGCATCTCGCGCGACATCACGGCGCTCAAGCGCGCGGAGGAGGAACTTCAGCAGAAGAGCAAGGAACTCATCGAAGCCTCGCGCGCCGCCGGCATGGCGGAGGTCGCCACCGGCGTGTTGCACAACGTCGGCAACGTTCTCAACAGCGTGAACGTCGCGGCCACGCTCGTGAGCGACATGGTCCGCCGCAGCAAAGCCGTGAACCTCGCGCGCTTGGCCGCCATGCTGAAAGAGCACGGCCAAGACCTCAGCCAGTTCCTCACCCAGGACGAGAAGGGCAAGCAAATCCCCGGCTACCTCGAACAGCTCGGCAAGCATCTCGCCGAGGAGCAGCAGACGCTCTTGCGCGAGCTGGACGAGATGCGCAAAAGCGTGGACCACATCCGCGACATCGTGGCGACGCAGCAGGGCTACGCCAAAGTCGGCGGGACCGTGGAGCCGGTCATCGTGGCGGACTTGGTGGAGATGGCCCTGCGGATGCAGCTCACGGCGTTGACGCGGCATGACGTGACGGTGTTGCGCCAGTTCAGCCCGGTGCCGACGGTCGTGACGGAGAAACACAAGGTGCTGCAAATCCTCAACAACCTCATCCGCAACGCCAAACAGGCGATGGAGGCCAACCTCGACTCCCACAAACACCTCACCGTCCGCCTCGCGCCCAACGGCCACGGCGGCGTGAGCATCCAGGTGCTAGACAACGGTGTGGGCATCGCCCCGGAAAACCTGAGCAAGATTTTTGCCCACAGCTACACCACGCGACCGGGCGGTCACGGCTTCGGTCTGCATAGCTCCGCGCTGGCGGCCAAGGAGATGGGCGGCTCGCTCACCATCCACAGCGAAGGCGTGGGTAAGGGCGCCATGTTCTGCCTCGACCTGCCCGCCCAGCCTAACCCGGAGAAGAAACTTTGAGCAGCATCCCCCAAAACCACCGCGTCCTGGTCATTGACGATAACCCGGCGATTCATCAGGACTTCCGCAAAGTGCTCGCCGAGCGCGGCGACTCCAGCGGCCTCGACGCCGCCGAGGAGGCGCTGTTCGGCGATGCGCCCAGCACGCCCGCCCAGCGAGTGACCTTCGACCTCGACTACGCTTCACAAGGACTGGAAGGCGTGGAGAAAATCCTGCGGGCACGCGAGGCCGGCCGGCCTTACGCAATGGCCTTCGTGGATGTCCGGATGCCGCCGGGCATTGATGGCATCGAGACGACCGTGAAAATCTGGGAGGTCGCGCCCGACACGCAGATTGTCATCTGCACCGCCTACTCGGATTACTCGTGGGACGAGATGATTGGCAAGGTCGGCTACTCTGACAAGCTGGTGCTGCTCAAGAAACCGTTCGACAACGTCGAAGTGCTCCAACTCGCCTGCGCCCTCACCGAGAAGTGGCGGCTCGCCCAGGCGGCGAAACTGAAAATGGAGCAGCTCGAACGCATGGTCTCCGCCCGCACCGCCGAGCTGCGCAACTCCGTGGAACTCCTCCAGCAGAGCGTCACCAACTACAAGCGCACCGAGGAACGCCTCCGCCGCAGCGAGGAACGCTTCCGCCTCATCACCGAGAACGCCGCCGACCTCATCATCGTCGTGGACGGCAACGGCAAACCGCACTACCTCAGCCCCTCGGTCATCCACACGCTCGGCTACGCGGCGGAGGACCTGCTGCGCGGCTCCCTCTTCTCCCTCGTCCACCCGGAGGACCGCGCGGCGACCGTGGACATTCTCAAGTCCGCGCTGGGCCAGCGCACCGACCAGGTGCTCGAGTATCGCCTCCAGCACAAGCAGGGTTACTGGCGCAAGTTCGAGGCCCACGCCAGCGTCGTGCGCGAGAGCGGGACCAACGTCGGCAACCTCGTCCTCGTCTCGCGCGACATCACCGAGCGCGACCGCGCTGAGAAGGAGAACTTCCGCCTCGCCATCCAGCTCCAGCGCGCGGGCGACTCCGGCAACCTCGGCTTGATGGCCACCACCATCGCCACCGAGCTTGGCCCATTGCTCGACGCCGTGCGCGACAAGGTGCGCTTCGCCGAGGACGCCGCGCGGCAGTTGCTCCCCCTGCTCCGTGCCGAGAAGGAAGTGCTCGCCGCCGCCACGGCCAACAAGCTCACGCCCGAGCTGCTCGCCAAGGCCACCGCCGCCGACCGCGCCACCGATGTGGACTACCTCGCCGCCGAAGTGCCCAAGGCCCTTGCCGAGTGCAGCGCGAACATTGAGCGCATCGCCGACATCCTCGCGGACATCCAGATGGAAACGCCGGGCTGAAAGAGCGCCCGTTGCGCTGGGGCGCGACTTGCCCCCCCCGGGTTTGCAACCCGCAGCAGCCCGCGCCCGCCGAAAACGCTCGGCCTAAACCAGCATGATCGTAGTCGGGCATTGCTGCGGGTCATAGCCCCGCGCTCCGGCGTCATTCGAGTTAAGCTGCGCCCGCTGCTGGGAATTACGCTTGCCGCCACGCCGCCGCCTGCCTAGACAAGCACATCAAAATACCAATCCGTCTCTCCTGCCTGCTCCTCTGCGCCAGCGTGCTCCTGCCCGGCGTCACCCGCGCCCAAGTGGACCCAGAGAAACGCCGCCTCATCCAGTTCGGCTACAACCAGTCGCTCCAAGGCCTAGGCCCCGTCGCTGGCTACGCCTTCTACTACCTCAACCAGCCGGACTGGCCGCGCACCGGCCAAACCCTCCGCCTCGCCCTCGCGCCCGTGTATCTCGACAGCGAACTCGCCTTCCGCGAAGCGCTCGGCCCGCAGACCGACTTGGCCTTCGGCGTCGCGGGCGGCGGCTTCGCGGACGGTTACTCCGAGGTGCGCGGCGGGCGGTTCCTCAAGGATCAATCCTTCAACGGCCACGGCGGCGAGCTGTCCACGAGCGTTTACCATCTGTTCAATCCCGGGAGCCAAATCCCCCTCAACGCCATCGTCCGCGCCACCTTCCACCACACGGAATACGACCGCTCCAGCCGCACCGCCGCCGGCTTCGCCCTGCCGCCGGACACCAGCGCCGTCCGCACCCGCGCCGGCCTGCGCTGGGGCGGCAGCGAACCCTTGCTCACCCCGCGCGTGGCCATGGAACTCTCCGCTTGGCACGAAGCCGACCTCCGCGGCAACAGCGGCAACTACGGCCTCGCCGGGGACCGCCGCACCGAGGCCCAGTCGCACCGGTTCTGGGCCCGCGGCCTCTTCGCCTACACCCTGCCCGAGCGCGGCGACCGCTTCTCCCTGAACCTCACGGCCGGGACCAGTTTGAATGCCGACCGCCTCAACGGCTACAAGCTCGGTGCCGCCCTGCCCTTCTCCGGCGAATTTCCTCTCAGCCTGCCCGGCTACTACTTCCAGGAAATCACCGCCCGGCAATTCGCCTTGCTCGGTGGCCTTTACTCCGTGCCCCTCGATGATCAGCAACGCTGGCACCTGACCGGCTTCGCCACCAGCGCCGTCGTGGACTACGTCCGCGGCATGACCCAACCGGGCGACTGGCACTCCGGCCTCGGCGGCGGCCTCGGCTACACCTCGGCCAGCCAAGTGTGGGAACTCACCCTCGGCTATGCCTACGGGGTGGACGCCATCCGCAGCGCCGGACGCGGTGCCCACACCGTCGGCCTCGTCGCCCAACTCGACCTCGAAGCCCGCCGCACCCACCGCCGGTCCGCCCAACCGGAACTCGGCCCGGAGAAATCCCGCGGCCTGCAACGCCTCTTCCGCGGCGTGTTCGGCGACTGAGGCGGACGCCGCAGTTGAACCCCTGCCTCTGCCTGCTGCCCCTGCTCGTCCGGCACAATTCCCCTTGGCAGTCGCCGCCCCCGGCCCTACAACCGCGCCCGGTTCTTTGAAGTCGGCGGTTCACCCCGCCACCTAACACCGCTTACAAGTGCAGGGAACCCCGTGAGAACCGGGGACGGTTGCGCCACTGTGACGGGCTACAGACTCCCAATGCCACTGACTGAAGGTCGGGAAGGCGGGAGCGAGGTTTGAGGCCCGGAGTCAGGATACCGGCTTGTCAGCGCTCGTCCGGGCACGCTCACGCGCGCCCACTTCTCCGACAAAGAGAAGGATGAGGCCAGCCTGACGAACCATCTTTCGGCGGGATTGAGATGCCTTCATTCTCCAATTTGCGGAGGTGAAGGCTTTTTGCTTTCCGCCTCCCATCTGGTCTCCCACACCAACCGCTCCGCGCGCCCAAGAGCCCGCGCGGGGCTTGCAGTGAAAGACCAGCATGAAAACAGAAATCAGAAGTCAGAAGTCAGTGTCCAGTGTTCAGTGTTCAGTGTTCAGTGTTCAGCGAAGGCTCCGTTCCATCCTCTATCCTCTGCTCGCCATCCTCTCGGCCACCACCGCCGGGGCGCAGGAGAACAAGACCAATTCCCCCACCACCCTGCCCGCCGTCGTCGTGACTGCGACGCGGCTGCCGGAGGAAACCATCGCGGTGGAGAAAGTCCCGGCCAACGTCACGGTCATCACGCGCGAGACCATCGCGCAATCGCCGGCCTTCACCCTGCCGGAGCTGCTCCAGCAGCAAGTCGGCTTCTCCTCGCTCGACTCCCTCGGCTTCGGCGGGCAGACCGCACCCTTCAGCCTGCGCGGCTATGGTGACAAAGCCGGCGCGCTCATCCTGGTGGACGGCGTGCGGGTGAACGACGCGGGTTTGGGCTTCTTCCTCTGGAACTCCGTCCCGCTCTCGGCCATCGAACGCGTGGAAATCATTCGCGGCGGCGCGTCCACCACTTACGGCGAGGGCGCGGCGGCGGGCGTCATCAACCTCATCACGAAGGAAGCGGCGAACCAACCCTTCTCCGGCAGCCTCGGCGCGAGCGTCGGCAATCTCGGCTACTACCAAGGCAGCTTCACCGCCAGTGGCCGCACCAACGCCTTCAGCTACGTCGTCTCCGGCAGCCGCAACGAATGGGCGGGCTGGCGCGACGGCGCGAATTATCGCGGCTGGAACTTCCTCGCCAAACCGTCCATCGAAACCCCGGCGGGCCGCTTCACCTTCAGCTACCAGTTCCACGACGAGCACAGCGAGAACCCCGACCTCCTCACGCCCGCGCAGTTCGCTGCGAACCCGCGCCAGCGCGGTGCGACGCAGTTCCTCTTCGAGCAGGAACTGCATCGCGGCTGGCTGGGCTATCACAAATCCTTCGAGGACGCGTGGACGGTGAACGCGAAGGCGTTTGCGACAAAGGACAACGGCTTCAACGTCGGCTTTGCCAACATCACCACCGTGCAACCCAGCTACGGCGGCACGCTGCAAGTGGACTGGAAAACCGAGCCGGGGCAGCGCGCCAACACGCTCACGTTCGGCGCGGAGGCGGTGCGGCAGGACTTCACCCAAATCGGTTTCGGCACCACCATCCACGACTCCTCGACCCTGAGCTTCTTCGCGCAAGACACGCTCCAGCTCACGCCGAAATTGGCCCTCGCGGCCGGCGTGCGCTTCGATCACCGCAGCACGTTCATGAACGTGCCGTTCGCTTTCCCCGTCTTCACCGGCAGCAAGGAAAACAATGTGTGGAGCCCGAAGGGCAGCCTCAACTACGAGTTCACTGAGCAGTCCTCCGCCTGGCTCTCCCTCTCGCAAGCCTACCGCCTGCCCAGCGCCAATGATGTCGTCAGCGCCGACCCGCGCTTCTTCGGTAATCCCGCGCTCGTGCCCGTGAACGCCCGCACCGTCGAGGTCGGCGTCCGCAGCCAGCCGCACAAACTCCTCGGTGGCAGCCTCGCCTACTATCACAGTTGGGTGGACGACGACATTTTCTCCGACCCCGCCGCCGGGGCTGCTGGCAGCGCCGACGCCGTCCGCACCGGCGTCGAGTTAAGCCTGAATTCCCAGCCCGCCGAATGGGCGGAAGTCACGTTCAGCGCCGCCTACTCCGACGCCCATTTCACGAGTGGCACCTACACCGGACAGCGCCAGGTGCTCGTGCCCGAGTGGCAGTTGAACGGCGGCGTCAACTTCCGCCCCGCCGCCGGCTGGCTCTGGCGCATCGAGACGGTTTACGTGACGGGCCAACGCCGTTTCAACGACCTGCCCAACTTGCTCCCCGCGAACACCTACACGGTGGTGAACACGAAGTTGAGCTACCAGTGGAAGCACCTCACCACTTACGCGGCCGTCAACAACCTGCTCGACCGCCTCTACGAGCAGTTCCCCACCGCGTCGTTCCCCTTCCCGCCGCCGTCCGTGCCGCGCCACAATCCGGCGTCTGGAATCAACTTCCAGTTCGGCGTCACCGCGACGTTCTGAATCACATGATGCCCTCACGCGCAGGCCGCGAAGGTCGCAAAGGCGGTGGCTGAAAAACCCCTTTGCTTCCCGAGCGCCCTTTGCGTGAGGCTTCGGCCGCTGTCCCATGAGCCGCCACGCTGAACCGAAACGCTGTCCCGAGTGCGGCACCACCTTCGAGTGCCTCGCCCACTGCGCCGCGAACACCTGCTGGTGCGCCGCCCTCCCCCGCCTCCCCATGCCCACCAATGCGGCCGCCGATTGCCTCTGCCCCCAGTGCCTCCGCGCCCGTGTGGAGAAGCATCTGGGCCACGGATTGAACCCGGACTAAACACGGACGGGAAACGCAGCGGCAGGCGAACTGGACGCCTTCATCCGTGTTCCATTTGTGTTCCATCTGTGGCTAAATAATCCCCACCGGGGTCGCCCCAGCCTGAACTTCCATTGCCCCCGCCCGCTGCCGCGTGGTTTCATCAGGCGACCGTGATTGAACTGCCCAAGCTCCCCACCTGGCAGCCGCTGACCTTCGGCGGCGTGGCCGCCTTTGCCCGGGCCGGCTGGTCGCGCCTCCTGCTCCTGCAAGCCATCGTCGCAGCCTTTATCATTGTCGGCGTCGTGGTCTTCCTCACCCGTTGCTGGTTCCCCGTGCTGACCCAGGCCGTGGAAAGCCTCAGCGACTTCGGTGTGGTGCGCGGCGCGCAACTCGCGTGGCCGAAGCAGGACGCCATCGTGCTCGCCGAAAACCGCTTCCTCGGCCTCGTCGTGGACCTCGATGAAAGCGGCGCTACCGGCCAAGTGGCCGACCTGCAAGTCGAGTTCACCCGCCAGCACATCAAGTTCGTCTCGCTCCTCGGCTACACTTCCCTGCCCTATCCCAGCGGCGTGGAAGTGGAGGTGAACCGCCAGCGGCTCGACCCGTGGTGGAACGCTTGGCGGCCCGCCTTCCTGTTCGGGGCCATCCTCGGGACGCTGCTGTTCCTCTTCGCAAGCTGGTGGCTGCTGGCAACGCTCTACGCCCTCCCCGTGCGGGTGCTGGCGTGGTTCGCGAACCGCGAGGCGTCGCTAGGCAAGAGCTGGCGCCTGGCCGCCGCCGCACTCCTGCCCGGCGCCGTGTGGATGGGCGCTGCGCTGCTGCTCTACGCCGTGGAGCAGTTGTCCCTCATCGGACTGGGCGTCGCGTTCGGGCTGCACTTCATCATCCCGTGGGTCTATCTGGTCGGCGCACCCTTCAGCCTCCCGCGCATCGGTCAAGACGCCCTGGTAACCGGAGTCAACCCCTTCACCATTGCGCCCGCCCCCCAGCCGCCCACGCAGACGGCTCCAACCCCGGCCAGCGCCAATCCGTTTCAGTCCGGGGATCAGGGCTGAGATCGGCACGCACTGGTGCCCTGCGAACGCAGCGTCCGTCCCGTCTCACCGGGTGCCGTGAAGAACCGGGTTGTGAATACCTCGGTGGATGTGAGGCGGCAGCTGCGCTCCGGTAGGGTGAGACTCCGTCGAACCCCATTTGCCGACGAAGCAGGCGCGAGCGTAGCGAGCATCTCGGCTGGTCGCGGCGGTGCCCGAGAAGCTCGCTATCGCTCGCCTCGCTGCGCTCGGAATGGTGGCTCGACGGAGTCTCGCCCTACCGGTCAGCCGCGATACACCGCCTGCGCCGTGCAGGTCTCGGCCACGACGACTTCGGTCAGCAGCGGCAGGCGGGGCTTGAGGCGGTCCCAAATCCACACGGCGACAATCTCGCTCGTGGGATTTTCCAGGCCGGGGATTTCGTTGAGGTATTGGTGGTCGAGCTGGTCCCAGAGCGGCTTGAAGGCGGCCTTGATGTCGGCGTAGTCCATCAGCCAGCCCAGCTTGGGGTCGCACTCGCCGGCGATGACGACTTCCACCTTGAAGCTGTGCCCGTGGAGGCGACGGCACTTGTGCGCCTCCGGGAGATGAGGGAGGAGGTGGGCGGCTTCGAATTGAAAGGTTTTGCGGAGTTCCATTTTCATAAGAGCGGTCAGCTATCAGCGGTCAGCGGTCAGCGCGGAGGCCATCTTGCTGACGGCTGACCGCTGAATGCTGACCGCTCGTGTTCATTGTTCCCAGTCCGTCCACCGCACCAAGTCCGCCAGCAGCAACCGCCCATCATGCCGCCAGGTCAGCGGCGGGTTTTGCATCTGGCCGAGTGGGCACAGCCGGGTCGCGCCCCAGCGGGCGAACTGCTTGGCGAGGGCCTCGGCCTCGTGCTCGGCAGCGCCGAGCCCGACGGTCGAAGTGTGGTCGCGCACGGCGTCCGCGCCGCGCAGGGCTTCGGCCACGTCTTGCACGGGTTTTACGTAGATGAAGCGGTTGAGACAGGAGAGGGCGAAGCGCGGCTCGGACTCGTAAACCACCGTCCACGCCGTCGAGCCCACGCTGCACCAGTGGCGGGTCTGCTCGGGCGCGTGGGCGGCGCGGACTTCGTAGAGCGCGCGGCGGGCGGCGATGTGGGCGGCGGTCTCGGTTGAGATTTTGCCGCGCGGCTCGGCAGCTTCGCGGCGGGCCAGCTCCTCGGCGAGTTGCTCGGCGAAGTGCAGAGCAATGCCCGTGGTGGTGTCCTCCACGTAGAAAACGTGCGGCGAGAGGCAGCCAAGCTGGTCCCACGCGATGACATCGGCGGCGGCGGCGGCAACCAGCTTCTTCGCCCGCCAGCCGGAGAGCGCTTCCCGCGTGACGTAGCCGAAGCTGACTTGATGTCCATAGCCAGCGAAGCGCACGCGCGGCGGGAGCGCGCGACGGACGGCTTCCACGGCGGCATCCGAGCCGGTGGCGGTCACGCCATCGCATTGGGCAAAGAGGACTTCCTCCAAGCCGGCTGAACCGCCGCGCCACTCGGCAATCTCGATGCACGCGGCGAGTTTGCGCTCGCTGCCGTAGAGCGAGTGGAGGAACACGCGCGGGAGAAACGAGCCGCCACGCGAGCACTTGATGAACTGCGCCGAACGCGTGAGCAGCCCGAGCACGATGGCCATGAACGCAGCGTTCGGCACGCAGCCGGCAGTGATGTGGCCAAGCAGTTCCGGCCCGGTGCCAAGCGCGGTGCGGCGGGTGCGGCTGTCGCTGTTGCTGGCGCAGAAGGCGTCGAGGCGCTGGACGCTGCCCAGCTCTTGCGCGAGGAGGGCTTCGAGGTTTTCGCCGGTGAGCTGGCGGAAGAAGTTGTCGAGGCCGGTGGCGATGGTGTGGGCGGAGAAACCCGTGTGGACCGGGCCTTCCGTGAGTGCGAGCTGACGGTAAGGATAGTCGGCTTCGAGCCAATCCTCGGCGGTGCGGACGAGGGTGCGGAGGAGGCTGGGCGTATCGCGGATGGCGAGGTAGGCGGTGCGGTTGCGCTTCAACGTGAGGCACGCGTCGGTGATGAGCGCAGGGGAAAGCTCGGCCTCGGGCGGGAGGTCGGCGAGGAAGTAGTTTGGAAGGTTCATGGCGAAGCAGCTTTGCTCAACTCTTCCTGTTTCCGGATTTCGCGCAAGCACAGCAAGCCCGGTAGCGAGAGCAGCAGCAGCGCGGCGAGCAGCAGGTAGAAGCGGTGGTAACGCGCTGGCTCACTGGCTGCCGCACCAAGGTGTTCGACCCACCGGCCAGCGAACCAGTGCGCGAGGTTGCCAAGGATGCCGCCGACGGTGATGAACAGGCCGAAGACGCGCCCGCGCACGGCGTCGGGCACGGCTTCCATCAGCGCGGCCTCGACCATCGGATAGCAGCCCATGAAGAAGAAGCCATAGACCGCGAGCGCCGGCATTAGCCAGCCGCGCGGCAGGTGCGGGAAGGTCGCGATGACGAGCGCCGCCGCGACCATCACGCCGGCGGTCCAACGCGTGCGGCCACGGTCGCTGAGGTGGCCGAAGAGCGGGTTGCTGATGACGCCCATGAGGAAGATGACGCTGAGGGCCGCGCCGGCTTCCTGAACGGTGAAGCCGTGGGCCTTTTGCAAGAAGAGCGAGCCGAGGCTACCCATGCTGTGCCCGGCGAAGTCGCGCAATGCAAACGCCACGGCGGCGGCGAGGAAGAGCAGCCAGAGGGCGCGGGTGGGGAAGAGCGCGTGCGGCGGCCCGCCCCGTGTCGGCGAGTTGCAATGACCGTCGGGCGTGCTGGATGCCACAGGCGGCGGTTGCAAACCGCCAGCACTATTCTCCTCCGCCAGCCACGCAAAGGCTCCGGCGGCGGCGAGGCCTAACACGCCGAGTTCCAACACGGGCGTGCGCCAATCACCGGTCTGGGTCGCCCGCCAGCCGGCGTAGAGCGGGCCGACGAAGAAGCCCGCACCCGCGCCGATGCCGATGAGACCGAGCGCCTTGCCCGTGGCCTCGGGGTAGAGCCGCGCGACCAAGGCTGTGGCCGCCGGGTGGAAGCAGCTTCCGCCAACCGCCGCGACGACGACGCTCACAAGCACCAGCGGATAGTTCGGCGCGAGCGCGAGGCCAACGAAGCCGAGGGCGTTGAGGAAGAGGCCCCAGCCAAGCAGCTTCTTCCGACTCACGAGGTCGGCGAGGACTCCCAGTGGGTAACTCAGCCCGTAGTAAACCAGCATCATCACGGTCATCGGCAACGTGGCTTGCTCCAGCGATGAGAGCTTCAAGTCGCGCTGCATCGGGAGGTAGAGCGGCAGCAGCGCGACGTGATAGACGTGCGTGAAGGCGTGGAGAGCGCCGAGGAGCCAGAGCGTGCGGGCGCGATGGTGCGGGGCGTTCATGCTGGAGCGCGGACGCCCACGTCCGCAGGAGGTTGTTGCTCCGCAGGCGGCCGCGGACGGGGGCGTCCGCGCTCCATGGAATTGGTGACTTCGCGGCGTTTCATCGGGCCAGGAGGGAACAGCCGCGCGCCTCTGCTTGCGTGGCGCGACCGAGCAGCTCGAAGCCTTCGCCACGTCGAACGGCTAGGTCTTCGGTTTGGAGGGCGAGCACGGAGCGGACGTTCGCGAGGTCGAAGATTCGGAGCAGGCCGGTTTCGCCGTCGGGGACTTCGCGGCCAGTTTCCGGGGAGATGACCAGCGCGCGCGCCCACGGGGGGAAAGCGAACGGGAGTGAGGCGTGCGGAGTGAGGAGTGAGTAGGCCTGCGAGCTGAGTTCGCTCATGCCGTATTCGCAGACGATGGCGGCGGGTGGGATGCCGAGACGAGCCGTGAGGAGCGCGTGGAGTTCGGCCTTGGGCAGCTCGCGGGAACGGCCTTTGTAGCCGCCCGTTTCCATCACGCGCGAACCGGGCGGCAGAGTGAAGGACAAGGCGCGTTGCTCCAGCTCGTCCAGCAGATGCACGAACATGAAGGCGGTGCCAAGGAGGACAAGCGGCTGGCCGGTTTGCTCGGCGTGGGTGAGAGCGGCGAGCGTGGCGGGGGCGTCGAGGGACCAGGAGTTGTCCGGCCCTGCGTTCGCCATGAAGCGCGAGTCCGGTGCGCCGAACGCTCGACTCACGGTGGCGAACATGTGCACGAGGGAGGAGTGCGGGGCGTGCTCCGGCGGCGGGGAGAGGGAGAGGAAAGTGGGAAGCGTCTGGCCCAGCGCGTCGGCTGGCGGTTCGGATGGTCCGGCAGCGCGCGGGGGACAGACGCGCCCTACGATCATGTGCCGCGCGAACCACGGGACGAGCGAGGCTTCATAGACGGCGAGCGACTCGGCGCTGTGGAAGTGTCGGCTGGGCCGGTGTTCCGTCGTGCCGCTGGAGTGGAAGACGGCGGTGCGCTCGGCCGGCGGCAGGCTGGTCAGCTCCAGCTCCTTGAACGCCGCAGCGGGCATCGCGGGGATGTCGCGCCAGTCAGCAAGGTTCGCCGGGCCGACCCCGCGCGCTGCGCAGAGCTGACGAAAGGGCGGCACGGCCGCGAACTGAAGCGCGAAGAGTTCCCGGGCCAAGGCGGCGAACGCGTCCGACCCAGGGGACGCCACCGCCGCGCGTTCCATGAACGCGAGCAGGCGGCGTGAGTAATAGGCAAAGGATGACGGGATCGTCATGCGGTTTTGAATGCTGGTGTTCCGCGACAGCGGGGCGGACGTTCCCCAGTCTGCGGGCGAGAGTCGAGCGCGAACTCGGGGCGGTGAGGTCGCTTGGCTGAAACCATTCCGCCACACCGCCCGTCTCCGTTGCCATGCAAACAAACCAGTTCTTCACCCTCCTCGCCACGTTCTCCCTCGCCACCGCCCTGGCCGCCGCCGAGCCGGTGGCCGACCTGCCCACGACCATGAGCGAGCGCGGAAAACTGCGGTTCAGCGACGACTTTGCCGGCGAAGCACTCAAGCCAGAGTGGGGACTACTGAAAGGCAAATGGGCGCTCGTGAACGGCGCATTGCGCGGCACGGAGGTCGAGACGGACAACCACGCCGCCGTCACACGCAACCGCTTCGACTACCGCAACGCCGTGATTCAACTCTCCTTCAAACTCGACGGCTGCAAGACGGCCAGCCTCTCGCTCAACAACCAGCAAGGCCACGTGGGCCGGGTGCTGCTCACGCCGAAGGACTTCACCGTGCAGCGCGACAAGCCAAGCAAGCAGAGCGCGGAGAAGGCGGCGAAGCTCGACACGAAGGAATCCCAACTCGCCGACGGCCAGTGGCACACGTTGCTCGTGGAGCTGGTAGGCGACCGGATGCTCGCCCGGGTGGACGGCAAGGTGGTCGCGTTCGGCGAGCACGCGGGCCTGGACACGGAGAAGAAGGATTTTGGCTTCACGGTGGCCGGCAGCAGCCTGCTTGTGGATAACGTGCGCGTCTGGGAAGCCACGCCGAAGAAGGACTTCGACAAGAAGCGGCTGGCGGCGGTGGGCGGGAAGTAAGTTCCAACCAGGGCAACCGGCGGTGCTTTTTCGCCAAGGGAGGAGGAGTGCTCCGAGGGATAGTTCCGGCTTGATGACCGCGAAAGTTAAACCGGATAAACAACATGAAAAAACTCCTCCTCACCCTCCTCACCACCGTTGCCATCGCCTGCACGCTGGCCTTCAACGCCGCCGCCGAAAGCAAGGGCAAGCCCCTGACGCTCTCCGGCAAAGGTTGTTGCGCCAAGTGCTGCCTGAAGGAAACCGCAGAATGCCAGAACGTCTTGACCGTCGAGAAGGACGGCAAGAAGACGAAGTATTACCTCGCGCAGAACGACGTGAGCAAAGGCTTCCACACCGAAATCTGCAAGACCATCAAGGACATCACCGTCACCGGCACCTGCAAGAAAGTCGGCGACAAGCTCGAGGTCACGGCGGAGAAGATCGAGCTGAAGAAGTAAGCGTTTTCGCGGGCGGCAGGGTTATGGGTTCCCGAGCCGTCCGCTGGTTGGGCAGCAGGGGGCAAGGCGCTCCTAAAAACTGGGCAGCGGGTTGCCTTTCATACCGCCGACTAGTTTGCAGGGGTGCCTTGCCTTTCTGCACAACACCCGACTTTCGGCTGCTGCAGTGGCGATGAACCGCCTCCTCCCCGCGCGGCAATCCAGACTTGCGCCGTCCACGCGATTCCCTTAGCAATCCCGCGCTAAACCGAGCCGCAACACAACACATCAACTACGTCATGCCCGCATTCCCCGAGATCGCCAAAATCGCCTACGAAGGTCCGCAGTCCAAGAACCCCCTCGCCTTCAAACACTACGACGCCAGCGCCGTCATCGAAGGCAAGACGATGGCCGAGCACCTCCGCTTCTCCGTCGTTTACTGGCACACCATGTGTGGTCAGGGCGCGGACATGTTCGGCGGCGGCACCGCCATCCGTCCGTGGGAAGCTGGCCTCTCCGGCCTCGACCTCGCCAAGGCCCGCGTCCCCGTCTTCTTCGAGATTTGCCAGAAGCTCGGCGCGCCCTACTACGCCTTCCACGACCGCGATGTCGCCCCGCACGGCGCGACCCTCCGCGAGTCGAACAAGTGGTTCGACACCATCACCAAACTCCTCAAGGCCCAGCAGAAGAAAACCGGCATCAAGCTCCTTTGGGGCACCGCCCAGCTCTTCGCCCACCCCCGCTACGCGCACGGAGCCGCCACGAGCTGCGACGCCAACGCCTTCGCCTATGGTGCTGCCCAAGTGAAGAAGGCCCTCGAAGTCACCCACGAACTCGGCGGCGAAGGCTACACGTTCTGGGGTGGTCGCGAAGGCTACAGCTCCCTCTGGAACACCGACATGAAGCGCGAGTTGGAACACCTCGCCAAGTTCCTGCACATGGCCGTGGCCTACAAAAAGGAAATCGGCTTCAAGGGCCAGTTCTACATCGAGCCCAAGCCGAAAGAACCGACCAAGCACCAATACGATTCCGACGCCGCCGCGTGCCTGAACTTCCTCCGCGAATACGACCTCATGGACCACCTCAAGCTCAACCTTGAGACCAACCACGCCACGCTCGCCGGCCACTCCATGCAGCACGAGCTGGAAGTCGCCGGAGCCGCCGGCGCGCTGGGCAGCATCGACGCCAACACCGGCGACCTGATGCTCGGCTGGGACACCGACCAGTTCCCCACCGACATCTACCTCACCACGCAGTGCATGTTGAGCATCCTGAAATACGGCGGCCTCAAGACCGGCGGCGTGAACTTCGACGCCAAGGTCCGCCGCGAAAGCTTCGAGCCCGTGGACCTCTTCCACGCGCACATCGGTGGCATGGACGCCTTCGCACGCGGCCTCAAGATCGCCGCCGCCATCCGCGCGGACGGTCGCCTCGACGCCTTCGTGAAGAACCGCTACCGCACTTGGGACTCGGGCATCGGCAAAGACATCGAGCAGGGCAAAGTCGGCTTCGCACAACTCGAAGCCCACGTCCTCAAGCACGGCGAGCCCAAGCTGGAAAGCGGTCGCCAGGAGTTCTTGGAGAACTTGATCAACGAGTTCATCTGATCCGATAAGGCCGCTGCGGGAGCCTGCCCGACGCACAACTTCACCCTCCGGGGCGGTCTCGCGACCGCCCCGTTTTGTTTTGCCCTGAAGCGCCGGTCTCGTTGGCGCGCTGGCACCCTCGGCAAGTGGCCGGCCAGCGGTGTGCACAACGGCGAAGTCGCGTCTGGAACTGGGAGGATGGGAAGACGGTGGCGAGCTTCATCGCAGCGCCGAGGTGATCGGGGCAGCCATGAACGCGCCAGCGTCTTGGAGTGCGGCAGCCCTCTGCCGCTCTTGAACCGTAGTGCGCGAACGGCCGCTGCGGAGCAACTCCCACCCACGCACGGACCTCAGCCCCGGTCAAAGCGCCGGAGGGCCGGCGCACTCCAAGACGCTGGCGCGACTCCGAGTTTGCATTTCCCCTCTGCCGCGAAACACTACGCCCATGTCCTCTGCCACAGACTTGAGCCGCCGCGCCTTCCTCGCTTCCGCCGCCGCCTCCGCTTCGCTCGCCACCGCCGCCACGCCGCGCGATTGGACGGGCGTGAACCCGACGCGCTATCCCGACCCCGACATCGTCTCGCTCGACAAGCGCTTCAAGGCCAAGCTCGGCAACACGCCCATCCAGCGGCTCTACCACAATCCGACCATGCTCTGGGCCGAGGGCTGCGCGTGGAATGGCGGCGGGCGCTACCTCGTGTGGAGCGACATCCCGAACAACCGTCAGTTCCGCTGGCTGGAGGAGGACGGCCACGTGAGCGTCTTCCGCAAACCCGCCGGCAACAGCAACGGCAACACCTTCGACTTCGAAGGTCGCCAGCTCGCTTGCGAACACGGCAACCGCCGCGTGGTCCGCTACGAGCACAACGGCTCGGTGACGGTCATTGCCGACGCCTTCAACGGCAAGCGCCTCAACGCGCCCAACGACATCGTGGTCCACCCCGACGGCGGCATCTGGTTCACCGATCCCGGCTATGGCGCGATGATGAACTACGAGGGCAACAAGGGCGTGCTCGAAATCAAGGAGGCCGTCTATCGCGTGGACCCTAAGTCCGGGAAGCTCGCCATGGTCAGCGACGAACTCGGCAAGCCCAACGGCATCTGCTTCTCGCCCGACTACAAGAAGCTCTACATCGCGCACGGCAACGTCTTCGCGTGGGACGTGGTGGACGGCGTGCGGCTCAAGGACAAGCGCACGGCCTGCACGCTGGCCCTGGGCGAGAAGAAGGGCGGCGCGGACGGCATCCGCTGCGACGTGGACGGCAACATCTGGGCGGCGGCGGGTTGGGCGGGCGACGGCTTCGACGGCGCGCACTGCTTCACGCCGGAGGGCGAGCGCATCGGGATGATCCTGCTGCCGGAGATTTGCGCGAACTTGTGCTTCGGCGGCACGAAGCGGAATCGCCTCTTCATGTGCGGCAGCTCCAGCCTCTACGCGGTGTATGTCGAGACGCAGGGCGCGCACATTTGTTGAGCCACGGATGAAGCCGTCTTTAGCCACGGATGGAACACGGATGAAACACGGAAAGGCAGCGGTCGCTGAGATTTCTTCTCCGGGTTCCATCCGTGGCTAAATAGTCGGTGTTCCAAACCCTCGCATGCGCTTGCCCCTCCCCGACCAACTCTGCCTCCACTGCGGCCTGTGCTGCGATGGCACGCTCTTCCGCGACGTGGAACTCCAGCCCGGCGACGACGCGGCAAAGCTCCGCGCGCTCGGCCTGCCCGTTCCGGTTCCGAGTTCGGAGTTTCGAGTTCTGAGTTTTCGCCAGCCGTGCGTTGCGCTGTGTTCGGACCTCCGCTGCCGAGTTTACGCCGACCGTCCGGCGCGTTGCCGGGAGTTCGAGTGCGCGCTCTTCAAGGCGGTGGCCGCGGAGAAAGTGGAGTTGCCCGCCGCGCTGAAGACCATCCGCCAGACGCGGCAGATGGCGGAGAAAGTCCGTCGGCTCCTGCGCGAACTGGGCGATGCGGGTGAACGGGTGTCGCTCGCCCGGCGGTTCAAGCGGGTGAAGCGGAAGTTCGACACCGGCGAACTCCCCGCTGGCCTCGACGCCGAAACCGCCTACGACCGCTTCGCCGACCTCAGCCTCGCGGTGCACGAGCTGGACATGCGCCTGCGCACGAAGTTCCACCCGGACCCGACGGACGGTTGAGCCAAATGTCCGTAGCGGATTAGCCGCGCAAGAGCGCAGCGAGCGCAAAGAAAGACTGGGGCGGCCGGCTAAACCCCGGAGCGACTTCCTTACGTCCAGCAGGTGAAGCTGTCGCTATCCGGCCGCAAACTCGGAGCGCCCCTCTTTGTGCTCTCTGCGCCCTTTTGTGGCAAAAATCGGCGGCGGGATTTTCGGGTGAGCTTGGAAATCACCCGTTCCACTCCAGCCGCCGCCACTGGCCCACCGGCAAATCTCCCAGCTCGAACTCCCCGAACCGGCTCCGGTGCAGGCGCGTGACCGTCCAGCCCTGGCTGGCGAACATCCGCTTCACTTGATGATACTTGCCCTCGGTCAATTCCAGCCGCGCTTCGCGGGCGCTGACCAACTCCAGCTTCGCCGGGAGGCAAGGCTTCGGCTCGTCATCCAAGCGCAGTTCGCCCGACGCGAAGGTGCTGATGAGCGCGGCGTCCAGATCGCGATCCACGGTCACTTCGTAGAGCTTGGTGACGTGGCGCTTGGGCGAAGTCCAGCGGTGCACCAGCTCGCCTTGGTCCGTGATGACCAATGCACCGGTCGCGTCCTTGTCCAAGCGGCCGACGGTGGTCACGGGCGGGTTGCGCTTGAGCCAGCGCGCGGGCAGAAGGTCGAAGACGCGCGGGCCTTCCTTGTCATCGTGCGAGCAGACGTAACCAGCGGGCTTGTGGAGCAGGAAGAGAATCCCCTCCGGCGAGTCCACCGGCTCACCGCTGATAAGCACATCCGCCGCGCGGACTTTCTGGTCGTAGGACTTCGCCGGCTGACCGCCCACGAGGATGCGCCCACCGCGCACCCACAGCCGCGCCTCGCTCCGGCTGCAATAACCACAGGCGGAGAGCAACTGGTCGAGGCGGCGGAGCGATGGTGGATTCGGCACGCGGCGAGCCTAGCGTGGGCCGGCTGATTCTCCAACACCCTGTCGCGGACTTAGCCCGGAGCGAGGCCGTTGAAGCACGTCACTGCGGACGTGGGCGTCCGCGCTCCCCGGCTCACTGCCGCGTGACCGAGAGGAAACCGCCGGGAGCCGCCGCCGCCAGGTGGACCGTTACGTCCGCGCCGGTGCCGGTCACACTGGTTTGGTCGAGCGCGCCCGCCGCCGTGAGGCTGAAGGCCAGCGGCACCGCAGCCTCCGTCACCGTGGCGCGATTGCGGACTTCGTAGCGCAGGCCGGACTGAGTTGGGAAGGTCAGCCGCAGCCGCCGACCCGCGGCCGTGTCCACCGCTGCCGCCACGACCGCGAACCCGATGCCGGGAATCTCGATCTCCAGCACCGCCGCGCTCGGTTGTCGCACCGGGTAGGTCTCCAAGGCGACTTGCGCCGGGCCATTCAGGACCGCGCCTTGCGCTGTGAAGAGCGAGCCGTGGCAAAAGCATAGCAAGCCTCCGAACGCGGATGAGTAGGGTTGCACTTGGCAGCCGCTATGGGTGCAAAAGGAACTCACCGCCACAAACGTTTGCGCGCCGGAGCGCGTGACGATGACCGGGTAGCCGGAAAACTGCGCGTCAGGCACATTGACATGGATGGAACCATTCACGGCCGCCAACGCCGGAAAATCCGCCAGCGTCACACGCACCACGCCCACGGGATTCGCGGCCTGCGCCGAAGTCGTGAACAAGTCCCCCCACGGCAGGCCGGACGCCTCCAGCAGCAGCACGGCCCGCGCAGCGGATTTCAGGAAGCCCCGGCGGCCCCCGCCCGACGCCGCTGGCTGCCCGCGCTGCTGCGCCTCCATGCAGGACAAACACTCCGGGGAAGACACTTTAATCGGTAGCTGCGCAGTCAGCGGTTGGTTCATAGCGTTCAGTTGCGGGAACCTTAACACCGTTCACTTGCCGCTGCCATCCGGGAACTCACCGACGCGGCCCCCGCCACACGTAGGGAACCGAATTCGCTGCAAAAACGGCCCCGTTTTCCGCGTTGCTCACCGGTCTGTAACCCGGCCGTCGCGCACACTTAACCTCGCCCGCTCACTCTCCCCCCGCCGTCCCCTCACCCGCAACTGCCCCGCGCCCCGCCCACTCGCGGCGAAAGTCCTCCCGTTCGGCCACCGCTTCGCGTAACTAACCGGGCGGCATGAAGCAATCGAGCACCCCGGACTTGGTCTTCCGCGCGTTTTCCGACCCCACGCGCCTGCGCATCCTCTGCTTGCTCCGCACGGGCGAGCTGTGCGTCGGTGATTTGGTCAGCATCCTCCGGGTGCCCCAGCCCACCGCTTCCCGGCACCTCGCCTACCTCCGCAAGGCCGGCCTCGTGGTGACCCGCGACCAAGGCTCCTGGACCTTCTACGGCCTCGCCCCGGCCACCAACCCCTTCCACGAAAAACTCCTCGAATGCCTCGCGCACTGCTTCACGGAAGTTTCCAAGCTCAAGACCGACGCGGCCCGCGCCCAGAAGCTCCACCAGTCCGGCGGCTGCTGCCCCAAGTGATTAATCGGTTGCAAACCATATTCGCTTAGGCGAATGTATTGCCCGAGCGACGGCTGGAAACGAAGTGCAACCAGCGGACCGCCACCACCAGTCATTATGACCGTCACCGAGTTCAAACAAACCCTCGCCGCCCACCCCGACCTCCCCCTGCGCTTCGTGTTGCCGGACGGCCAGCTCGTCCCCGCCCACGCGCACGTCACCGAAGTGGCGCGGGTGGACAAACATTTCGTGGACTGCGGCGGCACCCGGCGTGCCGAATCCTGCTGCCGTCTCCAAGTCTGGGTCGCGGACGACCTGGACCACCGCCTCGCCGCCGGCAAACTGCACCGCATCCTGGGCCTCGCCGCGCCGCTCCTCCCGCAGGAGAGCCTGCCGGTGGATGTCGAGTATGAGGCTGGCTACATCGCGCAGTTCCCGCTGGAATCCCTCGCCCCGGTGAACGGCGAACTCCTCCTGCGCCTGGGCGTGCGCCACACCGCCTGCCTCGCACCGGACAAATGCGGCGTGCCCCCCACCACTCCGCGACCCATTGACTTCTCCGTGTTCCCCGTGCGCCCGCCGGCGCGCTGCTGCTAACCCCCCAGCCCCTCGCCCACCATGAAACACCGAGTCCTGTTCGTCTGCATCCACAACAGCGCCCGCAGCCAGATGGCCGAGGCCTTCCTCAACCAAATCTGCGGCGACCACTTCGAGGCCCACAGCGCCGGCATCGAACCCGGCAAGCTCAACCCCATCGTCGTCGAAGCCATGCAGGAAATCGGCATCGACATCTCCGGCAACCAGGTCAAGGCCGTCTTCGACTACGTCAAGTCCAGCAAGATTTTCAGCTACGTCATCACCGTGTGTGACGAAGCCAGCGCCGAGCGCTGCCCCATCTTCGCCGGCGTGACCAAGCGCCTGCACTGGAGCTTCCCTGACCCCTCCAGCTTCCAAGGCACCCACGCGGACAAGCTCGCCGGCACCCGCACCGTGCGCGACACCATCCAAGCCAAAGTCGAAGCCTGGTGTAAGGAAGTCTGCGTCGCCCCCGCCACCGCCTGAGCCACGGACTGGCTTGGGACGGGCAGACGCACCGGCCGCGACCGCGAGGTCGCGGCCTTTTGCCTGCTGGGAGTTCCATCAGAGACTCCGTAGGTCGTCACCATCGGGGGAAAAAATGAGGCAGGCCCCAGCCGCACACGAAGCTATGCTGGAGCCTGCCATCCCTTCACACGAAGGAATACCGGAGAGGCCGCCGGGATTTCTCCCCCGGCGGCCCATGAGTGTCAGCGCTCAGGGCGTGGGCACCGCGCGGAAGAACCGGCGTTGCGCCCCGGAGGAGGACGTGTCGAGGTAGAACTGGCGGCCGCCCTGGTGCACGATGTTCGTGTAGGTGGTCCAAGAGTTCGTGTTCGTCACATCGGCGAGGTATTCGAGGCGATACTTCGCATTGGCCGGGCCATCGATGCTGACACCGCCAAAGAACGCGATGTCTGCCGTGCTCACGGGCACCGGCAAGCTGGTGACGTTGCCGGCACCATTGCTGACCCGCACCGTGTAGCTACCCGCGAACGTGGGGTTGAAGCTCGGCACCATGAGCGTGCCGTTGGTGGCGTCTTGGATCGGGTTGTTGTTCAGGAACCACTGGAACGTGAACGGCCCGGTGCCGGACAGCGCCAGCGGCGGCACGGCGAGGGACAACGTCCCGCCGCTCGAAGCCGTCGCGCCGGGCAGACCGTTGCGGAACAGGGTGTCGCCGATGGCCGGCGGCGCCGTGATGCTGACCGAGGCAACGGCGCTGGTAACCGAGCCGTTGGCGTTGCCCGCCACAAGCTGGTAGTTGCCGTTGGCGACTTCGACCATGAGGAGAAGCTGGCCGTTCTCGACCACTTCCGTCATGGACGCACCCGGAGGAAGGCCAGCCAGACCGAAGGCGGCGGAACCGTGCATCTGGTCCACGATGAGGTAGGACTTGTAGCCAAGGATATGCGTGACATCGATGAAGCCCGACGCCTCTTCATCCTGCGTGAGGAAGCCAGGCTGGCCGGTGGACACGAGGTTCGGGCGGTGCTGCACCACCGGAATGAGCGTGTCCGTAGCGATGACATACTTCCACATCTTGCCGTTGTGGGCCTGGTTGCCCACGTCCTCTTGGAGGACGAGGTTCCCGTTGTTATCGAAACCGAGGTTGTCGAACATCTTCTGGCCCTCGGTGCCGTCGAGCAGCATGTCGATCACGCCGCCCGTCTCCGGGTTGGCGATGTCGTTGAAGCGCAGACGCCAGAGGCGGCTCGGGAGCGTGAAGCTCGCGGTGGTGACGAAGTAGAAGTCGCGCGGGTTAGCGGGATCCCAGACGCCGTCTTCCACGCGCATGAACGCGCTGACGCCAAGACCGTTGCCGAGCGTCTCCAGCTCATTGAAGCCTAGGTTGCTCACGTCACCGAGGTTGGCCAACGTGAAGGTGCGCTGTGCCGCCGTGGTGCCGGCCACTTCCTGCGCGAGCCCGGCGACCGAGACGCCGTAGAGGCTGCCGTTCAAGAGACCGGCCTTCTCGACTTCGTTCGTGCCCGTGCTCTGCTTCGTGCCGATGTAGAAATACACCTGCGAATCCGTCGTGCCGTCGTCGTCGAGGCCGGCGACGATGGTCTTGTCCTGCGGGAACGGGCTGGCCACCACGTTCTCGAACGAGGCGCGGCCGAGGCGCGGGAGCTGCCAGGAGTTACCGGCTTCCGGTCCCGTGACGATGTGCGCCCAGGCGCGGGACTCGGTGGAGAACTCTTCACCGTTCATGAAGATCTTCTGTTGCGAACCCTTGCCCGTGACAGCGTTGTAGAACGCGGAGGGGGCCGGCAGGTCCGCCGAGCAGAAACGGCCCATGACGATGTTGGTGCCGAGCGCAAACGCGGTGGTGTTCGTGTTGAACACATACACGTTGGTCATCAGGTCGCTGCCGTTGAGCACGCGCAGGTCGGCCTTGTTGACGACGAACCGGGTGACGAAAGCGCCCTTGCCGCCGTGCCGCCGGGCGATGCCGAGGGTTTCGTTGATCTCGTGGTTGGCGAGCACGGTGAAGGTGCCATCGCCATTATCAAACGCCCCGAGGCCGTCCATCAGGCCGACCGCGTGGCGCGGGCTGCCGTTGGGGTTCGTCCCTGCCACGTCACCCGCCGTGATGAGCGAGATGAGCGCGTAACCGGAATCGGTCACTTCCAAGTAAGGCGGGCGGCTGCTGCTGGGGCCGGTGTGGTCGGGGCCGGCGCTGCCGCGCACGTTGTTCAGGGAGAGCGTGGCACCATTCGCGCCGGGGATGGCAACGCCGTTCTTATACCACTGGAACGAGCTGGCACCCGCGACGTTGGCGTTGAGGTTCACATTGCCACCCGCATTGGCGGACGCGTTGACCGGCTGGCTGCCGATGACCGGCGGGCCGGTGACAGTAACGGCGGCGACGGCGCTGGTGACGGAGCCGTTGGCGTTGGCCGCGACGAGCTGGTAGCTACCGGTGGCGACTTCCACCATCAACTGGAGCTGACCGTTCTCGCGCAGCTCGGTGGTGTTCAAGCCCGCCGGGATGCCGGTGGTCGAGTGAACCTGGTCGGCGATGAGGTAGGCCCGGTAGCCAAGGATGCTGCTGACATCAATGATGCCGGAAGCCTCCTCGTCCTGCGTGAGGAAGCCGGGCTGGCCGCTGGTGAACAGATTCGAGCGGTGCTGCGAGACGAGCACGAGCGAGTCCGTGGCGACGACATACTTCCAGGTCTTGGCGATGTGGGCCTGGTTGCCGGGGTCTTCCTGGATGAGGAGGTTGCCATCGGCATCAATGCCTATGTTGTCCATCATCTTGGGCCCTTCGGTGCCGTCGAGCAGCATGTCAATCACGCCGCCCGCCTCGGGGTTGGCGATGTCCGTGAAGCGCATGCGCCACAAGCGGCTCGTGCCGGTGAAGCTCGCGGTGGTGACGAAGTAGAAGTCACGCGGGTTGGCCGGATCGGCAGCCCGCAGCTGCGGGCAATCTCCCGGACCGTCAACTGGTTCTGATGTTTGAGCCGCAACAGCTCGTGGATTTGATGCATGGTTAGTTTGGTTCGTGCCATTGGGTGCCTTGTGCGATTCCCCG
>JBDKJY010000051.1:0-33997 GCA_039796295.1 Verrucomicrobiota bacterium
CGCGCTGTGGACCCTCGATGGCATGGGCCAGATGGACAGCGCCACGCTCCTCGCCGCCATCGGCAAGGAGCAGCATCCCAAGGTCCGCGCCGCCGCCATCCGCCTCACCGAGCCTGCGCTCAAGTCCGCCGACCAAGCCACGTTCCTCCCCGCGCTCATCGCACTGGCGAACACCAAAGACGCCGAAGTCCTCACCCAACTCGCCTTCACCCTCGGCGAGGCGAAAACTCCCGCTGCCGAAACCGCGATGGCGAACATCGTGCGGAACGCCGGCACGAACGGCTTGGTCCGCGACGCCCTCATCAGCGGCCTAGCCGTGCGCGAAGTCGAAATGCTGGAACGCGTCTTCGCCGACCAGAGCTGGGCAGACAAGACCAAGGTTCCCGGCGGCGAAGGCTTCATCGGCGCGCTGGCCAAGAGCGTCTTCCAGCAAGCCCGTGGCGACCGTGTGAACCCCTTGCTCGCCGCCATCACCCGCGCCGAGACGCCCAAGTGGCAAACCCTCGCCGTGCTCGCCAGCCTCAACGTCAACCCGCCCGCCACGAAGAAAGGCGAACCGCCGCCGCGCGTGAAGTTCGTAAAACTCGCCGCCGAGCCGCCCGCCCTCGCCTCGCTCGCGAAGTCCGACGACAAGGCCATCCAAGCCGCCGCCCAGAAGCTCGACAAGGTGCTCGTCTGGCCCGGCAAACCCGGCGTGAACCTCCCCGTCATCCGCCCGCTCACGGAGCCGGAGCAAGTGCGCTTCACCACCGGCAAGACGATGTTCGAGGCCACCTGCGCCGCTTGTCACCAACCGCACGGCTACGGTCAGGACGGCCTTGCCCCGCCGCTCGTGGACAGCGAGTGGGTGGCCGGTTCACCCGAGCGCCTTGCCCGCATTATTCTCCACGGCGTTGGCGGCCCCATCACCGTCCTCGGCAAGAAGTGGGACATGGACATGCCCGGCCACGGCACCTTCGATGACGAGACGGTCGCCGCCGTGATGACCTACCTCCGCCGCGCCTTCGACCACGACTACGACCCCGTCGCCCCTGACTTCGTGAAGAAGGTCCGTGCTGCGACCGCCGGCCGTGAGTCCGCCTGGACGGATGCGGAGCTGAAGAAGTTGAAGTAGGCAGGAACGCGGACGCCGTGGCTCAACGCCGACGGCTCAAATCACTTCTGCTTCGCCTTGGCGGGGGCAGCCTTGGTTGCCTTCACGAGTTGGATTGGCACGGCGTTTTGCTGCGGTGCGCCGGGAGTGCTCCGACCATCCGCGACGTATTTCTCCAGGAGCTTCGTCATGCGGGCGACGACTTCGGGGTGCTGGGCCTGCACGTTGGATTGCTCGCCGATGTCCTTGTCGAGGTCGAAGAGTTGCACGGCGGGGAGGTCGGCGGCTTTGGGTGTGCCGGGCTTGGGGTCGCTCCAGCCGCCGGAGTCGCGGCAGAGTTCGAGCTTCCAGTTGCCTTGGCGGATGGCGAAGGAGCCGTTGATGGAATGGTGAACGACGGCTTCGCGCAGCGGGAAGTGCTGTTCCTGGCCCATCAACGCGGGCAGGAAGCTCACGCTGTCCTCGGCGGCGGTGTCGGGCAGCTTCACGCCTATGATGTCAGCGGCGGTGGCCATGAAGTCAGTGAGGCAGAGGAGTTGTTGCGACTGCGTGCCAGCCTTCACGCGCGCCGGCCACCGAACGAGAAAGGGGACGCGATGACCGCCGTCGAAGATGTCCGCCTTGTGGCCCCGGAACTCGTAGCTGGGGTTGTGCCCCTTCGCGAGCAGGCCGGGGAAGTCGGCTTGGGGCGAGCAGCCGTTGTCGCTGGTCACGATGAGCAAGGTGTTTTCCGCCAAGCCCTGTCGGTCGAGTTCCGCCATGAGTTGGCCGATGGCGTGGTCGGTCTGCATGACGAAGTCGGCGTAGTGGTTCAGGCCGCTTTTGCCCTGCCATTCCTTCGTCGGCGCGATGGGCGTGTGCGGCGAGGCGAGCGGGAGGTAGAGGAAGAAGGGCTTGCTGGCCTTCGCCTCAGCAGCGCGGGATTTTACGTAGCCGAGCGCCTTCCCGGTGAGCGTGGGTAACACGTCTTCGACCTCGAAGTCCGGCGCAGCGGGGCCACGGCGGCACTTGCCGGTGGCGCGGCCCAGAAACATGGGGAAGTCCTTCTCCACGGTCGGGAGCTTCGCGACGCGGTCGTTCTCGATGAACGTGTAAGGCACCATGTCGAGCGACGCGCTGATGCCGAAGTAGTAGTCGAAACCGACGCTGTTCGGGCCGTTCTGGATGGGCTGGGCGTAGTCCACGTTGTGAACCTGATCGGCCGACTCGATGTTCAACTCGGCGACGGACTTGCCCGCTTTCTTCGCCCAGTCCATGCCGAGGTGCCACTTGCCAATGGCGGCGGTGTGATAGCCGTTTTGTTTGAGCAACGCGGCGACGGTGAGGCGTCCCGGTTCAATGAGGCGCGGGCTGAGACCGCCGAGGACGCTGGACTGGAGCTTGGAGCGCCAGTTGTAACGGCCGGTCATGAGGCCGTAGCGCGTGGGCGTGCAGACGGAGGAGCTGGAATGAACGTCCGTGAAGATCATCCCGCCGGCGGCGAGCTTGTCCAAGTGCGGCGTGGCGATCTTGCCCTGTGGATTCAGGCACTTCACGTCTCCGTAGCCGAGGTCGTCGCAGAGGATGTAGAGGATGTTTGGCTTGGCGGGAGCGGCGGCAGCAGTCGCGGCGATGAGCGCGAGTGTAAGGGCGGAGAACAGGGTTTTCACGCGCGCGAAAATAGCGGCAACCGGAGGCGGTGCAATGGTGTTTGCGCGGTCACTCGCACTCGCAAGCGGGGTCTGCCTGATGGGCGTCTGGTGTCGAGGCGGGAACTGTTGGACCTGTTTTCCACCCGGACTACGCCGGATACCTGGCTCAAGGCAGGTTCTACTTTGAGAGTAGCCTGGCTATTCCGCCGGCAGCGTGAGCCTTACTTCCAGGCCGCGAGGCTCGCGGTTTTTGGCAGTGGCGGTGCCGCCGCAGGCTTCGATGCAGGTCTTCACGATGGCGAGGCCCAAGCCGGCACCGCCGGTGTTGCGGGCGCGGTCGGGCTCGATGCGGTAGAAGGCGTCGAAGATGCGGTCGAGGTGCGCGGGGGGCACTCCGGGGCCGAGGTCGGTGATGGTGATGATGGCGGAGGTGCCTTCGCGGCGGGCGGTGATGGTGATGGGGCCGTCGTCGCCGGCGTAGCGCAGGGCGTTGCGCAGGAGGTTGGCGAGGGCGCGCTGGAGCAGCTCGGGGCTGGCGAAGCAGGTGAGGTCGGCGGGGATTTCGACGATGACTTCGCCTTTGTTGGCGGCTTCGCGTTTGGCGGCGGCGTCGGCGATGGCCTTCACGTTGACGGGCTGGCGCTTGATGTTGCCGGGCTTGAGAGAGGCTTTGGAGATGGTGAGGAGTTCATTGACGAGGTCGCTCATGTGCTGGACTTCCTCGTGCACGTCCTGGATGCACTCCTTCTGATGGGCGGAGGCGTTTTGCTCGAGGATGCCGACGGACATCTGGAGGCGGGCCAGGGGGGAACAGAGTTCGTGGGCGATGTCGCCGAGGGATCGTTTCTGGCCGGTGACGAAGCCTTCGAGGCGGGTGCTCATGCGGTTGATGGCACCACCCAGTTGGCCGAGCTCGTCGGTGCGGGTCTCGTCCACGCGGACGTCGAACTGGCCGTCGGCAATCTGCCGGGTGGCACGGGTCATCTGGGCGATGGTGCGGGTGATGCCGCTGATGAGGGGCAACCAGAAGAGGCCGCAAAGCACGACGAGGCCGGCGCAACTGAGCACCCACGGGCGGTAGTCGAAGAAGAAGCCGCCGGCGCTGAAGGTCGTGGAGCGGGCGAGCAGGGCGCCGCGGGTGTGGTCGCCGTGCACGCCGGGGCGCAGGGCAATCATCAGCCCGACCCAGTAGGTGCGCGGGCTTTCGGATTGCACGAGGAAGCGGCGGTGGATGGGGGCGCTGCCGGGGGCATCGGGTGACGCGGTGGCCTTCGGGTTGCGGCTGGGGGAGTTCGTCGGCGGGACGGGCGTCCAACCGCCTTCGGTCGGCGGTCGGCGGTCGAGGCCGCTGCCGGGCTGGCTGTCGGTGCCTTCGGTCGGCGGGCCTTTCTTGCCGCCGGGGGGACCGCCGCGTTTGCCAGGCGGGGGGAAGCCGCGACCTTCGCCGCTGAATTCACCGCGCGGGTTGAAGCCGCGGTTATCCCCGAAATCGCCGCCCTCAGGGCCGCGTCGGTCTGGGCCAAAGCCAGCCCCCCGTGGCGGGCGCGGGAGCTGGAGGCGTAAGGTTTCGGGGATGTCCACGGTTTCGCCGGCGAGGATTTCCAGGTCGTCCGCGAGGAGTAGGAACTTCACGCCGTGGGCTGCGCTGTAACGGGCGAGGGTGTCGTTCCACTCCGCGCGCGGCTTGCTCTCCAACTCGCCCATGATGGCGCGGGCGGTGGACTCGACGCGCGCGCCGACGTGGCCGGACAGGAAGGAGTCGAAGCCGCTGCGGGTGGCGTAGCGCAGGCCGAGCCAGACGAGGAGCATCAGCACGAGCAGGTTCAACGAGAACCAGGTGAGAATCTTGGCGGTGAGGGGGAAGCGGGGGTTCATGAGACTTCAGGGCGGATGAGCATGTAGCCAGCGGAGCGGACGGTGCGGATGAAGCGCGGTTCCTTCGGGTCGTCGTCGAGCTTTTTGCGCAGCGCGGAGATGTGGACATCAATCGAGCGGTCGAAGACCTCGTAGTTGCGGTTGCGGATTTCGTCGAGGAGCTGCTCGCGGGACTTCACGCGGCCTTGCCCGCGCGCGAGCGAGAGGAGGAGGTCGAACTCAACGGGCGTGAGGGTGAGCGGTTGTTTGCCCAGCGTGGCGGTGCGCGCGGCGGCGTTCACGCGGAGGTCGCCGACCACCACTTCCTCGTCGGCTTCGAGGTTGGCGCTGGCGGAAACCTGCGTGGTCCGACGCGTCACGGCGCGCAGGCGGGCGAGGAGTTCACGGGTGGAAAAGGTCTTGGGCAGGTAATCATCCGCGCCGAGTTCGAGGCCGACGATGCGGTCCGCCTCTTCGCCGCGCGCGGTGAGCATGAGCACGGGGACGGCGGAGAGTTTGCGGATGCGCTTCAGCACCTCGAAGCCGTCGCAGCCCGGCAGCATGAGGTCGAGGATGACGGCGTGCCAGGACTCGGCGACGGCGCGCTCGGCTCCGTCCGGCCCGGTGTGCGCGGCCTGGACGCTGTAGCCGAGCGGTTCGAGGTAGTCCTTGATGAGGCGGCAGAGCTTGCGGTCGTCATCAATGACGAGGATGCGCGTCGCCGGGGCGGCGACGGGCGCGGCGGGTTTCGGGAGGGCGGCCATGAATGCGTCGGACAGGGAGATAGCAGGCGGCAGCGGGTTTGGGAACTCGCATGACGCGCCGGAGCGCGGGGTTGTGACCCGCAGCGCGCTCGGATGAAGTGCCCCGGTGGGTGATTCGAGCGGGCTCGGCGGGCATGAGCTGCTGCGGGTCGCAGACCCGCGCTCCGGGGCCGCAGTCGGGCGGCGTGTGAAGAGTTGAGTGAGCATGGCACTGCGTAAGTTGGCTGAGTCTTCCGCGTTGGTGGGCTGGCGCGAGTTGATTTACTCCGGCTTAACAAATCTCATCCGATGCACACACAATGCCTTTACACCCGCGGCGCACGTTGGTGGCAGATAACAACTTCACTCCAATGAAAACCTCCAGTGAATCCGCCTCCGCCGCGCAGCCTGGCTGGCTGCCGCGCCGTCAGTTCCGCGTGCCGGCCAACGCCGCGACCACGCCCGTGCGTCCAGACTCTGCTCCGCTCACTTGGCGGCGACGGCTCGCCACTGCGGCGGCGCTCGTGGTCCTGCTGTTCAGCCAGCTCTCCATGGACGCCCAAGCTCAGGACCCGCGCATCACCTCGTGGTTCACCCGCCACTCTGGCAAATACGCGCGCATCTACAGCACCGACGCGGACAAGACCGCCGGCAACGCCGTGACCACTTGGAGCTACGGCACGCAGACGCAAGCACTGCCCGCCTATTGCGGCATCCAGGAGGTGGCGTATTCGGCGGACTGGGTTTATGTGCGCTCCACGGGCCTGGGTAGCCACCCGATGGGGCCGTGGTATTTGAACGCGGCGCACACCACAATTTTTCCGAACCTGCCCAAGAACACGGCGGCGTTCTACCGTATCCCGCGCACGCCCACCGTGCCCGCGACCAAGACGCTCACGGGCCTCGGGGCGATTGGTTACTTCGTGGACGGAGTGGCGATGTTTGACAGCCGCGATGGCTTCGTGTGGACCGGTTCCGCCGAGGCCGGCAACGGCACGGGCTATTGGAACCGCGACGCTTGGGTGAATGAAGGCGTCACCTTCGACCCCGGCCAAGCGCATCAGGAGCAAACCGGCACGCACCACTATCACGCCAACCCGCCCGCGCTGCGCTACCTGCTCGGCGACAACGTCACGTTCAACCCCACGACGAAGGCCTACTCCGAGAATGTCGCTGCGCCGACTCAGCACTCGCCTATCCTCGGCTGGGTGCGGGACGGTCACCCGATATACGGCCCCTACGGCTACGCCAGCGCGATGAACGCCGCCAGCAGCGTGCGCCGCATGGTGAGCGGCTACGTCTTGCGCAACGGCCAGAACGGCACGCAAAACCTCACCACGGCCGGACGCACCGCCATTCCGCAATGGGCCGTGCGGCGCTACAACGTGGCCGCCGCCCAGACGGGCCCGACGGTCTCGACCACCTATCCACTGGGCCGCTACATGGAGGACAATGATTACCTCGGCGACCTCGGCCGCACGCAGGGCGCGGACTTCGACCTCGACGAATACAACGGGCGCTTCTGCGTGACGCCGGAATTTCCCGGCGGCACCTACGCCTACTTCGTCGCCATCAACGCCAGCGGCACGCCGGTCTATCCCTACAACATCGGCCGCGCCTTCTACGGCAACCCCACCGGCGCAGCCGTCACCACGCTCGCGGAAACGGTCACGACGAACTTCGTCGGTGGAGCCAAGTCTCCGCTGGCGGTGACCTCCAACGCGGTCAGCGGCGGCACGGTCACGCTCGTGTGGAGTTCCGTCGAAGGCGGCACCTACCGTGTAGAGTCTGCCTCGGTGCTCACGAACTGGGCCACCAAGGTTGCCAGCGTCAGCGCGGCGGCCAACGCCGTCGTCACCTCGTCCGCCGCGAGCACCAGCGGCACGAAGGAGTTCTATCGTGTCGCCCTCAGCGCCGTCGCCAGCTACGACACCACGGGCACTGGCGGTGGAGGTGGTGGCGGAGGAGGCGGAGGAGCAGTGGCCCCCGGCGGCACGGCAACGCGCGGCACCACCGTGACCATCAGCATCACGCTGCCAACCACGCCGCCGCAGCCGCCGGTCAACATCGTCCCGGTCAGCGTCACGCTGGCGGGCACGATTGTCGGCACCGCCATCTCGCGCCCGGCGGTCGGCACGGCGCAAGCCACGTTCACGATTCCCGCCAACGCACCGACTGGCGCGCAGAATGTAGTGGTCGTGTTCAGCCCCGGCCCGACTTACACGCTCACCGGTGGCGTGACGATTCAGTGAGGTGTGATGCGTGCCGAATGCCATCGTCGATCGAAAGCGCCAGAGGACTGGCGCACTCCACGACGCTGTCGCGCAGTCGTGGATGCTGGGTGGTCGCGCCAGCGTCTTGGACTGTGCCAGCCCTCTGGCGCTTTCCGAGACCGTGCCCCCCACGGCACGCGTCCCCTGCACCACACGCCATGAGCCCGCCGCCCACCACCAACCAGCGCATCGCCCGCGCGTGGGCGCTGCTCGCGGTGCTGGGCTTGCTGCTCTGGCTCACGCAGCTGGCGCGCGGCGCGCAGACGGAAGTCACCGTGGCCTTCGCGCCCCAGTTCCGGGGCCAGCCGCTGGTCTTCGATGAACTCCGCGCCACCAACAGCTCCGGCCAAGCCCTCGGCATCACGCGCCTCGACCTTTTGCTCTCCGGCCTCGCCGTGCGCCGCACGAACGGGACGTGGCTGGAGAAGCCTTACTGGTTCGCCTACCTCAGCGGCCGCGCGGGCCGGACGAACTTCGCGCTGCGCGACCTGCCACCCGGCAACTACGACCGGCTGCGCTTCACCATCGGAGTGCCGGCCGAGCAGAACCGCGGCAACCCGGCGCAGTGGGATGCGGGCCATCCGCTAAACCCGACGGTGAACGGCCTGCATTGGAACTGGCAGGGCGGCTACGTCTTCCTCGCGCTGGAGGGGAACTACACCGAGTCGCAACCGCATTCGGGGACCCCCAAAGATTTGGGACGGACAAAGCTTGGGAGCTCGGCATCTTTGTCCATCCCAAATCTTTCGAGGAGTTTCCCGATGAACCGGCTGGGGGCAACCGACTCCGTTGCTCCGCTCAGTCATCCCTCGCCCGCCATCCCTCTTGCCTCCGTGCGCGTCGCTCAACCATCGGTAGGGCGAGACTCCGTCGAATCTCGCCCCGCTCGCGCCACCTCCGTCGGCAAACCGGGTTCGACGGAGTCTCACCCTACCAGCGGCTTCTCGTGGCATCTCGCCACCGAGCGTCAGTTGATGACGGTGGAGGTGCCGGTAGCGCTGCGCATCGCGGACACCGGCGCTGCGCCGCTCGCCCAAACGCTGCGGCTGCCGTTCGAACTCGCGCGGGTCTTCGACACCTTATCGCTGAACGACGACACGAGTTCAACCCACTCACGCGAGGACGATGCCGTGGCCGACCGCCTGCGACAGAGCGTGGAACAAGCGTTCCGTGCCGACGACTTGCAGTCACCGCTGGTAGGGCGCGATGTCCCCACCGCGCCGCCGGACACCAGTCGCTCACGGATGGTCGGCGGCGGGGTGAGGACCCCAAACCCTACCAACCCCATCGGCACGCCGTATCGCTTCACCATGTCCGCCGCGTTCCCGAAACCCGCGCTGCCATTGGACAATCCGCTCACGGAGGAAGGCGTCGCGCTGGGCCGTCGTTTGTTCAACGACCCGCTGCTCTCACGCGCCGAGAAGCAGTCGTGCGCCTCGTGTCACCAGATGGACGCAGGCACGGTGGACGCGGGCCGCGCCTTCAGCGTCGGCGTGGACGGCCTACCGGGGAAACGCAACGCGATGCCGCTCTACAACCTCGCGTGGAAGTCCGAATTCTTCTGGGACGGCCGCGCGAAGTCCCTGCGACACCAGGCGCTGATGCCGATTCAGGACGCGCTGGAGATGCACGAGACGCTGGAGAACGTCGTTCGTAAGCTGGTAGGGCGAGACTCCGTCGAGCCCCATCTCGAGCGCAGCGAGGCGAGCGCAGCGAGTATCTCGGGCGGAGTCACGGCCAGCCGAGATGCTCGCTTCGCTCTCGCCTCCTTCGTCGGCAAATGGGGTTCGACGGAGTCTCACCCTACCTACGCGACGATGTTCACCCGCGCCTTCGGCACGCCGGACATCACTGCCGAGCGCATCGGCCTCGCACTCGAACAGTTCCTCCTCACGCTCACTTCGCACGATGCGAAGTTCGACCGCGTGCTGCGGGGCGAAGCGAAGTTCACGGAGCAGGAGCAGCGCGGTTTCGAGCTGTTTCACACGGAGCACGACCCGCGTCGCGGGCAGTTCGGCGCGGACTGCTTTCACTGCCACGGCGGCCCGCTGTTCCAAAACGTCGCCTTCGCCAACAACGGGCTGGAACACGAACCCCGCGACCTCGGCCGCTACCTCGTGACCGGCCGTGAAGGCGACCAGGGCAAGTTCTCCGTGCCCTCGCTGCGCAACGTGGAACTCACCGCGCCCTACATGCACGACGGCCGGTTCGCGACGCTCGAAGACGCCGTGTTTCACTACGTGCGTGGCGTGCGGCGCAGCCCGACGCTCGACCCGAACCTCGCGAAGCACCCGCCCGGCGGCGTGCGCATCCCGCCCGAGGATTTGCACGCGCTCGTCGCCTTCCTCAAGACCCTGACGGAGGAGCGGCTTCGTTCCCCGTCCGCTCAACTGACACCCAAGCCATGAAGGCACACATAGATTCAGGCGGAAAATGTGTAGGGCGCGCCTGTCCTCAGCCCGCCGCGCGGCTGGTTGTAGGGATTTGGCTACTCACCGGGCTGCTCTCGACATCAAGTTTCGCCGCCACGCCTCGCAACATCCTGCTCATCATCGCGGATGACTACGGCGCGGACAGCAGCTCGCTCTACAACTCCACCAGCAGCGGCGCTTCGCTGCCGCCGACGCCGAACCTCGCGGCGCTCGCGCAGACCGGCGTGGTCTTCCGCAACGCTTACGCCAACCCGGTCTGCTCGCCCACGCGCGCCGCGTTGCTCACCGGTCGGCACGGGTTTCGCACGGGCGTTGGAGATGCATTTGTGGGCGCGGGGACCACGAGTTTGAGCAGCGCGGAGTTCACGCTGCCGAGGGCCTTCGCGGCGAATGCGGCGCTCGGCTACCAACTCGCGCAGTTCGGCAAATGGCATTTGGCGAGCGGCGTCAACGCGCCGTCGGTCGTGGGCGGCTGGCCGCACTACGCGGGCAATCTCGTCGGCGCGCTGGCGAACTACACGAACTGGACGAAGACCGTGAACGGCGTGAGCACGGCGGGCACGGCGACTTACGCGACGACCGACCTCGTGAACGACGCGGTGACGTGGATTCAGGCGCGCGGCACGCAGCCGTGGTTCGCCTGGGTTGCTTTCAATGCCCCCCACACGCCGTTGCACAAACCGCCGAACGCGCTCTGCCCGAGCTACACCTCGCTGCCCGGCACGACGGCGGACATCAACAGCCGTCCCCGGCTCTACTTCGAGGCAATGGTCGAGGCGATGGACACGGAGCTGGGCCGCCTGCTCGCCGCCGTGGACCCCGCGAACACGCACGTCATCTTCCTCGGCGACAACGGCACGACCGCCAGTGTGCTCCAGCCGCCGTATCCCGCCAGCCGGGGCAAAGACACGCTCTACGAAGGCGGCACGCGCGTGCCCCTCGTCATCAGCGGGCCGGCGGTGGTGAATCCCGGACGCACGAACGAAGCGCTGGTTCACGCGGTGGACTTGTTTGCCACGGTCCTCGAACTCGCTGGTATCAACGTCGTCGCGACGGTGCCAACCGGGACGCGGGTGGATTCGCGGAGTCTCGTGCCGGTGTTGAGCGGGCAGGCGGGCGGTGGACGGGCGGTTTACACGGAGTTGTTTGCGGCCACTACGCCGGGCAGTGCGGACGGGCGAGCGCTGCGGGACGAGCGTTTTAAGCTCATCCGGTTCGCGGATGGGCATGACGAGTTCTTCGACTTGCAGGCGGACGCGGCGGAGGGAACGAACTTGCTCCTGGGCGCGCTGTCGCCGACGCAACAGCAGCACCGTGACCGGTTGGAGTTCTGGTTGGCGGGCTACAGCACGAACACGGGGCCGAGCTTGGTGTCGCCGGTGGCGGCGGTCGGGCAATTTGCTACGTCGCTGTCGCAAACCGTCGGGGCGAGCTACGCACTGTGGCGCTGCGACGACTTGGTGACGGGCTTTTGGTCGCCGGTCAGCGGCGCGCTGACGGGCGTGACCAACGCGGTGGTGACGCTCACGGACCCCTCGCCAGCGGCGAGCCGGGCGTTCTACAGCGTGGTGCTGACGCCATGAGTGCTCACTTTCACTTTGCCCGTGTGGGCAAACGGCGGACGGACCTGTGGCCGTCGTGTGCCTGGTCCGTCCGCCGTGCATTTTCCCGTAGGCCGCGCGGGGAAACTGAGTTGGACCACAGAGACGCGATGGACACAGAGAATTTTGCCCGACTACCGCTTGGTGTCTTTTCTCTGTGTTCATCGCGTCTCTGTGGTCCCTCTTTCCGGCGGAGATTCCCGACTAGGTTTGCCGCTGTCTCTTGGCTTAGCTTGCTGCCCAACACTTGCCATGCGTAATCGCACTTCAACTCGTTCGCTGAGAACTTCACTCGCACTGCTCGTGGCGGTTTCGCTCGTGGCAGCGGTCCACGCGCAGAACCGTCCGCCCGAACCGAAAGGGCCCGGCGGGCGCGGCGGCGAGAAGATGGGCAAGCAATACGCCGCGCCAGCGGGCGATGGGCAGAGTCCGGGCAAGAGCCTGGTGAGCATCACGGTGGAGGGCGGGTTCCGCGTCATCCGCGCGAACGGCTTGCCGGACCATGCGCCGGGGCAGTTCCCGAATCGCGGCAACCCCAACGTCATTGCCGCGCAGAATTACAACTACCGCGTGCCGCTTCAGCCGAAGGAGAACGCTACGTTTACCAAGCTCGTCATGCACCCGTTCGGCATCGCGCTGAATGGGGTCGTCTTCGACCCCGGCGCGGCGGAGTGGTGGCAGATGGACCCGCGCTCGGGCTGGACGCTCGACCCCATCAGTGGCTCGCAGAAGCTGGGCGTGGACCGCCACAACGCGCACGTCCAGCCCAGCGGCGCGTATCACTACCACGCGCTGCCGACGGGCTTGATTGAGCTGCGCACCGGCGGCCAGGAGCGGGTCGCGCAAGTGGGCTGGGCGGCGGATGGCTTTCCGATTTACGGACCGTGGGACTACTCGGATGCGAAGAGCACGAACAGCGCGCTCAAGCGGATGAAGTCCAGCTACCGCCTGCGCGAAGGCACGCGGGCGAGCGGGCCGGGCGGGAAGTTCGATGGCAGCTACGTGGAGGACTTTCAGTTCGTGAAGGGCGCGGGCGACCTCGACGAGGCGAACGGGCGCTTTGGCGTCACGCCGGAGTTTCCGCAGGGCACTTATCACTACGTGCTGACGGAGGATTTCCCGTTCATCCCGCGCTGGTTCAAGGGCACGCCGGACAGCAGCTTCTTCCGCCGTGGGCCGCCGCCGATGCGCTTCGGCGCGGGTGATGTGCGGTTCGGCGGGCCGCCGCCCGGCAAGGGGCAACCACCTGGAAAGGGTGGGAATTAGCCGCCGGTCAATTACACTTTCGGCATGAACGAATCGCCGTCATCACCCGCGCCCGCCCCGTTCGACCCGGACGAGGCGACGTTGCCCAGCAGTCCGCGCAATGCGGGTGCGCCCGGCAGTGGCAGTGGCTCGGCGGCGATGAAATTCCGCTCGAAGGCACGCGACCTCTCGGGCACGCAGCTCGGCGAATACAAGCTGTTGCGCAAGCTCGCCGAGGGCGGGATGGGCGAAGTTTACGAGGGCGTGCAGCTCAAGCTCGACCGCCGCGTCGCGGTGAAATTGCTTTCCGAGGAGTTGTCCCGCGAGCCCGAGTTCCTCGCGCGCTTCGAGCGCGAGGCGAAGTCCGCCGCCGCACTGAACCATCCAAACGTCGTTCAGGTTTATGACTACGGCAGCGCGGAGGGACAGTTTTACTTCGTGATGGAGCTGGTGGACGGCGTGGACCTGTCGATCCATGTGAAGGAGCACGGGAAGTTGCCCATCGCCATCGCGCTCGGTTTCTTCGAGCAGGCGGTCAACGCGCTCAAGTTCGCTGCCGGCAAGGCCATCATCCACCGCGACGTGAAGCCGGCGAATCTGATGCTCACGCGCGACGGTCAGGTGAAGGTCGCCGACCTCGGCCTCGCCAAGAAGCTCACCGATGATTCCGACGTGACGATGACCGGCGTGGGCATGGGCTCGCCGCACTTCCTCGCGCCGGAGCAGGCGGATGACGCCTCGCATGTGGACCATCGCGCGGACATTTACTCGCTGGGCGTCACGCTCCTGTTCCTGCTCACGGGCAAGCGACCGTTTGAGGGCGCGTCGAACTTCTCCGTCGTCCTCGCGCATGCGAACAAGCCGTTGCCCACGGGCGTGGACCTCGGCACGCCGCTGCCGGAGGAAATTGAACGCTTCATCAAGCGCATGACCGCCAAGCACCCCGCGGCGCGTTATCAGAACTACGGCGAATTACTCGCCGACTTGCAGCGCGTGAAGGCCGGCCAGCGCCCGCCGGTAAACTGGGGTCAGGTCGTGCGCGACCCGCGCAATCTTCAGCGCCTCGCCATCGCCGCCGTGGTCATCCTCATCGCCGCGCTCGCCGTGCCCATGATGTTGCCGGACAAACAGCCAGTCGCGCCGCCGGCACCGGTGGTCAACGCGGTCGAACCGCTGCCACCGAGGCAGATGGCTGATGACATTGAAGGCCGTCCCCGGCTCAGTTCCGCCGACCCGGCAGGCAAGGCCAAGCAGATGAAGGGCAAGGGCGGACGTCAGGGCGGCTTGCCGATTCCGCTGCCCAGCCCGGAGCCACCAGAGCGCTTCCCCATCAAGGACGGCCCGGTTCCCCAGATGCTCGCGGATGCGGACCGCTACGCTGCGCAGAACAAGGACAAGCTCAAGGCCATCATTGACCGTTACTGGCAGGTGCAGCGAAAGGCCGAAGGCACGCAGTGGGAGGCGGAAGTCCAACGCAAGAGCGACAACGCCATCCTGGCCCACCAGCTCGCAACCCATGATGTCATCGAAAAGCTACAGGCGGAGATGCAAGCCAACCTCCAGCAAGGCAAGGTGCAGGAGTCCTACGATGTGTGGCGCAAGTTCCCGCCGACGCTCCAAACCCCGGAGACCGATGAGGAGATTTCAGACATCCTCCAGCGCTTCATGCCCCCGCAATTCCAACCGAAAAAGCAATGAGGCTACAACACACCTTCGCCGCGCTGCTGCTCGCCTGCTTGCTGCCCGCTTTCGCCGCTGACACCGATTGGCCGCGCTTCCGTGGCCCCAACGGCTCCGGCATCGCCCCCGGCGCGCAGCCGCCCACGACTTGGAGCGACACGCAGAATTTGAAGTGGAAGACCGAGCTGCCCGGTCCCGGCACCTCCAGCCCCATCCTCGTCGGCGACCGCGTGTTCGTGACGTGCTGGACTGGCTACGGCGTGACCAAGGGCAAGAGCGCGTTGAGCCGCGAACTCATCTGCGTGGACCGCGCCAGCGGCAGGGTGAAGTGGACGCGCGCGATTGCCGGCGAAACACCGGCGGACCACTTCGAGGGTTATTTGCCCGAGCACGGTTACGCCAGCCACACGCCCACGAGCGATGGGGAAAGCGTCTTCGTTTACTTCGGTCGCGGCGGCGCGGCGGCCTTCGACCTCGAAGGCAAACAGCTCTGGCACGTGAAGCTTGGGGATCGCGCGAACCAGAAGAACTGGGGTTCCGCCGCCAGCCCCGTGCTCTACAAGGACACCGTCATCATCACCGCTTCCGAGGAAGTCCACGCCGTTGTCGCGCTCGACAAGAAGACGGGCAAGGAAGTCTGGCGCGCGCCCGGGGCCGCGCTGGAATACGTCTTCGGCACGCCCGCTCTGGCGGGCAGCCCGGCGCAGCCCGAGCTGGTCTTCGCGCTGCCGGAGGAGCTGTGGGCACTCAATCCCGACACGGGCAAACTCCGCTGGTTCGCCACCACCGGCCTGCCCGGCAACATCGCGCCCAGCGTCGTGGTGGGCGACGGCCTCGTCTTCGCGTTCGGCGGTTTCCCGCAGCTCGGCGCGGTCGCGGTGAAGACGGGCGGCAAGGGCGACGTGAGCGGTTCGCACCGCCTCTGGAGCACCCGCGACAGCAGCTACGTCCCCACGCCCGTGTTGCACGACGGCCGGCTCTACGTCGTGACTGACCAGGGCTTCGCGCTCTGCCTCGACGCGAAGACCGGTGAGCAGGTCTTCAAGGAGCGCCTCCCCGGCGCGAGCGCCACGGGCCGCGGCGGCAAGCCATTCTACGCATCCGCCGTGCTGGCGAACGGCAACCTCTACGCCGTGAGCCGCCGCAATGGCACGTTCGTCATCGAGGCCAAGCCGCAGTTCAAGCTGGTCGCGCAAAACTCCTTCGCCGCCGACCCCACGCAGTTCAACGCCACGCCCGCCGTGAGCGGCAAGGAGTTGTTCCTGCGCTCAGACAAATTTCTCTACTGTATCGCAACCCAATAACTCTCACTGCTCATGACAACCAAACTCCTCCTCACCGTGCTCACCGTGCTCACCGTCGCGTCCTCGCTTTACGCGCAAGACCCGCAACGCCCGCCGCAGGGCAAGGACGGCAAGGGTGGTCAAGGCGGACAGAAAGGCCCGCCGCCCGGGCGCGAAGGCGGGCCCGGTGGTGGTGGCGGTGGCGAGGGTTTCCGCCCGCCGATGCACCCGCTCCAGCAGGCGCTCGACGCGAATGGCGACGGCATCATTGACGCGAAGGAGCTCGCCAACGCCGTCGCCGCGCTCAAGAAGCTCGACAAGAACGGCGACGGCAAGCTCACCGAGGACGAGTATCGCCCCGCGCGTCCGCAAGGCGGCCAAGGCGGGCCGGGTGGCCAAGGTGGGTTTGGTGGCCAACGCGGAGCGCCGGGGCAGGGGGGCGGGCCGGGCGAAAAGGGCGGCGAGCCGCGTCGCCCCGAGGGGCAGCCGGGCGGTGGTGGCGGCCCGGGCGACAAGGCCGGTGGCGAAGCCGACTTCGTCACGCGTCTCTTCCAGAACGACAAGAACAAGGACGGCAAGCTGACCAAGGACGAGTTGCCCGAGGCCATGCAGAGCATCTTCGTGAGCGCGGACACGAACAAAGACGGCGCGATTGACCGCAAGGAAGCTGCGGCCCTCGCCGAGCGCATGAAGCAACGCGGTGGTGGTCAGGGCCAGGGCACCGAGGGCAAGCGTCCGCCGCTGGAGAAGTGAACTCTGAATGAACGACGCCTCGCCAGGCCGGGAAGAAGCCTCCGACGCACCGGAGGGCAGGAGGAATGGATTCGGGGGATATCTCATGTGGGCTGCGCTCGCACTGGTGCTGTATGTGTTGAGCATTGGCCCTGTGACCCGGCTGGTTGAAACGGGCACCCTTCCATTTCCAGTGCTCCTCCTCTACAGCCCGTTCCAATACCTGAAGGGCGACTTCGAGGGAGCGTATATCGACTATGTCACCTGGTGGTGCCGCTGGTAGCCCTCAGCAGTTCCCCCCGCCCCAGCCGGTTTCCCGTTGCTCCCAATAACCTCTGCGTCCGTCCCGCCTCTGCGGTGTAAGCCCCTGATTTAACACCACAGAGGCGGGACGGGGCCAGAGGATCGAGGGAGAGAACCCACGATCTACAAACACCCGCGCGTTCAGCCCGGAACCGGCGCTGGTAGGTGCGTGTTCTCACCCAAGCGCCGACCAACCGCACCCCCCTGTTCCTCCCTGGCGCGGTGAGGACACCGCGCCGCTACCCAGCGGCCTCGGTTACTCCGCTTCACGGCGGACGGTTCGTCGTCAGTCACATTCCACTCGTTCCAAGCCCATACTTGGTGAATCAGACCCGCACCCTAACGACTCTCGACACCCACCCTCGTAACTTACGACCCCCACCCTCGCGACGCATGACCCCCACCCTCGCGACGCATGACCCCCACCCTCGTGACGCGCGACCCCCACCTTCGTAACGCATGACCCCCACCCTCGCAACGCACGACACCCACCCTCAGAAGCTAGGAGGGTGGGTCCCAGTCGGGCGGAGGGTGGGGGGTGCGGACGGCTTGGGGGTGCTGGTGAACCGAGTAGTAGGTAGGGCGGATCTGTCCCCAGCGCGCTGCTTCAGCTTCCGGGCACCCTACCGGCGCGCTGGGGACAGACGCGCCCTACCAACGTGGTTTACACCAAGCCCTTGATCGGCTCGCCGCCGGTCAGGGTGTCGAGGAGGGTCTTGGGCAGGCCGTCCATGACGCGGACTTCGCCGAGGTCCAGCAGGGTGTGCATGACGGTGGCGAGGAGGTTTTGCATGGTTGCCGGGCTGTCGGCGGGGGAGCCGCCGTCGCGGGAGGAGGCTCCGATGACCTTGCCCATTTGCAGGCCACCGCCGTAGAGCATCAGCGGGGCGAGGCCGCCCCAGTGGTCGCGTCCGCCCTTTGCGTTGATGCGGGGGGTGCGGCCCATCTCGCCACAGCAGACGAGGAGAATCTTGTCCCGCAGACCGCGCGCCTCGCAGTCCTCGATGAACGCGGAGACGGCGTGGTCGAAGGGGCGGCCCACGTAGTCCATGCCCACGGTCATCGGGGCGTTGTTCACGTCGGCGTGCATGTCCCACACGAAGCTGGTGGTGACGGTGACGAAGCCCGCGCCGCGTTCGCACAGGCGGCGGGCGAGGAGCAGGAGCTTGCCGAGGGTCGCGGAGTTGTCGGCGTAGTGCTCGCGGTTCTTCCACGCGGGGCTGAAGCGGTCGCGCGAGGCAAGCGGGGCGGTGTCGTAACGGGCGACGGTGCGCGGGTCTTCGCGGGTGAGGTCGAAGGCGTCGGAGATGCCGCCTTCGAGGGTGGCGAAGGCTTGTTGCTGGAAGGCGTCGAGGCCGTCGAACGCGCCGCTGGCTTCGGCGCGGCGCTTCCATTGGTCGAGCGAGCCGAGCAGCTCGCGGCGGTCGTTGAGGCGGCTCTGGGGGAGGTTGAGCTTCATATCCGCTTGCAAGCCGCCGCCCGCGCCGGGGACGAAGGGGGCGTAGGCGGAGCCGAATTCTCCCGTGGACTCGAAGTTGCCGAACTGCGTGATGGCGGGGCCAGACGCCATGTCCACGGCGCGGGGGAAGAGCGCGATGTTCGTGGGCATGGCGGTGGCGGGGCGGAGCACGCCGGCGACGCGGGAGTAGAGCGTGCCCATGTTGGCGCGCAGGGTATCGCGACCGACGATGGGTTTGATGTCGTGGTTGGCGTCGCCGGTGGTGAAGGAGCGGACGATGGAGAACTTGTCATTGAGCTTCGCCAGGCGCTCGTAGGTGGAGCCGAAGGTGATGCCGGGAATGCGGGTGGGGATTTCGCCGGTGGCGGAGCGTATCTCGCGGGGCGCGTCCATCTTCGGGTCGAACGTCTCGAACTGGGAGGGGCCGCCGTGCTGGAAGAGGAAGATGACGGACTTGTCGCGGAGGGCGAGCTTGTTGGCCTTGGCGTGGGCCTTCACGGCCAGCCAGTCGGCGAGCGTGAGGCCGCCGAGGGAGAGGCCGCCGACGCGGAGGAACTGGCGGCGGCGGAGGCGGTCTTGCAGTGTGAGCATGAGTGCGGCGTTGGACGCGGCAGATGGACGGGGCATTGAACTGGCGTGGTGGGGCGAGCGTCCTCGCGAGCCGTCCGCCTCCCGCCTATGTGGCCCGGCTCGCGGGGACGCTCGCCCCACCATCCGGAATGTTGCGCGGCTCACCCACGGCGGCTGCAAGCCGCCGGCACGAACGCCAAGCGCTGAATTGACGGCTTCACCCGCCTGTCTAGGGTTGCCGCGTGAACCACCTGACTTATCTGCTCCTAGTGTTGCTGGCGGGGAGTGTCTCCACCAACCTCCGCGCCGCCACTGCTCACGATGGCAAACCCGCTGGCATCGAGAAGCGCCTGCCGCTCACGACCTCGCGCGTGACCGGTTCGCCGGACCCGGCGCTGCCGCTGCGGGCCAAGCGCGCGTGGCCGGAGCTGACCTTCCGCCACTCGCTTTACATCGGGCGCGACGCGGCGAGCGACGGCTACCTAGTCGTCGAGCAGGGGGGGCGCATCCTCTCGGTGCCCCTCGACCAAGCGACGACGAGCACGAACGTGTTCTTCGCGCTGCCGGACCACGAACTTTACTCCTTCCACTTCCACCCCGGCTTCGCGACGAACCGCTTCGTCTTCATCTTTGCCAACGGGCCGAACAAGTTGCAGACCAACAGCACCGGCGTCTTGCTGGGCGGGACGAACAAGTTCAACCGCATCCTCCGCTACACTGTCGCGCCCGAGGGTCGCGCGAACCCGGCGAGCGAGTTGGAAATCATCCGGTGGTGGTCCAACGGCCACAACGGCGGGGAGATGGCGTTCGGGCGCGACGGCATGCTCTACATCACGTCCGGCGATGGCACGAGCGACTCGGATGGCAACAACAGCGGGCAGGACATTTCCGACCTGAACTCCGGCGTGCTGCGCCTCGACATAGAGCGGCCCGACGCCGGCAAGGCCTTCTCCATCCCGAAGGACAACCCGTTCTGGAACATCCCGAACGCGCGGCCCGAGCTGTGGGCTTACGGCTTCCGTAACCCGTGGCGCATGACGATGGACCCGGCGGATGGGGCGATGCTCGTCGGGGACATCGGGCAGGACTTGTGGGAGATGATTCAGCTCGTGAAGCGCGGCGCGAACTTCGGCTGGAGCGTGCGCGAGGGGAACCACCCGTTCCATGCGCAGCGCAAGCTCGGCCCGCACCCGGTCACGCCGCCGCTCATCGAGCATCACCACGCGGAGGCGCGGTCCATCACGGGCGGCATCGTGTATCAAGGCAGCCGGTTTCCCGAGCTGCGCGGGGCCTACATCTACGGCGACTACGGCACGGGCAAGATGTGGGCGCTCAAGCGCAAGGGCAGCAAGGTGACTTGGTCGCGCGAGATTGCTGACACGCCGCACCAGCCGCTGGGCTTCTGCGAAGGCCGCGCGGGCGAAATCTTCTATGCGGACTACGGTGGCATGATTTACGAGCTGGAGCCGACGCCGCCGGAGACAACGAAACGGCCGCCGTTCCCGAAGAAGTTAAGCGAGAGCGGACTCTTCGCGCAGGTGAAGGGCCATGTCGTCCAACCCGCACTGATTCCCTATTCGGTGAACTCGGAGTTGTGGTCCGACGGCGCGCACAAGGAGCGGTTCATCGCGCTGCCGGGCGAGTCACAGATTGTCTTCTCCGAAGGCGGCGGGTGGAAATTCCCCGAGCAGACCGTGCTGGTGAAGAGTTTCGCGCTCGACCTCGAAACGGGAAACCCGCAGTCGCGCAAATGGATTGAGACGCGGTTCATGCTCTTCGAGCAGAACGAGTGGGTGGGCTACAGCTACCGTTGGAACGACGCCCAGACCGACGCCGAGTTGGTGGGGGCGAAGGGCGTGGACCGGGACTTCAAAATCAAGGACGCCCGCGCACCCGGCGGCGCGCGCAAGCAGACGTGGCATTACCCCAGCCGCGCCGAGTGCATGACCTGCCACAGCCGCGCCGCGCAGTTCGTGCTGGGCGCGACCACGCTCCAGATGAACCGCGACCACGACTATGCGGGCGTGAAGGCCAACCAGCTTCGCACCCTGGAGCATCTCGACCTGTTCATCGTCGCCAAATACACCAACAACGCCGTGCGCATCAGCAAACCCATTCCCGGTCCCAACGGACTCACTTACCCGCCCGAGGACTTCGGCCCCCACTTCCTCACTCCGCCTGAGCAGATGCCCCGCCTCCCCAATCCTTACGATGACTCCGCGCCCCTGGACCTCCGAGCCAAGTCCTACCTGCACGCGAACTGCGCGCACTGCCATGTGGACGCGGGCGGCGGGAACTCCGCCATCAGCCTGCGTTGGAACACCAAGCCCGACCAGATGCGCCTCGTCGGCATCACACCTCAGCACGACCAATTCGGCATCAAGGACGCCCTGCTCGTCGCGCCCGGTGCACCGGAGCGCAGCATCCTGATGCAGCGCGTGCTGCGCGTCGGCCAGGGCGGAATGCCGCCACTGGCGAAGTCCCGTGTGGATGAGCCGGCGGTGAAGATGCTGGGCGAGTGGATTCGCGAGGTGAAGTAACGGCGAGTGTTCAGTGTTCAGTTGGCCTTCGCACCGCCAGCGCCACTGAACACTGCTTACTTCCCGCCCCACCCGCCGCTCCGCAACGGAAGAGAGTTTGCCCGCGTCCGCCCCTTTGCTACGTTCGGCCAGCCAGTCCGCAGAGCCCGGCTGGCCCATCAACGACACGCCATGTCCCAAGCCATCATTGACCCTGCGGAAGTGCGGCGCTTCGCCGAGGAGTTGCGCCGCTTCAACGTCGAGGTTTCCGAGCGCACCACGCAGCTCCAGGCGCGGTTCGGTGCGCTGGGCGACTCCTGGCAGGATCAGGAGCACGCGAAGTTCGCCGAGGAGTTCAAGCAGACCATGAAGGTCCTCAAGCGGTTCGTCGAAGTCTCGAACCACCACGGTCCCTTCCTCCTGCGCAAGGCCCAGAAGATCGAGGAGTATCTCCAGCAGCGCTGACCATGCCCGCGCCGGCCCGCATCACGTCCGTCGAGGCCATCGCCGCCTTCCGCGCTGACTTGCTCGTGTATCTGGATGCCGCCCGCAACGCCGTGGACGAGGTGAGCGAGGAGGTCGGCCGCACGCGGGCGTGGCTCCAGGACGACCGAGGTCGGCATTGGGCGCAACAGGTCCGGCGTCGCACCCAGGAGTTGCAGGAGCGGCAGCAGGAACTTTTCAGCGCGCGGCTTGGTAAGCGCGAAAACCTCCAGGCTGAACTCGTTGGCGTCCGCCGCGCCCAGCAGGCGCTGGAGGAAGCCGAGAGCAAGGTGAAGGCCATCAAGCAGTGGCTTCGCGACTATCCGGTCGAGATCGAGCCGCTCGCCCGCCACGCCGACCTACTGCGCCACACGCTCGTCACCGATATGGGCAAGGCCAGTGTCCTCCTGTCGCAGACCCTCGCAACGCTTCACGCCTACGCGGAGTTGAAGGTGCCGTCGGCGGAGGTGCCGCCCCCGGCGGCGGCCTCGGAAACTTAGGCTTTCGCATGAGCCTTAACCCCACCCGCACCCGGCTGGCCACGTTGACCAAGCAGCTTTCGCTGCGGTGGAAGGAGACGCGCGAGCATTGGCAGGACGGCCGGGCCGCTGACTTCGAGCAGCGCTACTTGGACGAGCTGTTCAATCAAGTGAATGTCACCGGGGCCAGCATCGAGGCGCTGGACCACGCCCTCGCCAAAATCCGCCGCGACTGTGAGTAAGCCTGCCTCCATCGCAGCGACCTTCGAGCTATTGCACCGCCTGCGCGACACCGTGCGGACGTTCGCCGCGCGCGAGGAGCAGCTTCAGCGCGAGCAGCAGGCGCAGGAAGCGCGGATGAATCAGCGCTGCGAAGCGGTCCTCGCCCAACGTTCCGAGCAGCTCCAAGCCGCCGTGGTGGCCCTGGAGAACGCCTTGAACGACGATCGCGCTCGGCTCACCGCGCGCTGGGACGGTCGCCACGCCTGGCTTGTCCGTGCGCAGAAACACGCGCTGCGGCAGCGCCTTACCCGGCTGGAGGAACGCGAGAACCAACGCAAGTTCGAGCTGCAACGCGAGTTGCTCACCGCGCAACGGCAGCGCGAGGCCGGGTTCAAGGATGCGAGCACCCAGCACGCGGAGTTCATGGCGCAGCTCAAGGCGGAGCGGGAGCCGCTCGCCAAAGTCCAAGCCGATGCCCGCGTCGTGCTGCGTGGCTACCGCAGTTGGGCGCAGCGGTTGGACTCGTCGGCTGCCACCGAGCCCGCTTCGGTGGACGCCGACCCCAACGGCTCGCTCGAACTGCTCCGGCTCAAATTCGCTTGCGCCTCGGCGGAGCTGGCGCGCGTGCGCGGCACCGGGCTGCCGCTGCTGTTCAGTTATGTCCCGCTCTGGCTGTGGTGTGCGGCTCCGCTGCTGCTGGCCGGGGCGCTGGCGGCGGCTGACTTGTCGAGCCTCGGGCTGAAGTCGCTCTCGCTCCCCGTGGTCGCGGGCATCGGCAGCATCGGTGTTGGGCTGGTCTTGCTGGCTTACCTCGTCGGCAAATTGACGGCTGGTAAAGCGGCTGAGGCCCTGGCCCTGGCCGTCACCGAGGCCCGGCAACTTGCCACCGACTGTGAGCAGCAAGCCAAGACTCGCCGCCAGGCCGACGAGCAGCGCGTCGAGGCGGAGGCGAGCGTCGCAGGGCAACGCCACGCGGACGCGTGGAACGAGGCGCTGACCGATACCGAGGTTGCCAAGACTGATTGCAAGCGTGAGCTGGAAACCCGGCTCCGACGTGCGCTCGCTCGTTTCGAGCGGCTACGGAACGTGGCGTTGGCAGCCGATGAGCGCGCGAGTTCCGAGCGGTTGGCTGCGGCGCGCACCAATGTGGAGGACGAAATCCAGAGCACTGCGGTTGGCAACGAGGTGACGCTGATGACCGCCGCCAACCAGCGTGAGTCCGCGTGGCTGGCGTTGGCCGCTGAGTGGCGCGCGGCAGTGGACCCGATTTACGCGGCGCTCGGGACGGCGCAGCGGGAGAGCGAAGCACATTTCCCCGCCTGGTCGCGGAGCTATGTGCAACAGTGGACGCCGCCCGAACAGTTCGCCCACGCCGCGCAGTTCGCCCGGCTGGAGGTGGAGGTGGTGAAGCTCGCGGGCGCGTTGCCACGCACCACGCGATTGTCATTGCCCGGCCCGGCGCACTTCGCCGTCCCGCTTGTGTTGACGGTGCCGCAGCACGCGTCGTTGCTGGTTGAAACGAAGGGCGAGGGGCGTGAGCAGGCCGTGGCGACGTTGAACGACACCATCCTCCGCCTGCTCACCAGCGCCCCGCCGGGACGCCTGAGCTTCACGCTCGTGGATCCGGTCGAGTTGGGCCGCAGCTTCTCCGGGCTGATGCATCTGGGCGACTACGACGAGCGGCTTATCAACAGCCGCATCTGGACGCAGCCGGCGCAAATCGAGCAGCAGCTCGCCCAGCTCAACGAGCACATCGAGAAGGTCTCGCAGATGTATCTGCGCAACGAGTTCGCCACCGTTGCGGACTACAACGCGCAGGCCGGGCGCATCGCGGAGCGGTTCCATTTCCTGGTGGTGGCGGACTTCCCGGCAAACTTCTCGGACACCGCCCTGCGCCGACTCATGAGCATTGCGGCCAGCGGCGCGCGGTGCGGCGTTCACACGCTGCTGCACTGGGACCACCGGCGCACGGGGGCGGCGGAGTTCGTGCCGGAAGAATTGCGGGCAGGCAGCGTCGGCGTGCGGCGCGAGGGGAATGTCTTTGTCTTGGGCGGTGAAGTCTTGCCCGGCGTCACGCTCGTGCTGGAGCCGCCGCCCGTGCCCGAGCTGGCCACCGAGTTGTTGCACAAAGCCGGGCAAGCCAGCGTGGATTGCAACCGCGTGCAAGTGCCCTTCACCGACATCGCTCCGCCCGTCGGCGCGTTCTGGACGTTGGACACGGGCGATGAACTGCGCGTGCCCATCGGGCGCACCGGCGCAACGAAGTTGCAATCCCTCTGCCTCGGCAAAGGCACGCGGCAGCACGCGCTCGTGGCGGGCAAGACTGGTTCGGGCAAGTCCACATTGTTCCACGCCATCATCACGAACCTCGCGCTCTGGTGCAGTCCGTCGCAGGTGGAGTTCTACCTCGTGGACTTCAAGAAGGGCGTCGAGTTCCGCTGCTACGCGGCGCACCGGTTGCCGCACGCGCGCGTGGTGGCGATCGAGAGTGACCGCGAGTTCGGCCTGAGCGTGCTGGAGCGGCTGGACGAGGAACTGAAGCGGCGTGGTGAGTTGTTCCGCAAGGTGGGCGCGCAGGATTTGCCGGGCTACCGGCGGCAGAGTGGTGCGCCGTTGCCACGCACGCTGTTGCTGATTGACGAGTTCCAGGAGTTCTTCGTCGCGGACGACCGCGTGGCGCAGGGCGCGGCGCTGCTGCTGGACCGCATCGTGCGGCAGGGCAGGGCGTTTGGCATCCACGTCATCCTCGGCTCGCAGACGCTTGGCGGCGCTTACTCACTTGCGCGGGCGACGCTGGGGCAAATGGTCGTGCGCGTCGCGCTCCAGTGCAACGAGGCCGACGCGGCACTCATCATGGCGGACAACAATCCGGCGCCGCGCCTGCTGTCGCGTCCAGGTGAGGCGATTTACAACGACGCGGCCGGAAGCGTGGAGGGCAACAGCCCATTCCAGACCGTGTGGCTCGGCGACGAAGAACGCGATGGCTGGCTGACGCAGGTGAACGAACTGGCCCGTGCCGGCAGGGCTGAACTGCTGGCCGGCCTGAGTGCGGCGGACGCCAAGGACGCGCGGCGGCGCGTCCCTACCACGGTGGTCTTCGAGGGCAACTCCCCGGCGGATGTGCGCGAGAATCCGTTGCTGGCCGAGCTGCTGGCCACCCCACGGTCAGTCGCCTTGCCGCGCGCCTGGCTCGGCGCGCCGAACTCCATCAAGGGGCCGACAGAAGTGGCGTTTCACCGACAGAGCGGGAACAACCTGCTCCTCGTCGGGCAGCGTGAAGAGGCCGCGTTGGCGATGCTGGGCGTGTCGCTCGTCGCGCTGGCGGCGCAAGGGGCAGGGCGGCTGGTGCTCATCGAGGCCACCGCGCCAGATTCACCGCAGCAGCGGTTCCTGGACGGCGTCGCGGCAGCGGTGCCGACCGGGATCACGTCCGCCCGCGCCGGCGACTTGGACGCGGTGATGGCGGAGTTGTCCATGGAGCTGACGCGTCGCACCGCTGATGAATCGGCACCGGGCGCGCCGTGGTTCGTGCTCGTGCATGAACTACAGAAGTTCAAGAAGCTCCGGCATGAGGAGGATTTTAGTTTCGCAACGGATGACTCCAAGCCGCCGGCTCCGGGCGCGGTCTTCGACCGGTTGATCCGCGAGGGCCCGGGCGTGGGCCTGCACGTCATCTGCACTTGCGACAGCTACAACAGCTTGAGCCGCGCATTGAGCCGGAAGGCTGTGAGCGAGTTCGAGCTGCGCGTGCTCTTCCAGATGAGCGCCAACGACTCCGCCAGCCTGTGCGACTCGCCGAAGGCGGGGGACCTCGGGCTGCACCGCGCGCTGTTGCACAATGGCCAGCAGGGCGTGTTGGAGACGTTCCGGCCTTATGCGCTGCCTGATGCGGCGTGGTGGGAGGCGGTCGGCGCGCAGCTCCGGGGCGCTACTTCGTCAGCTCCTTAGCGCGCTGATGGGCGAGCCGGGTAGCGTCGCAGTCCAGCGGGATGTGGGTGAGCTTTTGCCAGAGCTTCCGCGCCGCGTCGGCCTTCGCCGCACTGGCTTGGCGCAGCACATCGGCGGCGGATTCCACCCACAACAATTCCTGCGCCGCCGCGCGGGCCTGCTTGATTTCGGTTTCGTTAAGCCAGCCACCGGACATCCCGGAGGCGAGGAGGTTGGTCACGCTCTGGCGGTGTGAGAGGGTGAGCGCGTGGCCGAGTTCGTGGGAGGTGACGCGGGGGATGGGTTCATCCAGCCCGCCCTCGACCGGGCGCAGCGACGCGGTGTCCTTCACGAAGTTGATGCCGTGAATGCACATGCCGTTCGGGCCGAACTGCTTCAGGTAGTAAACGTGGAAGACGTTCGTGCTGCGACTGGACTGGGGGCGCAGTTGGAGCAGCGCGTCGTTATTGGTCTTCACGCGCTCGCCGAAGCCTTCGGGGTTCGCCGCTGGCTCCACGCGGAGCGATTCGAGGTAGAAGGTGATGCCCGCCTGCGCCCACACGCGGTTCACCTTACCGAGGATGCGCGTCACGTCGTTGGTCGTGAGCGTGGTGTGCACCGCCGGCTCGTTCGTGGCGGTGAGCAAGTGGACGCGCAGCGGCGCGAGCAGAAAGTCCGCGAGGGCGAAGCCGTTGGTGGTCTCCTGTGCGTGGGCCGCGAGCGCGGCGAGCAACCACGTCACGCACCACGCGCCGCGCACCGAGCGTCTGGCGAAGTCGGGTTTCATTGCTGCCGACCTTGCGCACGGACTTGGGGCGACGCCATCCTGAAAGCGTTTCCCCCGCGCTCACTGTCCCAGAAAGACTTTTTTCAGATTGACCCGTAGCGCGTGGATGTGAGGCAATGACATTCCATTTTGAGTGGTCCAATTTGAATCTCTGACTCAGGAAAATGCCAAAGGTAGCCAAGCCCGGACGCGTGCCTCGCATCGGCGCGAACACCGCCAAATACGATGCCCATCACTCGGTTCTCAAGCAGACCTACGGCGCGCTCGCGGACTTGCGCGCCGAGCTGGCTGACTCGAAGGAGAAAGTCGCCGAGCGCGGCAACCTGCTGAACCTCTTCGGCACTTGCGCGGACTCTCAGCGCGCGTGGCTGTTGCTCGAGGACTACTTCGAGAAGCTCAATCTCTCCCGCAAGGACTTCGGCGCGAACGAATGGTGGCCGCGCATGGTCGAGGCCAAGAGCAAGGCTCGCCTCGAAGAGCTGGCCATCCTTTTCCTCCGCGCCGGGCGTTCGCTCCCGCAGGAACTCCAGCCCTACGCTAACTACTCGCGGTTCGCCGAAATCGAGCAGGCCGAGCAGGAAGGCAAGCTCATGCAGGAACTCGAGCACTGGCTCTTCCCGCCCGCCCCCGTCCACCTCGATGTCCCGCGCGCCGGCCTCCGCATCATCTGCAAGCCGCAGCCTGTCACGCCCGATTCGCCGTTGCACCAGTTGGTTGCCGAATTCCACCTCTTCCGTCCGCGCACCGGCGAGAAGAAGAAGTCGCTGGCCGACTTGATTGACCTCAACACCCGCGCCGCGCACGAGCAGGAATTGTTTCCCGCGTTCGACTGGGAGTTCATCCAATGGGTCGTCGAGAACAACCGCCAGCGCGAGGACAAGGACAGCGACTTCGTCCTCCAGGGCGTCGAGCTGCTCCAGTGGATTGCGCGTTGGGGCCATCACGGCCGACTGCTCATGGAATGCGGCACCAAGCCCGTGGTCTATCACGGCCAGGTCGCCGAGCTGTCGCCGCACTTGAAGAACGGCGACCAGGAACTCGCCTTCACCCAACGCATCAAACTCTCGAACGGCGAACTGCGCCCGATGACCGACGCGATTTGGTTCGCCGGCCAGCCCCCGCTCGCGTTCGTGGGTGACACCTTCTACCTGCTCCGCAACTCCCCTCCCGGCGGGCTGCTGGAGTCCATGGCCCGCACGCCCATGGTGCCCGTGCACAAGTTGAGCCACCGCTTCCTCACGAACCTCCGCCGCGCCCACTTCGACAACGGCGTGGATTGGGACCTGCTCTGCGTCGCGCACCCCGCCGTGCCGCAGTTCACCTTCGAGCTGGTGGACGAGGTCATCCGCATCCGCCTGCTGGCCCGCAGCGAGCGCGACAACACAGCTTGGCACTGGAACGGCCACGAGTGGGTCTTGGACGAACCCGGACGCAAGTCCAACAAGCCGGAAATCCTCGACGACCTCCGCCTCGAACCGGCAGTCAACTGGCTCCGTAACCTCAATTGCTTCACGCCCGAGCCCGGCCTCTGGGTCGGCGATGCCGCTGAAAACTTCTTCAGCGTCCTCTCCGCGAACTGGGCTACCCGCCCGCCGGACGCCGAGTTCCTCGGCAACGGCGCGTTCCAACGCCTCTTCCTCACGCCCCGCAAACTCAAGCCCCAGCTCGTCGTCAAGGGCAGCGGCATTGATTGGTTCAGCGTCTCCGCCGAGTGGGAGCAGGAGGGCATGAAGCTCACCCGCGCCGACCTGCAACGCCTCGCCAGCGCCACCGGTCGCTTCGTGAAACTCCCCGACTCTGGCTGGGTCGAGCTGGACACCCAGGCCGTGCAGGCCGCGCACGAAGCGCTCGCGGACATCGGTCTCGACGGCCTCAGCCCCATCGCGCAGCAGGTTTCCATCGAGCAGGCCGCGCACCTCGACGAGAAGGGCTTGGAGAAGTTCGGCGACAGCGAGCAAGCCAAGGCCCTCCGCAAACGCCTCACCAACTTCGAGGGCATCGCCCCCACCGACCTGCCCAAGGGCCTCATCGCCGACCTCCGTCCGTATCAGAAGGAAGGCTTCGACTTCCTCTGCCACCTCACCGAGATGCGTCTCGGCGGCATCCTCGCCGACGACATGGGCCTCGGCAAAACCCTCCAGACGCTCATCTGGCTTGCCTGGCTCAAGGCCCGCAACCCGAAGAACCCCCAGCCCGCGCTCGTGATTTGCCCCGCATCCGTGCTGCACAACTGGCGCCGCGAGGCCGAAAAGTTCGTCCCGCACATGAAAGTCCTCGTCCTCCAGAGCGGGGCAGGGCGCCACAGCTTGCGGAAGCAAATCCCCGAGCACGACATCATCGTCACCAACTACGCGCTCCTCCGCCGTGACCTCGAAGAGTTGAACAAGTTCGACTTCGGCGCGCTCGTTCTCGACGAAGCGCAGTTCATCAAGAACCCCGCCGCGCAAGTCACCCAGAGCGTCAAGCAACTCAAAGCCGAGCGTCGCCTCGCCCTCACCGGCACCCCGTTGGAAAACCGCCTCCTCGACCTCTGGAGCATCACCGACTTCATCCAGCCCGGTTACCTCGGCAACCAAGAGCACTTCAACGAAGCCTACGACCCCAAGCCCGGCAACGAGAGCGAGGAAGCCGTCTCCCTCCAACGCATCGCCCGCCGCCGCCTCTCCGCCAAGCTCCGCCCCCTCCTCCTGCGCCGCATGAAGAAGCAGGTCGCCAAGGATTTGCCCGACCGCATCGAGCAACGCCGCGACTGCGAGCTCGGCGAAGACCACCGCAAACTCTACCTCGCCGAGCTACGCCGCTCCCGCGAGCAAGTCATGCAAGCCGTCAAGGAAAAGGGCCTCGCCAAGAGCAAGATGCACGTCCTCGCCGCGCTCACCCGCCTGCGCCAGATCTGCTGCCACCCGCAACTTGTCGGCAGCAACGTCGCCAGCGGCAAGACCGAGACCCTCTTCGAGCTGCTCGATACCCTCGTCGCCGAAGGCCAGAAGGTCCTCGTCTTCTCCCAGTTCGTGCAGATGCTGAAAATCCTGGAAGCCGACTGCGCCAAGCGCGGCATCCCCACGCACCTGCTCACCGGCGAGACCAAGCAACGCCAAGAAGTCGTCAACGCCTTCCAAGCCGACGACCAAGCCGGCGTCTTCCTCCTCTCCCTCCGCGCCGCCGGCACAGGCCTGAACCTCACCAACGCCAGCTACGTCGTCCTCTACGACCCCTGGTGGAACCCCGCCGTCGAAGCGCAAGCCATCGACCGCAGCCACCGCATCGGCCAGACGCGCACCGTGAACGCCTACCGCCTCATCGCCCCCGGCACCGTGGAAGAGAAGATTTGGGACCTGCAACAGCGCAAAGCCCAGACCATCCAGGACGTGCTCGGGGAAGAAGGCTTCGCCCGCAGCCTCTCCCAGACCGACCTGGACTACCTCTTCGCCGAAGACTGACCTGCGTCGCCGCTGAGGAGCGGAGGCGGAGCGAGCGCCGAGTCTTTAGCCACAGAAGAAACACCGATAGAACACAGATAAAGCCCGGCGGGGCGAATCTGTGTTTCATCGGTGTGCATCGGTGGCCTAAGAAGCCTCTACAACTCCCCCGTCGGCGTGTGTAATCCCCCGGTTGCTCCGTGCAACGCCCCCGTCGCCCTCCGCAACCGCCCGGTCGGCTTCGACAACCGCCTGGTCGCTTCAATCGGCAAGGCGGTCGGAGCGTGCAACCCCTCGGTCGGTTCCAGCAGCGGCGTTGTCGGACCGTTCAAGCGGACGGTAACTGGATTCCCCCGCCCGGTCGGACGCCGCGACGCCCCGGTAACTCCCCGCAACCGCCCCGTCGGGCCGTGTAACGTCCCGGTCGGACGCTTCGGACGCCCGGTAGGCCTCTGCAACCGCCCGGTCGGACGCCTCGGACGCGCGGTCGGACACCTCGGACGCACGGTAGTCTAATGCAATTGCACGTTTGCCAACGACTTACGAATAAGTGGACAAAAAGAGCCAGCTCACGCTACTCCCTCCGTGAACCTCACTGGCATGGGCACGGAGTCCCGGCTTTAGCCGGTGGGACACCCGGACGTCTAAAGCCGGAACTCCATGCGAAGGCGGACCTGCTCCTCGGGCTAATGTAGCGCAGGCGTCCCCGCCTGCGGGTTCCCGGGGCGTCCCGCCCCGTGGAAGGCGAGCGCGCGGCGGGACGCCGCGTGAACCCGCAGCCGGGACGGCTGCGCTACGGAGTTCAGGGTAGGGCCGCGCTGTGCGCGGCCTCGGCTGGCGATGGGACACGGAGGCCGACCAGCAGGTCGGCCCTACCAGGTCCATCGGTAGCGCGGCACGCCCCGAAGCCCGCTGATTGAGACCATGAACCCCGACGCGAGGAGCGCGTCCGCCCACGTCCGCAGCCAAATCACTTCCTCGATTGGTCAACGACAATTATTCCTTTCGCTCCGCCAGGAACGTGAAGAGCACCTCCGGGTAGTCCGCGGCGCATTGTAAGAACGGATCAGCCTGCGCGATCCGCGACGGGAGCCATTGGGGCCGCCGAACCGACGAAATTACTATTCAGCCTCGCGACCTCACGGCTGCTTGCCGATCGCGAAGAGATGCTTCACCCCGCGCACATACAGGCGCCCTTCGGCAAAGGCCGGAGAGGCATCCGCGGGCTCCCCCAGGGGAGACGCGGCGAGCTCCTTGAATTCCTTGCCTGCGGCCAGGACGTGCATGATGCCTTGCTTGTCCAAGGCGTATACGCGGCCGTCGGCAAAGGCCGGAGAGGCGTGGAATCCGGTTTTAAAGTCATGTGCCCAGCTCCTCGTTCCATCCTGCACATCATGGCAGGCGATCAGCCCGTCGCCAGTGGCGAAGAAGACGCGGGCGGCGGCGACAAGCGGGCTGGCCATGGCGGGAAGGGCTTCGGAGGCGGTCCAGAGCACACTGGTCGCCGTTACATCTCCCTCACCGCCCGGCAGGATCGCCGCGCCCTTGGCATTCTCCATCGCCGCCACCACCACGCCGTCCCCGAATGCCGGCGACGGCGTCACCTCCCCCCCGAGACACTTGACCCGCCAAAACTCTTTCCCCTTTTCCGGATCGTAGGCGATTACCCATGGGTTGCCGGTGGTGATCAGCTCTTCGCGTTTGCCAGCCTTGATTACGATCGGCGTGGACCAACTGTTGGGCACCGGGCGCGGCGTGGTCCGCCAGATCTCTTTGCCAGTCGCGCCATCCAAGGCGATGAGTGCCGAGAGCTTCTCATCCGCCATGCCCCCCTGGTCGAGCTGCACGATCAGGAGCGGCCCGTGCGTGAGCAGGGAGGCCGCATGGCCGTAGGCGTTGGCCGGGGCGCCCAAGTTCCTGGCCCAGGCCAGGTTCCCCTCGAAAGAGAACGCCGCGACAGCCCCCGTGGCGAACATAGCATAGACGAGTCGGCCATCCGTAGCCATCGTCGAGGCGGCATAGCCGCCGCGGGAATTGTCGTCCGAGAAGACCGTTGGCACCGCGGCAGGGCTGTCGCCTACCTTGGAGATCGGCTTTCGCCAGAGGATGGTCCCGGCTAGGACATCGAGGCAGTAAACCTCACAGCGATCCTTGTCGGCGCCGCTCAGAAAGATACGGTCCTTCCAGACGATCGGCGAGCTGTAGCCGGGCAGCGGGATCTCTGTCTTCCAGAGGATGCCTTTGCCCCTCGCTCCGTCCCACTCGACGGGCACATCCTTGTGGGAGGAGACGCCCAGACCGCCCGGCCCGCGGAAACGTGGCCATTGGGAGCGCATCTCATCGGTGGAGGCCAAGGGGGGCAACGGCGGCTTGTCGACTTCAGCCGCTTGCGCCGGGAGACCCGGCAGCATCCCGCACAGCAACGTCATGAGTGGCAGGACCGTCGCAACGCGCAACACGCTCGCTGCTCGTGCCGGGTAACCGCAAACCGAAGAAGAGTGCGCAACCATGGTGACGCCTTATTCTGTGCCCTTGGTCAGGTCAAAGCAAGCCACGCAGTTGGTCATGCGCAGATACATCTTCCCCTCCGCGATAGCGGGGGTTGTGTTTTCGGATGCGCCCGAGTTCTCCACCTTGCCGAGCAACTCGAACTTCTCGGGCGACGCTTTGATCATGGTCAAGAGGCCGCGCTCGCCGATCGTGAACAGCTTGCCATCGGCGAGGACAGGCGAACCGTTCTCCACGAAATCGCCGCCGCTGAAGGTCCCCACCTGGTCCCACAGGGGCTTGCCGTCTCCTTCCAGCTTGGTGCAGGTGAAGTGCCTGCCCGTGCAGGCGTAAACGTGTCCGGCGAAGATCACGGCCGTCGTGGCGCTCATGCCACCGCGATCCCAGAGCTTTTCCGCCTTTTCAGGCGTCATCTTGTAGGCATAGCGCGCCCCCGCCGCGACCAGGTAGTCGCCGCTGGCGACGGGGGAGCCGGCCCATCCGCCCGGGACGGACCACAGGACCTTCCCAGTCTTCGCTTCCAGGCAGAAGATCTGCTTTGCGTCGTTGCAGAGGACATGGGACTTCCCGTCTTTGACCCATGCCGTTGCCGAGGAGGAGCATCCCCGGCCGGCCGCGATCGCCTTCTGGTTCCAGACGAGCTTTCCGTCCTTGGGGTCATACGCTGCCAGCCCCAGCTTGGCGCCGCTCCGGACCACGACAAGGCCGTCCACCAACAGCGGCGAGGAGCAGTTCGGGCCATAGTCCGGCGGCG
>JBDKJY010000052.1:0-33923 GCA_039796295.1 Verrucomicrobiota bacterium
ACGATCACGAGCGGAACGAACCTGACGCTGGCCTGCGTAACGAACGGCAACGGCACCAGCCGGATCAGCGTGAGTGCGACAGACGCCGGTGGGCTGGCGGTGACCAACAGCTTCACGATCACGGTGACGCCGGTGAATGACCGGCCGACGTTCACCACGACCTTCTCCAACGTCGGTGTGGCCGAGGACAACCCGCTGACGGTTTTCGATCTGGAGATCACCGGCTTCAGCCCGGGACCGGCGGATGAGGCCGGGCAGACGCTGTTGGGCTACGTGGTCACCAATAGCAACCCGGCGATGTTTGCCGTGCAGCCCACGGTGGACGCGGGCGGGGTGTTGCGGTTCCAAGGGGCTACGAACGCCACTGGGACCATCACGTTGATCATCTTCGCCCAGGACAGCGGCGGGACGGCCGATGGGGGCAACGACATGTCTTTGGCGCTGACTTTCACGGTCTTCCTCCAGGAACGGAACGACCCGCCCGACTTCACCCTCGCCACGAACAACGTGGTCGTGCTCGAAGATTCCGGCGCGGCGACGGTGACGGGTTTCATTGCGACGAGCAGCGTGGGGCCGGGGCAGGAGACGGGCTTGCAGGCCATCACGAACTACTTCGTGACCGCTGTGACGACGAGCCTCTTCGCCGTGCAGCCGGCCATCGGCACAAACGGCACACTGACCTTCACCCCGGCCGCCGAGGCGTTCGGTGCGACGACCGTCACGGTGGTGGCGCGGGACAACGGCGGTAACGGCAACGGCGGTGATTCCAACAGCGCGCCGCAGACCTTCACCCTCACGATCACGGCGGTGAACGACGCGCCGAGCTTCACCTTCACCAACTTCCCGGCGACCGAGGGCGTGCAGGACTGGGTGCGCGATGTGTCGACCTATCCCAGCGCAGGCGGCAAAATCATCACCGACGACAGCGGCAATGTCATCGTGGCGGGGGATGAGAGGTTGCCGGTTGTGACGGAGAGGTATCAAGTGCTCATCGTGAAGTATTCCAACTCGGGCGTGGCCCAGTGGACGAACATCATCAGCGGCAACGGGCTTGGTGCCAGCGTCCAGACGCGGGGGCTGGCCGTGGACAGCACCGGGGCCGTGATCCTCACCGGCCTTCACTCGAGCGGGGGCAATGACTTCCTGACGATGAAGTTCTCCGCCGCCGGCTCGCTCGTCTGGTCGAACCGCTTCGACGCGCTCGGGGACGACGAGCCGATGGCGGTGGTGGTGGACCGGAACAACGAGGTCTTCGTGACGGGCAAGTCGGTGAACGACTCCATCACCGGCTTTACCGACTACCTCACGATCAAGTATCTGGCGGACGGCACGCCCTGCTGGACGAATCGCTCCTCCTACAGCTCGTTGGGGAGAGGCTACAACGTGGCGCGGTCCGTGGCGGTGGACTCGGCGGGGGATGTGTATGTGACGGGCGATGGTTCCCCCGGGTCGTTTATTTATGCCTACACCTTGAAACTGGCCGCAGCCACAGGCGTGCCGGTGTGGACCAACCAGTTCGACATTCAGGGCAACGAGGGCACCGCCGAGGCCGTTCGGCTGGACAGCGGCGGCAATGTCATTGTGGCCGGCACGTTGAACAACTGGCTCCGCGAGCCGAGTTTCGGCGTGGTGAAATACAGCAGCGCGGGCGCGGTGGTGTGGACCAATCTCTACGCGCGGAACAACGAAGAACAACATGTCCGCGGGCTGGCGGTGGACAGCGTGGACAACGTCATCATCACGGGCAATACCGCGGTGACCGGGGACATGGACTTCACCACCCTCAAGTATCTGGCGGACGGCACGCCGGCATGGACGAACCATTACAACGGGGCGGCCCTGAACCGGGACCGTCCCAACGCCATCGCGGTGAACGCGGCGGGCGAGGTGATTGTCACGGGCGACTCCGCCGCCTACTACAGCACGGATTGGGTGACCGTGAAATACACCGCCGCCGGCATGGGCGTGTGGACCAACCGCTACGAAGACACCGGCGGCAACGTCACGCCCAACGCGGTCGCGCCCAACGCGGTCGCGGTGGACAGCGGGACAAACGTCTTCGTGACGGGCGTGGCGGACGGCGTGATGCGGACCATCAAGTATGCCTTCGTCCCGTCGCCCGGGGCGAACCAGACGGTCACCAAGGCGGGTTCAAGTGCGTTCCCCGGGTTCATCGTTAGCTTCAGCGCAGGCCCTGCGAATGAAGCGGCGCAGACGATCAGCTTCACGGTTACCAACGATCAGTTGACGTTCTTCAATACCCAGCCGTTTATAAACCCGGCGGGCCTGCTGTCCTACGCAGTGGTCAGTGGCGTCACGGGGCTGGTGACTGTCACCGTGAGCGCGGTGGACAATGGCGGCACAGCCAACGGCGGCGTGGACACGAGCGCAACGCAGACGTTCACCATCTCGGTGCAGACTCCTCCGGGCCTGTCCCCCGAGGCCCTTCCGCCACTGGCACCCCGAGTTGATGGTGGGAACCGGGTTGTCCGCTGGCCAGCGAGCGTGGGCGGTTATGAACTTCAGACCGCCCCCGCGATCACCGGCCCGTGGATGCCGGTGCTCTCCCCGGTGGCGGTGGAGAACGGGGAGAGCGTGGTGCGCCTGCCGTCGGGGGGGACGCGCTTCTACCGTTTGGTGCAGCCCACCCCGCGCCCGAATGACAACCCGACCCAGTAAGCCAACCCGTTATGCACGAGCTTATCCTACACCTGATCGGCGACTACCTGCTCCAGACGGAGCAGATGGCCGTGCGCAAGCTCCAGAGCTGGCGGTGGGCCATCGTCCACGCGCTGGTCTATTCGGGGCCGTTCTTCCTCTATCTGGGCGTCGTTAATGGCACTTGGACCCAGGGCCTGCTGGCGTGGTTCGTCATCTTCAGCACGCACGCGGTCATTGACCGCCTGGCGCTTGCCAAGACCATCTGTCGGCTCAAGAACCTCGTGTGGTTCGGCTCCGACGCGCCGGAGCGCGAGGAGCAGACTGGCTATGGCGTCGAAACGCCGCCCTTCGTCCGCTTCTGGTTGTTGGTGATCGTGGACAACACGTTTCACTTGCTCATCAATCACGTCGCCTTGAACTATCTCAACTCGTGAATCGCAACCAGCCCACCACCCCATGACCGACCGAACGCTATTCCGGCTTAACCCGGCCAAAAACCCCTTCCTCGGCAACCTCCCCGAGACGGCGATGGAAGAGCTGATGAGCCGCGCCCAGGTCCAGCTCCTGCCCGAGGCCGAGGTCTTCATCCGCGAAGGCGATCCTTCCGACTCCATCTACTTCATCAACTACGGCGAGGTCGCCATCCTCAAAGGCGGCGTGGAAATTGACCGCCAGCGTGCCGGCGGCGTCATCGGCGAGATGGGCGTGCTCACCGGCGCCCTTCGCAGCGCCACCATCCGCTGTGTCGGTGAAGTCGAAGTGCTCCGCGTCGCCGCCGAGGACTTCATCCGCATCGTGGACAGCCAGCCGGCCATGCTCCGCAATCTCGTCATTGACCAGTTGAGCAAGGTCACCTCCTCCCAGGATGTCCGCGTGAATCAAGGCCGCCAAATCGTCGAGGCCAAGGAAATCTTCGGTCGCCTCGTCTCGCCGGAGGTCTATGAGCACGTCATCAGCAAGCGCAAGCCCGAGGAGATGTTGAGCGGCACGCTCGAGGACGCCGCGGTGCTCTTCTTCGACATCCGCGGCTTCTCCAACGCCTCGGAGAAGATGGGGCCGCAGCCCTTGCTCAAGGCGCTTAACGATCACCTCGGCATCATCAACGCCCGCGTCGCCAAGCATCGCGGCACCATCGTCAACTTCATTGGCGACGCCGTGCTCGCCGTCTTCGGCTGCCCCGTGCCGCTGCCCGATGCATCCGCCGCCGCTATCCGTTGCTATTTAGAGGCCCGGGAGGAACTCGATGTGTTCCACCAGCAGCGGAAGATCACCGGCGAACATTCCTTCGAGCTCGGCGCGGGCATCAACTACGGCGGTCTCGTCTCCGGGGCCATCGGCTCCAAGGAGCGCCTGAGCTACTCCGTGCTCGGCGACGAGGTGAACCTCGCGGCCCGCCTAGAAGGGCTTACCCGCCATTACCCGACCGAGATCATCTTCTCCGAGTCCTGCTACGACCAGTTGCCGGAGGATTTGAAGCAGCAGTCGCTCCTCATGGATCGCTGCACCGTGAAGGGCCGCAAATCCCCGACCGGTCTCTACACACTCCTGCCGATGTCCGATGCGGAGAAGGCCGCCTACGACATCGCGTTGCACAAATACCTCGCCGGTGACTTCCTCGCCGCCGAGAGCGCCTTCAACGAAATCCCCGGCCCGCTTTCCGCCTACATGCGGCGGCGCTGCGGCCAACTCCAGGTGGAACAAGGCAAGTTCTGGCCCGGCTACTACTCTTGGGAAGTGAAGTGACCGTCGCCGGCTGGGTCGGGCCGTGGGTTCTCTGCTCGTAGCGGAACAGTGATCCGAGCGGGGAGGTGTCGCGCACAAGCCACCGGTGAGGCGCTCGTGCATCGCAGAAAGCGGCGTCGCCGCACTCGATAGCGGGCTTGGCCTTCCAAGTAGCCCGGCTAGACTGCTTCGGCATGGCTGAACCCGCCAAACTCGCTCCGACGCTCGCCGAGGCATTCCTCGTGGAGTTCCGCGCGTTCTGGGCATGGCTGCCGGACAAGCCGCTGTTCCTCACCCTGCTCGGCGCATGGGCCCTGCTCTTCCACTTCCTCGGCCATTGCTCGTTCAACTTCACCGACCAGCCCTCGCTCTTCGCCTGGATGTGGGGCGCGTGGAGCGCCGAGGCGCTGGAGGCGGAACACGGCAAGCTCGTCCCCGTGGTCGTGCTCGTCCTGCTCTGGCTGCGGCGGGAGGAACTGCTCGCCACACCCACGCGGCGTTGGCTGCCCGCGCTGGCCGGGGTGGCGCTGGCGCTGGCGCTGCACGTCCTCGCCTTCACCGTGCAACAGCCACGGGTCTCGATGGTGGCGCTGGCGGGCGGGGTTTGGGGCCTCGTCGGCCTCGTGTGGGGACCGGGATGGTTGCGGAAAGCGTTCTTCCCGTTCCTGCTGCTGGGCTTCTGCGTGCCGCTGGAGGCGTTGGGCGAAGGGCTCTTGTTCCAACTGCGCTTACTCGTCACGCAGCTCTCCGTGGGCATCGGGCACAACCTCCTCGGCCTCGACGTGCTGCGCGATGGCACAGCCATCTTCAACTCCGCCCGCACCTTCAACTACGATGTGGCTCCCGCGTGCAGCGGCATCCGCAGCCTCGCGTCGCTGCTGGCGGTGACGACGATTTACGGCTACGTGGCCTTCCGTGCGCCGTGGAAGCGCGCGGTGATGATGGCGCTGGCCGCCCCGTTGGCCGTGGCCGGCAACGTTGCGCGCATCACCACGGTCATCATCCTCGCGGAAGCGTTCGGCCACAAAGCCGGCGCGGCAGCAGAGACGAACCTCGGCTACGTCACCTTCGCCGTCGCCATCGGGCTGATGTTTCTGGCGGGCTGGCTGATGCGGGAGAAGGCTGCAACTCCGGTAGGGCGAGACTCCGTCGAGCCGTCGAACGAGCGCAGCGAGGCGAGCGCAGCGAGCATCTCGGGGGTCGCCACACCCAGCGAAGATGCTCGCTTCGCTCGCGCCTTCTTCGTCGGCAAATGGTGTTCGTCGGAGTCTCACCCTACCGAGCCGCTGCTCGCAGCCCCACTCATCGCCGCGTTGCTCCTCATGGCCGTTGCCGGCGGCGCGATTTACCAACTCCAGACACGACAAACCCTCGGTCGTCCCGGCGTGCTCGCGGAGCCGGTGCCGGGTTCCGCACGCTGGCGCATCGCGCTGCCGGAGCAAGTCGCCGGGATGACTTCGCAGGAAGTGCCTGCGGCGGACGTTGAATTAAGTGCTCTGCCCGCCGACACCTCGTTCGGCAAACGCCTCTACACCGCGACCAATGGCGCGCCGCTCCTGCTGCAAGTCGTCTTGATGGGCCGCGACCGCACCAGCATCCACCAGCCGCAATACTGCCTCACCGGCCAGGGCTGGCTCATCGAGAAAACCGAGGAAGTGCGGCTGCCCGTCGCGCAGCCGCAGCCGCACGAGGTGCCTGCGCTCAAGCTCACCGCCAGCCGGGTCATCACCACTGAGAGCGGCCAGCGCATCCCCGTGCGCGCCATCTACGTGTATTGGTTCGTGGCCGATGGCGCACTCACGGCGCATCGCTCCCAACGGCTTCGCTGGATGGCGGAGGAACTCTTGAAGACTGGCACGCTCCAGCGCTGGGCTTACGTGGCTTGCTTTGCGCAATGCCTGCCGGGTGAAGAGGCGTCCGCCTACGCTCGCGTGAAAGAATTCATTTCCGAGGCGGTGCCGCAGTTTCAAAGAACCGCCGCCCAACGCTGAAGCTCAAATCGCGAAGTCGTTATACTCCGGCTTCACCAGCTCGGTGGGCGGGTAGAGCATCCCGGCGGCGACCGTCGCGTTAGTCCCTTGCTCGATGAGGATGAACGAACCGGTCAGCCGGTTGTGACTGTAGCCGTCGAACACGACGGGCTTGGCGGTGCGGATGCGGATTTCGCCGATGTCATTCGCGCCCAGCTCCGCCGGCTCCGGCTCCGGGTCGAAGGTCTGGATGTTGATGCGGCTCTCGATGTTCGTGACGATGGCCTGCACAGTCTGCGAGGTGTGCTTGAGGAAGTATTTCTTCCCGCGCTGGAGCGGGCGCTGGTTCATCCAGCAAACCCGTCCGCGTAGTTCGTTCGCCATGCCCGGCAAGTGGTCGAGGCCCACGAGCATATCACCCCGGCTGATGTCGAGGTCGTGTTCGAGCACAATCGTAACGGGCTGCGGGCAGAACGCCTCTGGCAGCGAACCATCGTAAGTCCACAGGTCCTTCACCGTGCTCTTCATGCCGCTGGGCAGGACCATGACTTTTTGCCCGACCTTCACGATGCCGCCGGCGATTTGCCCGCTGAGGCCGCGGAAATCGTGGAGTGCCTTGTCCGTCGGGTTGTTCGGCCGGTTCACCCACTGCACGGGGAAACGCAGCCCGGTCAAGTTCCAGTCGCTCGCGATGTGCACCGTCTCCAGGTGGCCGAGCAAGGTGGGGCCGACATACCACGGCGTGTGCTGCGACGCGTCCACGACGTTGTCGCCGTTGAGCGCGCTGATGGGGATGAACTTCACGTCCTTGAACGCATCCAGCTTGGGCAGGAAGGATTCAATCTCGTCGCGAATTTCCAGGAAGCGGTCTTCGCTCCAGTCCACGAGGTCCATCTTGTTCACCGCGATGACGAGGTGCGGAATGCCCAGGAGCGCCGCGAGGTAGGTGTGCCGCCGCGTCTGCTCGATGACGCCGAGCCGCGCGTCCACCAGCACGATGGAGAGGTTCGCGGTGCTCGCGCCCGTGACCATGTTGCGCGTGTATTGGACGTGCCCGGGCGTGTCGGCCACGATGAACTTGCGGCGTGGCGTGGCAAAGTAGCGGTAGGCCACATCAATCGTGATGCCCTGCTCGCGCTCGGCGCGGAGGCCGTCGGTGAGGTTGGCGAGGTTCACCTGGCCGCCGCCGGTGATGTCCGCGCTGCGTTCCAGCGCCTCCATTTGGTCTTCCATGATGGACTTGGAGTCGTAGAGCAGCCGGCCGATGAGCGTGGACTTGCCGTCGTCCACGGAGCCGCAGGTGTTGAAGCGGAGGAGTTCGATGGGGTGGGGGTGGGGCATATTAAAAGGCGCACTATTTAACGAGTTTCGCGGCAGCCCGGATGAACTCACCACGGGTCACTTTGCCATCGGATACGGGCAGCTTGTCAACGGGGATGCTCAACTCGCCGGCCAATTTGCGCCAGCGCTCGGTCAGCGCGGCGTCGAGCGGTTGCTTCAAATCCACCGTGTGGCCGAGGTTGGCCTCGAAGTATTGGCCGTGGATGTTCTTCCCGCGTTGGCCGGGTTTGGGGGGCATCGGCGCGAGACCGTGCAGACCGCCGTGCGCGCCCCACCATTGCACCGCCGCGAAGTCCGCGTGGCCGGGCAGCACGTCGGCGACGTAAATCAACGCCGAGTTGTCCGCGAGCAAGCGGCGCTGAAGCAACGGCACGTTCACGCCTTGCACGGCCAAGTAGCCCTTCACCGCCAGGGCTGCGGCGTGGCCCGCCGCCTGCCCGAGCGACATCCAAATCGGCTCCAGCCGCAGCGCGCAGAAGCCGACGTGTGTCGAACTCGCCGCGACGGGCACGAGCAGATTGTCCACCTCGCGTGGCAGCAAGGTGCCGTAGGGAATCTGGTAAGGCGGCACGGGATGGTAGAACTCGCCCGTGTGCTTCCCGACGAAGCGCGCGCCTTCACGCGCCGTGCCGTGGCAGTTGTTCCCGTAGTCGCCCATCGCGATGGCGTCGCGGTGCAAGACGGCGCGCGCGTCGCCGGGCGCATGCTCGCTGTCGCGCTGCGTGAAGATGCGGACACCCTGCATCCGCCGCGCCTCGCGCACGTAAAGCTGCGGCGGCAGCCCACTCGTCTCGGTGAACTCATCTTTGCACCAGCCCCACTCGCGCGCCTCGTCGCGGAACTTCGCGGGCACGGCGGAATCGTTTTGCAGGAAGTAGAGCAGGCCCGCGTTGTCGCGCAGATGCTCGGCGAAGATGGCTTGGCGCGTGGCCGCATCGCCGTCCGGCCAGCCGAGGTTCTTGCCCGGCAAGGACAGCCGCACCAAGCCACCGGACACGTCGTTGATGTCGTATTTGCCGTTGGGCAACGGCGGGACGTGTGCCTTCATCATGCCGCCGCGCTCGAAACCCCACGCAAAAACCTTCGTGATTTTCCCCGACTCCAAGTGCGCCAGCACTGGCAGGAAGTCCTCCCGCCGATAGCCCGGCGGCGCGACGGGCGCGACGCGGTTGGTCGCCTCGCGCGTAGCCATGAACCGAAAATTGTAAGCCTGCAACTGCGCGTCGCCCGTCTCCGGCGAGAGCGATTCGCCGAACTCCGCCCGCTCCTCGCGCCCCGCCCGCCACGGCACGCCCGCCTTCGCCATCAAGTCGCCTTCGTAGCTGCCATCAATGAACACGCGCGCCGCCAGCGTCACCGCCTTCCCATCCGCGCCCGTGAACGTCGCCGACTCGATGCGCCGCGCCGCGCCCGTCTTCCGCACCGCGACCGACGCCAACACGAGTTGCCGCCGCACGGTGATGGCCTTGTGTTCCGCGAGCAGTTGCTCGAACACGAGCAGGTTCACCTTCGGCTCGGCAAACGTGCCACGGAACGAGTCGCGCACCTGCGGCGAGTCCTGGCCGTAAGCCTTCACATAATGCGCCTCGACGCGTCGGCTGAAGTCGAGGAACGCGCCGCTCAAGCTCTCGAACGAATGAAAATCCGTGTGCGACAGCCCGCTCGCCACCAACCCGCCGATACGCGCCGTCGGCTCGACGAGCACGACGACTTGCCCGCCCTTCGCCGCTGCCACCGCCGCTGCGATGCCGCCGGGCGTCGCGCCGTAGATGAGCACGTCGGTCGGTTGGGCTTCAGCGCGGAGGCAAGCGCACGCGATGAGCAGCAGCCGAAGTAGTCCGCGAATCACGCGAATCGCCGCGAATGGAGGACCGAGTTGCTGGGTGTGGTCGGAATCGGGCGTCTTCATTCGCGTTGATTCGCGGGCAGTTCCTCCGGCCGGTTCACCAGCCCAGCGAAGGCCTTGCGCTCCGCCCACAGCAGGAACAGCGCGGCCACGGTGATGAACGCGTGTGCGCCGCCCCAGCCGCCTTGAATCACGAAGCCGTGGAAGCAGAGGATGTTGATGACGATGGGGCCGAGGATGAGCAGGCCGAGGTTGCGTGTCTTCGGCACGATGACCAGCGCGCCGCCGATGATTTCGCAAACCTTCACGAAGGCCATGTAGCCGGTCGGCGCGAACGCGGCCATGAACTTGCCGGGCAACGAGTCCGCCGGTGGGCCTTCCGGCATTTTTCCGAAGAAGAAGAACAGACCTCCGGCAAGGAAGATGAGGCCGAAGAGTGTGGCGACGATGTGGGTGGCGATTTTCATGGTTTGGTTTTGGGTTGGACTACTTCTTTGACGAACGGTTTTTGGCGCGCGGACGGTTCAGCTCGCGTTCGATGTCGGCGATGCTGGGCAGTGCGCCGCGCAGATTCTTCGGCAGGGCTTCGACGAGCCGGGTTTTCCACTCGACCACGCCGATGGGTTTCTTCACGTCGCGCAATGCGTATTCCACCTTCAGCCGGTTCTTCGCGTCGCGACACAGCAGCAGGCCGATGGTGGGCGCGTCGTCCTTGTGCCGCATCTGGTCGTCCACGGCGGAGAGGTAGTAATTCATCTTGCCCGTGAACTCGGGCTCGAAGGACTGCATCTTCAAGTCCACCACAACGAAGCAGCGCAGCCGCAGGTGGTAGAACAACAGGTCGAGATACGAGTCTTCGCCGCCGATTTCGAGATGCACCTGCCGCCCGACAAACGCAAAGCCCGCGCCCATTTCGAGCAGGAGTTGCTGCACGTTCTCCACCAGCGCGCCCTCCAAGTCGCGTTCCTGCATCGCCGCGCCGAGCGTGAGGAAGTCGAACGTGTAAGGGTCCTTCAACACTTCGCGCGCGAGGTCGGACTGCGCGGGCGGGAGCGTGCGCTCGAAGTTCGTTATGGCCTTACCGCTGCGCTGGTGGAGACGGGATTCGATTTGCACCGCAAGCACGGTGCGGCTCCAGCCGTTCTCCACAGCCTTACGCGCATACCAGAGGCGCGTGGCGGGGTCTTTTACTTTCTCCAACAGCAGGATGTTTGTGCCCCATGGTAGGAGCGCCAGCGGGTCCGGCGGGCTGTCTTCAAATTGTCCAACGAGCTGTTGGACAATTGGTGCAACAGGCTGTCGCCCTTTTACCTTCGGCAATTTTATCACGGGCTGTGACAAAATTGGGGCATCCAATTCTGCAACGGCTCGTTGCAAAATCGCGCCCGAAGCCGGTGTTGCCGCTGAACCACTCAATAGTCCAACGGGCTGTTGGACTATTTCAACCGGCTCCCACGCAGCATAGAACGCTCGCATGTAGAGTATGTTTGTCCGCGAGAATCCACCCATCTCCGGAAACTCCTTCGCCAAATCCCGCGCCAACCGCTCCACGACTTTCGTGCCCCAGCCCTCGGCCTTCTGCGCGCGCAAAATCTCCCGCCCGATGTGCCAGTAGAGCAGAATCAACTCCCGGTTCACCGACACCGCCGCCTTCACCTGCGCGTCGCGGACGCGGGTCTTCAACTCGGCGAGCAGCGGGCCGTAACCGGCAGGCAGGAGCTTGCGGAGCTTGGCTGGCTTGCGTTTCGCGGTGGGCATGGCGGGAGGGAATGTCGCAGCCAATTCCGTTCAACCCGGCAGATGCCTCTTCACCACCGCCATGCTCGCGGCGAACTTGTTCATCACGAACTCGCGGCCTTTCGCCGCCTTCGCCTTCGCGGCGGCGGGGTCCTTCGCCATCGCCAGGACGGCGGGGACGAGCTTTGCGCGCTCCTCTTCCTTGTCGAAGTCGAAGAGCCAGTCGCCGAGGCCGATGTCGCGCCACATGAGGCCCTTCGTCGTCTGCTCGGCCCAGCGGCAGACGATGGCCGGGACGCCGTTGCCCACGCACATGATGGGCGAGTGCATCTCGTTGCCGAAAAGGCCGGCGCTGCGCGTGTAAACCGAGATGGCCTCGCCGGTGAGCCAGTAATTCGGCCGCCAGACCGCGCGCGCCTTCACATCGGCGGGGAGCGGGTCGTAGAGCAGTTCCTTGCCCACGGCCATCTGCGTCTGGTCCTCGGGGCACATGAGCACCTTGAGCTTCGTCTGGCGCAGCACCTCGATGATGGCCTGCCGATGCGGCGCGTGGTCCTGCTCCTTCAACGCCTCGTTGCGCGCATGCTTCACCGGGTCCATCGCGCGCTCCTTGTGAATGGTCCAGTAGGGCGTGAAGCGCAGGCGCGGAATGCAGCAGAGGAACTGGCCGTCCTCCAGCCCGTTCGCTTTGAGAAAGGCCGTCGCCTTCGCGTCATCGCGCAAGTCCGTGGCGAACGCGCCGTCCGGCCCGAACTCCATCAGCGGGCTGGTGCAACCGCGCTGCTTCGCCAACTCCAATGACTTCGAGTCGCGGAAGTAGGCGAACTTCGCGCCACTCAACACCTCGACGGTTGCCGCGACGCTCTTGTCTGACGCGGGCGAAGTGGCGGTGGAACCTTGCAGCGACAGCGTGATGCCATAGACGCCGTAGGGCTTGCCGGTTTCCTTGGCCCAGCGCGCCACGTCGTTCTGCGCGACGAGCGACGGCCCGGAGCCGTGCAGCAAAAAGTCGCACTCGGCGAACGCGGCCTTGAGCGACTCCGGCCCCTTCACGATGCGCAGCTTCGGGTAGCGCGCGAGGAGCATTTCTTCGACGCCGTTGTCCAACTTGCTCGGCCACAGCCTCACCTCCACGCCGGGCAAATGCTTCTCAATGAGCGCGAGCACGCCCGGCGTGTGCGCGATGTCGCCGATGTTCACGGTCTGCCACGACGAGCGGAGCAACAGGCACGCGGGGCGCTTGTCGGCAGCGCGCACGGAGGCGGCGAGCGAAGCGGCGAGGGTAGTATGGAGGAAGTGACGGCGGTTCATGGTTGGTTCAGTGGAGGTTTGCACATCGCCGCACATAAGGGTTGTGGCACCGGACGGGATTCGTTGGTAGCACCCCAATATCTTGGGGGTGAAATGGATTTGTTGCACATGAGCAGCACATAAGGATTTAAGCCCAGAAAGGAAGATACTTTGCGTGCTTCTTGGAACGGCTGTCCGGGTCGTAGGGCTTGACCAAGCCAGCCCGGATGGTTTCGGCGATGATTCGAGAGACGACCGGATAGTTGTCATCGGCGACGCCAAGACGCTTGCGCAACGTCGCGTTGGTCATCTGCCGATGGGAGACGCACTCCAAACAGGCGTGCAGGTAGCACGCACGGGTTTTGTCCGGGCCGTCCATCGCGGAAAACGACTTGTGAGCGAACAGGACGACCTTTGTGTGTCCGGCAGGAACCTGAAAGTCAGGTGCTGGCAATTGGTGGAACTCGACTTCAAAAGCAACTTTGTCGATTCCGCTGCCCCCTTCCTCGCAGATACCCAGCCGCCGCATCAAGGCCGCCGTCGCTTCATTGCGTGAGCGCGGGGGGGAATCAAGAAAACGTAACGTGTCAATCAGGGGCTCGCCCGGGTTGGTGATTTCAAGGCGGTCGCTGAAGACCTCCACCATCGGCCCCTCGCCGGTCACCCGCAGCTCTTGGTGGATGAGAGCATTGGCGACCAGCTCGCGAATCGCCACCGGCGGATACATCGGTGTTTCCTTCCTCAGTGCCGCGCCCAGCACTTCGTTCCGAGGGAGACGGGCGTTGAGATACTGAATCAAGTTCTCGAATCCGCTCGCGTAGCCCCTTTCGACAACCTGCTCGCGGAGGCGGCGAACACGGTCGGTTCCGACGTATTCGATGACGCGCATCGCCTTGCGTGACAGGCTCGGAAAATCCGAGAGCCGTTTGGCGAACAGTAGCGCGCCGAGGTGGGTGACACCGAAGCGTTCCTCACTCTGGCGGACAACCAGCTTCTCTTGTTCGAGTCTTTCGATGACGCCGATAGCTCCGGCTGGAGAAGCGGCCTTGGACAACTCGAACAGGCTAGGGTGGTCCAACACACGCAGGACTTCCTCCGTTGGCAAGCCGTTCGCCACGACTTCAGATTCAAAGGCGACTTGGGAGCAGCGAAGCCAAAGGCTCCGCGCCTTCTCCGGAAAGTCGCGGAGCTTCTTCTTGTAGGAACTAATGCGAATCCACTCGAACTCCTTGAAGCGAACCGGCGTGTGAAGGGCGGCCGGGACGACGATGAGAACGACGGGCTGTCCGCCAAACGAGAATTCGTGGATTCGGAAATCAATCCGGGGCGTGAGATGGCACGCCAGCCAAGCCTCCAGCGCCTCATTCCCGACCTTGGTCTGGTGCGGGCGAAAGGAGGTGCCGACGACTTTGCGGGTCCCGTCCTCGATTCCCCAGACCATGTAGCCCTGCTCCTTTCCGAGGAGTGCGGCTCCGTTGGCCAGGGCAGAAAGATACTCGCCTATCTCCTCCTCACGAGCCTGATTGTGTTTGAACTCAAGCCATTCGCTCTCACGCGAGAACGCGAGCAGCTTGCGGAGTAGGGCTTGAAGCTCAGTTTCGGTCATGGACGGCCGTTTAGAAACACCCCGTCTTCTTCCGGTCTTCCATCGCGGCTTCGCTGGCCTTGTCGTCGGCGCGGGTGCCGCGCTCGGTGACGATAGTGGCGGCGAACGAGCTTTGGACAAAACGACGGCGTGAAGTCAGTGGAAAAGAGTTCATGGTGCGAGGCGTTTAGGGCTTCTTCTCGCCGAGTTGGTTCCGGTTGTTTCGTTGCACGGGCGGCTCGGGTTTTTGCCAGCCGCGCGGCGCGTTCACCACGACGACGGGTTTACCAGCGGGGTCGGCGATGCGCTGGTTGTCGGCGATGACGCCGTTCTTGGAGTGTCGCCAGCAGTGGATGGCCTGGCCGTCGCTCTTGATGACGTTGCCGATGACTTCGTAGCCATCAAGGTTGAAGTTCGGCTCGATGGCGGTCAGCGCGGTCTCCATATGATTGAAGTTGCAGCGGACGTTGCGGAGCTGGCCGCGAAAGGACGGGTGGCCGAGCAGGTAGCCGCTGCCCTTCGGATTGATGGTGCGCGTGCGCTGGATGGTGATGTCCTCGGCATCGAACGATTCGCCGGGGCCGACTTTTCCGCCGGGCAAAAACGCGCCGGTGTGTTCGCCGTAACACATCACCGAGCGCATCGTGTCGGTCATGGTGATGTCCTCGACAACTACTTTGCGCACGCGGCCGTGGATGAGCACGCAGGCGTTGATGTTTTTCACCAGGCCGCTGGGCAGCGCGTTGTGCGAGGCGTTCAGGTCAATCGTGCCTTTGCCGAAGACGCGGACGTTCTCAATGTAATCCGGCTGTCGCCCGTGGCCGATGCGGATGCCGTAGGCTTCCTTCCCGCCGTAGCTGACGAACCACAGGCTGCGCACGCTGTGGCCGGTGCGATTGCGGAAGCGCACTTTCACGCCGTGGCTCAACGCCTGCCAGTCGCCGGTGATGAGAACGCCTTTATGGGGCGTGTCAAAAAGTTTACCGGCGCCCCACGCAAACGTGTCGGGTTGGCCATTCGTGCCCGCGCCGTCAATGACGAGCGTGAAGACCGTGGCTCCGTAGAGTTCCGGGCCTTGCTGTGGCGACGCGCCCAAGTCGAACTCGCCGCTGATTTCGAGGTCGTCGAGTTTCTTGCCGGCGTCCTGGTCCGTGGTGATTTCGCCGGTCTTCTCGCGCTGGCACGCACCGGCGGCGAGCTTGAGCGTCGCGCCTTCCTTCAGCTCGATTTCCACCGGCTTGTCCACGTAAAGCATCGCGCGATGCTTCCCCAGCCCGTGCTGGTGCAACCCCGGCAGGAAGACCAGCCGGTCGCCCGGCGCGGCGCGGTCGAGCGCGACCTGCGGCGAATCACCGGGGCGAATTGCGTGTTCCGCCGCGCGCAGCGGAGTGAGCAGTGCGAGCAGCGCAACAGCAGCGAAGGCAAGCGTGGGTCGCGAGATTGGCACATTCATTGGGGAGAGGATTCATTGCCCCGACGCGACTACTTCTTCGCGGTTGCCGGCGCAGCCCCGGTGCCTTTGAGGCTGAAGTCGTCATAGTGAACGTCCACCGGGTTGGTCGTAAGGCTGACGAGCGACTTGGTCGCGTGGCTGATTCCGTCCGACTCGAAGGTGCCGACCTGCTTGCCATCAATGAGCACGCTCAACTCCGCGCCTTTGGTCCGCACGACCAAGGTGTGCCAGTCTTGCAGGCTCACGGTGGTGGGAACTCGCTTGGCTTTGGCAGCGAGCATTTTCTTCTCCGCATCCGTGAGCTGATTGGCCTTCTTCCGGTCGTAGAGGCCGCCAGTGAGGTCGAAGCCGCCGGTCTTGGCATCGGAGAGGTTCACGCCGGTGGGGCTGATGCTGGCCTGGCAGATGTGGCCAGCGTGCGAGCCTTTGTAGTCCTTGTCGTCGAACCACACGTTGAAGCTCTTGGCCTTGTCGCTGGTGAAACGGAATTTCACCGCCACCTCGAGGTCGCGCTCGCCGGGGAACTTGATGTTGTCCACGGCGGAGTGGTCGGAGGTCGGCGCGGTGATGCCGATGAGCACGCCATCCTTCACGACGCTGCTGCTCTTGTAATGGCCCCAGCGCGGGCCAAAGCCGTTGCCGGAGAAGTCATCGGCGAAGATGGTGCGGGTGTAGTCGCTGGCCGGTTCGGCAGCGAGGGCGGCGAGGGCGATGGCGAACGTGAGGGCAAGGATGGATTTCATGGTTGGAGTTGAGTTTCGCTGAGTTGGCTCGCGGAAGGGAAACGGCGTGGGGTTCAGAAGTAACCGGCCTTCTTCCGGTCTTCCATCGCGGCTTCGCTGGCCTTGTCATCGGCGCGGGTGCCGCGCTCGGTGACGCGGGCGGCGGCGACTTCGCGGATGATGTCGTCCACGGTGCTGGCCGGACTGTCGATCATCCCGGTGCTGATCATGTCCGCGATGGTGCGGACGCGGCAGACCATCTTCTTCACCGGCTCCTTCGCGGTCGGGCGCGCACCGGCGTAGGGGTCGGGCTTCGTCGTGTCCGTGTGCGCGGGCGGGACGGGGAGCCACTGGCCGCCGCGCCGGAAGCATTCGCGCTCGTGGCTGAAGTAGATGTTCGGCACTTCGAGCTTCTCGCGCTGGATGTATTCCCACACGTCCATCTCGGTCCAGTTCGAGAGCGGGAAGACGCGCATGTTTTCGCCAGGGTTGAGGCGGGCGTTGTAAAGGTTCCAGATTTCGGGGCGCTGGTTTTTCGGGTCCCACTGGCCGAAGGCGTCGCGGAAGCTGAAGAAGCGTTCCTTGGCGCGGGCCTTCTCCTCGTCGCGGCGCGCGCCGCCGATGCAGCAGTCGAAGCGGAACTCTTCAATCGCGCCGAGCAGCACTGGAATCTGGAGCTGGTTGCGGCTGATTTGTCCGGGCGTCGGTGTGGCGAGGCCCTTAGCGAAGGCTTCCTCCACCGTGCGGACGATGAGCTTCGCGCCGAGTTGCTTGGCGCGGCGGTCGCGGAACTCAATCAGCTCAGGGAACTCGTGGCCGGTCTCGACGTTGAGGAAGGGCATCGGAATGTCCGACGGGCGAAAGGCCTTCTCGGCAAGGCGCAGGATGCAGATGGAGTCTTTGCCGCCAGAGAAGAGAATCGCGGGCCGCTCAAACTCAGCGGCGACTTCGCGCATGATGTGGATGGCTTCGGTTTCGAGATACTGAAGATGGTCTAGGTGATAGCTGCTCATATTTTTAGCTACGGATGAAACACGGATTGAACACGGACACGGACATCATCCGTGTTTCATCCGTGTTCAATCCGTGGCTGAAATCAAACTTTCGCGACCGCCTTTCCGCCCCAGCTTGCATGGAGGCCGCACTCGCGCTTCTCATCCGCCTTCGCGGGGTCGAAGTAATCCCACTCGTTCGGTAGGTTGTGCTGCTTCAGGTAGGCTTCCATCTCGGCGTCGGACCAGTGGAAGACGGGGCTGACTTTGAGCGAGTTGAAATTGCCGTCGGGGGAAACGATGTCGAGACCGGCGCGGTTGGGGTTTTGGACTTTGCGCAACGCGGTGAGCCAGACGGTGGGTGCGAGTTCCTTCATGCCACGCTGGAAGGGTTCCAGTTTCATCACGGTGCTGAAGGCCTTGATGCGCTCCTCGTTCTCCGGCGTGGGCTCCGGCATGCCGCCGTGGACGGCGTCGTAGTGCGCGGTGGTGAGCTTCGGAAGGTAGGCTTTGATGTTCAGCTTGAGCTGCGCCTTGAGTTGCTCGGCATGCGCGTAGGTGGCGGGGCGATTGTAGCCGTGGTCCACCCAGAGCACCGGGATGTCCGGTTGCACCTGCGTGACGAGATGGAGGATGACGGCTTCGTAGGGACGGAAGTTCGTCGAGACGATGGCGCGGCCGCCGGCTTGGGCGATGGCCCACTTCACTACGTCGAGGGTGGATTGCTGGCGCAGGTCGGCGTTGGCTTGGGTGATTTGTTCGGGAGTCATGATTTGGCTTCGGACGTTGGGTGGCCAAGTCAACTGCCGGCCACCGGCGAGGCCAGACACTAAGCAGCTTCTCGGCCTCTGGGCAGGGGAAAAGTGTTCCCGGTTAAATCCCCTCGCCCGGACTGAGCGAGAGGCTGTGCGTGACCGAGACTTCGGGCGGGAGCGATTCGCCTTCGCGGGCCAGCACGCGGTATTGGCGGATTTGCAGGGAGACTTCGCGGCCCTCGGTGAGGTTCAGCCGCGCGTATTCCTCCTTCGACATGCGGGCGCGGATGATGAGGCCGCTGGGGAGTTCGAGTTCGAGGCGCAGAAGGACGCCGAGGAAGTAGGTGTGGCGAAGCACCGCGAAGTGGCGGTGGGCGGTGAGGTCGTTGGAAACCTGCACGGCGTAGGGACGGAAGCCAATGCGGAGGCGCTGGCCGTCGGTGACGCCGTGCGTGGGGAACTCCAGTTCGCCGTAGCGCGCCACGCCCTCGCGCACCTCGCAGTCGAGGACGTTCATCACGCCGATGAAGCGCGCGACGAACTCGCTGGCTGGCTCCTCATACACTTCGCGGGGTGTGCCGATTTGCGCGAGCCGGCCCTTGTCGAAGATGACGATGCGGTTGCTGACTTCCATCGCCTCTTCCTGGTCGTGCGTGACGAAGATGGTCGTGACGTTCAGCTCATGGTGGAGGTTGACGAGCATCTCGCGCAGCTCCTGGCGAATTTTGGCATCCACAGCGGCAAAGGGTTCGTCGAGCAGGAGAACGTCCGGCTTCGGCGCGAGCGCGCGGGCGAGGGCGACGCGTTGCCGCTGGCCGCCGGAAAGCTGGTGCGGGTAGCGCTTCTCCAAGTCCTTCAGTCCGAGCAGTGCAATCAGCTCGGCCACGCGGGCGTCGCGGTCGGCTTTCGCCCACTTCTTGATTTTGAGGCCGAAGGCGATGTTGTCCGCCACGCTCATGCTCTTGAAGAGCGCGTAGCCTTGGAAGACGAAGCCGATGTTGCGCTTCTGCACGGGCACGTCGTTGACGCGCTTGCCGCGCACGAAAATCTCGCCAGCGGTCGGCGCTTCGAGGCCGGAAATCATCCGCAGCACGGTGGTCTTGCCGCAGCCGGACGGGCCGAGGAGCGCGACGAGCTGGCCGTCGGCGACGGTGAAGCTCACGTCGTTGACGGCGGAAACGCCGCCGAATTGCTTGGTGATGTTCTTAAGCTCGATGCTCATTGCGTGATTGCCTGTTCCGCTTGCTGCGCCAGTTCCTCCAGCTTCGCTTCGCGCCATTCCAGCCATGTCTTCAAGCCCAGCGTCAGCAACGCGCCGAGCGCAAGGATGCTCGCCACGGCGAAGGCGGCTGCGCCTTGATACTCGTTGTAGAGCTTCTCGACGTGCAGCGGGACGGTGTCGGTCTTGCCGGTGATGTGGCCGCTGACGACGCTGACTGCGCCGAACTCGCCCACGCAACGCGCGATGCACAGGATGGTGCCGTAGAGCAGGCCCATCTTCACGCTGGGCAGCGTGACATACCAAAAGGTCTGCCAGCCGTTCGCGCCGAGCGTGAGCGCGGACTGCTCCTGGTCCGAGCCGGCGGCTTGCATGATGGGAATCAACTCACGCGCAACGAACGGGAAGGTGACGAAGAGCGTCGCCAGCGCGATGCCGGGCACGGCGAAGATGATGCGGATTTCACGGTCGGCCAGCCACTCGCCGAAGAAGCCTTGCAGGCCGAACAGCACGACGAACATCAAGCCCGCCACCACCGGTGACACCGAGAACGGGAGGTCAATCAGCGTGATGAGGAGCGACTTGCCACGGAACTCGAACTTGGTGATGGCCCACGCGGCGGCGAGGCCGAACAGGACGTTGAGCGGCACGCAGATGATCGTGACGAGCAGCGTGAGCTTCATCGCGGAGAGGGTGTTGGGATGCTTGAGCGCGTCCCAATAGACCGTGAAGCCCTTGGCGAACGCCTGCGCAAAGACGTTGATCAGCGGCAGCAGCAGGAAGACGAGCGAGAAGAGCAGCGCGACGGTGATGAGCAGCCACTTCACGAAAGGCGATTCCTCCGTGCCGCGCTGGGACTTGCGGTGGCCGGCGCTGAGTTTGCGTTTGGGAATGCCGGCCATGTTAGCGAGAGAAGCGGTTGGCCCACTGTTCGAGCACGTTGATGACGGCGAGCAGCGCGAAGGAGATGATGAGCAGCACCACGGCGAGTGCCATCGCGCCGGTGTAATCGTATTCCTCCAGCCGGATGACGATGAGGTAGGGCGCGATTTCGGTCTTCATCGGGAGGTTGCCGGAGATGAAGACGATGGAGCCGTATTCGCCAATGGCCCGCGCGAACGCGAGCGCGAAGCCCGTTATCACGGGCGGCAGCAGCGTCGGCGCGATGACGCTGACGAACGTGCGCAGGCGGCCCGCGCCGAGCGTGGCGGCGGCCTCTTCAACGTCGCGGTCGAGATGTTCGAGCACCGGTTGCAACGTGCGGACAACGAACGGCATTCCGACGAACGTGAGCGCGATGACCACGCCCAGCGGCGTGAACGCGCCCTTGATGCCCATCGGCACGAGGAATTGTCCGAGCCAGCCGTTCTCCGCGAAGAGGCTCGCCAGCGTGAGGCCCGCGACCGCCGTGGGCAGCGCGAACGGGAAGTCCACGAGCGCGTCGATGAAGCGCCGGCCTGGGAAATCGTAGCGCACCAGCACCCACGCCAGCAGCGTGCCGAACACCGCGTTGATGATGGCGGCGGCGAGCGACGCGCCAAACGTGAGCTGGTAGGCCGCGAGCGCGCGGTCCGTGGTGGCGAGCTTCCAGAAGTCCGCCCACGAGAGGCTGAACGTGCGCAGGAACAGCCCGCCGATGGGAATGAGCACCAGCACGCTCAAGTAAAAGAGCGTGAAGCCCATCGTCAGCCCAAAGCCGGGCAGGACTCGGAATTTCTTTTCAGCCATGTAGCGGGAACGGCACAGCGCATTTGCTGGTGACTAACGAAGAGTTCAACACGAGGCGGGGAGCGAACAAGGTCAAATGTTCTGCGCGTAGGCGATAAACTGGCTGTATTCGGTCAGGATGGTTTGCAGCGCGGTGGAGAAAGCCTCGACCTGCCGCTCCTCGGGCGCACGCTGCGGCGTTTCGAAGGTGATTTCAAACGGGCGCTCCGACTGGCCGGGCGGAGCCTGGAGCATCCCGCGATAGCCGCGGTTGATGATGCCGTTGGTCGCCGGGAAGCCGTCAATCTCGTGGCTGTGATTCCGAGGTAGGATGCCGGCGGCGCTGGTGAGCGCGGGTTCCAAGAGGAATTCGGACAGCACATCGCAGCCCACGAAGCCATACAGGCCGTCGCTGGTGTCGTCCGTGTGCAGCGTGATGAGGCCGTGGAAGGCGTGCAGGTAAATCTCGCTCTCCAACCGCCGCACCTCCGGCTGCGTCGAGTGGTTCCAAAACTCGCGGTTCAAGTCCAGGCCGCTGCGCGCGTGGCGGGTGCCGTCCTCGAAGCCGGTGGGATTGCAGACCGGGTATATGAACAGCGCGTAGCCCTTCGCGATGTCAGGATTCGCCTCCAGCGCGGCGACGAAGCGGGCGAGGGCCAGCGCGCCTTCCGGCTCATCCCCGTGGATGGCCGCGAAGATGCCAATGCGCAGAATGTCGCCGCCGCCCTTCGGTCCGAGATAGACGTAGCGCGGCAGGCTGTAAACGCGGCTTTCGCTCTCGAACTCCCCGAGCGGCTTGCGGATGAGATTGGTCGAGCGCGCGGCGATGTTGTCGAGCGGGGCAAGCACGGCATCCAGTGAACGCCGCACCGGCGCGGCGGCGGGGGCGAGGGCGAAGTCTTTCACGAAGGTGGTGGTCATGTCGGGATACGGTGCGGCTCCGAGGGCGGCGGCTGGAATGCACGCCAGCCGCCGCCGGGAGGAACCAAGTCACTTGCGTTGGATTTGGTCGAAGTGGCCACCGTCGGCGAAGTGCGCCTTGGTCGCCTTCTGCCAGCCGCCGAAGACTTCATCAATGGTGAAGAACTGCAGCTTCGGGAACTTGTCGGCGAACTTGGCCGCGACAGCAGCGGAGCGCGGCCGGTAGTAGTTGCGCGCGGCGATTTCCTGGCCTTCGTCCGAGTAGAGGTAATCGAGGTAACCTTTCGCCACGTCGGCAGTGCCGCGCCGCTTCACCACCTTGTCCACGACGGTCACGGGCGGTTCGGCGAGGATGCTGACGGAGGGCACGACCAGCTCGTAGCCGCCAGCAGACTGCTCCTTGAGCGCGAGGAAGGCCTCGTTCTCCCAACCCACGAGCACGTCACCGATGCCGCGCTGGATGAATGTGGTCGTCGCGCCGCGCGCGCCGGTGTCGAACACGGGCACGTTCTTGTAAAAATTCGCGACGAACTCCTTCGCCTTGGCCTCGTCGCCGTTGTTCTGCCTGAGCGCGTAACCCCACGCCGCGAGATACGTCCAACGCGCCGCGCCGGAAGTCTTCGGGTTCGCCGGGATGATACCGATGCCGGGCTTCACGAGGTCGTTCCAGTCCTTGATGCCCTTGGGGTTCCCCTTGCGCACGAGGAAGACAATCGTGCTGGTGTAGGGAGAACTGTTCTGCGGCAGCCGCTTCTGCCAGTCGGCGGGCAGGAGGCGGCCCTTCTCGGCGATGGCGTCCACGTCGTAGGCCAGTGCGAGCGTGACGACATCGGCTTCGAGGCCATCAATCACGCTGCGGGCCTGCTTGCCCGAGCCGCCGTGCGACTGCTGGACCGTGACCTTGTCGCCGGTCTTGGCCTGCCAGTGTTTGGCAAAGGCCGTGTTGAAGTCCTGATACAACTCGCGGGTCGGGTCGTAAGAGACGTTGAGGAGCTTGATGTCCTTGGCGGACGCGGCGCTGGCGAACACGGCCAGCCCAGCGAGCAGAAACAATTTGTTCAAGTGGGTGATGAGTTTCATGGGTGCTTGAAGTGGAAGGTGAAGGTTAGTGGTTAGAAGCTGAATTGCACGCGGCTGAACACGGCCTGCTCGCCGTTGCGCAGCAAGGGGCTGGTGCCGGATTCAAAATCCGTCTGCTCGTAGTTCAAGGTGAGTTTGACGTTTCGATTCAGGTGCCAGTTGACGCCCACGCCCCAAGTGAACGCGCCCGTGGTCGCTGTCGCCGGCGCGGCGAAAAGCGGAAAACTCTGGTCATCGAAGTCTATTCCGCTTACTCGACCAGTCAGTTCCCACGCGCCCCAACCGCCAGTGCCCAAGCTGAAGGTGCGTTGCGGCGTGACGGCCTTGAAGGAGTTGTCCTCGCCCGTGATGAAATACGAAGCGGCCACCTGCCAGGCGGTGTGCGTCAGCGTGCCGAAGGTCGCGCCGTTGCGGACTTTCTGATTCGACACGGCATACTCGCCCAGGATGCCGAACGGTCCGTAGTAGTAGTAACCCTGCGGGGATAACCGCCAGTGGTCGCCATCGGCCACGGTCGCCGCCGTGTAGGCATAAATGGCCTGCTGCCCGGCGGATGTGTAGCCGCGCGGTGCGGCGGCGCTGTCCTGATTGCCGAACGTGCCGGAGATGCCCAAGCCCAGGCCCTTCAGCGAGTCAACGCTCGAGTTTTTGAACGGATTTGCGAAGAGCCGGGCGGCGATGTCCTTCTCGTCGTCGAACCCGGTCTCCAAATCGCCGCTGCCGCCGTCCTGCACGCCGTTGAAGATGCCCGCCTGATACGACAGCGTGCCGTCGAACAGATCGCCTTGGATCTGGATGCCCAGATCGCGGTTCGGCAGGAGCTGCGTGGGGTAGGCCCGCTCGATGAAGAGCATGTTCGCACCGGACTGGAGCCGCTCCAAGCCAACCGGCTGCTTGAACTTGCCGACTTGAACTTGGAACGCCGGGGAGAACTTGGCGGTCACGTAGGCGTCCTGCACGAGCGGGTTGTTCCCCCCGGCGGTCGCAACAGCCGACGGGAAGTCGAGCATGATGCGGTAGTCGTATTTCTCCGCCACGGTGCCTTCCAAGATCGGGCGCAACCGCCGAATCAGGAACGTGTCATTCACCGTGCCCGCAGAATGGTCACCAGGGAAAAAGCGCGCGTCGGTCTGAACGTAGCCGCGCACCTTAAGGATGTAGCTCTTGTCCGGCGCGTTGAGCGAGAACCCGCCCGATCCCGCCGTGACGACCGGAGTCGCCTTGGCCTTGGTGGCGGCGTCTTCCCCGTCGAGTTCGCGGTTGCGTTCGAGGATTTTCACCTTCTGCTCCAGCTCATCAATGCGCTGCAGGAGTTTCTGTGCGTCGCTGCCGGGCGTTTGCGCGGCGGCGGGTTGAGTCAAGGTCGGCGCGACCGCTAGCGCGGGGAGCACGACCAGCAATTTCCAGTTCATGTGTGTTTGGTTTCATCGTTCAGGAACCTCCGGTGGACTGGTCGGTTTGCCTAGCTGTTTGGTTTCGCCTCCAAGGGATTGGTCGGCGTTGCTCGGCCATCGGACGCAGGGCGGTCGAGCCGGACTTTTTCAGTCCGCTCGATTTGCACCACACGCGAGTCATGCACGGTGATTTGCACGACGCCGAAACGGAGTTGCCCGACCTGCTCGGCCACGAGGGCCAGCCAGTCGCTCTGTGCTTCATTTCGGATAGCCGATGGTTTCGACATGTGGGTGAATCTACGCTAATTCTCTACTAAGTAAATAGAGATAATTCGGATTGGTGTAATTTTGAATAAATAAGGTGAAATAGCCTTAGTTTTCAGTGTCTTGTAACAATCTTGACCAAATTGATGCGTCTTTTATCATCCGGCCATGAAACTCTCCGTGCGGGGCGAATATGCGTTGCGTGCCTTGCTGGTGCTGGGCCTGAGCTACGACCGCGAGGTGGTGCGCATCCAGACCATCTCGGACCAGCAAAACATCCCCAAGCGGTTCTTGGAGCAAATCCTCACCGACCTCAAGACGCTCGGCGTGGTGGAGAGCCGGCGCGGGGCGTCCGGTGGCTACCGGCTGGCCCGCCCGCCGGAGTTCGTGACCCTAGCGGCGGTGATTCGGCACATTGAGGGGCCGCTCGCGCCGGTGAGTTGCGTCAGCGAACGCTTCTACGAGAAGTGCTCCTGCCCCGATGAGAGCAAGTGCGCCATCCGCAGCGTGATGAAGGAAGTGCGCGATGCCATCGTGAAAATTCTAGAGAACGTCTCGCTGGCCCAGTTATGCGAGCGCGTGAAGCTACTCCAAGGTGAGCACGCTAACCCACTGGACTACATAATCTGAGCAAGACTGTGTCCCTGGTTTCCCAAGGGGTGGCTCAGGTGGACTGGACTTACTTAGTCGCTGCTGGTTGCGCCTCTAAAACCCGGTCACACCAGTCGCCGAAGCGCTCGCTGGCGGTGCGTTCCGTCGCGAAGCGCGCGAGGAGGGGGCGCAGTTCGGTTTCGAGTTCGGCTTCCTTGATGACGTCTTTGAAGAGCTTGTTCAGGCGCGTGCCGGAGGCGTTGCCGCCGAGCCAGAGCTGGTAGCGGCCGGGGGCTTTGCCGACGAAGGCAATCTCGGCCATGTAGGGACGCGCGCAGCCGTTCGGGCAGCCGGTCGAGCGGATGACAATCTCCTCCGCGCCGAGGCCGAGGTCGCCGCAGAGCTTTTCGATGCGGTCCACGAGGCCGGGCAAGGCGCGCTCGGACTCCGCGAGCGCGAGGCCGCAGGTGGGTAGCGCGGGGCAGGCCATGGAGTTGCCGTGGAGCAGGCTCGCTTGGTTTTCCGTGCGGACGCCGTGCTCGGCGAGGAGGGCGTTAATAGCGGGTTTGTCAGCGTCGCTGACGTTGGCGAGGAGGACGTTTTGGTTGCCGGTGAGGCGAAACTCGAGGTTGCCGAACTTCTCAGCGACGCGGCGCAAGGCGGTTTTTTGGCGCGCCTTGTCGGTGTCTTTGATGCGGCCAGTTTCTACGAAGAGGGTGAGGAAGTTCGTCCCGTCCACCGCCTTGTGCCAGCCGTAGGCATCGCTCGTGGTGGTGAACTGGTAGGCGCGGGCCGGCTCCAGTTTGAAGCCAGCGCGTTGCTCGATTTCGTTGCGCACGAAGTCCACGCCCTTCTCGGCCACGACGTATTTCAAGCGCGCGTGCTTGCGGTCGGTGCGGTCGCCGAAATCGCGGTGGACGGTGAGCACGGCCTGGGCGACGGCCACGGCTTGCTCGGGCTTGAGGAAGCCCATGACGTCCGCGAGGCGTGGGTAGGTGGCGCTGTTGCCGTGGCTGCGGCCCAAGCCGCCACCGACGGCGAGGTTGTAGCCGACGAGCTGGCCATTCTCGACGATGCCGATGAAGCCGAGGTCGTTGGTGAAGACGTCCATGTCGTTGTTCGGCGGCAGGACAAAGGCGGCCTTGAATTTGCGCGGCAGGTAGGTCTTGCCGTAGAGCGGGTCCACGAAATCCTTGTTCGCCGGGTCGTCGAGGTTGAGTTGCACGCCGTCGAGCCAGATGGAGTGATAAGCCTTCGTCTGCGGCGCGAGCGCGGCGACCACGCGATGCACGTCGGCAATCATCGCAGCGCGGGCGGTGGTCTGCGCAGGCGTGGGCGAAGCGGTGATGTTGCGGTTCACGTCGCCGCAGGCCGCGAGCGTGGAAAGCAGGCAGTCGTTGATTTTCTTAATCAGCGGGCCGAGGCCGGCCATCACGACGCCGTGGAACTGTATGCTTTGCCGCGTGGTGATGCGGAGCGTGTTGTTCCCGTAAGTCCCGGCGAGGTCGTCGAAGGCAATCCACTGCGCCGGGGTCATGATGCCGCCGGGGATGCGCCCGCGAATCATCATGATGAACTTCTTCTGCGTCTTGCGCAGGTCGCGGTCGTCTTGCTGGTAGAGGCCGTGGAACTTGATGAACTGCTGGTCGTCAGCAGAGAACTGGTCGGTGCCGGACGCCATGGTGGCGGCGATGTTGCCGGCGAGGGTGGGGATGGCATCTTTGATGACCTCGTTGTGGGTCAGCTTGGCCGGTTCATTTGTAATCATAAGTGAATTGATGACATTACGAGTGTTACGTTCAACGTGAGCTACGTCAACGGCCTTTTCTACCGGCTGAAGGCCTTGTCTGCGAGCGCTATTCTTGGTCCCAAGACAGTCTGCGACCCAATTTCAACGCTTGCCCCGTGCGCGGCGTTTCCCTAGCGTCGCGCAAAATCTATGAGTTCCAAGAACCGCATTCTGCTGTCCGTCATGATGTTCCTCCAGTTCTTCGTCTGGGGGGCGTGGTTCGCGACGCTGGGCGCGTGTCTGGCGAGCAACAACTTGGCGAGCATCATCGGCGACGCCTACGGCAGCGCGCCCCTCGCGGCCATCATCGCGCCGCTGCTACTCGGCCTGGTGGCGGACCGGTTCTTCAACTCCGAGAAGGCGATGGGCGTCCTCCACCTCATTGGCGGTGGCCTGCTGTTCATGGCCCCGGGCTTGGTGGCGAAGGGCGATGGCAAGTCGCTCGTGTGGCTCTTCACCGCCTATATGCTCTGCTACATGCCCACGCTCGGCCTGAGCAACACGGTAGCGTTCACGAACATTGACGACCGCAACAAGTTTCCCGCGCTCCGCGTGTGGGGCACCATCGGCTGGATTGTGGCGGGCCTTATCGTCGGCGGACTCGGCTGGTCCGCTAGCACGCACATCTTCACCCTCGCGGCGGTTTCCTCGCTCGTCCTCGGCGTCGTCTGCTTCCTGCAACCCGCCACGCCGCCGCCCGCCGCCGGCAAGCCCATCAACCTCAAGGCCCTCCTCATGGTGGACGCCTTCAAGATGCTGGCCAACGTGCCGTTCCTCGTCTTCATCGTCTGCTCCACGCTCATCTGCATCCCGCTGGCCTACTACTACGCGTTCACCTCGAACTACCTCACGCACATCGGCTTCAAGGCCGCCGGTTCCACGATGACGCTGGGCCAGATGTCGGAAATCTTCTTCATGCTGCTCGTGCCGTTCTTCTTCCGACGCCTTGGCGTGAAGTGGATGATTTTCGTCGGGATGCTGGCGTGGGTGATTCGCTACGCGCTCTTCTCCTTTGGCGCGCCGGAACAGGTGCTCTGGATGATTCTCTCCGGCGTCGTGCTGCACGGGATTTGCTACGACTTCTTCTTCGTCACCGGCTTCATTTACACCGACACGAAGGCCCCCGCTGAAGTCCGCGGCCAAGCCCAGTCCATGCTCGTCTTCTTCACGCAAGGCGTCGGGATGTATTTCGGCTACCAGGTCGCGGGCGGCGAATTTGGCAAGACGCTCAAGAGCGCCGACGCCCTCGGCAAGGCCATGCCGCCAGCGGAAAGTTTCACCTTCTGGGAGTCGTTCGGGAAAATGTTCGCCGCTCAAAAGCCGCAAGTCGCCGGCACCGTGCTGCAAGACACGATGGCTCAATGGAAGGAATTCTGGATGTTCCCCTGCCTCATGGCCGCCGCCATCATGGTCCTCTTCGCCGTGGCCTTCTGGGAGAAGAAGGAAATCACCGCCGCCGCTGAACCGCCGAAGGTCTGAACTCCGGGGGCTGGGATTTGCCACAAGAGGGCACAGAGAGCACAAAGAAACGCTCTGCTCCAGCAAGCTCGAAAGAGCCGCATACCTCCACCATGGTCAGAAAAAACGGGCGAAAAGCTCCCATCTTCTTGACCAGATTTCCCTGACGGAAGCGCGGGTTTGGAGCCGTGGCTGTCCCACATTCACTTGCCCCAAATTCGCCTGCCAATTCCGTTCCCGCGCTGAACTACTCCACCCGTGCTACTCCACCCGTGCCACGCCCGTGCCCTTCACCACCTCGCCGACGAGCCACGCCTGGTGCTTCTGGCTGCGGATGAACTTCAGCGCCGCGTCCGCCTGCTCGGCGGCCACCACGGCCACCATGCCCACGCCCATGTTGAAGACCTGGTAAAGCTCCGCCTCGTCCACCCCGCCGCGTTCGGCGAGCAACTCGAACAACGGCCCCATCTCCCAACTGCCCTTGCGGATGACCACGTCGCATTTCGCCGGCAGCACACGCGGGATGTTGTCCACGAAGCCGCCGCCGGTGATGTGCGCGAAGGCCTTCACCGGGAGTTTCGAGTTCGGAGTTCCGGGTTTTGAGTTGAAGCGTTTCAGCAGCTTCTGCACGAGCGGCCCGTAGCTGACATGAACTTTGAGCAACTCCTCGCCCACGGTGTTGTGCAGGTCCGGCACGAAATCGCCCGGCAGGAACTTGAGCTGGTCGAACAAAATCTTCCGCGCCAGCGAATAGCCGTTCGTGTGCAGTCCGCTCGACGCGATGCCGATGACCGCGTCGCCGCGCTTCACGGACTTCTGCCCGTTCAGCATCCGTGACTTCTCCACCACACCCACGATGGTGCCGCTCACATCGTATTCGCCCGCCTGGTAAAAGCCCGGCATCTGCGCCGTCTCGCCGCCGATGAGCGTGCAGCCGTTGGCCGCGCAACCACGCGCGAAACCCTTGATGATGTCGGTGAAGACGTGCGGCTCCAGCTTGCCCGTGCCGAGGTAGTCGAGGAAGAACAGCGGCTCCGCGCCGAGCACCGCGATGTCGTTGACGCAGTGGTTCACCAAGTCCTCGCCGATGGTGTCGTGCTTGTCCATCGCGAAGGCCAGCTTCAGCTTCGTCCCCACGCCGTCCACCGAGCTGACCAGCACCGGCTGCTTGTATTTCTTCACGTCCAGCGCGAACAGCCCGCCGAACCCGCCCACCTTGCCCAGCACCTCGCGGCGATGCGTGGAAGCGAGCAGCTTGGGTAGCGTGCCCTTGACTTTGTTGCCCAAATCAATGTCCACCCCAGCGGCGGCGTAAGCTTTTTGTTTCATGTGCGAGATTGTTTTCGGTCCCTGCCACCCGCGAGGGGCGGAACACAAGGCGACATCTTTCGGAATCCCCCGCTGCGCAGCAAGGCAAAGAATTGACCGGCCCCGCCGGAGTTTCGCCTCGCCAAAGCCCCCGCCTCGCAGTCGAATCTGCGCATGGCGTTCGTAGATTTCCCCGCCCAGCAACAGGCCGTCGCCCTCCTTCAGCGCAGTCTGGAGCGAGGCCGGCTCGCGCACGCCTACCTCTTCACCGGCGGCGACCTCGATGAACTCGAAGCCGTGGCGCGGACGCTCGCGAAGACCTTGAACTGCCAGCAGCCGCGCCGCGCCAGCCAGACCGCCGTGGACAGTTGCGATGACTGCCTCGTGTGCCAGAAGATTGACCACGCCAACCACGCCGACGTGCAATGGGTGCGACCGGAATCGAAGTCGCGCCAAATCTCCGTGGACCAGATCCGCGACCTGATCCAGCAGGTGAACCTCAAGCCCACCGAAGCCGCCTGGAAGGTCGCCGTCATCGTCGCCGCCGACCGCCTGAACACGCAGGCGGCCAACGCCTTCCTCAAGACCCTTGAGGAGCCGCCCGCCCGCTCCATCCTGATCCTGCTCACTGCCGAGCCGCAGCAGTTGCTCGAAACTATTCTGTCCCGTTGCCTGCGGCTGAACTTCGCCAGCGAGGGCGGGCACAAGTTTTCCCCGCCGCACGTCGCCTGGCTGCGAGACTTCGGTGCGCAACTCATCCAGCCAAAGCAAAACCTACTCGGTCGCTACCGGGTGCTGGGCCAACTGCTCGCCCGCCTCGCCGCCGTGAAGGAGGAAATCAAGGAGACCCTCACCGCGCGTTCCCCGCTCCAGCGCTACGCGGACGCCGACCCCAAGCTCCAGGAGAAGTGGGAGGAGGAACTCACCGCCGCCATCGAGGCCGAATACCGCCGCCAGCGCGCCGAGCTGCTCCTGACGCTCCATTGGTGGCTGCGCGACGTGTGGCTGTGCAAGCTCGGCGCGGACGCGGGCCTGGTGACCTTCCCCGATTTGCGCGGCGCAGCGGAAGCCGTGGTCGCCCGCGTCAGTGCGGCGGAAGCGCTCGATAACCTCCGCGTGATTGAGCAAACGCAACGGCTACTGCGCACCAACGTGCAGGAAGCCCTCGCGCTGGAAGTCGGCCTACTGAAACTCCGGCTGTGACCACCGCGCGTTCAGGAATTTCCCTGCGTCGCCGACCGCGCTGGCCAAGGATTTCCCCTTGAGGCCAGCAAAATGTCTGAGATAGTTCGCGACCTATAGATGACTCGCGAAATACCGCTCCCCCGAACTTCAGCCACAACTTGGCGCTCGCCAATGAACCCATGACGCTCCTGTCCCAGCCGCCCACCCGCATCCTCGTCGTGGACGACAACGAGTCCATCTGCGCGTTCCTCCGACACTTCTTCACGCTGGAGGCACTGCCGGCGGAAATCACCGGTTCCTCCATGGTCGCCTGGGAGCGTTTTCAGGCCGCGCCGCAAGACTACGCCCTGCTCCTCACCGACTGCGAGATGCCGGGCATGACCGGGTTGGAGCTCGCCCAGCGGGTCCGTGAGGTCCGTGCCGACCTGCCGATGATCATCTTCTCGACCTCTGTCACCGTGCTGGGCTCGCCGCACTTTGCCAAATACGGCTTCACCGAAGCGCTGCCCAAGCCCGTCGCCCTCGCCACCCTGCGCGCCGTCATCCGCGGCGCGCTGCCAGCCGGTTTCCCCTCCTCTGCTCCGGCGCTGTCGCCCAACTAAGCCGAGCCCATGTAGTTGAGCAAAGGCGCGCCTAGTTTCAACGCCGCACCGACGAGGACGCGAAGTTGTCTCGCGTAGCGACCAGCGAAGGCCACCCAAAGGTGAACGCGCAAGACTAACCCACCCCTGCGTTGCTCTGCGTTCTCTACGTCTGCATTGAACCTGAACTACGAAATGGCAGTGGGACAACCACGGGTGGCCACCGGTGCACGCGGATGGAACCAAGCCCCAGAGCGGGCGAGTCCTTCTTCCCGCCCCCAACCGCCGCCGTGGATGTGGAAGGCCACTGGCACGCGCTGCGGCTTGGTGGCCTTGGCCTTGGGCGGTGCGACGGGTGCGCAGCGGCGGCGAAGCCCGGACTGCTGAACCGCCCAGAAGCGGTGAGCAGGAGGCTGATTCTTTGCAGCGCTGGAGTGGGGTTCTATCTGGTGGGATCGCGCAGCCGTAGGGCGCAGGGCACCGCCCGTTGGATAAGGGATGTTCCGCCTCCGACAGCAGTCGAGGAACGAGCCGACGTGGAGTGCGGGACTTTTCACCTTTTACCACCGCACCCGTGGCAAACCAAAAATGGTCGGGATGGTGAGATTTGAACTCACGATTCAACGCTTTACTCATTTATTATGCTTTTATTGGATTTTTTGACGCTATTGAACGTGATTGACAGGGGTGACGTTGAGACTAGAGTGGAGACTCGTTATGGCTTCTTTACGACGATTTCCGCGTTCGCCTTACTGGTTCGCCTGCTTCACATTGCCGGACGGGCGCAGAACGCAACAATCCACCAAAACCACTGATCGCAAGGAGGCCCAGCGCATCGCCAACAAGTATGAGGATGCTGCGGTTGAAAGTCGGTCTGGAAGACTGCTTGAAGGTCAGGCCCGGAAAGTCATCGCGGAGATATTCGCCATCGGGAACAGGGACCAACTTCCGAGCTCTACAACGCAAGACTTCTGCCGGTCATGGCTGAAGCGTAAGGAACTCGAAGCAGGGGAAAAAACCCACATCCGCTATCGAGTCACCATCGAGCAATTCCTGAAGTTCTTGGGTAGCAAGGCAACTTTTGAGATCACCCGCATCACGCGCCGAGAGATCATGGAGTTTCGTGATTCGATGGCGGAGCGCGTTTCCACCAACACGGTAAATGTGAATCTCAAAATTGTTCGGGCCGCCTTCAATCAGGCCAGGCGCGATGGCTTGGTGGACAGCAACCAAGCTGAACAGGTGACGCTGTTGAAAAGCAAAAAGTCTTCGTCACGTCGGCCCTTTACTTTGGAAGAATTGAAAACGGTAATGGCCACTGCCGATGAGGAATGGCGCGGGATGATTCTGGTGGGAACCTACACCGGACTGAGGCTCGGCGACATTGCGCAATTAAAGTGGTCAAACGTGGAACTGGACACGGACGAAATTCGCCTTGTGACCGGCAAAACAGATCGGGACATGGGCATTCCGATGGCCAGGACGTTGTTGAACTTTTTCGAAAAGTTTCGGAAAAAAGCAAAGCCTGACGACCCCGTTTTCCCCCGAGCCTGCGCCTGCTACGAAGAAAGTCCCAACAACGGACGGCTCTCCAAGCAGTTCCACCAGGTTCTCGTGGACGCTGGACTTGCGGAAAAGCGTAAGTTCAAGGAGACGGGGAAAGGACACAGCGTTAAGCACACCCAGAGCGAACTGAGCTTTCACTCGTTGCGCCACACCGCGACGTCGTTGCTGAAGAACGCCGGGGTCAGTGACGCGGTGGCTCGCGACATCATCGGCCACGAATCCGTTGCCGTGAGCCGCAACTACTCGCACATCGACACGGAGACCAAACGCAAGGCCGTGGACAAGATGCCCGACATCTTCCTCGGCAAGTAGCCAGTCGACGCTTCCGTGGTCGCAGGCTCGATGGCGTTGTTTGCCGGACAGTCCAGACCGTCCCTTCGTTGCCTCAGCCCCTCATTTCAGGGCGTCCTTGTAAGAATCTCCCCGCGATTCTCGCTTAACAGGCATGAACATGAATGCAACGACGACGACCACAGCAGCCCAACCCAACAACCCCCTCAACGTAACCCCTGAGTTCATCCGTCTACCGAAGCCAGGCACGCTTTGTCGCTGGACTGGCCTCTCCCGCAGCAAGCTAAACGAACTGATCCTCCCCAGCCCGTTGAACAGCTTCAAGCCACCCGTCCGGTCGTTGTCGTTGAGGAACAGAGGCCAGATCAAGGCCGCGCAATTTCTTTTCTGTAAATTGATTGAGCATCAAACTGAGGGTGGGGTTTGGTTTGCCATGTTGAGGTAGATTTTTCCGGTTTCCCAGTCGTCGCTGGTCTCGGCCAGGAGGGCGGAGAT
>JBDKJY010000053.1:0-33006 GCA_039796295.1 Verrucomicrobiota bacterium
CGGGGATCTGCGTGCTGTAGAAGAGCTGGCCGGGGAGGGCGACCATGCAGTCCACGAGGTCGGCCTCGATGAGGGCGCGGCGGATGTCGCCTTCGCCGGACTGGTTGGAGGACATGCTGCCATTGGCCAGGACGAAGCCGGCCATGCCCTGCGGCGCGAGGTGGTGGATGAAGTGCTGCACCCAAGCGAAGTTGGCGTTGCCCTTGGGCGGGACGCCGAACTGCCAGCGCACGTCGTCGTCCTTGCGGAACCAGTCGGAGTCGTTGAAGGGCGGGTTGGCGAGGACGTAGTCGGTGCGGAGGTCGGGATGGAGGTCGCGGCGGAAGGTGTCGGCGTGCTCGGGGCCGAAGTCGGCCTCGATGCCACGCAGGGCGAGGTTCATCACGGCGAGGCGGCGGGTGGTGGCGTTGCTCTCCTGGCCGTAGATGCTGATGTCGCCCAACTTTCCGCCGTGGGATTCGACGAATTTTTCCGACTGCACGAACATGCCGCCGGAGCCGCAGGCGGGGTCGTAGATGCGGCCTTTGTAGGGGGCGAGGTCCTTCCGGACTGGCACCGGCTCGACGAGGCAGCGCACGACACAGGACGGGGTGTAGAACTGGCCGCCGTTCTTGCCCTCGGCGCTGGCGAAGCGGGTGAGGAAATACTCGTAAACGCGGCCGAGCAGATCGACGGAGCGGTGGGTCTTCTCACCCTCGCTGGCTGCGGTGAGTTCGATGGTGGCGATGACGTCGATGAGTTCGCCGAGGCGCTGTTTGTCGAGGCCGGGGCGGGCGTAGTCCTTGGGGAGGACGCCCTTGAGGCGTGGGTTGTCGCGCTCGATGGCGACCATGGCGTCATCCACGATCTTGCCGATGGTGGGCTGCTTGGCGCTGGCCTGAAGGTGGGACCAGCGGGCATCGGCGGGCACCCAGAAGACGTTCTCGGCTTTGTATTCGTCGGGGTCTTCGGCATTGGCCCCGGCGTAGTCGCCCTGGCCGGCGAGGAGCTTGGCGCGGTGTTCCTCGAAGGTGTCGGAGATGTATTTGAGGAAGATGAGGCCGAGGACGACGTGCTTGTATTCCGCCGCGTCCATGTTGTTGCGGAGCTTGTCGGCGGTGAGCCAGAGCTTGGCTTCGAAGCCGATGGTGGCGGTGGAGGCCTTCGGGCCGACAGTTTTCATCTTGGTGGTCAGGTGTGCGCTTAAACAGCGTTCCGTGGAATCCGGGGGTGAGCCTTCCCGGCCTCGGCGGGCAAGGCAAGCGGCAATACGGCAAGGTAGGCCGGTTCGGGCGGAGTTTGACCCGCGCTCCCTCTCACTCCTTCTCCTCCACTCGGAGTGGAAGAGAGGGCCGGGGTGAGGAGGTGCGCGACCACGATGTGATTAAGGTTGCCCTCACCCTGAACCTGGTAGGGCCGACCAGCAGGTCGGCCCTACCAGGTTCAGGGTGAGTGAAAATGGTTCGCCCTCGCGCGCCTTCCGTCGCTAGCTTCGTTCCATGCGTTGCCCTTTGATTTGTCTCGGCTTGGCGGTGGCTATCGTCTGCCTCGCACGGCCAGCGGATGTCCGCGCCCAGACCGCCAAGGCCGCGCCCGCCCCCGTCCTCCCGCACTACGACCCACCGGACCAGCCGTTCCGCATGGCCCCGATGCCGCAGAGCACGCGCAGCATCGTGGTGCCGCTGGCGACGAACCTGCACCTGGCCTTCGACACCGCGCTGCTGCGCACGCACACCGTCTGGTCGGGCAAGGGCCTCGCGCTCCTCGGCCCGCAATACGGCCTGCCCAAGTCGCCCTTCATCAGCACGAACGGCGGGACGGTGCTGTGGACCATGCCGCCGGTGTTTCCGTGGACCGTTGGGAAGTTCCCGACGGGAAAGTTGCCACACAGGGACGACGCCAACCTGCCGGACGGTTGGATGCTCAGGAGGCTATCGCGACCTGATGTCTCCGAGCCCATGTCAATCGGGTATTCGTTCCAGAGCGCAAAGAACGACGACTTGGTTATCAGCGAGTATGTCGCCCGCGCCGTCGACACAAACATGGGGGTGTCCCGAACTGTGCTTTTCCAAGGGCGCAAGGACGACCTCTGGTTCTTAGCCCATGCCGAGATGGGTCACGGTCAAACCATTTTCAATCCCCCGGCTGCGGTTATGATTGCCCGAACCAACGACGTGTTGTTGGTTAGCCTCCTGCGCCAAGAGCCGGGAGTTGAATTGCACATTATGGAGAAGCATGTGGATTACGAGGTTGAGACCGTCACTGAACAAGGAGTGGAGAAGGGGAATCCCAAGCACCGCGTAACCGGCCATCAAGTCAGGGTGTTTGTTCACGTCAGCGAATCGGCGAAAACTCAGGGTTTCTTTGCACTCCAGTCTGAGGTTTTCCCTACCGAGGAAGCGGCAAGGCAGTCACTTACAGCCAGACGAATGGCCTCGCCTACATCGCCCTATCTTCGATCTGGTATCGCTCCGATCTGGCCGCCCGTAAGATTGACTGGCAGCCCAATTCCCAAGCCAAGCCTGGTATCCACTCCGCACTACCGAGCCGAAGCGTTTCCACTCCCGCAGGCGGCCAATCTACTCGTCACTGGCATGGTCTTCATGGACAACGGCGACTTGGCAATCTGCACTTGGCCGGGAGAAGTCTGGGTCGTGGAGGGTGCCCAGGGGCCGACTGGGGGTGCCAATTATCGCCGTGTTGCTCGCGGCTTGTGCGAGCCTATGGGCCTCGTTAGCAAAGGTAAGTCTGGCCTTTTTGCAGGCACTAAGCAGGGGCTGTATCGCCTCGATTTCTCCAGTTCGTCCGGCGCGCTCTTCTGCGAAAACCAAGCGTGGGGCTACACCGGCAGCTATAACGCCTTTATTTACGGACCGGTTCTGGACAATGAGGACAACTTCATCCTCGCCAACGCCGGGCACAGCGGGCGTTGGGACAGCCGCTACATGGGCTGGGCTGTGCGCATAGCGAACGGCGGCAGAGAGATTACCCCAATTTGCTCCGGCTTACGCGAGCCGAACGGCATCGGCACCTTCGGCCCGGACCGCGAGGTGTTCGTGACGGAGAATCAGGGCCAGTGGATGGCGGCGTGCAAGCTGAACCAAGTCACGCCCGGCAAGTTCTATGGTCACCCGAGCGCGTCGCCCGCACCGCAGGCGGAATACGGCAAGCACACGCGCTTCGACCCGCCCGCCGTGTGGTTCCCCTACAAACTCGCTCGCTCCGTCACGGGCTTCGCGGAGATCACCGACGACCGCTTCGGGCCGTTCAAGGGCCAGCTCATGGTCGGCGATTTCCAGAACTCCATCGTCACACGCGTGCAGTTGGAGAAGGTCAACGGCGAGTATCAGGGCGCGGTGTGGCCGTTTCTGAAGCAGTTCCAGTCCGGCGTGAACCGGCTCGTGTTTGGCCCGGACGGCAAGCTCTACGTCGGCGGTTTGCAGGCCCCGGTCTCGTGGAAGGCCGTCGCGCCGCTGGACTACGCGCTGGAGCGCATCAGCTACACGGGCAAGCTGCCGTTCGAGGTGAAGGAAGTTCACGCCCAGCGCGACGGCTTCGAGCTGACCTTCACGCAACCCGTGGAAGCGAAAACCGCCGCCGACCCCGAGAGCTACGACGTGACGCAATACGGCTACAAGTATCACGCCAAGTATGGCTCGCCCGAACTGGACCACGACGGCAAGGAAAACGCCGCCACCGTCATCAAGGTCGCCGGCGCGACCGTCTCGTCGGACAAACTAAAAGTCCGCCTCCAGCTCTCCGGCTGGAAGCCCGGCTACGTCACGATGGTCCGCAGCCTGGACGTGAAGAACGGGGCAGGGGAGTCGCTCGTGAACGACACGTTCTGGTATACGCTCAACCAGATTCCCAAGTGAGCGGGCGAAGGGATTTTGCCACAAGGAGGCACAAAAAAGCTCAAAGAATCAGCGGACAGAGAATGCCTCCTTTGTGCTTCTTTGCGCCTGCTTGTGGCCAAGATTTCTCTGAACCAATCCCCGCTGGCCTTCGTCGCACACGGAGCTAATTTTCAACCATGCTAACTCTGCCCGGCACATCCACCCGCGCCTTCTGCGACGGCCAATCGCGCCGTGACTTCCTGCGCATTGGCGCGCTGGGCTTCGGCGGACTGGCGCTGCCCGATTTGCTGCGCGTCGAGGCGCAGGCGGGCATCCGCAAGTCGCACAAGGCCATCATCAACATCTTCCTGCCCGGTGGTCCGCCGCATCAGGATATGTTCGACCTGAAGATGGACGCGCCGAGCGAGATTCGCGGCGAGTTGCGGCCCATCGCCACGAACGTCCCCGGCATCCAAATCGGCGAACTGCTCCCGCGCACCGCTGCGCTCATGGACAAGCTCGTCCTCATCCGCTCCGTCGTCGGCGCGGTGGACGACCACAACGCCTTCCAGTGCCAGACCGGGCACCTCGCGCGCAACCAACCGCCCGGCGGCTGGCCTTCGCTCGGCTCCGTGCTCTCGAAGCTCCAAGGCCCCGTGGACAAGTCCGTCCCCGCGTTCTTCGGCCTCGCGCCCAAGATGGGCGAGATGCGCTGGGCGGATGCGGGCAAGCCCGGTTTCCTCGGCGTCGGCCACGCGCCCTTCAAGCCTTCCGGCGCGGGCAAGGAAGACATGGTTCTCGACGGCCTCACGCTCGACCGCCTCGACGACCGCAAGCGCCTCCTCACCAGTTTCGACAACTTCCGGCGCGACGTGGACGGCAGCGGCCTGATGGACGGCCTCGACAGCTTCACGCAGCAAGCCTTCGGTATGCTCACCTCCAGCAAGGTTCTCGAAGCCCTCGACCTCGATAAGGAAGACCCGAAAGTCCGCGCCCGCTATGGCCGGGGTGATGCGAAGAACCGCGACGACGGGGGCCCGAAGCTCATGGAGCACATGCTGATGGCTCGTCGGCTCGTGGAAGCCGGCGCGCGTTGCGTCACGCTCGCTTTCAGCCGCTGGGACCATCACGGGCGCATCTTCGACGCGCTCCGCCAAGACTGCCCGTTGCTCGATCAGGGTTTCAGCGCACTCATCGAAGACCTGCACCAGCGCGGCCTCGACAAGGACGTCACCGTCATCCTCTGGGGCGAGTTTGGCCGCACGCCTAAGATTAACGCGCAAGGCGGGCGCGACCACTGGCCGCAAGTTTCTTGTGCCGTGCTCGCCGGCGGCGGGATGCGCACCGGTCAAGTCATCGGCAGCACGGACCGCTTGGGCGGCGAGGCGAATGAGCGCCCCGTCCACTTCGGAGAAATCTTCGCCACGCTCTACAACCGCGTCGGCATCAACGCGAATCAAGTCACGCTCCCTGACCTCACCGGCCGCCCGCAATACCTCGTGGATGGCTGGGAGCCGCTGAAGGAAGTGATTTAGAGACCTTCGCTGTCCTCGCCACCGTCGAGGTGATTTGCTTTCAGCGGCTGGCTCCCGTATGACCTGCGCACGCATGGCAGAACCCGTGGTCAGCATCAGGAACCTCACGAAGGTTTATCAGCAGGGCGACATCCAGGTGACAGCGCTGAACGGCGTGTCGCTGGACATCGCCGGGGGGGAGTTTCTCGCGCTGATGGGGCCGTCGGGGTCGGGAAAATCCACTTTGCTGCACATCATCGCGGGGGTGGACCGGCCCACGGGTGGCCAGTGTTTGGTTCAGGGTGTGGATGTGGGGAAACTCGATGAGTCGGGCTTGGCGGACTGGCGGAATCAGCACGTGGGGTTTGTGTTCCAGTCGTTCAACCTCATCCCGGTGCTGACGGCGTTTGAGAATGTGGAGTTGCCGCTGTTGCTGACACGGCTGGGCGGACGCGAGCGGCAGCGGCTGGCGACGACGGCGCTGGAGCTGGTGGGCCTAGGCGACCGGGCGCATCACTTGCCACGGCAGATGTCGGGCGGGCAGGAGCAGCGGGTGGCCATTGCGCGCGCGCTGGTGACGGACCCGAAGTTGATCGTGGCGGACGAGCCGACGGGTAACCTCGATGCCCACTCCGCGCAGGAGGTGTTGGGGCTGTTGCAGGCGTTGAGCCGCACCGCCGGCAAGACGGTCATCATGGTCACACACGACCCGAAGGCGGCGGCGTTCGGGTCGCGCTCGGTGCATCTGGAAAAAGGAGAGCTGACGAATTGACGGCCTACTGGCTTGGCCACAGATGAACCCAGATGTATACAGATGGGGCAGGGGGGGAGAGCTTCCTACCGCGAGCGAGCGCAGAGCTGGGCGGACGTTACCACCCGCTTCCTGCCCTCCTCATAACTCCCCTCCTCGCCTCTTCGGAGCATGAACATCACTAGCTTCATCGCAAAGAACGCGCTGCGGAACAAGCGGCGGGCGGGGCTGTGCGTGTTGAGCGTGGCGGTGAGCCTGTTCCTGCTGGTGATGCTCCAGGTGGCGTTGCGCGAAATGACGGTGCCGCCGGAGGACGTGGGCGCGGCACTTCGGGTGATCGTGCGGAACAAGATTTCGCTGGCGAACCTCTTGCCCGCGCGGCAGCGACAGGGGTTGGAGAAAATCCCGGGCGTGGAGGCGGTCACCCCCTTCACCTTCTTCGGCGGGAAGTTCCGCGACGAGGAGTTCATGAAGTTCGCGCAGTTCGCGCTGGACCCGGAGCAGATGCCTGCGTTGGTGGCCGAGATGAAGACGCCGCCTGACCAGCACGAGGCGTGGGTGAAGAACGTGCGCGGCTGCATCGTGGGCAAGATCACGGCGCAGAAATACGGCATGAAGCTCGGCGACCGACTGCCGTTCACCGGGACGATCTGGCCGTGCGACTTGGAGTTGACGGTGATGGGCTTTTACGAGGGGACGATCGATGACCGGAATGTATTCTTCCACCACAAGTATCTCGACGAAGCCTCTGGCAGCACCGGGCAAGTCGGCACCTGGTGGGTCAAGGTGCGGAGCATCGAAGAAATGGCCACGGCGGTGGACGCGATCAACAAGGCGTTTGAGAACACGTCTGCCGAGGTCCGCGCGGAGACCGAGCGGGCGTTTCAGATGAGCATGGTGTCCATGTGGGGCAACATCAAAATCCTCATCGGCTCCATCTCGACGGTGGTGGTCTTCACGCTGGTGCTGGTGTCCGCGAGCACCATGAGCATGGCGATCCGGGAGCGGTTCCGGGAGCTGGCGGTGCTCAAGGCGCTGGGCTTTCAGCGCTGGGAGTTGTTTGGGTTCATCCTCGCGGAAAGCTTCGGCCTAGCGTTCATCGGCGCGGTGCTCGGGGTGGGCGGTGCCTGGTGGCTTTTCAATCATGGGCTGGATATTTCCAAAGTAACGGATGGCATCTTCGTGACGTTCGAGGTCACGCCACGGATCGCAGGCATCAGCTCGGTCGTGGCAGCCGGCTTGGGGCTGACTTCAAGCCTAGCTCCGGCCTTGGCGGTGGCCCGGATGAGTGTGGTAGAGGGGCTGAAGACCTTGGATTAGGTCCGCCCACGGCAGTCCAGCAATCCGTCTGGAACCCGCGCCAAGTTTGAGCCTGGCGGGAAGGACTCGGGTTAAATCCCCGTCTTTTACAGCTTGATTCACCTGACCAGTCTTGCCCAAGCCGAGGTTGCGGATCAGCAGATGATCACCCGGCGCGAGAAGTTCCTCGGTCGCACAAATCCATTTACGGAAAAGTTTTGAGCATCAGGTTGCGGGTTGGGGGGCGGCTCCATGCAGAGGTGGATTTCCAACGCCTCGCTAATTCCGCTCACAACGGGAGAGAACCCACGGCCCCAAGACCCGCGATTTCACTCCCTGAAATCGGTAGGGCCTTGCTGTGCAAGACCGCGTCGGACTGATTGGATAACGTGGCGACCACAGGGTCGGCCCTACCAGGTTCATGGAGAGGCCTGGGGCGAGGGAGAACGGCACCGAACGCCAGCGGGGTTGTCAGCAACTGAGCCGTGCCTTTCCTCGCCTTGCCCCCCGCCTACTTCTTCGCGTCGCGCCAGATCCAGCGCATGGCGTCGGGGAAGAGTTGTGTGCCGTGGTTGCCGCTGTGGACGCCCTCGCCGAAGACGAACTTGTGGTCGTAGCCCTTTTCCTTCAGCGCGGCGGCCATGGCCTTGTTCGCCTCGGGCCAGGAGCCGAACTGGTTCACGATGTCGTTGGAGCCGTCCTGCTGGAAGATGCGGATGGGCTTCTTCTCCGCCTTACGGACCAGCTCGGGATACGCGTTGCCGCCCCGGATGTTCGTGAAGCTGCCGACGGTGGTGAAGCACTTGCGGAACTCGTTGGGTCGCTCCCAGCAGACGGTCCAAGCGCAGATGCCGCCACTGCTGCTGCCGGCGATGCACCGCTGCTCGGGGTCTTTGGTGAGGTTAAACTTCTTGCCGACTTCGGGGAGAATCTCCTCCAACAAGAACCGCGCGTAGGCGTCGCCGAGGCTGTCGTATTCGAAGCTGCGGTTCGAGGGCGGCGCGGCCTTGCCGTCGGCGCGCTTGGGGGCAACTTCGCCGGGCTTGAGCGCCTTGGTGCCGGGCCGGATGAAGATGCCGATGGTCACGGGCATTTCCTTCTTGTGGATGAGGTTGTCGAAGACGGTCGGGGCCTTGTAGAGCACGCCGTCTTGCGAGACGTAAACGCACGCGGGCGTCTTGCCGTCGTATTGCTTCGGCACGTAGATGGAGTATTTCCGCACGGTGCCCGGGAAGACCTTGCTGTCGTTCCACTCGTGCTCGGTGAGGGTGCCCTTGGGCACGCCGGGCTGCTCCTCGGAGTCGGGCGTGAGTTTCTTGTATTGGTCATCGGGCGAAGCGGGCTTGGTGTCCGCCGCGAAGAGCGGAGCGGCGAGCACGAGGCAGAGCAAGGGAGTGAGGAGTTGTTTCATGGCTGGGTGTGTTTGGAAAAAAACTACTACTTCTTCTTCGCCGGCGGTTGGTCCTTCGGCGGCGGGAGGAAGAACCGGTTCCCGTTCGCCTTGGTCTTGCGGGCGAAGACTTTGTCCGCGCAGGTCACGTAGAGCACGTCCATGTTCGGCCCGCCGAAGCCGCAGCTTGTCATGAACTTGTCCGACGGCTTCGGCAGCACGCCGCTCATGCGCCCGGTCGGGTCGAACACCTGCACGCCCACCGCGCTGGCGACGTAGTAGCGGCCCTGCGCGTCGCTGGTCATGCCGTCGCCGCTGCTGGCGGTTTTGTAAACGGGCGAGCGGCCATCGGGACTCTTCGCGTTCACGTCTACCTCGGTGCGCAGCGTCATGTAAGGCTCCTTGTGCGAGAGGCTGCCGTCCGCCTCGATGCGCATGGCCCAGACGTGCTGCCCGTGCGAATCGGACACGGCGAGCGTGCCTTGGTCGACGGAGAGCGTGAGGCCGTTCGGCGCGGCGATGCCAGTGTCCACGGCGCGCTTCTCGCCGGCCTTGGGGTTGATGAGCGTGACCTGTTTCTTGCCGGTCTCGGTGATGTAGATGTGGCCCTTGTGCGTGACGACGAGGTCGTTGGGCTGCACGTCTTCGGCGATGACGGTCTTCTTGCCGCCGGGGAACTCGAACGCGACGAGTTGCTTGTCTTTGCCCACGCAACCATAGAGCCGTCCATCGGGGCCCCACTTCAAGCCGCTGCACGACGTGCCTTCGAGGAACTTGGTCTTCGTCCCGTCCGGCGCGACCTGCCACACCGTGGGCGGCGTGCTGCGCATGTCGCTGAAGTAGAAATTGCCCTTCGCATCCGCGCACGGCGCGTCGGTGAAGGTGTGGCCTTCGGAGACCAGCTTCCAGCCTTCGCCTTCGAGGAGCAGCATGGTGAGGGGCATGTCCTGCGAATGAGCCTTGAGCGTGAGCAGCGCGAAGCCGAGGAGGGTGAGTGTCCAGTGGTCGAGTCGTTTCATGTGTGTCGGGCGAGGTTTTTGCCACGGATTGCGTGCGGAGGGAATAGGAAACAGCGGACGGGGCAGCGAACAGCGGTCAGCAGTCAGCGATGCGTGGAGCGCAAGCACCCTGGACTTGAAGCCGCGACCGAAACGTCCTTCGCAGCCGACTATTGCGAACTAACTGCTGTTCGCTGACCGCTGATCGCTGACTGCTGCCGCCTTCCGCGCTTCCCGTTGACGCTTCGGCGCGCGTGTCCCAAATTTCGCGTGGAAGTCATGACCACGGCGAATCAAGTCACGGTGCTGCGGATCCTGCTCGTGCCAGTGTTCGTCGTCCAGGTGCTCTACTACGAGCGCACGGGTGACGAAGGGCACCGGCTGGCTGCGATCCTGTGCTTCGCCATCGCCGCCATCAGCGATGCCTACGACGGCTACCTCGCCCGGCGTTACCACCAACACAGCGAGTTGGGTGCGCTCCTCGACCCGCTGGCGGATAAAATCCTCCTCGTCTCCGCCCTCGTGCTGCTCACCTTCGACAAGCGCCCGCACCTGCCGAACCTCCCACTCTGGCTCGTCGGCACCGTCATCGGGCGCGACGCCATCCAAGCCGTCGGGTTCGCTATGCTGCACTACACGCTGGGTGGCAAGGTGCCCGTGCGCCCGCGCCTCGTCGGCAAGGCCGCGACCGTTTTGCTGATGGTTACGATCTCGTGGGCGCTGCTGAAGTGGCCGGCGGATTGGCTGCTGCGCTTGGCCTTCGCCGCCGCTGTTTGCACCGCCGTCTCGGGCGTCATCTACGTGCTGGATGGCATGAAACTTCTCAGCGCCAGCCCGGACAGCGCCGCGAAGCCAGGCGGAAAGTCCGTCCCACCAAAGCCATAACTCACCCATGCCCCACGAACTGAAACTTAAGGAAGGCGACCTCGCACCGGCGTTCACCGTGCCCACCAGCGGCGGTCAGACCGTCTCGCTCGCGGATTTCGCCGGTCGTCCGGTGATCCTCTACTTCTACCCGCGCGACGACACGCCCGGTTGCACGAAGGAGGCCTGTGCCTTCCGCGATGCCTTCGCGGACTTCACGGCGAAAGGGGTGGTTGTCCTCGGCGTCAGCGCCGACTCGGTGAAGGCCCACGACAAGTTCATCAAGAAGTTCCAGTTGCCCTTCACGCTGCTCGCGGACGAGGACAAACGCCTTGTCGAAGCCTACGGCGTTTGGGGCGAAAAGAGCTTCCTCGGTCGCCGCTACCAAGGCATCCACCGCGTCACCTTCCTCATCGGCGCTGACGGTCGCATCCAGAAGATCTGGCCGAAGGTGAAGCCGGCAGAGCACGCGGCCGAGGTGCTGGCGGCGCTGGGTTAAACCGCGTGCGCAGGGGAAATTCGCTTTTCGCCCGCCGCCCCCGTCCCTAAGCTCCGTCCCGACACTATGCCAAAGCAAATCGCCGAAATGCTCATTCAGTCCGTGACGATGGAGCTGCCGGACACGAAGACCATTCGGCTTCAGTGGCCGGCGGGCTACGATGTGGATTTCAAGACCGGGCAGTTCATCACGGTGTATTGCCCGGACACGCCGACCTACAAGCGCGCCTATTCCCTCAGCTCCTGCGCGCTGGACCGGGGCTTCTACGAAGTCACGGTGAAGCGTGACGGCAAGATGGGCACGCGCCTCGTGGACTGGGCCAAGCCGGGCGACAAACTTGGAGTCATCGAGCCCGTCGGCAAATTCCTCCCCGTCTTCGACCCGCCGGGCAAGCACCTCATTTGCATTGCCGGCGGCAGCGGAGTCACCCCCTTCCGAGGCTTCTTGCGTGAGGCCACCCGCCGCCACCTCGACACCCGCATCACGATTCTCTACACGGTCCGCACCACCAACGACATCATCTTCCGCGAGGAGTTCCAGCAACTCGAACAAGAGAACGAGCGCTTCGACTTCTACGTCACCTGCACCCGCCTGCACCCCGACGATAAGTGGTCCGGTCGCCGGGGTCGTATCACAGCCGAGTGGGTCAAGGAGCACGTCCACGACGCGGCGGACACCGTCTTCTACGCCTGCGGCACGAACGAACTCGTCGAAGCTACCGAACGCCTCGTGCTGGATGATCTCAAGCTCCCGAAGGAGCAGATGAAGACGGAGAAATGGGGCTGACCTCAACCGGGAACCCAGAACGCCGAACTCAAAACTCAGAACTGCTCTAGAATGCACCGCGACATCCTCTTCCTCCTCAAGCACGACTTTCCCGACGGCCCCGGCGCGCCCTACTACTGCCCCGAGTGCGCGCAGATCAACGGCGTGCTCGCCTACTACCCGCAACTCCGCCACGTGCTGGACGTGCGCTACGTGGAATTCCCGCGCCCCCGGACCGAAATCCTCTCCCTCATCGGCGAGGCGAACCAAAGCTGCCCCGTCCTCATCATCGCCGACGGCCCGCCGCCCGGCGTGACCGGCGTCGAGATTGGCACCATGAACGGCCTCCACTTCGTCTCCGGCGCCGAGGCGATTGGGAATTACCTGGCGCAGGTGCATGGGGTTGGCAGGCCGCACTGACCACGAGGCAGGGTTCGTCTGATCTTTACAGGTCACGGCTTTGTTTACTCCGGCGGACGGTAGTTAGGCTGACTTCCGCGTCTGTCGAATTGCCGTGCCGACGAGCAAGGACGCTGTCCTTGACGCACCCAGCTTGGCTGACCACGCTGCGGTCATGCGTTGTTCCCTGTTTGCCTTCGTGGCCAGCGGTGCATTGTTCTGGGGTGCTGGGCTGGCATTAGCGGCCGCTCCGCCAGTAAAACCTCCGCAAGCCCCGCTGCCGGAACCGGTCAAGACCTTGTTGCTGGAGGCGAGTCGCACCTCCTTCCCGACCAACACCTCCGCCAAACGGCCGGTCAAAGTTAGCCCGAAGCCCCAGGCCACCAACGAAGTTGTGCTGCACCTTCTGAGATGGCCGTCGTGGCCAGATTACACGCAGATGAAACGCGTGCGCGTGGGCAAGACTGAGCCTGGCAGCCCGCTTCAGCCGCGTTGGCTGTATCAGGAAAACGGCGACCAACTGTTCCTCGTGTCCGACGGTTTGGGCAAAGAGCGACGCGACCGCGCCGGCACGCGGGTTGAGCTAGTGGATTTCGCCGCCGAGCTGGACACGCTCCTCAAGCCTTGGCAGAACGCGGCCACCGGCACGGCTGCCAAGCCACGGCTCGGTCCAGAACACGGGCTAGAGCTGGGCATCGCCGCCGCCTGGCTCGGCCATACGAACCAAGCACGCCAGCTATTCCAGCTCGCGCTTAAAGCACCGAATCCCAAGCGCGAGGTTAGCGACGCAGCCTACCGGGATTATGGAGCGGGATTGAAGCTGCTGCGCTCGGGCGCGAAGTGGGACGTCGTGCTCGCCCATTGGGAGAAGCAGTTGGACACTTACGGAGCCTTGGGCGTGCCGCCGGAGTTGGAGGACAACCTCGAGCAGCTCCGACTTCAGGTGGAGGAGCCGCCGCACCCGTCCGCGAAGAAATCCAAGGGCATTCCGAAAGGCTTGTCCCCGGCGGAACGCGCGGCGTATCTCGTCGACCGCCTGACCGAGCAGCGGCCGAACGATCCTGGGGACGAGGCGATCCAGCGGCAGATCGTAGCGCTCGGGCAGGACGCGGTCCCAGCGCTGATCGCGCACTTGCGGGACCGGCGACTGACGCGGCTGACCGGCGAGCTGGGCGAGTTGATCACCAAGTTCACCGTTAGCGGGAATTACGTGTTCCGGGTGCAGGATGTGGCGTTGCTCCTCTTGGAGCGCACCACGCACGTGACGTTTCTGGACATGTCCCGGCTGAACTACCAGTCCCGCCCGCCACCGCTTTCCCTCCGCGAGCCTGCGGAGCGGGAGAAGTTGGCGGAGAACGTGGAAGCTTGGTGGGCCGGAATCGGTAGCGTGCCCCCTGAACGTTGGCGACTGGAGGCCTTGAACCGATTGCCGTTTTACAGCCGGGTAAATGAAGTGATGCGGCTGGAACAACTCGCTCCCAAGGCCACCAATTATCTGGCTGTCCTGCAAAGCTGGACCAATGAAGTGCGCGAGCCCGTTTCGCCCTTTTACATTCGCGCACTGGCCGAACGCGGCAACCCATCGCTCATTCCCTGGCTGCGCAAGGAGTGGCAGCGCGGCCTGTTCAAGGAGATGGACTTGCTCCTCCGCTTCGGCAGCGCCGAGGACATTGGCCACCTGCGGGACGCGGACCGCCGCCGGCACTTGGTCGATCCCAGCCAGCTTGGCTCCACCTATTCGTTCGTCTTGACGCAACTACTGGACGCCAGCCGCAACGGGCGAGCCATCACCAACCGACTGCTGGTGCCGCTCTTGGTGGACCAGCTCAAGCAGCGCCAACCTTCCCAGACCGTCCGGGTGCAGGGCGAACAGTGGGCTAAGATCAGCCGCGCCGAAGCTGCGATGCAGGCGCTGATGACGCTCACCGGGCACGATGAAGGCTATTCGCTTGCCGCCGACTTCGACACCCGGAATGCCGTCGTGGAGCGTTGGGCGCAATGGTGGAACAAGGCCGGCGAGCAGGTGTGGCTCACGTTGCATCCGGAGACGCAGGCCGCGTTCGGCACCGGCGTGACTGCGCCCACCGTGGACAACGTCGCGGCTCTGCCCCCAATGGTGCGCGTGCAGGTGGCGGAAGGAGAACCCAACCGCTTCTACCTAATGCCGCGCGAGCAACTTCCCGCGCAGCTCAGCACCCGGGCCGTCGAAGGTCGGCAACTGGGTGAACTCACGCAGTTCCGCTTCGCCTCGCCGGCCAGCGAGGCCAAGTGGTTTCTTCAGGCCAAGGCCCTGCCGACTACCAACCTCAGCCTGACGGTGAAGCTCGGGACTTCCTACGCTGGCCAAATGAGCCTGCATCGTCCCGGGCTGACCACCAACGCCTTCCTCGCCCCGAGCCTGCATGTGAAGTCCTGCCTGCTGGCCATCGGGGATTCACGTGGCCGCGCGTGGATGGCCATGCTCGCGGCTGGCACCACCACGATCAGCCGTCACGAAGCGGGTCAGTGGAAGACGATCTTCACCTTGCCCGCCGGACCTTCCGGTTGGTCCAGTGAGCAAGAGATTCAATACGCGCTCCCCTTGCGGGATGGCGCGCTGCTGCTGGGCATTGGCCGCGGCGACTCGCCCCGCCTGCACTTGCTGCACGGCAACGACCATCTGGAGTTCTCCCACGTGGAATCGCTCTTCGAGCGCGAAGCTCCTCGCCTCCGCAAGCTCATCTCCTTCCCGCCGGATCAGCGGGAACGGGCCGTGGGGTTGAATCCCTCGCTCGTGCTCGCGAAAGATCAGGCCGGCAATCTCTGGTGGGCCAAGTATGGCAAGTGCGGCATGGTTGGCGTGACGAACCGAGTGACGGCCACTGCCGAGGAAATCGAACCCGGTGGCCGCGGCGGCTATTTCAAATGGTTCAGCCCGCTGCCCCAAAGCGGAGGCGTCGTGGCCGGTGAAAGCAACGACCGGGCCCGGTTGCTCACCGTGGACGGCAAGCGCTTGCGCGCCGGTGCCCCCCAACCGATTCCGCTGCCGGGAAACAGCGAGCAGCCGTGGCCGCGCTTCCTCGCCGGCCGGAACGGAGGCTTCTGGGTCAGTGCCAAAGAGAGCGTCATGTTCGACAGCAGCCTGAAGCGCGTCACGAGCCAGCCAGGTTGGCTGGCGCTCCGCGATGCAAAGGAAATGATGTGGTTTCTGGACTACAAGCATTCTCAGGACGCCAATCTGATCCGCCGCGACAAGGAGGGCCAAGTGACGAAGCTTCATCTGCGCGGCCTGGCCGGCCCGCCCTGCGAACACGGCGATGGCAGCATCTGGATCAGCACGGACGGTGGAGTGGCACGCATCGTTCCCCGGTCCGGACGGCTGGAAGTGGTGGAAGAAGCGTTGGGCGTCGGCGTCAATCGTGCCCGCATATGGCGCGACCCCGAGGGCTTGCTCTGGGTGGCGGAAACCGACAACCGGCGCCAAGAGTTGACCGCTTACAGCCTGCGCCACTGAGGGTGGCGGCTGCGCGGCGAACAGTCGGCTGCGTGCGTCCGAAGCCACGACGCGCACGTGGCCAGCGCACAGTTTCATTGACCACAAGCTTCGCGTCTCTACTTTCAACGCATGTCGCGGCTCCGGTAGTTGCCCGACCGGCCATTTCATCATTCATCTATGCTCCAACGCACTCCTCTCTTCGCCGCCCACCAACGCGCTGGCGGCAAGCTCATCGAATTCGGCGGGTGGGAAATGCCCGTCCAGTATTCCACCATCACGGACGAGCATCTCTGCGTTCGCCGGGCGGCGGGCATCTTCGACATCTCGCACATGGGCGAGGTCATCGTGCGCGGGGCGGGGGCTCTGGCGTTTCTCAACGCCACGCTCACCAATGACGCGCGCAAGCTCACCGTCGGCCTCGGCCAATACACGTTGATGTGTAATGAGCGCGGTGGCGTGATTGATGATCTTTACGCCTACCGTCTCGGCGCGGAGGAATACTTGCTCATCATCAACGCGTCGCGCATTGAGCCGGACGTGGCGTGGTTGGAGGAGCGGCTCGCCGCCTTCCCGCAGCGCGCGGAGGTGACGCTCACGAACCTTTCCGACCTCACCGCGGCCGTCGCCATCCAGGGGCCGAAGACGCCGGGTTTGTTGGACCAACTGTTCCCGGCACCGTCCACCAGCGGCACGGCGGTCGCGCGGCCGAGTGAGCTGAAGAAGAACGAAATCGCGGAGTTCGCGTTCGCAGGCGAAGGCGTCTGCGTGGCGCGCACGGGTTACAGCGGTGAGGATGGCTTCGAGGTCATCACGCCAGCGACGCGGATCGAGGCGGTGTGGGAGGCGGCGTTGAAGCTGGGGCATCAATTTTGTCTTCAGCCGTGTGGGCTGGGGGCGCGGGACACGTTGCGCACGGAGGTTTGCTATCCGCTTTACGGTCACGAGCTGGATGAGGAGACCACGCCCATTGAGGCGGGCGTGGGCTTCTTCGTCGCGCTGGACAAGGGCGAGTTCGTTGGGCGCGCGGTGCTGGCGGGCCAGAAGGCCAACGGGACGCAGAAAAAACTCGTGGCGTTCAAGATGACGGACAAGGCCCCGCCGCCGCGTCCGCACTACGCGATCTGGGCCGGCGGCGTCGCGGTGGGCGAAGTCGTCAGCGGCACGCAAAGCCCGTCGCTGAACAACGGCATCGGCATGGGTTACGTGCCGCCGGCGGTAGCGGTGGTGGGAGGGAAGATTGAAATCGAGATCCGGGGCCGTCGCTTCGCCGCCGAGATGGTGAAGAAGCCGATCTACAAGAAGGCTTAGTAGTCTCGGGACGGCAACGCCCGCCACCCGGAGTTCGGTTGCCGTCCGTGGCTTGGCGCGGGGCAGTCCGATTTCAACCCACTTGGCCCGAACCCTGACTGGAGGTCGGCACGAAGGTGCGCTTGTGCGCGGAGGAACTGGCGCTGCTCTTGGGCGGCTTGGAACTGACCCGGGTGAAGCACCAGGACTGGTGGCGCTCGGAGTGAACAATACCCGCATATTTATTGGTTACTCCGCCTCTTTCAATTCACATTGGACGGTGGGTTTTGGCAGGCATTTTGGGCAGCCAAAATGCCCGGCGCGCTTGATCTCAACACGCTCTCCGAACCCTTGCGAGAGGGGTTCCGAAGTGTCTTGGGTGAGCGCGATGAGGCTCGCCAGCAGCGCGAAGAACTGCGCCAGGAAGCCTGGCGCCGAACGCCGCCGCTTGACGCTGGAAGTCAAGTTGTTGAAGGAGCGCATCCGCCTGCTGCTGCTCTCCAAGTATGGCCCCAAGGCTGAGCAACTTTCCGACGCGCAACTCGCCCTGCTGGAGCTGGAGCCGGGCGTGACCCGCGAGGAAGTCGCCACCGAGGCCGCCCAACCCGCACGGGAAAAGCAGCTCCGCCGCCAGTCCGCCCCGCACGGACGGCTGCCCCTGCCCACGCATCTGCCCCGGGTCGAGGAGATCATGCTCGTGCCGGCGAACGAAAGCCATTGCGCCACCTGCGGCTGCGCGAAGTGTGTCATCGGCCACGATGTCACCGAGGTGCTGGACCTCAAACCCGTGGAACTCTTCGTGCGCGTGATGAAACGTGAGAAGCTCGCCTGCCCGCGTCATCCCGAAGGCGGCGTGGCCATGGGGCCCAACCCGGAGCGCATCATCCCCGGGGACAAATTGAGCGACGCCTTTATCACCGAGGCGACGCTTAAGAAGTATCTCGATCATCAGCCGCTCTTCCGCCAGAGCGCGGCGCTGTGGCGCGACGCGCAGGTCCACGTGAGCCCCTCGGTGCTGGGCGACGGCGTCATGGCCGTGGGGGCACTGCTGATCCCCGTCAACGCCGCGCAACGGCTGGAACTTTTGGCCGGCGATTACCTGCAAGCCGATGAAACCCCGGTGGGCGTGCAAAGCCCCTACGCACCCAAGGGCCAGAACCACCGGGCGTGGCAATGGCAGTATAGCGTTCCCGGCGGGCCGGTAGCGTTCGACTTTCAGATGAGCCGCAGCCGGGCCGGACCCGCCGCGTTTTTGCAGAGCTATCGCGGCGTGGTGCAGACCGACGCCTACAGCGCCTACGACTCCGTCATGGGTCCGGGGATGATCCACGCCGGCTGTTGACCCTTACAGTTTCTTGATCGTCACGCTCTGGCCGGCGGCGAGGGTCACGTAGGTGATGCGTTGGCCGGCGTAGGTCTCGGCGGTGATCACGGGGGCCACGGTGCCGGTGTAGCTCACCACGCCGCCGTTGACCAAGCCCGTCACCGGGATGCGGGCGCCCTTGCTCACCGTCAGCGTCACCGTGTCGTCCGCGTTGCGCGTGGCCACCACGCCCGAGGCGTTGTAGGCCATCCGCTGAGCCAGGGTCGCGCCCAGCGCGTTCATCGTCGGGGAGAGGGCCGGGAAGTTGTAGAGCTTCTCATACTTGTCGGCCACCTTGTTGAGCAGGTCACCCAGGAGCGTATTCCCCGCGCCGTTGTAGTCCCGCAGGTTGGGCTGGTGGAACATCAGCGGGCTCACGTCGCCCTTGAGCAGGAAGCCCAGGAGCAGGTCGGCCTGGTTGTCGAGGATCTCCGCGTAGCTCAGGTCGCGGCCCCAGTAGGCGCCGTAGATCGAGTTGTATTCGCTCACCCACTCGGCCGGGGTGCTCACGTTGTAGAAGAGGTTGTTGGCGTGCCGGGGGATCATCAGGATGCGGGGGTCCACCCAGTTGGGGATGCCCGTGTTGGGCGAGGTGGGGCGGTGGCTGGGGATGGAGGTGTCGGTGACCAGGTAGCGGATGCCCGCATCGTAGGCGGCCTGGATGAACTGCGGGTTGTTCAAGCCCGAGATGTTGGGCGTGACCATGTTGGCCTTCGAGAAGTTGGGCAGGCCCAGGCCGGTGGCGGCCTGGTTGTTCTTGGTGACCTCGGTGAGCGACTCGGCATAGGTGAGGTCGTCGAGGTAGGGGTGGGTGTAGGTGTGGCTGATCCACTTGAACATCGCCTTGTTGGTGCGGACGTAGGGGGTGAGGTCGTCGTTCTCGTATTCGCCGGCGACCGTCCCGAGGCCGTTGAAGGCCATGTCGTAGCGGAAGTTCTTGCCCAGCGTGCGGGTGTTGAAACCCTTCTGCCAGGTGATGGTCGCGGCCCAGTCCTTCGCGCCCTGGCGGAACTCGCCGGCGGGCCACATCTCGTCGGCGAGGAAGACGTCGTCGATCTGGGCGGAGAGGTAGGTGTGGCGCTCACCGAGGAAGAGGCCCTTGTTGGCCCAGGTCACCAGGCCGTGGGAGAGGACGGTGGAGTGCAGGAGCCACGGAGCGTTGTCGAACGTCATCGAGAGGACCTCGCGGCCATCGGCGAACTTCTTCACGGCGATGAGCGCGTGGCCTTGGGCGTCGGAGAGCCAGACGGTGGTGTTGGAGTCCAGCGGGGTGGCGAGGTAGGTCCAGACGTTGGAGACGGCGAACGCGTTGGCGGTGACGAGGTAAGGGAAGGAAGGCTTGGCGGCGGCGGACCAGGTGCCCACGGCGGCGTTGCCGGTGGAGTCGAAGGCGGCGGTGGGCCAGTTGAAGCCGGTGTCGGGGGTGGGATAGCCGCTCCAGTTGATCTGACGCACGGCGAAGTCGGCCTCGTATTGGTTGAGAGCGGCCCACTCGGCGGCGGAGAGGGCGGACGCCCAGATGACGCCATCGGGGCTGTAGGCCAGGGCCGAATCCGTGAGCATGACGGCGGAGTAGAAGCCGCGGGAGCCGTTGGCGAGCTTGTCGGCGGAGAGGGCGCCGGGCTGGGCGCTGGCGATGTGGACGGTGTAGGGCGTGCCGACGAAGTCTAGCGCCTGGCGGATGGCGGGCAGCGCGGCGTCATTGGTGGTCGCACTCACCACGAGGACGGCCAAGTCGGTGGAGGAGTTCGCCAGCGCAGCGTGGGCGGCAGGGCGGCCTGTGAGGGTCAGGAAGGCCACCAACACCGTGAGCACCAGCGATAGGTTCGTTTTCATGGCCCCACCTTACGCGCGCGCGCGTGACGCGGTATCCGGCCAACGACCCGGTATTCGGTTAGGGGTTGCCCCGAGGCGTGGCGGATCAACAAAGGCGCGAAGGCGGGTCGTGCGCCCGGAAGGAGACGACAGCCGGAGCGCTGAGACCAGGCAGATAAAAAGGAGCCGCCCCTCGCGGGACGGCTCGTTTCGCGGTGCTTACGCCGCCATACGGCGATCCATCCGACACGCCAGCTGCTCCCGTATGGCGGTCAGGTTTTCGCGCCACTGCCGGAAGGTGAAGCGCATGGTGGTGGAGACAGTGAACCAACATCATGGAGTTCGCTTGCGGCATGATTTGATGGACAGCCGGGGCAGGTGTGTGAAGGGCTAGAGCGGGTTGACGTTTAGGAACCAGACACCCAACGGCTACGAACTGGCGGCACGAAACTGAAGCGCGGAATGGAAACTGCATCCGTGGAGTCCGTCGCCTGGAAATTTGCAGGAAACCGACGCGTCCGCTGCTAAACCGATGGCGTCCGGCTTCTTCACGACCAACCTTAAGTCAGCGACCCCCACTACACCTTGAGCCGTCGCAGCAGCTCCGCCGGCTTGATTATTTCGATTCCAAACGGCTTGCCCATGTCGAGTAAGTCTTTGTCGCAAGCGGTGACAATCTTCGCCCCCGCACCCAGCGCACACGCCAGAATCGGGTCATCGTTGCTGTCTCGCGAGCGCTGTTTGCCCAATGGTGCCGGTTCGATCGTCCGCACGTTGGCGAGATACCAGTCCAGCATCGGCTTGGGGTCATGGGGAAATTTGCCAGCCGCAGCCAACTCTTCCGTCTTGGCTCTGGCCTCAGCGATTGTTTCCGCAGTGGCGTAGGCGATCAACCGCCGCCGGGCCACCATGACGAGGCACTGGTAGGCTTCACCGCGCCAGCCAATGCCGGCCAACACCACGCTGGTGTCGAAGACGATTTTCACTTCGACCGCCGGGAAGTGCGACGCAGTCGGGATAGTTCACGCATCATCTCGGCTGGCGGCTCACCCACGGGCGCTTCCTTCATCGCCTCGCGGACAACAGCCAGGTCTTCCTCGATCCGCTGCTGACGACGATGACGGAGGAGATCCCGGACATACTCGCTGAAGTTGCCGAACCCGCCGGTCGCCATGTCGGTCCGGGCAAAGGCGTCAAGTTCATCGGTGAGGGCGATGTTGGCGGTTTTGGTGGCCATGTCGGCAAGGTAGCTTCCCACCATTAGTTGTCAAACCTTGCCAATCTTCATTTCCGCGCCCCGCCCCGCGCATGGTGCCGACCTTGGTCGGGTAATACATCACCTGCGCGTTGATGCAGAGCAGCACGGTGTCCGCCGGGCTGTCGGCGTAGGCGACCTCCTCGATCAGGCGCTTCAAGTCCTCCGTCGTCACGACCACCGGTCCCTTGCCCCCGGCCTTCGTGGACATGCAGGAGTCGCCGTCGAAGTTTTAGAGCGAGCGGCGGACCCGGGGCGCAGCGGGGGCAGGCCCTAGGGCTGCAGCACCGACGGTGTCCTTGTTGCTCGCGTAGCCAGGGCCGCCCGCAGCGACGTAGCCGTGGCTGGCACCGCTCGCCGCCGGGCTGAGCCAGAAGGCGTAGAGCGAGCCATTCCGCAAATGAAAGCGCAGGCGCACGGGCTGACCCACGAGCTTCGACAAGTCTGTGACGCCGCGCCATTTCACCTCGGCTTGGGTCTGGTCCGCGGCGAGCGGCACGCAGTTTTCCTTGGTGAAGGGCGCGATCACTTTGCCAGCAGCGTCCAGAGCTTCGACGCGCAACTCACCCTGCGGGGCGGCGACGTTCACGAACAGGTGCTGGCCGGAAAACTTCAGCGGTCGTGTGGTGAGCTGACCTCCCGTCGCGCCCGCGTCGAGCGAGGCGAAGCCGTCGCGGCGCAGCGTCGCCAGGCCGGTCGTGCCGATGTCGGAGGGTTCTTTCGTGCGACCGGAGCAGTAGAAATACAGGCGGTCACCGACGACCAGACAGCCGCCGCCCACCGACTGCACGTTGCCCGCGTTCCACGCCTTGGGGTCCTCGCTCACCGGCAGGAACCGGTCGCGATTTGCGCGGTCCCAATGGAAACCATCGCGGGTGAAGCCGACGAGCACCTCGTTGCGCTTGTGGATGCCGAGCTTCGCGCAGGACTCGTTGTCCGGCCCCTGCCAGATGGTGAAGAGGCCCACGAGCAGGCTCTCGTAGGGGAACACGTCGAGGTTGTAGAGTTGCGGCTCGATGTCGCGGAATCGCGGATCGGGATGGCGCGGGTCGAGGCGGTCAGCGGCCACCCAGGGCTGCAAGTCGCCGGGCGTGTAGTTGCCGAGCGCGACCTGGTCCGTGTGCTGCGTCCACGCGAGCGCGGCCTCGGCGGTCTTGCCCTCGTGGTAATTGCGGAGCCGATGGACGGAGTCGGGAATCATGCGGTCGTGCCCGCGCACGCTGGCCACCCAGACCTGGCGGAAGGGATTCCAGAATGCCGTCGAGCGATCCCACGACGGGCCGGACACCACGAGTTCCTCGGACCACGTCCGGCCGTCGGGCGACGTGCGCAAGGACATGTGGAATGGCGACTTCTTGGTGCGCGCCTCGAAGATCTTGAAGCGCTGCGCCGGGTCTTTCGCGTCGTGATCGAGCCAGACGGTGGCGGTGTCGCGATTGGACTTGAGCACGACGTTGGTGCCGTTGACGTCCAGCGCGGGGCGGGTCCACGTGAGGCCGTCTTTGGAAAGCGCGAGGCAGGTGCGGACCGAGGCGGAGCGATACCACATCATGAACGTGCGCTCCTTCGGGTCATACCAGACGCCGTCACTGTAGGGCGCGGCGAAGGCGGCAGTGGCGTTCGACTCCCAGGCCATTTCCGGCCGAAACACCGGCGACCGCGGGTGATACTCCGGCCGATGGAACTGGCGGCGCAGCGTGGTGGACTCGATGAGAAAGTCATCCACGAACAACTGCCGGCCCACGTCCACCGGGATCAACGCGGGCGGCTTGGCCAGATACGGCACCGGCATGGGCGCGAAGGACTGCATCTCCGGCTTCGTGCGCTGCGGCGGCCACGGGGTGGGCAGTTCGATGCCGTTGTAGAGCACCTCGCCGGCGCAGGCGGGGAGGAGGAGTATGAGGAGGGCGAGGGCTGAATTGAGTGTCTGACGGATCATGGTGCTGGACTGATTTTACTCAAAATGGGCAGCCCTCCGCCAACCGAAGCTTTCCGGCTCAGATTCACCGTGCCGCCGCAGCCTGCCACGCCTCGTTGAAGAAGCCGGAGGTGAGGACGGTTTCGGCGACCTGCGATGCTGGTGCGTTCGGAGGGTTTTCGCCTACTTTGAAGATCGCCCAGTCGCCGAGGCGGGGGAAGACCATGTAGCTGAAGCGCAGTTCCTGGTCGTGGTAGGTGTGGCCGCTGTTGAGGACCACGTAGCGGCCGGTGGCTCCGGGCAGCGGATTCGGGCAGATGAGCTGCACGCCGTGATCGGCGGCGGAGTGGCGGTGCGCACCGAGCTGGAGCGTGTCGTGGGTCCACTGCACGGGGAGCTGGGGCAGGACTTTGCTGATCCACGGGTTGCTGCCGGGGTCGCCGAAGAGGATGAGATTTGCGCGCTTCACGTCGTCCTCGGTCACGTCCGTGTCGTTCTTCACGGGCAGGTAGCCCCGGTAGTGGCGACGCCATTCGTAGGCGAAGCGTTTGAGATTCGCATCCGCCCATGCGCCGACGGCCGGGTTCCACGGCTTGCCAGTGCCGCGCACACAGAGGAACGGGCGGGCGAAGGCGTCGTCCAACGGGCCTTGCAGGCCGGGGCGTTTGCCGGTGAGCGTGGCGGCTTCGAGCGAGCCGGAGTAAGCCCACTTGCCGGCGCGACGTTCGATGACCACCCCGTTCGTGCCAACGGTGCGCAGCGGCAGGGTAATTTTCGACTCACCCACCGTCACCGCAACTGCCGTCGAAAGCGCGGGCGGATGAATGGCGAAACGCGTGATGTTCTTCGGCTCGGTGATGGTGATGGAGCCGTCGGCGGCGAGGCGGGCTTCGATTTCCGCGCGCTGGTAGTGCTCCGTGAGGCCGAGCACTTCGAGCCAGTGACAGCGGCTGAACTTGAGCGTCCACGTCACGAAGCGGAGGTGCCTGGGCAACGGGTCCAACCCCTTCGCGGCGTGTTCGCCGAGCAAGCGGTATTGCTCCTGATAGACCTTGGCCGTGATGCCGTGGCCGGCCCCGCGATCCACGAGGCCGACGAAGGGAATGCCTTCCTTCGCGAACGCTTTCTCGATGAGCAGATGCGAGGAGAAGTAGGCGTCCTTGTCGCCCATCGCGGAGACGACGGGCACCATGCCGGCGTTCGCGGTGTAATCAATCGCGTCCACCAGATGCAACATGGTCTTCTGCCATTCGGTCAGCGGATCGAGGCGGACGAAGTGCTTCCACGGGGCGGCGGCGAACTCATAGGTGTCCACCGGACCCGCCGCCGGGCCGAGGGCCACGAAGCGGTCGGGGCGCTTCAGGCCGAGCTGCCAGGTGCCCACGCCGCCGAGCGAACTGCCGCGCAGCACGATGCGCGCACGGTCAATCCGGTAGTCGCGGCAGACGGCCTCGATGGCTTCGTCCACGTCCGTCTCGCCCTCGAAGCGGTAGGCGTTCTCGCCCAGCCGGCCCATGGGATGCACCTCGATGAAATTGTTCGTGGGCGCGGCCGGACCGCCCACGTCGCCCGTGTCGTGCGTGCTGATGAACATCAGTTCGCCGATGCCCGTGGCGCTGCGGCTGCCGTGCAGGACCACGTCGAGGCGGATGGGCCTGGCGGGATCGTAGCCGGCGGGGATGACGAGGCCGTAGGGCTGCACCGAGCCGTCCACGGCGGAGATGAAGCCGCGCACGGTGCGCCCGCGCTTGTCCGCCCACGGCTGCTTGCCCGCGGCGAGGGCGGCGATGCGTTCACGCGCGCGATGCAGGGCCTTCTGCACCAGCTCACGGCTCTTCGCATCCGCCACCGGCTCGAAGTCGAGCGCCCAGACGACGCCCTTGAGAAAGATCTGGGCATCGGCCCAGCGATCCGGGTTCACGTTCTGCGCGGTGCGCAACGCGGCGAGCCGGTCCTGCAAGGGCTGCAACGCGGTGAGGAAGGCCTTGCGTTCGACCTCGGTGAGCGGGCCGGCGGCGGGCGGAGCGGGAGCGGGTGGCTCGGCGGCGAAGGCGGGCAGGAGGAGCAACAGCAGGGCGAGCGTGGACTTAAGCGCAGTGCGTATCATGGTGCTAGGCAGAGAGTAGGTTGCCTATGCTTGGAAGTGCGAGACGCAACCGGAGTGAGCCAGAGCAACGAGTAGAAGTGCATCTGGAGGAAGGTGCCGTGACGCTGAACCAAGCCTATTCCCTCGTCGCCCCCGTGCAGGCGCAGATCTGGACCGGCGTGACAATGGCCGGTGAACTGGATGCGCTGGAACTCCGCGACGCGGCTGGGCATAGCCTCCCCTCCCGGCCTGCTGTAAAGGCTGAATTAGTGGCATAACGCTTGGAGGAAGTCGCTGCCAGCTGTGTAGCTGGTGGGCAGTTCTTCCTCAAAGGCACTGATGTCCTTCAACGACATCAGCCCGTGGAGGCATTTCTGAAGCACATGGCTGCTGAACGCTGGCCGTCACATGCGCTGGCAGCCCGAGAGAACTGCACGGTGTGGTGCACTGTGGGCGAGTTGCGCGACTCGCTGGTGACCATCCAATTGGCGCTGAATTGATGAACCTCCAGACCGAATGAAGATAGGAACCAGTGAGGCTACTGCGAGGCGCGCAGGAATCCGGCCTGGGTGAGCTTCTCGGTCTCCAGCATCACCGTGGCTCCGTCGGGCAAGCGTCTCAGCAAGTTTCTCACCGACACCCGCACTCGGAGCGGCGTCACACACCAGGACTACAGCAACTCGGGCTACGACCGTGGACACATGGCCCCCAATTAAGCCATTGCCACACGCTACGGGCACGAGCCGCAGCGGGAGACGTTCCTGATGAGCAACATTTCGCCGCAAGCGCCGGACCTGAACCGCATCTGGTGGCGGATCTTGGAGGAGAAGGAGGCTAACGACTTTGCGATGCGACTGGAACGGGTGTGGGTCGTCACTGGGTCGGTCTTCGCGGGTGAGGTGAAGAAGCTATCGAGCGGCGTGGATGTCCCGACTGCGTTCTATCGTATCATCCTCGACAAGGTGAACGGCCAGCCCCGCGTGTTGGCGTTCATCGCTCCGCAGACGGTTACCGGCCACGAGCCGTTGGCGCAGTTTCTGACGAGCGTGCGAGAGATTGAACGGCAGACGGGGTTGGACTTCTACCCAGAGCTGTCGAAAGAGGTGCAGGACAGGATGGAGAAGGTGAAGGCGGAGCGTTTGTGGTAGCGAGGTCGTGAGGGGTAATCCTCCATTGCCTATTTCAATCAGGCACTCCGGTTTTATGCATTAGTCGGGCTGCTGAATTAGGTAGTTCACTGCGTGCGCTTTCAAAAGCACAAACATCAATATGCATACGACCAATCAACACATTCTGATCCCCCAAATCTCGTCCCCGTCGCCACCTGGCTCGCCGTTTGCCCCGCTAGATGCGGTGATGCTTCCAGCCCCAAATCTGCTCGGCATGGTGCCTCCGGTCTTGGAGTTCGACCGAATCGACCTCGACACGCGGGCCAAGGAGCAGCACTACGGCCAGCACGCTGCGAGGTTCCTGCGCTCGCGTCGGGACGAGTTGCAGCTCGGAGACTCGGAGCGGATCCTTGGAGACTGGCTCGAAACGACCTGGCCCACAGGAGAATTGCGGGAATTCTGGCTCACCAAGTTACCGCCCCAGAATGGTCGCCACTCTTGGCTCATCAGACCGGTCGAATCCGTTTCCGGCCAACCTACAACCCAGGACACGGGACGGGTGAGTGTTTGCCCGCAGTTCAGAGTATTTTTCCGCGATGGGACGTTGGTGCTGCTCGGTTTCGAGCCTGGCCAGCGAGGTATCCCCAAGCCCCCATCGGTTCGGCTGCGCGGGGTGGTCCATCTTGATCCGCGATGTGGACGCATGACCAAAGCCGATGAAAATCGGCTCATGGAAGTGCCGCATTTCGCACTCTCAACGCCCGAGCGCCTAACGGAGTGGCGAAAATTCCTTGATTGGCGGGAGAAACTGACTGAGGAGAACAGCAAGCACCGTTACCCCTACGGCGAGTGGGAGCTGCTGCCGGATCGCAAATCAGTTCGTTTCTATTTGAGAGGGCAAGTTCAAATAGACCTCCTGAAACTTCGATTCCAAGGGCAGGCACTTCTCGCGTATCCACCCACCAGAGCGATCAAGCCTTACAAGTCGGACGCGCCTGCCGTGGTCCCCAAGTCGTCCACCCGTGGCGGGGCTGGTTCTGCCTTCCGGACGATCAGGGCGCTAGGAGACGACCAGAATCGCCAAGCCGGCAGTGGGGGCTGGCGTCATCGGCGGAAGCCAGGCACTGATGAACCTCCCGCGCCGCAACAGGAGACTGGGGTGGAGCTACTCTTGAACAAGGATTTGAAGGAGCGGCTAAATCGGGGTGAGGAGGATGACCTATTTCCTGAGGAGGGTGAGTTGGCGGTCGATGTGACCGGTGAACTGTCGACCATCCAAAATCAACGAAACGGGATTGATCGGTTGGGACAAGGCCGAGCGATCAACCTTGAGCTGGACCAATGGCTGTTCAACAGCCAGCGGGCGCGGTTCTCGGTGACGACACCAGCGTTCACGCCGACGGTTTCGGTGCTCAACGAGGAGCAGATCAAATCGGTTGCCGGGGCGTTGGCCGCTCCCGACGCTTACTACCTACAGGGGCCGCCTGGAACGGGTAAGACTACGGTGATTGGGGAGCTATGCCGGCAATCGGTTCGGCAGGCCAGGCGCTGTTTGGTCGCTTCACAGGCAAATCTTGCCGTAGACAACGCGCTCGCTGGGTTGATCCCTAAGGGGCAAACCATGCCGGAGGTGCGCCCCCTGCGCTGGTTGGAGGAGCGCAAAGAATCCGATGTGGAGGAACCGTTCAAGCGGTTCTTGCGCAAGCAGGCCGTTCGAAATTGGCTGTTGAGAGTGGCGGCGGCGTGCAAGGAAGATATTGCCACGCAACGGTCCTTGGTGCGCAACGATTGGTCTGCCTTCAAGCACGACTGGGTAAACCGGCTTGAGTCGGGCGGGTCAGGCGATGATGCAGAGGAACTCCGAGAGCTCTACGTGCGACACGCGAACGTGATCGGCGCAACCTGCAATGCAACTGGCAAGATAGACTTCTACAACTCTGCTGCACTGAACGCAGCCTTCGACCTGGTGGTGGTGGACGAGGTGAGCAAGGCGACCCCGCCGGAATTGCTCATGCCGTTGCTACTTGGCGTCAAGGCCGTCCTTGTCGGGGACCACCGGCAACTGCCCCCGATGTTCAAGACGGACACGTTTGAGGAGGCTGTGGCCAACGGAGAATTCGAGGACACGAAACTGGTCGAGTTCAAAGACCAAGTCACTGCCTCCTTCTTTGAGCAGAGCTTCCTATCGGCACCCCCGGCACTGCGGAACACCCTCCGGGAGCAATACCGGATGCATCCCCAGATCATGGACGTGGTGAACAACTTTTACCCCGACGGCTCGGGCAAGGGCATTTTGTTGCCAGGAGGCGGGCGAGAAACGCGGCATCGGGAACGGCAGCACAAGTTCAACTTGAAGGGCCGTCGGGATGGTGTATTGCTGAAACCCGGACAGCACGTTTTGTGGATTGATTCCACTGAGAACCTGACTGGGTGCCGCGTGGGCGAAGCCCCCAAGCAGGGCACCTCCCGCTGGAATCCGTTCGAGATCGAGCTGATCACTGGCTTCCTGGAAGAACTCCATCAGGAACGTCAGCGGACGAGTGGCGGCGAGGGTGTCAGGCTGGACGTGGGTGTGATCAGTTTCTATCTGGCCCAGACTAATGAACTCCGCGACCAGCTGAAAGGGAGGTGGTGCAGCCTGGACGTGCAGGCAAACACGGTTGACCAGTTTCAGGGCCGTGAGTGCTCGGTGGTGATCGTTTCCCTCGTTCGGTGCGACGAGGTCAGCGGGGATTTCGTCAAGGACTACCGCCGGATCAACGTGGCCTTTTCTCGCGCTAAGCAACTACTCGTAATCGTCGGCAGCCGACGAGCCTTCGAGCAGGCCGTGGTTCCTATCGCCCCGGTTGAGGGCGGCGAGCCCAGACCGGCAAGAGTTTACGGTGCAATTCATGAACAAATCACACGTTTCGGAGGCGCACGCCACCCGCATCATCTGCTTACCTCCTAATCACTTGAACCCAATCCGACCATGAACATCCAAGTCACCATCGACATCACTGCAGTCGAGTTTCGACCGCTCACATCGCTGGAGTGGGCAGTGTTGAGCCTCGTGAACCACTTCGCCCCAACGCCTCCTAGTCTGGAAGAGGCCACCCAAGAACTCCGGTTGCACGAACCCGCATTTCTCCGGAGTGCATTCCAAGACATGTGCAATGCGGGGGCGTTCGAAAGCCGATTGCCAGACGGCGCATTGCATGACCTCGCGGACGCACGCCTCTCGGAGACAGGTCGGGAAATCCTCGGCTCAAACGGAATGGAAGTTGGAGAAAAAATGACTTACAACCGTGACGTCGTCATCGACTGGCCCAGTGGAAGGCCGCTGCCAGCCCACGAGTCCAAGCAAGCGGAAATCTCGCCAGCGCCAGGTGTTAGCCTTGAGGAGATTGAACAGCGCCTAGATCCCACGGCTTTGGAAGAGTGGTTAAGTGCGGGAACAAGCATACGGTCGAGAATACTAGAGTTTCTTGTCGTAGACCCGTGATCTCTGACCCGGGGTTCTTGTCTACGTTGGCCCGGCTGCACGACCTGGACCATGCAGGCGGCCGATGGCGGCCAGTTGCGGAACGTCGTCGTCATCGGCAGTCCCAATGTGAACGCCGGCTATCAACTGATCACCAACCGCGACTACCCGGAAATCGCCGACGATTTCGCCAAGACCTTCCGCCTGCCCAAGTCGCTGCCCTGCGATATTTTTCTCGGAGCCCATGGAAACTACTATGGCATGGAGGTGAAGTTCGCACGTTCCCAGAAAGAGCCGAAAACTAATCCCTTCGTGGATCCCGAGGGCTATCGCGCTTACGTGGAGAACCGGCACAAAGCGTTCCAAGAGACCACGCAGAAGCAGCAGAAGTGAAGCAGCAAGCGGGTGGAAGGTGCCTGGCTCGGGTTCAACGAGCCAGATCGCTGCCAGAGGAGTTGACCTCCGTTTCTGTGATCGCATGATGGGAACCAATGGAACCCACATGGATGCGAGGACTGCTCAGGATCGCGCTTGGACTGGCTGCGCTGGTTGCCGTGTCGGCCCCGGCCGCAAGCCCGAAAGCCACGCCACGGCCACCGGAAGATTTATTGCGCCGGAACATGGACCCCTCGGTCCATCCGGGGGACGACTTCTTCGCGTATGCCAATGCCGGCTGGTTGAGGCGCAATCCCATTCCCGCCTCGGAGTCTCGCTGGGGCATCGGCGAGGTCGTGCGCGAAGAGCTTTACAGCCGATTGCGCCAGATCAACGAGCGGGCGGCTGCCGACACGAACGCCCCGGGCAGCGAGCAACGCCGGATCGGGGACTTTTGGACGACGGCCATGGATGCAGCCAAGGCTGCCCGGCTTGGCCTTAGTCCGCTCCGGGCGGAACTCCAGCGGCTTGATACGGTCCAAAATGCCGGTGATGTGGTGGAGACGTGCTTCGCCTGGCAACCGTTGGGGGTGACCACCTTGTTCGGCTTGTCGGTGGGCCAGGACGAAAAGCAAAGCGACGCGATGGCCGTCCATCTGACACAGGAAGGGCTGGGGCTGCCGGAACGCGACTTCTATTTCAACGAGGAGAAAGGCGTGGCGAAAATCCGGGTGGAGTATGTGGCGCACATCAAACGCATGTTGAAGCTCCTCGGCCGCGCAGACACGGAGGCCAAGTCCGCCGCCGTCCGGGTCATGGAGTTCGAAACCGCCCTCGCCAAGGCCTCGCGCAAGCTGGAAGACCTGCGCGACCCGGAACGCAATTACAAAAAGCTCTCGCCCGCCGAGCTAACGCGCAAACACACGCCGAGCATCGCGTGGAACGACCGGTTGCGCGGCATGGGCTTGAGGGCGGACACGGTGATCGTTGGTCAGCCCGAGTTCTTCACCGGCTTGGAAGGGCTGCTCAACGGGACGCCAGTCTCGGTGCTTCAGGACTACCTGCGGTTCCACTTGGTGTCCGAGTTCGCTCCGTTCCTGAGCAAGACGTTCGATGACGAGCACTTCGCGTTTTACGGGAAGGTGCTCAACGGCCAGAAGGAGCCGCGTCCGCGCTGGAAGCGGGTGCTCGACGCTCAAGAAGGGGCCATGGGTATGGTGCTCGGCCGAATTTTCGTGCAGGAGTATTTCCCCGTCGCCACGAAGCAGCGCTATGTGAACTTGGTCGAGGCGATTCGGGCCGCCTACAGCGCACGCATTGACCGGCTCGACTGGATGAGCGCGGAGACCAAGGCCAAGGCTCAGATCAAGCTCGCCGCGATGACCGCCAAGGTCGGCTACCCCGAGAAGTGGAAGGATTACTCCACATTGGTGGTCGGCACCAACTCCTACGCCGAGAACATGATGAACGCCTCTCGTTGGCACTTTCAGGATATGGTCTCCAAATACGGCAAGCCCGTGGACCGCACGGAATGGGGGATGACGCCGCAGACTTACAACGCCTACTACAAACCGGAGAACAACGAGATCGTGCTGCCCGCCGCCGCATTCACCATTCCGGGGATCGCGGACGCGGATGTGGACGACGCTATCGCCTACGGCTACGCCGGTGCCTCCACCATCGGCCACGAGATCACGCATGGGTTCGATGATGAAGGCCGCCAGTTCGACGCAAAGGGCAACCTTGCGGACTGGTGGAGCGCGACGGACGACACGAACTTCAAGCAGCGCGCCGAAGTAATGGCGAAGCAGTTCGACGCGTATTCGCCGCTGCCCGGCTTGCACATAAACGGCAAGGCCAGCCTTGGGGAAAACATCGCGGACTACGGCGGCGTCCTGCTCGGGCTGGACGCCTTCAAGAAGACCGAGCAATACCGCAAAGGAGAGAAGATCGCCGGACTGACCCCGATCCAGCGCTTCTTTCTGGGCTACGCACTGGGCTGGCTCAGTCAGGAACGGGAAGCCAGCCTGCGACGCAACCTGTTGAGCGATGTGCATGCCCCGGCGAAATGGCGCGTGCTCGGTCCGATCTCCAACATCCCTGAATTCTACGAGGCGTTTGGCGTGAAGCCCAGCGAGCGGCTGTGGCGGCCTGCCGATGCCCGGGTGAAGATTTGGTAGGCTGTGCGCCGGGAGACGGTGTGCAGTGACACGCACGGTTATGCTTTCGTGCGGGTTGGTTTGAGGTGGGCTAGCGCGGAGCCGTGGCCTGGTTGATCAGTTGGCGGAGTTGCGTCGCGGGACTGGACTTGCCTGCGATGACGTCCGCCTCGTTGGTGATGGCCAACAGAATCTCCCGGTCCGACGAACGACCGCGATATCAGGAGGATCGACGACCAACACGGGCTCAGTCCAAGTGACTCCATCATCTCCACTCGTAACCACCAGGACGTAGTTTTCCTTCGTTTCGCCCCGTCCGCCGGAATACCAAGCCGCCCAGAGCCGCCCGGACTTGGCATCACGGGCAATGCTCGACACGCCCTGGTAAAGCCGGGCCGCCGATTGAT
>JBDKJY010000054.1:0-31707 GCA_039796295.1 Verrucomicrobiota bacterium
GGTCTGTGCGCCAAGGCTGGCTCCGACGGTGTTCGTGAAGAAGGTAACGGTGAACGTCTCGGTCGGCTCGACCACGGCGTCGTTCAAGATGCCGATGACAATGCTCTTGTTCGCCACATCCCCATCGAGCCAGGTCACGAAGTTGGTGGTGGGCGTGTAGTCTTGGCCCGCTGTGGCGGTGCCGTTGGCGGTGCGGTAGTAGCCGGAGGCGGCGCCGCTGCTGCCACCCGTGCGCGTCGCGACGAGGGTAATCGTGCCGGCGGACTCGGCCACGGAGTAGGCGGCTTGGGCGAACTGGATGACGCCTGCGTTCGGCGGCGGCGTGGGCGCGTTCGTGATGGTGTAGGTGAAGGTGGTGATCGGCCCCATGTTCACGATGGAGCTGGCGGGGCCGAGCTTGATGACGACGGTTTTGTTCTTCGGTTCGCCCGTGGGGAGAATCTTGAGCGGAATCAAGTAGGGCGTCGGCACCTGTCCGCCGCTGAAGGAGATGCTGCCGCCCGCCATTTTGAAGTCCACGCCGTATTCCGCCGTGCTGCTCCGGTCCAGCCAGTAATAGATGAACTGGTTCGCGGGCCAGGAGTTCGAGCCGGGCGGCGGGGTGAGCGTCACGGGGATGTTGACCGTGCCGACGGTGTCGTCGCTGCTCGCGGTGGCGGAGGTGAAGCCAACTTGCGGCATGAGGCCGGGGACGTTGAGGAAGAGGTGCAGCAGGTTGAAGTCGTCCACGGCGACGTAAGGATTCGGGAACGTGCCGAAGACGGAGTTGCCCGGTGTGCCGACGGTGGCGGTGATGTTGAGCGGCGTGCCATCGGCGACGTTCGTGGTCCAACCGCCGCCGGTCGCCGCGATGCTCTGGCCGTTGACGTTGACCGTGAGCGTGCCGTCGGTGGCGGGGTTGTAGCCACGCCCGGCGACATACACACCGCCGGAGATGGTGCGGTTGGTGCGGACGCGGGTGAAGTCCACGTTCGCCACGTTGGCGGAGTAAACCCCCACCGCGCCACCCGCGGCGGAGCAAGTGAAAGAGAAGCCTTGGTGCAGCACGTTCAAATAGAAGGTGCCAGTGATTCCGGCGGGAACGTGCACAACGTATTTTCCGTCCGCCGCCGTTTCACTGGCACCGACAAAATTGGTCGCCCCGTAGCGCACGAGGTTGGGGTTGGCACCTTTGTAATTGTTCACGACTGCACCAGCGAGCGGGTTGCCGTTCTCGTCCTTCACGACGCCGCTGATGGTGCGCAGCGCAGTGGTGCCGCCGGTGATGGTCGCAGTGGCGGAGGCCGTGATGTTGCCGCCCTTCATGTCCGACACGGTGCAGCGGACGAGGAAAGTCCCACTGCGCATCCACGTGTGGCCGCCCTGCGTGGAGAGGCGCGCGTCGGGATGCGTGTTGCCCGCGGCGGTGCCGCCGAGCGCGTCGGGGTCATCGAACTCCCAGTAGTAGGAGAGCACGTCGCCGTTCGCGTCGGAAGCAGTGGCGATGAAGGTCTGCGCCACGCCCGCTGCGAGCGTGATGGTCGCGGGTGAAATGGAAACCGTCGGCGCGACGTTGCCAGGGAACGGGCCGTAGTTCAGCACGACATCAAGCGACTCCGGCGCAGTGCCGCCTTTGCTCACGGGGGTGACGTGGATGTTCGCTTCGTTGTCGGAGTAAGTGCGGCCGATGGCGAGCGGGGCGTCGTAGAGCGTCGCGTAAGGATTGTTCGTCAAGCTCGGGATGTTCGCGAGGCCCCGGCTGCCGGGCGTCATGTCCAGCAACGTCGTGTGGCCGCCTGTCGCTGGCACGGACTCGCCGCCGATGCGGACTTCGAGGCCGTTGTTCGACCAGAGGCTCTCCGCGTTCGTGATGCCCGCGCGATAGCTGAACCAGTAAACGCGGCTCGGGTCGCGCACGATGCGCAGCGCGTAGTTCTTGCCGGCTTCGAGCGTCGGCTGGTCGAACGCGTGGATGCGATACGTCCCTGACACGGCGGGCGTGGCGATGTTCGCGTCGGTGAGCCAGCCCATCTGCCACTTCCAATACGGGTTCACATCGCGGTCTGGCACGAGCGGGATGGGCGTCGTGTTCTTCCAGCCCATGAGATCGTAAACGTCGCCGTAGGTGTCGGTGAAGAAGGTGCCGCCTTTGACCGGCGAGTAGTAGGTGCTGCGCGAAATCCCGTTCGCGTGCTGGCGGCCAGAAGTTGTGACCGAACTCATGCGCCAGCGCGAGGCTCGTGGTGCCGAAGATGCCTTTGCCGAACGCGCGGCCCGACGCAAGCGTGCCTTGGCCGGGGATGAAACCGCAGAAGAGGAAGTCGAGGTCGTAGTTCTCCGAGTCGTAGAGCGCGGCCTGCCCAGCGGCGACGCCCGCCTGCCGCGCCTTGGCCCGCACATCATCGGCGAAGGAGCCGGGTTCGTCCCACGCGGCGAACTTGGAAATGCCGCTGGTCCCGTAAGTGGCGTTGTAAACCGTGTAGCTCACGCCCAAGTTGATTTCCGGCAGCACCGTGAACTCCATCGAAAGTCGGCCGTAGGAAGAGCGCTGGAAGAAGGCATTGAGCGCCGCCGCCGTGGTGCCGTTCGTGATCTCCCCCCAGCCGGAGCGGTAGCCCTGCGCGTTCGGCACGTCCGACGGCCCGGTCTGGTCCGTGAAGCGCACCGGGATGACGAGCACCTTCTTGTGGCCAGTGGTCCAAGTCGCGGGCGGGGTGGCGGCTTGGCTGGTTTGGGCACCTAGCCCGAGCAGAGTCAACAGCGCGAGAAGGACGAGGTGTTTTTGGCGGGTGAAGCTTTGTGTCCCTTGGCTTGATTTTGTCATGGCCTTGTATTTACACAGTCGTGACTTTGTTGCATAGCCGGGTAATCGCCCTACAGGAAAGACTGGGGATTGGCTCGCTCGCCACCCTTGGCCCCTCGGCTCGTGAACAAATAGCCGGAAAACCCAGTGCCGGGGAGGTTACCGCCAGAATTCGTCGCGTGGCCGCAACGAAGCCAGTAGGAAGCGGCCTAGCCCTGCTCCACGCTGGCGGTTTTCCGCGCCTCCTCCAGCACCGGCTCGGCTTGGGCGGCGGCGCGGGCGATGGCTTGGTTCACATTGAACTCCAGTGTCTCGGTCGCGACACGGATGGCGTTGAGGATGGAGCGCTCGCGGGCGGAGGCGTGCGCTTTGAAGACGACACCGTTCAGGCCCAGCAGCGGGGCACCGCCGTAGTTCTCCGAGTCCGTGCGGCGCTTGATGCTGCGGAAGGCGTTCCTCGCCAGCAACGCACCCAGCTTGCGCTTCGGGTTGGCGGTCAGCTCGCGCTTGAGCATCGCAAACATCCCGCGTGCGAGGCTCTCGCAGGTCTTTAGCACGATGTTGCCCACGAAACCGTCGCAGACCACCACGTCCACGCGGTTGTCGAAGAGGTCGTGGCCCTCGACGTAGCCGAGGAAGTTCAGGTCCAGTTTCCGGCAGAGCTGGACGGTGGCCTGGGTGAGCTCGTTACCCTTGGTCTCCTCCGTGCCATTGGAGAGCACGCCGACGCGCGGGCGGGGTTTCCGCAGGATTTCGCGCGCGTAGATGCTGCCCATGATGGCGAACTCGGCGAGATGCCACGGCTTACACTCGGTGTTCGCGCCGGCATCGAGCAGGACGAATTCGCTCTCCGGCTCGGGCATCACCGTGGCGATGGCCGCCCGACTGATGCCGGCCAAGGTGCGCAGGCGGAAGGTGCCCGCCGCGAGGATGCCGCCGGTGTTGCCGGGGGAAACGACCGCGTCCGCCTTGCCGTCGCGGACCAGCTCGATGGCGCGGACGATGGAGCAATCCTTCTTCTTCCGCACCGCGTCCACGGGCTTGTCCTCCATGGTGAGGACTTGCGTGGCGTGGAGGATGTGGATGCGCGGGTCCGCGTGCAACCGGAGCGTGCGCAGGTGGGCGGAGATTTCCTCCTGGTTGCCCACCAGATGCAACTCGGTCAGCCGACGGTTCTCGACCAGCGCCAGCTTGGCTCCGTCAATGATGGTGCCACAACCGTGGTCGCCACCCATGACATCCACTGCGATGCGCATAAACGAAAAGGCGCGGATGCACCGTCTCCGCGCCTACAGAAACCGAGCTTACGCCCCGGCCGAGATGGTCAGGATCTGCCGGCCCTTGTAGAAGCCGCAGGCCGGGCAAACCCGGTGTGGCTGGGCAGGCACCGCGCATTGCGGGCACACGGACAACTGCGGCAGCTTCATCACGCTGTTGTAAGCGCGGCGCATACGCTGCCGGCTGTGCGAAGGTTTACGCTTGGGGACGCCCATATTCTTAGTCTTTCAGTTTCAGTTTGTTCAACGCGGCCCATGCCGACGCGCCTGCGTTCGTCTGGGAGGTTTGACCCGACGCGCCGCCGGCCGCGAACTGCGACAGACCGCGACAGTCAGGCTTGCACAGTGGATGCTGCGGAAGCGCCAGAAGAATGTCTTCGCGCAAAAAAGGTGTCAAGTCCACGCAATCATCCGTCACCGGCACCGCATCCTCGCCCGCGAGCGGTAGATGCACGGCGAACTCGGGCACCTCAACCTCCTGAGTGAAGTGCGTGAGGCACCGCACGCACTCACAATCCAACGGCAGCCCCAACTCGCCCTGCACCAGCACGGCGTCATCCAGGTCGGTCGCCGTCAGGTCGTAGGCAAGGGGATGGACTAGGTGGACGACGCTGTCGTCCCCGCCCAAATCCAAGTCAGCGACCGGCAGCTCGCCGGATAATTCCAGCGGTTCCGTTAGCAACAGGCGGAGGTTCAGAATCAAGGGCATGAATTTAGTTTCGTTTCGGCGATGCCGCTGGTTTAGCGCCAAATTTGCTCCCCAGCGCCTTCCCCACATTCCCCGGCACGAAGTCCCGCACGTCGCCGCCCAGCCGGGCGATTTCCTTCACCAGCCGCGAGCTAAGGAAGGTGTAAGTGTCCTTAGGCATCATGAAAATCGTCTCCACCCGCTCGTCCAGCTTGCGATTCATCAGCGCCATCTGAAACTCGAACTCGAAGTCCGACACCGCCCGCAGCCCACGGATGACCGCCTGCGCGTCGCACCCGCGCACGTAGTCCACCAACAGCCCGTCGAAGATGCGCGTCTCGACGTTGCGCAAACGCCGCGTGGCCCCCCGCACCAGCGCGCACCGTTCCTCCGGCGTGAAGAGCGGCTGCTTCTCCGCGTTTTGCGCCACCGCCACAATGACCCGGTCAAACAGCCGCGCCGCCCGCTCGATGACATCGAGATGGCCGTTGGTCAGCGGGTCGAAACTCCCGGGGTAAACTACCGTGCGCACGCGGCGAAGCTCGGAGCCGGGCCGGAAATCCGCAAGGCAATTTCCCGATTCCGCACCCGTGCCGCCAGCGGGCAGCAGACAGCGGGCTTCCGCCGTTCAGACCAGCGAGGAAGCAATGAGTGCGGCCACCCCACGACCAGGATTCAGCCACCCGCCTTCAGCCACTGCTCCCAGTCCGCCAGCGACTGCCCGAGGCGGGCGGCGAAGGTGTGCTCCAGGATGGTCGGGAGGTGGGCGGCCAGCGCGGGCACCAGGCTTTGGCGCTGCTGGAAGAGCGCGCGGGCCAGTGCTGGGTTGCGCTGGCGCTCGGCCGCGCGGGCGAAGGCTGGGGCTTGGGACGCGTCGAGTTTTCCGACCAATGGCAATAGCGCGGCGCCGAGTTCTGGTGTGACGCGGGTTGCGGCGATGGCGAGGAGCAAGTCCATCCCCCCGGGCCGTCCTGCCGTTTGCCAAGCGGCGAAGGCTGCGTCGTTCCCAGCCAACGCAGCAGTCCACTCGGCGCGGAGCGCGGGGTCGGCGGCTACCTCGCGGCTGGCGGTGGCCAACGCCACGGCGCGCTCGGGAGCGATGCGTCCGAGCAGCGCTACTGCCGCCCGACGCACGCGGAAGTCGCCGTCGGCAAGGGCGCGGACGGCGGCCTCGGTAGCGGGTTTGGCTAAGGCTTCGTCGACTTGCGGAGCCGAAGTTGCTAGCTGGCCAGGGCGCAACGCCAGTTCGCGCCAGGCCTCGATGGCGAGACGGCGGACGTAGCCGTCGCGGTGCGTGGTGGCGAGGCTTTCGCAGAGCGCGGCGGCATCGGGGTGACGGATTCGGGCCAAGGCCACGAGCGCGTCGCCGAGGGCGTGTGAGTCTTTCTCCTTCTCCAGCGCGGCCCGGAGCGGACCGGCAGCGGGCGTGTGGCCGATGCGTCCGAGGGCTTCGGCGGCGGCACGGCGCACTTCCCAGTGCGGGCTGGTGAGGAGCGGGATGATTGCGTCACCGAGTTTCCAATCAGGTTGAAAGCCAGTGGTCCACGCACCGGCGGCTAGCGCGGCGGCATCACTGGACTTCAACTGCGCCTCCGTGCGGGCGCGCAGCTCGGCGAGGCGCGGGTCGGCGGGAGCGGGTTTGCGGCGCACGAGAATCATCTGCTCGGCGGCCAGCTCCGGCAGCGTGAGCGTGACGCGGCCATCGCGGAAATCGAAGGGCACAGGGCGCAAGTCGCCGCCGGTGAAGGCCGCAACGCTGTGCGGCGCGGCTGACTCGCGCAGACTGACCTTGAGCTCGCGGCGCGGCGTGGGCTGCATGTTGTGGAGGAGAATCACCGTGCCATCGGCGGAACTCATCGGCGAGGCCATCACGACGGGGTCGGAGAGGATGAGTTCACGTTCGACCTTCGCCTCGAACAGCGGGCGCGTGAGGCAGGCGCGGCCCGTGTCCGCGAAGATGGGATGTTGCCCGGCCATGCGTGACTTCTGCTGCGTGTAGGTCAGGCCGCAGCGATGGCCGAAGAAGACGACCTTGCCCTTGCCGGCTGTGGTTTCGAGCCACGCGGGTGAGCCGTCGTCGTAACGCGCGCGGACGCGCGCGGACGCGGGGTTCGTGACGCGGGTGAGGCCGTTGGTGGCGACTTGATGCGAGCGAAAGTCCGCCTGCCCCTTCTCTGCGGACACCACGGGCACGGCGGTTTTCTCGCCCGCAGCACCCTTGGCGATGACGCGCTTCTTCGTGGCGATGGTTCCCGTCTCCGGCAAGTCGCGCTCGATGCCCGTGAGTGACTTGAGCAAGTCCGCCGGCTCGTTGAACTCATTGCGCGAGCCGGCGTCGGCACAAGCCCAAAGCAAGCCGCCGCCCTGCGTCCACGCGATGATTTTCTCCCGCGCCGCCGTGGCGACGATGGGGTCCAGCACGTAGAGCGCGTCGTAGTGTTGCAGCGCGCCGCTGGCGACCTGTTCCTCCGTCACCAGCTCGGGCTGGAAGTATTCGTGCGAGAGCGCGAGGAAGGCGGCGCGTTTGTCCGCGAAGCTGGCTTGCGCGTTCCAGTATTCGTTCGCCATCGAGTAGAGCATCGCGACGCGGCTGGGGCGCATCTGCGAGCGGGCGAGGATGTCGTCCACTTGGGCGGCGCGGTTGTTGATGAGGTGGGCCTGCTCGTAACTGCCTTCGCTGTCGGACCAGTAGCCTTCGGTGACTGCGTAGCTGGGGCCGTAAGCCCAGTAGCTCAGGACGCGGGCGTTGTTGCCGAGCATCGTGTAGGCGCGGAGCGTGGACGGGCCGACGCAGTGCATCATCGGGCGCGTGAGCGGCTCCTGGCCGTAGCGGCGCGCGCCGGCGTTGTAGGGCGCGATGCTGAAGGCGACCGCCTGGTGGCTGTCCCAAAACCAACTACCCAGCGACATCCAATCGCTGATGCCCGGCGTCATCGCGGAGCCGGCGGCGAGCTGGAAGGTGTCGAGTGGCTGCTCGCTGGGGAAGTAGAGCGAGTGGCCGCTGAGAGCCACGAAGCCGCGCATCTGCGGGTTCGGCGCGAACTGGTGGATGGCCTCGGCGGAGAGGTTGAACATCCGCGCGGTGAGCCAGCCGCTGAACTGCCGGCTCCAGTAGAAGAGCCGCGCGTCCTCGGGCGTGCGGACGAGGCTCGCGACGGTGAGCGGACGCACATCCTCCCACGACTTCGCGCCGAACAGCGCGGGCTGCACGCCTTGCGTGGCGAGCCACTTGCGGAACCCGACGTGCGCCTGCGCCATGCCGCCCGCCGGCGTCCAATCCTCGGTGACGAACTGCTCCAGACTCTTCGCCTTCGCCGGGCCGGCCTTGCCGCCCGCGTCGTCGAGGCCGAGGTCGGCGAGTTCGCTCTTCTGCTGCGCGGCGGCATCGAGCGCGGCGAGGAACTCGGTCTTCTGCAACGGGCGGATGCGCAGCTCGCGAATGGTCTTCGGCGGGCCGGTGAAGCCAAAGCCGCCGCGCGGCGCGAGGCCGTCCTGCTGCTGAATCATCTTCCCGTTCAGGTAAAGCGCTGCCGAGGTGCCGTGGTAAATGATCTTGAACGGGGTGCCGCTCGGCGACACCGCCGCGCCCAGCCGGACCATCTCGGAGTGCGTGGCGACACCCTTCTCGCTGCGACCAATCGAGAGGTTCATCTCGCGGTTCACACTCACCGCGCCGAGGTGCCAGAAGGCGAAGCGCTGCGGGTTGGCCGCGTCGTCCAGGCCCACGCGGAAGCCGAACCAGCGGCCCTGCTGCTCGACTTTTCCCTCCAGCACGCAGTCGTGGTAGTCGCTGCGGCGCGTGTGCAGGTCGCTGCCGCCCACGGCGTCCTCCCACCGCTCGCCGCGCTCGTCGCGACCGAACCGCCAGAGCGGCGCGCACATTTCGCCGCGCGAGATTTCGCCCGGCTCGTCGGCAATTTGGAAGACCGTGGTGCCGGCGTAAAACTCCTTTTGCGCCGTGAAGAAGTTGCGGTAGTGCGCCTCGTATTGGCGGCGCGCATCGGCCTCGTCGAAGGGCAGGAAGGTCGGCGGCCAGTAGTGCCCGCCCTGGCTGGACCAGCCGTAGAGCTCGCGATACTTCACCGGCTCGGCGGACGCGCCCACGCAGTTCATGCCCAACAGGCGCAGAGTTTTGTTCATGTAGTCGGCGCAGTCGCCGGTGGCCGCGCCCCAGCCGTTGGCGAAGTGGAGGTCGCCCCGCGTGAGCGGGTAGAGGCGCTCGCCGGTCGCGCGCAACGCGAACTCGTAATGCTCGCGCGCGTGGTCGCGGATGGTGCGGAGCTTGTGCAGGTGCGTCTCGAAATCCATCGCCATCGAGATGGTGAAGGCCTCCGGTTCGTCCCAGCCGATTTCGCGCAGCACGAAGTCCGCGTGCGGGAACACGGCGAACTGCGAGGCCCCGGCGGACTTGACCTCGGCCTTGCCGGCGGGCGTGACACTGAGTTGCAAGTGCGCCTCGCCCGCACCGAAGGCCGGCGAGCGCTCAATGTCCTGGAGGCGATACCAGCGAGTGAAGCCGGTCTTGGTGTGCGGCTCGGACTTGAGCGCGGTGAGGCGGTCGGGGTTCAGGTTGCCGCGCCCCGAGGCGAAGGGGTCGTAGTGAACGCGGAAGCTCGCGGCGATGAGCACGCCGGCCTTCGGCAACGCGTCGAGGCGGAAGCGGACGTAGCTGGCGCGGGGGGCGTTGAGGTCGCCATTGAAGGGGTAGAGGAGCTTGTCGTTCGTGGTGAGGAACGCGGCGTCGAGCAACGCTTCATCCGCCGCCAAGCCGAGCGGTGGCTCGATGCGAAGCTGGTGCGTGCCGGTCGTGAGCTCGGCGGTGCCGGCCTTCCACCAGTAGTAGGGCCGGGCCTTCTGAAACTCTTCGAGGCGGTCAGCGGTGGCCCAGTCCTCCGCGCCCTTGCCGCCGGCGATTTCGCGGGACAGTTCGCGGAGTTCCTTGTCGAGGTCGTCGGTGTCCTTGCCCTTGGCGGTGGAGGACTTCGCATCGGGCGACACGGCGACGTCTTTGAACACGCCGCCCTTCGCCGCGAGCGCGCGATACGCCTCGAAGCCCGCCGGCCCGCCCTGGCCCGCAGCGCCGGGGCCTTGGCCAAGGGTGGCGGTGAGCAGCGGCTTGTCCTCGCGGGCCAACGAAGTCTTCAGCGCCGGACGCCCGCCCGCTGCGATGCCCACGCGCACCCACAGCGTGTAACGACCGGCGAAGCGGACCTTCACCGGCGCGACGAGCGGGCCGGTCAGCGGGAGGGCACCCGAGGGAAAGGAGTTTTCCTTCGCCTTCACCGGCGCGGAGGACTTGCCTGCGGGGACCGTGAAGTCCGCCGGGCGCACGACGACTAGCCGGTGCGCGTCCAGCGGGGAGAGCGAGCCAGGGCCGTCAAACGCCGCGCGGGCAGGCGGGGCTGCCACGGCGAGGAATAGCAGTAAGAACCGCGAGACAAGTGCTGGGAATCGGTGCATGGCCGGGTTGGACGGCACGAGCGAAGCGGGATTCGTGGCACCTACGCCGAAGCAGCGATGGGCTTGAGTGGGTTGGCGGCTCAGTTGGCGCTGACCGTTTGCGGGTTCCAGCGGAGATTGTGGCCGGCCGTGTAACCCGCCGCGTTGTTCTGCCAGAAGTTCGTGTCCGCCCGGGGCACGAAGTCCACGTGCCCGTCGGCGAAGCCCACCTGCGAACGGTCTTTGTGGCGGAAGATGCGCACGGCTCGGCTGGGGGTGTTGGCCGGCCCGGCCCCTTGGCTGAACCAGTCGTCGCCGTTCATGTAAACACCCCACATCATGTAAAAGTCGGCGACCATGATGATGTTCTGCGGGTTGTAGGCACCGTCGGACACGGGGCGGCTCGGGAGCAATCCGGGGAGCCGACGGCCTCCCACCCAGGCGCTGTAGCCGAAGTGCGGCCAGTCGCCGTTGTTGGGGAGCGGCGCACCGGCGCTCATGGCCGGAACCTTGGGCACCAACGCACACCGGAACAGCTTCGGGTTGGACAGGCCATTGCTGGCCAGGACATCCATCCACGAGACGAGTTGATACAACCCGACGCCCGGCGAGACGCCGCTGCCGTTGGGGTCCTGCCAGAACTGGTAGCCGGGCATGTCGGGGTTGGTCTGGGTCTGCATGCCGCTGATGCCGGGCTGCGTCTGCCCCACCCAGTTCTCGGGGAACCGCCCGCGGTCCTCGGAGTAGAGATGCAGCGCGAGGGACATCTGCTTCTCGTTGTTCATGCACACGATGCCGCCGGACTGCGCCTTGGCCCGCGCGAGCGCAGGCAACAGCATGCCGGCGAGGATGGCAATGATGGCGATGACGACGAGCAGTTCGATGAGGGTAAAGGCTAGGGTCAGACGCGAGGCGCGCGAGGATGGGCTCATGGCGGCGAATTTCTTCCTAAGTGCGGGCTTGTCAATCACGAATTTTCCGGTTCAATCCCGGCCACGTCACCATGAACCACCCGCGCCCCATGCAGCCCACCGAACCATCCCCCCGGCCCCACCTCCAACTCGCGTCGCTGGCCGTGGCGCTGCTGCTCCTCGCCAGTTGCGGTTCCTCCGAGTTTAAGACCCTCCAGGCGAAAGCCAAGAAGGGCGACCCGCAAGCCCAGTTGGAACTCGCCAAAGTGTTCATGTATGGCAAGGGGGCCAAGCAGAACGAAGTCGAGGCCCGCAAGTGGATCGAGAAGGCCGCCAGCCAAGGTGTCCCCGCCGCCCAGCGCATCTTCGGCACGATGCTCCGCGACGCCTACGGGGCGGACCACCGGGACATCCCCAAGGCGCGTGAGTGGCTCAAGAAAGCGGCCGACCAAGGTGACGCGGAGGCCAAGGTGGAACTCGCCGCCACGCCTGAACTGCCAACCGCTAGTCAGCCGAAGAGGTGAGTTTAGAAGTCGGGATTGGAAGGCCGCGAAAGGGCACAAAGAGCGCAGAGAGAGCCGGTGGCGGTGGGTTTGAGCCGGGTCGGAACTTCAGCCGATGGCTGAGGACGGGCGGGAATTTACAGCGCTGTCTTTGTGTTCTTTGCGCCCTTTCGCGGCAAAATCAACTCACGGCACCACCACGGTCCCGCTGGCCGGTAGGGGCGGGCGGGGACGGAGGCCGAGGCTCTCGACGAAGTAGCGACGATGGTCTTCGTCCGCGATGGGTTGGTAGTTCTTCCCCAGCAGTTTGCTCAACGTCTCCGCCACGGCAGGACGCATCTCGCGCGGCATCGCGTCCTTGATGGCCGTCAGCAACGTCGCACCCACCGCCCGGTCGCCCACGGCGGCGAGGAAGCGCAGGGCGGCGATGCGCACGTAGTCCTCGTCGAAGGTCGGTCCGCCGCCGGGGGCGGGCGGCACCACCGGCGTGGTCACGATCTGGATGGCGCGCGGGATGGCGAGCTTGTCGCCTGCCGCCACCAGCGCGGTGAACGCGGCCTCGCGGGCTTTCGGCAAGTTGTTTAGCAGCACGATTTGCTGGAGCACCTGGCGGATGGGCGGCAGCGCGCGCTTGTCGCCGGTTTTGCCCAGCGCGAGGACGAGGGAAACTTTCAACGGCTCGTTCGTGGTGCCGAGCTGGGCGATCAGTGCGGACACGGCGTTGGTGCTCCTCAGCTCCCCGAGCGCCCACGCGGCGCGCTCCTGCACGACCACCCCGCGTGCCTCGAACGCGGTGAGCAACGGAGCCTTCGAGCTGGGGTTGCGGAGCTGCCCGAGCGCGTGGGACGCGGCGCGCGCGACCAAGTCCGCCGGGTCGCCGAGCAGTGGGTGCAATGCACCGGCTAGCTCGGAATCGCCCCATGTCCCAAGCGCCAGCGCGGCTGAGACACGCGTGACGCCGCGTGTGTGGCCGAGCAGGCGGAGCAATGCGTCGCGCGCCGGGGTGTCGTGCAAGGCCACCAACGTGAGTCCTGCCACGCGCCGCACTTGTGAGCTCGGATCCAACTCCAGCCGCCGCACCATCGCCGCTGTCAGTTCGGGGCGCGGGAGGCGGTCGAACATCCCGGCCAGCGCCTCGCTCGCGGCCCGGCGCAAGCCTTCGTCCGGGTCGTTCAACAGCGCGGTCAGCTCGCTGCTCGCAGTAGTGATCTGCCCACGGTGGATGGCGCACACAGCCTCCTCTTGCACGACCGCCTCTGGGCGGCGCAGCAGCGTGAGGAGCAGCGTTGCCTCGCGGCGCGCGGCCTCGGTGTCGAGTCCGCGCAGGGCGTGGACCAGCGTGAGGGTGTCCGTGCTGCGGAGCGCTTCGGGTGAGGAGGGGGCTGTGGCTGGCAGTCGCACGCGACGGGGCGCGACGCCGTCGCGGATGAGGGCGAGGGCATCCAGAGCCAGTTCGCGGACGACGGGGTCCGGCTCCTTGAGCGCCGCGCGGAGCATGTCGAGCGTGGCGGTGTCCTTGAGCGGGTGAAGGATGAGGGAAACCCACGGCGCGTTTGTGGCGGCGGGCTGCTGGCTCCAAACGCTCAACGCCATTCCCAGCGAACCGAGGGCGAGCCAGCGCGCGCATTTCAGGTTGGAGGCCGGTGGTTTCATTTTTGCGGAGCGAGCAGCCAGCGCAGCCGCACGTAGGCGGTGAGCAGGAAAACACCGGCGGTTCCCAGCGACAGCACCGCGTGGCGTTGCCAGAGCACGCCGAGGTCGTCGAACACGCCGCGCGTGAGCACCTGCAACGCGGAGGCGAATGGGTTCAGCACGAGAATCATCTCGCGCAACCGCACCGAGAGTTGGTCCGTCGTCAGCAACGGCAGCAGTGTCACGATGGCCACGAGGAACGTCACCGCATACGCCAGCGCGGTCGCGACCGACGTGCGCGGAGCCAGCGCCGAGGCGCACAGGCCGGCGGACAGCGCGAAGAGGGTCGTGGTCCCGATCACCGCCCACGCGTCGAGGATTTCGCGCAGGGTGTTGATTTCCAGATAGTGGATGGCGAACCAGCCCGGCAGCGTGCCCAAGACGAGGAACAGCACGAAGAGGAGCGCGACGCCGACCTTGCCGACGAGGAAGGACAGCGGTCCGAGCCGTGACATGCGCAGCAGCTCCAGGTTGCCGCGCTCGCGTTCCTGCGTGATGGCGCCGGCGGTGAGCGAGGGGACGATGAGCACGATCAGGCCGAGCTGGAACACCAGCGCCACGGTGCGAATCAAGTTGGGCGTCGGGCCGACGAGGTTTCCGACCGCGCCAATCATGATGAGCATCGAGAACACGAAGCACGCCGCCGCCACACGGAAGATCCACTTGCCGCCGCCGAACGCGCGGCTGCGGAGTTCCTTGGCGAACATCGGGTTCAGCCAGTCAGGGATGCAGTCCTTCCGGCGGAGCGGGTCAATCAGATAGAAGGGGAAGCTCAGGCGGCGGCGGGACAGTTCGGTCGAGTCTTGAATCGTCAGTCCGTGCCGGCGCGAGTCGCGTTGCCCGGCCCAATGAACGCGCCCGAGGATGAAAGCAACCATCACCGTCGAGGCCCCGGTGCAGAAGAGCAGATACGTGCGCCACGCGCCCGCTGGCTCGAAGGCAGGCAGAATCACCGAGGCCATTCCGCCCAAGGGACTGAACGCGCGCGCTTGGTGGATGAACTGCGCGGCCCAAGGTTTTTGCTCCAGCAGGAACCACGGCACCCACGGCCCGGCGGTGACGAGCAGCAGCAGCAGGTAAGTCACGACCAGCGCGAGGTGCGAGTTGCGCGCGACCGAACTGACGGACAGGCCGAGCAGGCCGAACATCACGCTGCTCGCCACCGTGACCAGGTAGATGACCGCGGCCTCGCGCACGGAAACCGCGCCGAGGAAGAAGCAGGCCGCGAAGACCGGCAGCGAGAGCAGCACGAACAACAGCAGCACGATGATGGAGGAACCGAGCTTGCCCGCGACGATGTCCCGGGGCCGCAGCAGCGTGGCGAAGAGCAGGTCGTAGGTGTTGTGCTCCTTCTCGGCGGTGATGGCCGTCGCGGCGAACGCGGGCGCGTAGAGCATCACCAGCAGCAGTTGCGCGACGCCGCACACGAGCAGGAGCGAACGCGAGGCGCGCGCGGTGGCGGAGTAGATGCCTTCCTGCGGCCACATCCACCACACCAGCGTGGCGAGCACGACGAGGTAGAGCGCGGCCAACGCCAGCGCCAGCGGCGAGCGCAGCGTGCTCTTCACCTCGCGGAGCAGGACGGGATTACTCAGCATCGTCGCTCCTCCGTTTGCCGGCCTTGGCCTGCGTGGTGACCTTCATGTAGATGTGCTCGAGGTCGAGTGGCACTTCGCGGAACCACAGCACGCCGACTTCTTGCTGGATGAGGAAGGTCAGGAGGCCGGCGATTTCCATGTCTTCGCCAGCGAAGGACAGCCGCAGCAAGTTGCCGACAATCTCCGTCACTTCCAGCTTGGGCGCGGGGAACTGCGTGGCGAGCAACTCGCCGGCTCGCTCGGCGTCCGCAAGCACCTCGAGTTCAATCACGCTGCGCAGCTCCACCTGCCGCAGCACGGCTTCCATGCGGTCGCACAACAGCAGGCGCGACTGTTCGAGGATGCCGATGCGGTCGCAGACGGACGCCAGCTCGGGCAGGATGTGCGAGGAGACGAGGACGGTCTTGCCGAGCTCCTTGAGGTGTTTCAAGAGCCGACGCATCTCGATGCGCGCGCGCGGGTCGAGGCCGGAAGTGGGTTCATCGAGGAAGAGCACCTTGGGGTCGTGAATCAGCGCGCGCGCGATGCCGACGCGTTGCTGCATACCGCGCGAAAGCGAGTCCACGAAGTAATCGCGCATCTCGTCGGTGCCGGTGATGTGAAGCACTTCGTCGATGCGGGTGCGCCGCGTGGCGCGCGGCATCCGGTAGGCCGCGCCGAAGAAGTCCAGATATTCCCACACGCGCATCCCGTGATACACACCGAAGATGTCCGGCATGTAACCGACAACACGCTTGGCTTCCTGCGGGTGGCGCACGACGTCCACGTCCGCGACGTGCGCGGTGCCGCTAGTGGGGCGCATGAGGCCGGAGAGGATGCGGATGGTCGTGCTCTTGCCCGCGCCGTTCGGCCCGATGTAGCCGAAGATTTCGCCCTCGCCGATGTCGAGGTTCAGGTCGTCGAGCGCGAGGACGTCGCCGTAGGATTTGGTGAGTGCGGCGGTGACAATCATGGCGTGGTGCCCTTCAGTTCGAGGTCGAGGTCGCGGAGTTGCCAGGTGTGGAGGTTCGGGTTCATCGAGGTGCCGAGCTTCTTGCCCTCGGCAGAATGGCTCACGTCCACCACCACGATGACGCTGCGCGCGCCGGCCTTCAGGAAGCGGCCCGGCTCTGGCACGCGCGCGGGCGGGGTGGCGGAAAGTTTCTCCATGCGCGCGAACAGCTTCTGCATCTCGCCCTGGATGTCAAAATCCCCCGCCGCGACGTAAACCGCCGGCTGGAAGGCCGCACCGCGAAACTCGAAGTGAACGGTCAGCTCCTGCGCCGTCAACGCCGGACAGCCCGGCGGCAGACTGAACTCCAGCGCCACCTGCCCCGGTCGCCCGCTGGCGAAGCAGCCTTCGCTCCGCTCGAACGCGTGCGCGCCGAGGTTGCGGAGCTGGACCGGCATCACGCCGGTAGGCAGCAGCAGCATCGGGCCGGTGAACTCGATGGTGCCCTCGACGGCGAGCAAGCCCACCGCGCGCCGCGCGACGGACGGTTCAATGGTCGCGAGCGGAAACGCCGGGGCGTCGCTCCAACTGAACAGCACCGGCAGCGGCTCGCGCCCGCGCAGGAGTTTCTGGAAGCGACGTTCGTCGTAAGACATCGCCAAGTCGCCCGAGTAAACCGGTGTGGGGAAGAAGGCTTCGCGCAACCGCTCGCGCTCTTGCTGGCGCGTGGAGCGAAGCAGCTCGGTCGAGACGCTGTGGGTGTTGACGCGCAGGCCGGTCCTCTCCACTTGCGCGCCCGGAGCCACGTCCGGCAGCGGGACCACGAAGCGGTTGAACTTCAGGAACGGCGCGGACAGTGCGGCGTCCGAGCGGTTCGAAACCACGAGCGACAAACCGTCTGCGCCGATGCGCGCGCGCAGCACCGGTGCCCGCACCGCCGTCTGCGGCGCGCGACCAATGAGCGTGCGGAGATCGTCCGCGCGCACGGCAAGGTTGCTCACGGAGAGCTGGGCTTCGTAGTCGAGGCGGAACAGGTCCGGCGGCGTCAGCGTGCTATGGCCCGGCGTGAGCGAGGCTGTGTCGGGGCCGGTCTGCAAAGTGAACGTGCGTTCCGCAGGCGAGAAGAGACCGAGCGCCGCCTGAACGCGGCCCACGTCCTCGCCGCTCCGCGCGGTGGCGACATAGACTTCGTTGAGGAACGGCTCGGGGGTGGCCTTCCACCGTGCTGCCATCGTGACTGTAGCAAGTGCCGTCAGCAGCGCCAACCCGCCCGCCACGGCCCAGCCGCGCTCGGGTCGCGCGGTGAAACGTGCCGCCGCGAGCACCAGCAGCAACCCGCCGCACACGCCCACGAGATACAGCAGCACGCCGTGGCGCGAGAGCACCTTGATGCCGGACAAGCTCGCCAGCACGCGCTCGGTCTGCGGCGACCGCGCGAGCAGGCGGTCCGCGTGGTGGAGGAATTGCGGCGCGTTGCCGAGCAGCTCGCGCCAGTAATCCTTCGCGCCCGGCCAGGCGTTGAACTCCTCGCTGCCCGCGTCGAAGGCCAGCATCGTCACGCGCCCGGCCCCGGCGTTGCGCGACAACACCCAGGGCCGTTCACGCGAGCCCGCCAGCGTTTCGCCGCGCTCCGCGATGAGTCGGGCGATGTTCACACCGTTGGTGAAGATGAACTCCCCCGCCACCGCCGGCAGTGTCTCGACCCGTTGCGTGAAGACGAACGTGCCGGGCAGCAGCTCCGCGAGCGCCGGGCTGATGCCGGGCGCGGCGGACGGCAGCACGATGAGATGCCCGCCCACCGCCACGTAGTCGCGCACGGCGGCCAGTTGCAGCGGTGACAGCTCGGTCTCCGCCAGCCCGCCGAGCACGAGCGCATCGAACCCGCGCAAGTCCAGCGGTCGCCGGGGCAAGTTCTTCAGCGCGGTCTGGGCGCGGGCGAAGACGCGCTTCTCCGGGCCGATGGTGGTGTCGCGCAGGCCGCGATAGCCGGTGAAACTCGCGTCGCAGATGAGCAGGAAGAAGGCGTCCTCCGCGACCTGGTTGCCGATGGCTTCGTTCTGGCTCCACGTGTGCAAGCCACCGTCCGTGAGCTTCACACTCACCACGCGCTCCATACGGACCTTGTCCGGCTGGCCGGGACGCGCGTCCGGCAGGATGGGGAACTCAAATTGCCGCACCGACTGCGCTGGCAGGAAGACCGGGCGCGTGAACTGAACGCGTTGCTTCGTGAAGGCGCCTTCCAACTCCGCCACTAGCAGCCCGGTGCGCGCCGGCCCGGCGTTCTCGATGTCCACGCGGAGTGGAGTCCAGTGGCGGTTGCGGAACTGCCCGCTGAAGCCGGCCTGGGCGTTCTTGATGCGCGGTGCCTCGGGCGGCGCCAGCGCGACGCTCGAGAAAGCGAGCGCGAGCGCGAGGGCGAGCAGGACGGGGCGGAGCACGCAGGGGGTTATACAGGGGGAGGGGGAATTGACAACGTCGTTTGGCCCGGACGTGGTGGAGCGCGCTCCAGCGCGGCCTTGTCATCGCGCAGCCGCACGGCTTCAATCGCCGCCCATGAACTTGTTGCTCCGTCTCGCCTTGGTGCTCGCTTTATCCCTCACCGCCCGCGCGGCGGACCCGCATGACCAGTCCGGCGTGCCGCTGGAGGTGGATTCGCCCGACCCGAAGCTCACGAAGATTGTCCTGCTCGCCGGCGGGCCGAGCAGCAAGGCGATGGCGCACGAATACTTCGCCGGCTGCGCCCTGCTCATGGACTGGCTCAAGCAACAGCCCGGCGTCTGGCCCGTGATGGCGCGCGATTGGCCGAAGAATGAGCAACTCCTCGCCGGCGCGAAGTGCATCGTCTATTTCGGCGATGGCGGCGGAAAGCAGCCGTTCGTCGAGCCGACGCGCTGGGCGACGCTCTCGAAGCTGGTGGACGGCGGCGCGGGTTTGGTGCTGTTGCATCAGGCGGTGGATTTCCCCAAAGGCCCGGACGGCGACAAGGTCCAGGGCTGGCTCGGCGGCGTGTTCCGCAGCGACATCGGGTGCCGCGGGCATTGGGACATGGACTTGAAGCCGGTGGGCGAGCACCCCGTGCTGCGGGGCGTAAAGCCCTTCGCCGCGCCCGGTGATGGCTGGCTCTACAACCTGCATTTCGCGGAGAAGGCCAAGGGCTTCGCGCCCCTCATCATCGGCCAGGTGCCGGACAAATCCCGCTCCAGCGCGGACGCGAAGCTGAACAACGGGCGCGACGAAGTCATCGGCTGGGCACACCAGCGGGCGGGCGGCGGGCGGGGCTTCGGCTTCACCGGCGCGGACCTCCACAAGAGCTGGGGCTACGAGAGCCAGCGCAAGTTCGTGGTCAACGGCATCCTCTGGAGCGCAGGCTTGGAAGTGCCGGCGGACGGCGCGAAGACGACGTTCGCCGAGGCGGACTTGAACAAGAACTTGGACAAGAAGGTCGCGCCGCCGGCAAAGGCGGTCACGAAGAAGGCGGGCGAGGAGAAGAAGTGAACGGAGCGCGGGCGGTCCCCGCCCGCAGCAACTCCCAAGCACACGCACGGCTATTCTCAGCCGGAACAATTTCTGTGAAACCACAAAGGCCAGACAAGGGAATCGGGGTTTAGGCGAAGACCGGGAAGCTGCCCCAACCGGTGCGGCTGGCTTGGTTGAGCAACGCCGCTTCTGCGCCTGCTCTTTGTGTCCTTGGTGTCTTGGTGGGTCCAACCAACTGCATCGTTCCGGTTCGTCCCAATGGCCGACACCTTCGGTGCAATGCTAGGCAAGGGGCCTGTCGCGCGCCTTCCCGCTCCTCCGAGGAAGGGAGAAAACCAACGACCCGCCAACGGCCGCGATTGCAGCCCCTGAACCTTGTAGCCGCCGAGGTGAGGAGGCGGAGCTTTCCGAGCGCAGTTGCCTCCGCCTCCTGATCTCGGAGGCTACTAGGTTCACGGAGCGAGAGCCAGTGCGTGTCGCGGTCTCCCCAGCGCTTCCACCGGATGTCTGACGGGCTGTAACCGTCAGGCAGCGCGAGCGTCTCTCCCGCTGAACGCGCCAGCAGACATTTCTGCCAGCCGTCACCAACCAAAACAGAAACATCCCATGAAACAGCAATTCATCGCAGCCCTCGTGCTGGGCGCGCTCGTCGCGTTCAGCCCCGTCACCCAAGCGCAGGAAAAGAAGGGCCGTTCCAGCCCCGAGGAACAGGTCAAGCAGCTCACCGAACTGCTGACGCTCACCGCCGAGCAGAAGACCAAGCTCGAACCCATCCTCAAGGAACAGGCCGAGAAGATGCGCGCCATCTTCGCGGACCAGAACACCCCGAAGGAAGACAGCCGCAAGAAGATGGGGGAGATGCGCACCGAGTTTACCGGCAAGATCAAGGCCCTACTGACCAAGGAGCAGGGCGAGAAATACGACAAGTTCGTCGCCGAGATGGCGGCCAAGCGGAAGAAGCAGTAAGGCCGGTTGCCTGCCCGTTTCACGACGGCGGTGGCTTTCGAGCCGCCGCCGTTTGCTTTTCGGTGGAGCGCGGCGGTCCCAGCCAGCAGGGCCAGTTCACAAGCGGACTTAACCGGAACAATTCCTTCGGAACCACGAAGGCACAAAGAACACGAAGGCCAGGCAAGGGAATCTGTGGTTTGGTGAAGGCGGGAAGACGCACCAGACAGTGCGGCTGGCTTGGTTGAGCACCCCGCTTCTGCGCCTGCGCTTTGTGTCCTTGGTGTCTTGGTGGTTCAAACCAACGGCATTGATTTGGCTTCACCATCATGGAGCCGGCCGTTCATGCGCTTCCGCGCCGGCGGACCAGAAAACTTCCGCCTGGTCCGACGGGCTCGGAATTCGTCCGCCCCACGATGGATTGAATGGCAAAGGCATTAAGGGCAAGGGAATCCCTCCATGGAAACTCATCCCTCCGCCCCAACTCCTTTGCCCACCATACCCTTGCCACCGCTGGGCGAATGCGCCCTGCCCTGCCGCGCTCCGGGGGGCAAAATGTGTTGCCAATCCCGCCTCGATTCTGCGATGACAACCGTCACAAAACCTAACGAGATGAGCAACCTTTCGCCCCAGCCCGCGCTCGGCATCCTGCACCTTGAAGACAGCGCCACGGATTGCGAACTCGTGCAGGAACTGTTCCGCGCGGAGGGATTGGCGTGCGAGTTCAAGACGGTGACGACCCGGGTGGCGTTCGAGGCCGCGCTGGCGCAAGGCGGCTTCGGAGTCATCCTCTCGGACTATTCCCTGCCCGGCTTCGACGGGCTGACCGCGCTCGCGCTGGCGCAGCAGCGCCGACCCGGCGTGCCCTTCATCATGATCTCCGGCGTCATGGGCGAGGAGCGCGCCGTCGAGAGCCTGAAGCAAGGGGCGACGGACTTCGTGCTCAAGCAGCGCATCGAGCGGCTCGTGCCCTCGGTGCGCCGGGCGTTGCGCGAGGTCGGTGAGCGCCAGCAACTGGGCGAGGTCGAGCGGCAACTGCGGCAGAGCGAAGAGCAGTTGCGCCAGATCATGGAGAACGTGAGCGACTGGATCCTCGCGTTCGATCTGGACGGCCGCTGCACTTACGTCAACCCCGCTTACTCCAAGGCGCTGGACGCGCTGCCCGGGCACGCCGAGGGACATTTTTGGGACCGGCTGGTGGCCGCTGACGCCGTGCTGCTGCGGGCGGAGTTCAACCAGTTGGTGCAGAAGGGCGTGGCCCATCGGCTGGAAGTGCGGTTGCAAGCCGGCGCTGCGCTGCGCTGTGTGGAGGCGCAGTTCAATCTCGTCTGCGACGAGAAGGGCGCGCGCAAGAGTGTGATCCTAGTCTGCCGCGACATCACCGTCCGGCGCGCGGCGGAGGAACAGATGCGCGCCCAGACCGCCATCCTGGATAAGACGCAGGACGCGATCATCATCTGCGGCCCGGACGAGGAGATCGTTTATTGGAACCCGAGCGCGGAACGCCTCTACGGCTGGAGCCCCGCCGAGGCGCGCGGGCGCGGCCTGCACGCGCTCCTGCATTCCGTTCCGCCGCCACACCTGCCAGACGCCCGCCGGACGCTGCTGGAACGCGGTGAGTGGCAAGGCGAACTGCGGCAGTCGAGCAAGGACGGCAGTGCCGTGGTAGTGCAAAGCCGCTGGACGCTCTTCCGCGATGAAGTTGGTCGGCCGCAATCGCTCCTCGTCGTCAACACGGACGCCCGCAGTCTTCAGTTCAACGAGGCCCAGTTCCTGCGTGCCCAACAGGCCGCCAGCCTCGCCACGCTCGCAGACGTGCTGGCCCGCGAACTGCGCGCCGCCGTCGAGCCGATGCTGCTGGTTTCGCAGTTGCTCCGCGTGCGCACGCCGGCCGGGCAGCCCACTTGGCCGGACGCGCCCGAGGCCCAACCGAGCCGCGTCGCCGATTTGCTCGAGCAGGTCGAAGCCTTCGCCCGGCCCGCCCGTGCGGGGCGCATGGAACTGGCCCTGAATTCCCTCCTCGCGGAAGTCGGCCAACAAGTCCGGCAATCCGTCGCGGCCGGCATCGCCGTCATCAACTCCTCCCCGGAGGACTTGTGGGCCGTGGCGGGCGACGCCGAAGCGCTCCGGCAAGCCGTGCTGAACCTGTGCGTCAACGCCCGCGAGGCCATGCCCACCGGTGGCCGGATCGACATCATCGCCGAGAATCTCCTACTCAAGGACGGTGACCTGCGTCTGCGCAACGGTGGCCGGGCCGGCTTATACGTCGTCATCACGGTGGCCGACACGGGCGGGGGCATCCCGCCCCAGAACATTGAGCGGCTCTTCACGCCGTTCTTCACCACGAAGGCCCACGGGCAGTCCGTGGGCGCGGGTCTGACGACGGTGCAGGCAATCACCCGGGCGCACGGCGGCTTCGTGACGGTGGACAGCGAGGTGGGGCGCGGCAGCCGGTTCCGCATCTTCCTGCCGGCCACGAGCGGCACCCCCACGCCCGACAAGGCCCAGCCCCGCCGCTCCTACCCGCGCGGCAACGGCGAGTGCATCCTGCTCGTGGACGACGAGCTTGGCTTCCGCGAGATCGCACAAGTCACGCTGGAGAAATACGGCTATCGCGTCATCACCGCCTGCGACGGCTCCGAAGGCATGACGCTCTACATGCGGCACCGCCAGGAAATCCAACTCGTGCTCACGGACATCGTGATGCCGGTGATGGACGGCGCGGCGCTCATCCGGTCCTTGCACAAAATGGGTGCTCAGGTGCGTTATCTCGCCGTCAGCGGTTTGGTGGAACGGGAGAAAGTCATAGTGAGCACCGCGGCACCCGGCGTGCAGGTGGAATTCCTCGCCAAGCCCTTCGCCACGGAAAAGCTGCTCACCGTCGTGCGCGAGGTGCTGCAACGTCCCCTGCCGGGGGCGGGCTGAACGCTCGCCATCCCTACGGAGCGGCGGGACGCCTGGGCAACTGGGCGAGGGTGACGCGGACGACAAGCAGCGTGCCGCCGTGGGTTTTGAGCGATTCTTTCATGAGAGGAAGCCGAACCGAAGGGACCAAGGGGAGCTTGGCCCCACCTCAGAAGCGCGGGTTTGCAAACCGCAACAGCTCGCGCTCGCCGAGAACGCTCGGCCTGACCAGCGGATATCGTAGTCGGACCTCGCTGCGGTTCGCAGACCCGCACTCCGGCGACATTCGGTGCCCAGCGCACGCGAATCTTCTCGTTCATCCACGTGTGGCTCGGACACACTTCGGTTTCGCATGCCCAACGCAACGCGAAAAAATCTTTGAACGAAAGCCGGCAACTCTGTCTAAATCGCCGGAACTCTTGACAGGCAAGGCACACTACGCGCCGTCACATAACCGGGCAGCCGGAGCAGCACATGATTAAAGTCGAAAATTTGACCAAGACGTTCGGGCCGAAGGTGGCCGTGAACGACGTTTCTTTCACCGTCGCGCGCGGCGAGGTGCTGGGCTTCCTCGGGCCGAACGGCGCGGGCAAGTCCACCACCATGCGCATGGTCACGGGCTTCCTCCCGCCCACCGCCGGCCGCGTCACCATCGGCACGCACGACATGCTGGAAGACCCCGTGCCGGCCAAGCGCCTCATCGGCTACCTGCCGGAGTCTGCGCCGTGCTACAGCGACATGACGGTGCATGGCTTCCTGTCGTTCGCGGCAGAGATTCGCGGCCTGCGCGGCGATGCCATCAAGACCGCCGTGCACCGCGCGGTGGAGATGTGCTTCCTTGAAAATGTCCTGCACCAGAGCGTGGACACGCTTTCCAAGGGCTACCGCCACCGCACCTGCTTCGCCCAGTCCATCATCCACGACCCGGAAATCCTGGTCATGGACGAGCCGACCGACGGCTTGGACCCGAACCAGAAGCACGAAATCCGGCAGCTCATCAAGCGCATGGGCGAGAAGAAGGCCATCATCTTCAGCACGCACATCCTCGAAGAAGTCGAGGCGGTCTGCTCGCGAGCCATCATCATTGACCGCGGCACGGTCGTGGCGAACGGCACGCCGCTCGAACTCAAGCGCAAGGCCCCGAACGCCGGCGCGATTCTGCTGCGCGTCAACGGCGTCGCGGCCGAGGCCGTGACGGGCAAGCTTCGCGCGGTGGACGGCACCGAGCGCGTGCAACTCGTGAAGGACGAGAACGGCACCGTGACGGCGCGGGTGTTCCCGAAGTCGTCGTCCAACGGCGAGTTCAGCAAGGCCGTGAGCGTCGCCGCACAAGGCTGGCGCGTGGAGGAACTACACGTCGAGGAAGGCAAGCTGGACGAGTATTTCCGCAGCATCACCGCGTCGGATACAGCGAAGAAATAAGTTCATAGATTCACAGACGCGCCCTCTCGCACAACGGTCGCCTCTCAACTCTCAATTCCCCAACTCTCAACTTCCCCATGGGCAACATCACCACCATCGCGAAGCGCGAACTCAGCGCTTACTTCGCGTCGCCGGTCGCTTACGTCTTCATCGTCATCTTCCTCCTACTGACCGGGTTCTTCACCTTCATGGTCGGCGGGTTCTTCGAGCGCAACGAGGCGTCGCTCATCTCCTTCTTCCTGTGGCACCCGTGGCTGTATCTCTTCCTCGTCCCGGCGGTCGGGATGCGCGTGTGGTCGGAAGAGCGGCGGCAGGGGACCATCGAGTTGCTCATGACCATGCCCATCACGCCGTGGCAGGCCATCATGGGGAAATTTCTGGCAAGCTGGGCCTTTCTCGGACTGGCCTTGGCGTTGACCTTCCCCGTCGTGATGACCGTGAAGTATCTCGGCAACCCGGACCTCGGCGTCGTCGCGGGCGGCTACATCGGCAGCTTCCTACTGGCGGGCGCGTATCTCGCCATCACCTGCCTCACCTCCGCGATGACACGCAACCAGGTCGTGGCCTTCATCATCTCCGTGGTCATCTGCCTCTTCCTCATCCTCGCCGGCTGGCCGCCGGTAACGAGCATCCTCACCAAGGCATTGCCGGACAACCGCTGGATTGTCGAGCTGGTCTCCGCGTTCAGCGTGATGACGCACTTCGAGGACTTCCAACGCGGCGTGGTGGACTCGCGGCACCTGTTGTTCTTCCTGTCGGTGATTGGCTTCTCGCTCTTCGGCACGAGTGTCGTGCTGCGCGGGCTGCGTTCGTAACCCTTTTTTCCTGAGCACATGAAACAGAAGAAGCTAGAAACCCTGCTCTACTCCGCCGTCGGCATCGTCGCCATGGCGCTCATCCTCATCGCCGTGAACTTCATCGCGGCGACCTTCCGGTCACGCGTGGACCTCACCGCCGACAAGCTCTACACGCTCTCCGAGGGCACGAAGAAAATCGTCGGCAAGCTCGATACCAAGGTCAAAATCCGCCTCTACTATTCGCAGCGCGACAACGCCATGCCGGTCTTCCTCAAGACCTACGCCCAGCGCGTCGAGGACTTGCTCACCGAGCTGCGCCAGCAATCCAAGTTCATCGAAATCGAGAAGCTCGACCCGCAGCCCGACTCCGACGCCGAGGACTCCGCGAACCTCGACGGCGTCGAAGGCCAGCCCACGCAGACTGGCGAGAAGATTTACCTCGGCATCTCCATCAACTGCCTCGACCAGAAGGTCGCGCTGCCGTTCCTCTCGCCTGAGCGCGAGAAGCTCCTCGAGTATGACCTGGCCCGCGCTATCTCGCGCATCGCGAACCCGACCAAGCCCGTCATCGGCGTTATGACCGCGCTGCCCGTCTTCGGCACGCCGATGAACCCGATGATGATGCGCATGGGCCAGCAGGGCGGCCAGCAGCCCCCGTGGTATCTCATCAGCGAGCTGAAGAACGACTTCGACGTGCAGCAAATCGAGATGACGGCCACGGAGATTCCCGTCGCTGTGAAGGTGCTCCTCGTCATCCACCCGCGCGACATCTCGGACGCGGCGCAGTTCGCGATTGACCAGTTCATCCTGCGCGGTGGCAAGCTCATCGCCTACCTCGACACGGTGTCGGTCATTGACCAGCAGAAGCAGGGTGGCAACCCGATGATGGGCGGCGGTCCGCCGACGAGTTCGTCGCTCGACAAGCTGCTCGCCGCATGGGGCATCGGCTTCGACAAGTCCAAGTGCGTAGCCGACATGAAATATGTCTCCCGCATGGGTGGCCAGCGCGGTCCGCAGCAGCAGCCCGCCGTGCTCTCGCTCACGACCGACGCGATTGACCGCGAGGACATTTCCACGAGCCAGGTGGACAGCCTGCTCTACCTGTTCGGCGGCGCGTTCACCGGCTCGCCGACGGAGGGTTTGAAGAAGACCGTGCTGCTTAAATCCACGACGCAATCGCAGCTCGTCGAGGGTTTCCTCGCGCAAATGTCCGGCGAGGCCATCGTAAAAGACTTCAAGCCCAGCAGCACGGAATACGCTCTGGCCATCCGCTTGAGCGGCAAGTTCAAGACCGCGTTTCCCAACGGCAAGCCGGAGTCCGCCCCGCCCGCACCCGGCGAGGAGAAGAAGCCCGACGCGAGTGCCGCCGTGCTGAAGGAATCCGCCGCCGAGAACCACGTCATCCTCGTGGGCGACGCCGACATGCTCTTCGACCAGTTCTGCGTGCAGGTGCAGGACTTCTTCGGCCAGCGCGTCGTCATCCCCCGCAACGGCAACGTGAACCTCGCGCAGAATTTCGTGGAGCAGCTCTCCGGCGATACTGCGCTGATGAACACGCGCAGCCGCGCCATCGTGCAGCGGCAGTTCACCCGCGTCCGCGACATGCAGGTGAAGGCGGAAGAATCCTACCGCGCGAAAATCAAGGGTCTCGAAGACAGCTTGCAGGAGACGCAGAAGAAGCTGAACGAACTTCAGCGCAACAAGGAAAAGGGCCAGCGCTTCGTGATGTCGCCCGAGCAGCAGAAGGAGCTGGAGAACTTCCGCAAGCAGGAGGCCAACGTGAAGGTCGAGCTCAAGCTGCTCCGCCGCGACCTGCGCCAAGAGGTTGAGTCCATGGAGAACCGCCTCAAGTGGGCCAACATCGCCGGGATGCCGCTGCTCGTAACCATCGGCGGCATCGGCCTGGCCGTCTTCAAACGCAAACGCCAGGCGGCGCGCTAACCTTGTAGCGGTGGTCTGTGACCGCCGACCAAACCGACCGGCGCTCACAGATCGCCGCTACAGCGAAACGAATTTCAAACATGAACCGCAAGCAGCTCCTCACTCTCCTCGTCCTCGTTGCCGTCATCGGCGGCGCGGGCTTGCTCGTCAACAAGCGCCGCCAGGGCGATTGGCAACAATCCTCCTCCGGCGGCGGCCAGAAGCTCGCGGCCTCGCTTGATGTCAACGCCGTCGCCACCGTCAGCATCAAGTCCAGCGCGGGCGAATTGAACCTCGTCAAGTCCGGCGAGGCGTGGGTCGTGAAGGAGCGCGGCGACTACGCCGCCAACTTCGGCACCATCGCCGACCTCATCCGCAAGTTCGCGGACGTGAAGGCCGTCCAGACCGAGCAGGTCGGCGCGTCGCAGTATGCCCGCCTTGAGCTGCAAGCCCCCGGCGACGGCGAAGGCAAGGGCACGCTCGTTGAGTTGAAGGGCAAGGACGGCAAGGCGCTGAAGTCCGTCGTGCTTGGCAAGAAGCAGACGAAGAAGTCCGAGGGTGGGCCGTTCGGCGGCGGTGATTTTCCCGTGGGCCGCTGGGTCCGTGACACCGCCAGCAAAGACACCGTCCTCGTGACGACCGAGCAGTTTGCCGAAGCCGAGCCGAAGCCGGAGAACTGGCTGGAGAAGGATTTCCTCAAGGTCGAGCGCGTGAAGTCCATCGCCGTCACCTACGCAACCAACGCTGCGAGCGGCTGGAAAGTCACACGCGAGACGGAAGGCGCGGAGTGGAAGCTCGCCGGCCTCAAGCCCACCGAGCAGGCCGACACCAACAAGCTCTCCGCCCTCGGGAGCCCGCTGAGTTCGCCCACGTTCAGCGATGTGGTGGCCGAACCGAAGCCCGACAAGACCGGCCTCGACAAGCCTGCGACCCTCGTGCTGGAAACCTTCGACGGCTTCACCTACACCGCGAAGGCTGGCACCGCGAGCGGCGACAACTATCCGTTCCAAATCAGCGTGGCCGGCAACTTCCCGAAGACCCGCACGCCCGAGAAGGATGAGAAGCCCGAGGACAAAGCGAAGTTAGACAAGGACTTCGCCGACGCGCAGAAGAAACTCGCGGACAAGCTCGCCGGCGACGTGAAGTTCTCGAAGTGGACCTACCTCGTCTCGAAATACACCCTCGACAGCGTCCTCAAATCCCGCACCGACCTGCTCGTGACGAAGACGGAAGAGCCCAAGCCCGACGCGCCGAAGCCGACCGCGAAGTAATTCGGAGCGCGGTAGCCGAGCGCAATCCAAAGCTCACGCCGACGCCGTCAGGTGCTTCAAGTCCGCGCGGACCTCGGAGTAGTTCGTGGCGAAGGCTAGCACTTGCGGGTCAGGCGGGAGGTTCCAGCTCCGGCAGGCGGCGGTGTAGCAGTCGGGCCACCAATTGCGGTGTTGGGTGAGGCCATCGTCACGCCATTTGGCCCAGCCCATAAGGACCTTGGACCAGCACTCGTCGCCGTAATCCACCGCGCGCTTGGCGTCGCCGATCTCCTTCACATACCAGTCGCGGCCCACGCGGGCGTGGAGCACTTCGTCGGCCCAGTCGTAGTCTTGGAAGAGGCCGGCGAGCGGATTGTGCGAGGCAAGGGCGACTTCCCACTCGAAGCGTTTGCCGGACTTGGGCATGAGGCCCTGCTCGATGAAGTAGAGCACGGCGTGGCGCTCGATGGGCTTCAACTGCGTGTTCAACCCGAGCGACCAGGTGAAGTTCACCATCACTTGGTCCGGCCAGGAAATGCCGAGGTTCACGAAGCCCACCTCGCCCATCATCGCGTGCCGCGCCTCGTCCCAGAGCTGGCGCGTCATGTCACGATAGTAGCCCCATGGCTTGCCGGGCGTCTCGGCGATGATGCTGGCCATCATCTCGGGCACGTCGATTTCGCGGAGGCGCTTGTAGAACATCATCAGCGTCTTGGGCTCGGGCGGAAACGCGTGGCTGTAGAGGAAGACCTCGGCGTTGACGCCCATGTTGTAAGGGTCGGGGAAACGGGCGTCGCGTTGGGGCGTGCCGTCGAAGACGTGAGGTTGCGCGGAGTGCTGGCGGACAAGGCTCTTTTCCGTCGCCGTCTGGGTTCCATCGAGTCCACCAGCCGCCGCGAGGCAATCCTCCAGCAACGTCAGCCAGCCGATGTGCTCGGCTCGCCAGGCGTCCGTGACCAAGCTCGCCAACACCTGCGCGCCATACGCCAGCATCTCGTCCACCTCCAGCAGGGCGAAGCGCAGCACGCGCAGGCTGGGATGGTCGGCGAGCGGGTTGGTGTCCAAGCGGTGCCGCTCCAGAGCGGCCTTCACGGCGGGCAAGGCCTTGCCATAAAGACCAGTGACCAGCGCCTCCGTGGTGGGTGCGGCGAGGATTTCATCGAAGAAGATTTCCAACGCCGCGTGCGGTGTTTCCTCCAAGCCCAGCGGTGGTTCGCGCATCTCGCCGACGCGTTGGCGCAGCGTCGTGGTGTGCTCGGCGCAGTAGTGGGCGTGCAGGCTGAAGCCCATCTTCAACTCGTAGATGGGTTCCGCCGTGAGCCGGTCGATGAAAATCTGGTGCAGCCGCTTGAACGCGTAGTGGTAGCGCTTGAGGCGGCCGACGCAGGCTTCGACCGAGAGGCCGGGGCGCATGGCGTCCGTGAACGAGGCGAGACCCGCGAGCGCGGGGAGGTTTCGGTAAGGCTGGTAGTTCATGGCGGCAGTAAGTTGTCAGATGAGGATAGCGGAGTGCGCCTGGGAGACAATCCAACAGCGTCCGCTACATTTTGTGGGCCGAAGGCAAAAGTGGATTTACAAGCCGACGGTCGAATCTCACACTTCGTCCCGACATGAGCACCCAAGTTCCCGCTGATTTGAAATACGCCCCGAGCCACGAGTGGCTGCGCGTCGCTGGCGACGTCGCGACGCTGGGCATCACCGACCACGCGCAGCACGAGTTGACCGATGTGGTCTTCGTCGAGCTGCCCGCCGTGGGCCGCAAGGTCAAGGCCGGCGAGGCCTGCGCCGTGGTGGAGTCTGTGAAGACCGCCAGCGACATCTACGCGCCGGTGAGCGGCGAGGTCATCGAGGTCAACAAACCGGTCGCGGATAATCCCTCATTGGTGAACACCGCGCCCTTCGCCGAGGGCTGGTTCTTCAAACTCAAGCTGGCAAACCCGGCAGAGGTCGGGGCGTTGCTGACGCCGGCGGCTTACCAAGCGCAAATCGGCGGCTAGGCCCAGCGGCTTGGAGCGAAAGGTGCCAGCGCGTTACGCTGGCCGGCGATGCGACCTACCAACTGCACGCCTTGCACAGCCAGCGCGGCGAATCGCGAGCGTGGACGGCGATGGGAACTGGTTGGCATGAGTGGGTGGTAGCTGATCGGCGAAGGTTGGGCGACCAGCAACTTTGCCCGTGACAGCGGCATTTCCCGGTAGCCAGTGGAGCGGTCGGCTGCTTGACTCGGGGGTGGATGGATTTACGATACACTCCATTACACGGACCACCACAGCGCGCTATGCAACCTCGCACCCGTCGAGCCTTCACCCTGATTGAACTGCTGGTGGTCATCGCCATCATCAGCATCCTCGCGTCCCTGCTCCTCGGGGCCATCGCACAGGGCAAATCCCGGGCGCACCGCATCACTTGCCTGAACAACCAGCGCCAACTGCACACAGTCTGGCAGAAATACGCCGGCGACAACGACGACCGGCTCGTGGCGAACTCCGGTCCGCTGGGGGGCCCTGTCCTCCCCTGGGTGGCGGGGGCCACTCACTACAACTACGACACCGTCACGAACCAGTTGTATATCACCGACCCCACCTACGCGGCCTTTGCCTACGCGAAGTTGAACCCGCGCATCTACCAGTGCGGAGCCGTGAGGCACAACGTGCAGGGAGTGTCCATGACGCGGCACTTCAGCATGAACCCCTACATGGGCGTCCGCAGCGCTTTGGCCCCCAGTGGGTTTGAGAATTACCGGCGAATGAACGATGTGTCGCAGCCTTCGGAGCGAATCGTGTTCACGGAGATGAACCCCTACCTCATCTGCACCCCCGCCCTCCGTTTCAACTCGCTGGAAGCCGATGCCAGCGGCTCCATCACCAACGGAGACTTCGCCACCCTCCCCGGCTTCCCGCATGGCAAAGTCACGGTGGTCAGCTATGCCGACGGCCATGTGGAGCCGCAGAAGATGCTCACACCCGAGATGGACCGCGTCTGGCCCGTGCCTTGGATCGCCGACCACACGGGGCTCAACGGACCCGGCAACGAGGACTTGATCTGGTTTGCCAACCGCATGACCCGCGGCCTATGACCCGCCGGCGCAATCCCGCCCACTTGCTGCGGCACGCCTTCGCGCTGCTGGAACTCCTCGTGGTCATCGCCATCATCGCCGTGCTGATCAGCCTC
>JBDKJY010000055.1:0-31478 GCA_039796295.1 Verrucomicrobiota bacterium
CGGTGGAATCAGACTGACGTGGACCAAAGCGTTTCCCGCAGATGCACTCCGCCGTCTCCCCGATCAACCCCAGCGCCGCCTTGAGCGCCGCGCCATGGATGTGAGCCCCTTCAGTCACGGTTTTGCCCCACCGCGGGGCACGGGTTTAACTCCCTCATAGGGGCTACATCGCGTGAGTAACTGCCTGGGGTCTTCCGCACCCGATAGTCGGGCCACCCTGCGTCACGGCTGCAACCGCCGGTGCCGTTCCGCCTTGGGCAGCTTTGCCAGCGTTTCCACTTCACGATAGAACGCCCCCAGATCCCCGCCCTGCTCCCGCAGCAACCGGTGGAACGCCGGCACCAGCCGGTAGTAGGTGTCCACGTCGTTGAGGTGCGCATTGTTCAGGGGCCGGCGGAACCAGCGCTCGTAGTCCTTGTGGCCACCCCAGGTGGCCTTGAGGGTTTCGTAGTCTCGCCGGAGCTGGTCGAGGATGGCCTGCTTCCTCCCACGCAAGCCGGCGACCTCCCCACCGAGCAACGAGGCAGCTTCACGAGATGACTTTGTGGTTGTGCCGGCCGCATCGAACAAGGCTGCCAGTTCGTCGTGGGCACCGGTGACCAGCCGGGTGAAGTCTGCCTTGCGTTGCAGGTAAGCCGCATACTCGCTCGCACCGGCCTCCTCGTGCTTCGCCCGCAACCAGCGCCGCGTGCCCTCCTCCCCGACCGCCTCGGCAAAGGCCTCGTTGAAGTCCGTGTCGCCGCTCACGAACAGCCGCTGGTGCGCCAACTCGTGGAACAACAACTCGGCCAGCTCAGTTTCCGGCTCATGGATGAAGGTGTTCAGCACCGGGTCGCGGAACCAGCCCAGCGTCGAGTAGGCCCGGACGCCACCCACGTCCACGTCGAAGCCTTGTGCGGCCAGCTCAGCCGCCTGCTGCCGCGCCGCGCTCTCTACGAAGTAACCGCGATACGCCAGCCGACCGACGACAGGATACCACCAGTCTTTGGGCGTCATGGAGAACTCCGGGGTGGCCGTGACGTTCCAGACCACATTGCTCCGGCCGAGGTCGGCGTAGCGGAGGTAATGCCCGTTGACCGGGAGCTTGAGCTCCTGCGCCGCGAACTCCCGCAGCGCCAGGACCAGCCGGAGCTTGGCCTTGAGCGGCTCAGGCGTCGGGGGTTGTTGAAGGATCTCCGCGATGGGCTGCTGGCGGTGGACGATCTGAAGGTGACCGCGCACGGCCTGCGCATAGTAGCCCGCCGTGTGGCAGCCGGTGAGCAGCACAATGGCCACGAGCCAGCCGAGCCTGACTAGGCCGGATCGGAAACTGGTTCGCATCGCGCCGGGCAGAATGGGGGTTCCCCTCGGGGTCGTGCAAACCGGCTCCGTCTCACGCAGGCCCGAGGCGCCGGCCGGCCGTCGCGTAGCGTCCGGCGTGGCAACCGGCGAGGCGAGGTTGAGATGGCGGTAACCGGCGTCCGCTGGAGTGCCGGGGCGAATAATTGTCGCCCGATGGCCTCCGCTGGCAGAAGGACCAGCCGCGTCCGGTGCTGACCGGCACCAGCGACATCTCCTCGCTGGCACGCCACCCGATTCGCAACCGCTACCTCGCCGTCTTCGGCATGACAGCCACCAAGGCGGACGGTTACAAGGGCAGGACACCCAACGCCCCCGCCTCGTCGCCCGCTGCGGCGCGCGCGGACGTCTCGCGGACTGGCGAGGGGAGCAATCATCGCTCCCGTGAGCTGGCGGTCACCGGACCGACCATGTGTGGCGTCCGCTCAATGTTGCCGGCTTCGTCCTGGGCAACGGCTTCCAGCCTGCCTTGCGCCGCATCGAGCACGACCTCCCACTCGGCAAAGTTCGGACGCAGGGCTCGGGCCTCGACCTTGTTCACGCTGACGGACTTCACCCCGCCATTGTCGCTGGTGGTCCCGCAGACGAGCCATTTGCCGTTCGCCTGCCTTCTCCTGTGGGTGATGACCGTTGTCGGAGCCAGGTCATCCACTGGCTCGAGCGGCTTGGGAAAATCGGTTTCGCGCGGGGCTTTGCCCTGCGGCTGAAAGTCGGAGTTCACCGTAATGAGATTCTCCGTGAGACCCCGGTAAGCGTGGCGGTCGTAGTTCGCACGCCAGAGCGCATACTCGGCGTTGTAGATGTCGAGGCCATCGACGAGAACGGAAGGAGACTGGGGATGAAACGCCCAGTGGACATTCCAGATCTTCAAGTTGCGGATGACGAACGGGTGCCGCGCATCCGGCCCGACGCCCCCCACGCCACCTTTCAACTGTGCGTCCATCCCGCCGAGGTTCAGCGAATGGCGGCGCTGGCAGTGGATCTCGTTGTCTTCGAAGCGCACGAAGGGCAGCGTGCGGATATCCACATCGCGCCGCGCCGCATCACTGGTGGCGACCGCGAGGATTGGGTCGAAGGTCGCCGTCTTCACCGCATCGAAGCGGAAGCCATACTCGTCGCACTCGGCGGCGACATTGCGAGTGAAGGTGTTCAGGCTGTTCGCCCACCAAAAGCCTGCTCCGTCATTGTGATCGAAGGGCAGGACCTGGTCCGGGAGCGGCTTGCCGGCGCGCGCCTGCACCGCGAGGTTGCGGTCCAGCACGTTGAAAACTTCCGTGCCGTCCTCAAGGAAGAACCCGTGGCCAACGCTGTTGTAGCCCACGCAATCGCGCACAATCAGATGGTTGCTGCCGTGAATGGTGATCCAGCGGTTGCCACTGTCCCAGATCGAGGCCCCGATGACGGAGGAGCCGCGCATGGTGTCGCGCACGAGATGGAAGTGCAGGCTGTAACGGCCCAGCACGCCCTCCTTGCCGAGGTGGCGAAACTCCGCGTAGCTGATGCTCCCCGCCGAGTCGCGATGATACATCGTGTGGCCACGCGCGGTCGCGGGCTCGGCGGACTCGACAGTGACGTTGCGCGAGAGGTTCGCGACCTCGCCGCGATACTCACCGTCGCCGAGATGGTCGAACTTCAGCGGTTCATCCAGCGTGAGCGTCGCACCGGCGATGGACTTTATGAGCCGCTCTTCGGTCTGCGTGTTGTCTCGCACGCTGGCGCGAAAGGTCTTGTCCCGCTTGATTTGTCGAGTGGTGGCGGTGAGGAAGATGCGGTCGCCAGCGCGCCAGCCCGTGACTGGCTCGGCGAGCGTGATGGTCGTGGTGCTCTGCTGTGCGGTCGCCCCTAGCTTGACCCAGGTGCGGTTCATCTCCGCGCCGTGAAAGTCCATCCGCCCGCCGCAGCAGACGATGGCCGGGCAGGACTGCTTGTCCATGCCCTCGAAATAGACGAGCCGGATGAGTGCGGTGTGCTTGGCGTCAACCGGCGCATTTGGCGTGCCGACTTCGAGCGCGGGTCGCGGCTTGCCCGGTGCGAGCGTCGGCAAGTGCGCATCGCAGTTGAAACCGTCCTCGTTCACCTCTTCGCCCGGCGAAATCTTGAGCAGCCCGACATCGAGCCGCGTGTCCTTGTCCGGCGCGAACGTGAGCGTGCCAGCGATGTGGATCAGCCGGATGGCGGTGCTTGAGCTCACATCATAGGTCACCGTGTGGCCTTCACGGATTAGGACGGTGGCTCCAGCGGTCGGCACTTGGGCGCCCTCCCACGTCGCAGGTGTGGACCAAAGGCCGGTGTGGGCGGAGCGCAACAGGGGCGCGGCGACGGCCGGGAATGCGAAAGCGAACACGAACAGTGAGGTGGCAAAAAGTCGGAAACCGAGGTTCATGACGCGGAGGCTAGCTCGTTTGCGCCGACGAGCAAGGCACTGATCGCCAACGCTTCTCAAATTTCCTCATTTGGCGCGCAGATCGTAACCGACCAGCGCATCTTTGCCGCGAAGAAAGAGCCGCTCGTCGGCTATCACCGGGGTGGCGGCGCACCGGTTGCCGGGGCCACTTTGGTTCTTCCCAGCAACTCGAATCGCTGCGGCGCGGCGCGCACGATGGAAAGCCGGTCCGGGTGCCCGTCGCTGGGCGCCTTGCCGTCGGCCAGGATGATCGAGGCGCTGTTGAAAGTGTTGCCGGCGTAGTCCCCCTTTTCCGGACTCGTCCACTGGACCTGGCCGGTCGCCAGGTCCGGGCAGAAGAGCGGGTCGCTCTGCGATTTGGCCCCATAGACGTGGTCCTGGAAAAGGATGGGGGTGGACGGTTGTATCCCATAGTCCAGCTTCCAGGTTCTGCTCGAAAGGCGTCCGCAGCTTCACCAGCGAACAAACCTCCTTCAGCGAGTTGACCCTAGCCGCTGGTCAGGTGCGGAAGTTGGCCGCCGGTTCATTCGTGGGAAAATATTTCTCGGCGGGCCACGGACCGATATGCTCCGCACCAATGAACTCCGCGCAAACGCAAACCGGCAGCAGCATGCTCGCCGACGCGACCTGACTCCGACCGGGAACGCTGGCGGCCTTTGTGAAACTGCTTCCCGGCTAGCCTTCGTCATCGCGTCTGCCACTTCCAACATTATGCTGCGCCGCCACTATATCCGAGATTCAGCCTGGCTGATCAGTTGCTTCGCCGTGGCCTTGGTCGCGTCCGGGGCAGCGTCGCCAGCCCGGCGAATCACCCCGGACCTCGAAGCGACCACGAACACCGTGTTCCTGCTTCAGTCGGACACAGCCAGGGGCGCGTTCACGGATCGCACGGGACGCTTCACGCCCGCCGTGACGGGCGGCACGATCATTCAGGACGACCGGTGGGGCACTTGCCTGAGGCTCGGTGACGGTGACAAGAACGGCATCACGCTCAAGGACGACGGGAAGATCAGCTTCGCGGGCGGCGTCACGATTGACGCGTGGATTTATCTGGAGGAGGAGCCGCCCGCGAAGGCGACACAACTCGCCCTCAAGGTCGGCTCGTTCGCGTGGGAAATCTCGAAGGGCAAGTTGAACACCGCGTGGTTGGTCTTTCCCTCCGAGGAGATTTTCACCACCGCGCCAGCGCAGTTCAAATACTTCCCCGTGGGCGGCGACATGATCAACGGCCTCATGCACGTCCCCGTGAAGAAATGGGTGCGGCTTACCCTGGCCTATGACGAGGCGCTGGGCGCGGTCACCACGCGCATGGACGGCATGACCGACCGCCAGCGCTACCGGTATCGCGGGCCGGAGCCGATGAATTGCGATGGCCGCAGCGCCATCTCGCTGTTGCAGGGTTTCAAGAACTGCCGCATCGGCGCGCTCCGGCTCAACGCCGGCCGGCCTCCCCTCGCCCCGCCCACGCTTGAAGTTTATGTGAACCAGCTTCCGTTTCAGGATCGCGTGCTGCTCACGTTCGATCACCTCGACCCCGAGCTGCCGCTGCCCATCGAGGCCACCATCGTGTGGGAAAAGGCCACCGGCGCGGCGACGACCGTGCGCACCATCACGCTCGACTCGCACGCAAAGCGGGACGTGCTGCTCGAACTGCCCACCTGGAAGAACAGCCTGCACACGATCATCGTCAACGCCACCGCCGGCGGGCGCGGCGTGTTCTCGAAAAACTTCCGCGTCGCCAACGTGCAGCCCGCCGGCTCCGTGAAGATCGGCAGCGACCACACCCTCGCGAAGGACGGGAAGAAGTTCTTTCCACTCATGGTGTATCACGCCATGCCGGAGGATTTCCCCTTGCTGGCCGGGATGGGCTTCAACGTCCTGCTCAATGACTTCAACCTCCGCCAGCAAGGCCCCAAGGACGCGGTGGCTTACCACACGCTGCTGAAGGAGAGTCTCGACGCTGCCCGGAAGCACAACCTCCTGCTGCTGGCGGTTGCCAACAGCGACTACAACAAACTGTCCACCATCCCCGTGGCGAAGGACCACCCGGCGCTCTTCGGCTGGTATGGCGCGGACGAACCGTGGGGCGATCTCACCCGCCTTACGGAAAGCTACAACACCATCAAGATGCTGGAGCCAGACCTGCCGGTGCTCATCATCCAGAACAATTACTCCCGCTTGCAGGAAACCGCGCAGGGCGCCGACATCATCGGCACCGATCCGTATCCAATCCCGAATGTCTCGCTCCGCGCCGTGGTGGATGCCACCCAGGCCGCGCTGCGCTCCGTCTCCAGCCACAAGCCCGTGTGGACCGTCATCCCGCAATACGCCAGCAAGATTCCCACCCGTGCAGAACTGCGTTGCATGGCCTGGCTCGCCGTCATCAGCGGAGCGAACGGCGTGGGTTTCTTCGACTGGGACGAGCGCCTCAAGGACCCGCAGACCAAGGCCATGAAAGGGTGGTATACCCGCGAGCATCCCGAGCAGATGGAGAACCTGCGCGTGGTGGTGCAGGAACTGCACGCCTTGGAGCACGTCCTGCTGGCACCGAACACCGAGCGACAGCCCACGATTCAGCCGGCGAACCCCGCTTTGCACGCCGTCGTCAAGGAAGCCAACGGCCAGCGCTATCTCCTCATCGCCAGCGATTCCCGCCGCGCCGAGGAAACCACGTTGAAGTTCGTTGGGGTGGCCGACGCCACCGCCCGTTGCCTCGGCGATGGTGGCACCAACTCGCCCCTGCACATCAGCAACGGCGAAGTGAAACTCAGGCTGCCGCCTCTCGGCGCGGCGGTGTATGAGCTGCAACCGCGATGATCGCAAAATGAACCGCGCCGCATCAAAGGGAGACGTCAGATCGGAAGCCACCACCTTTGACATGGCGAATTGGCGCACGGCGAAATTGTTTGTCGTCTGGGGAATCTTCCTCTCGGCGAGCTTGTCCCCAGCGCTCGTGTCGGGTGCGGAGAAGGGCAACTGGCCATCCTTCCGTGGTCCCGGTGCCGCCGGCGTTTTGGAAGGGTTGGATTTGCCGGCACGGTGGGATGCGGGGACGGGTCAGGGCATCCGCTTCAAAGTGGCGATTCCCGGACTGGCTCATTCCAGCCCTGTGATCTGGGGTGACCGGTTGTTTGTCACCACCGCCGTGAGCAGTGAGCGGGACGCCTCGTTCAAGCCCGGCCTCTACGGCTCAGGGGAAGCGTCCCGCGACCAGTCCGCGCACGCGTGGCAAATCCTGTGCGTGGACAAAAAGAGCGGCAAGCTCCTCTGGGAGAAAACCGCGACCCAGGGCAATCCCAAGGACAAGCGGCACATCAAGTCGTCCTACGCTAACTCGACCCCGGCCACCGATGGCGAACTGTGGTGGCGCTGTTCGGCTCCGAAGGGCTGTTCTGCTACACGACCACGGGGGAGTTGCTCTGGAAGAAGGATCTCGGGCGCATGGATGTCGGAGCGTATGACCTGCCGAGCTACGAATGGGGCGGGGCCAGCTCGCCCATCATCCACGATGGCAAAGTCCTTGTTCAGTGCGACCAACAAAAGGGTTCCTTCCTGATCGCGGTGGACTTGAAAAGGGGCCAGACCGTATGGAAGGCATCGCGTGACGAGCTGCCCTCCTGGGGCACGCCGACCGTGTATCCGGGCAAGGCGCGGGCGGAACTGGTGACCAATGGCTCCAATTTCACCTTCGGCCGCACCGTCTCGCACGGCGCGAGGAAAGCTCGCTGGAACAGATCCGCGTCGAGGAAATGCTGGTTGGGCTGGCCGGCCCTCATTCCGAACCGGGGCAGGTTTGGAAACCGTTTGAGCGTGATGTCGTCGGTGACCTTGAACGTGAACCGGAAGTCGTCGGGCACCTGCATGGCGAGGCCGGCGACATACTTCTCGGAGGGGCACTGGTAACAGAGACCGCTGGCCTGAATCATCGCGTGGCGTCCCGGGCGGTGCAGGCCCACCAGACCCAGGCGATGAACAACCCTTGAACGGGCAGGCGTGCCCACAGCAGCCACGACGGAATTGGGACGCCTTCCCAGCCGTCGGGCCGGCAGCACCTGGAAGGTTAGCGCGCTCGAGCGTGCGGAGCGGCTGCGGGGGATTCCTGGAGCAGACTCCGTCCGCCGTCCGCCTCGACGGGTCTTCCACCGGCCCGGCGATGCGCCTGAATCGCAGCGGCCAGCCGCCGTCAGTCTTGGCCATGACGCACTGGGAAACTCCACTCGCTTTGCGCCGACGCAGCTTCGTCGGCTTGGGGCTCATGGGCGGGTTGTCGGCGCTCGCCGGTTTTCCCGCGCTGGCCTCGGGGAGCGCGCCCAAGCGCAGCGGCCACTTTGGTCGCGCCAAGAACGTCCTGGTGCTCCTCGAACAAGGCGGCCTGTCCCACATGGACACGTGGGACCCGAAGCCCGACGTCGTCGCCGAGCATCGCAGCCCCTACAAGCCCATCGCCACGAACGTCGCGGGCATCCAGTTCACCGAACTGCTCAAGCGCACCGCGCGCCACGCGGACAAGCTCGCGGTGGTGCGCTCGATGCACCACAAGTCCAACGTCGCCAACGGCCATCCCCAGGGCACGCAATACGCCTTGTCCGGCGAGCTGCCCGGCGGTCCCGTCGAGATGCCGGACCTGGGCAGCGTCGTGGCCCACACGCTCGGCAGCCGGTGCCGTTACCTGCCGCCCTACATCATGGTGCCGGGCAACCACGAGCAGGCGGCGATGACCCGCACCGGGTTCCTGCCGGCCGGCCGCGCGCCCTTCAAGACCACCGGGCGCGACCTCTCCGACCCGGCGTGGCGTGTGCCGAACCTGAGCCTGCTTGCGGGCATTGATGAGCGCCGGTTCCGGGATCGCCGCGACTTGTTGAACAACTTGAACATCGGCCTCCCGCCCGCCGGCACCGGCGTGAAGGCGATGGCGGCGTTCAGCGACCAGGCGGAAAACCTCCTCACCAATCCCAAGACCCGCGACGCCTTCGACCTCCAGTGCGAGAGCGACGCCATCAAGGACCTCTACGGGCGCGGGCATCGCGGCCAGTGTTACCTGCTCGGCCGGAAACTCATCGAGTCCGGCGTGCGCTTCGTGACGGTGGACGTGCGTGAGCCCGAAACCGGCAAGACCCCCGGCGGTTCCAACATGAACTGGGACCACCACGACCTTATCTACACTGACGGCTGCTGCGGCACCGTCCGCGACAAGGCCGGCGGCGAGGGCCGTTACGGCATCGGCACCTGGCCCATGATGGGCTCGACCGACCACGCGTTCGCCGGGCTGCTCGAGGACATGCACCAGCGCGGGCTGCTCAAGGAAACGCTCGTCTGCTTCGTGACCGAGTTCGGCCGCACGCCGCACCTGAACAAGTTTGCCGGCCGTGACCATTGGGTGAACGCCTACTCCATCGCCTTCGCCGGCGCGGGCATTCCCGGCGGCCAAGTCATCGGTGCGAGCGACAAGGAAGGCGGCTACGTCGTGGACCGGCCGCTCACGCCGGAAGACTACGCCGCGACGGTCTACGAATTCCTCGGCCTCGACCGCGAGAAGCCGCTCTACACGCCGGAGGACCGGCCGATCTTCCTCGCCAAGATCGGCGAGGTCATCAAGGAGCTCATTTAGCCGCGCTGACGCGGTCAGGTGGTTGATGAACCGACTCTTTACCACGGCCTGCTGGTCGGCGTTCATCTGGTTCGGACCAGAGTCTCAAGCACAAGTCGTCCCCATCGTCACGCACGCCACGCCTGCCGCCGTGCCCCCGGGCAAGCCCACGGTCGTCACCTTCCATGGCAGCAATCTGGGCGGAGCCACCGCGCTGTGGACGAGCGTCAGCGCGAAGGTCGAGCCGCAGACCAACGACGCGCGGCAAGCCACCTTCCGCCTCACCTTGCCAGCGGACGCGCCCGCCGGCCTCGCCGGCGCGTGGCTCGCCACGACCAACGGCGTCTCCAACCTGCTCCCGATTCTGGTGGATGAACTCCCGACGGTCGCAGCCGACCCGAAGAGCGCCGGCACGCGCGCGACCGCGCAGGAGCTGACGGTGCCCGTGTCCGTGGACAGTGCGTGCCGGGCCAGCCGTGTGGAGCTGTTCAAGGTGGTGGCGCAGGCGGGGCAAAGCCTCTCGTTCGAAGTCGTCGCTGCGCGGCTTGGCTCGAAGCTCGACCCGCAGCTCCGCCTCCTGGACGCCACCGGCCGCGAACTGGCGCTGGCCGATGATTCGACCGGTCTCGGCGCCGACGCGCACTTGCAACATCGCTTTACCACGGCTGCCACCTGCTTTGTCGAAGTGCGCGATGTGAGCTGGCAGGGCGGTGCGGACTACCGCTTCCGCCTGCGCGTCGGCAACTTCCCGCTCGTCACTACGCCGTTCCCACTCGCCTCAACTCAGCCCGTTGGAGCCTCCGCCGCCACGGAGGTCACGGAGGCGGAGCCGAACGACCTGCTGGCGCAGGCTACGCCCTTCACGCCGCCATGCGTGCTGAACGGACGTTTCGCCACGCCCTGCGACCGCGACTGGTTTTCCTTCACCGCGCTGAAAGGCCAGCGGCTGCTCTTCACCAGCGAGACGCGTCGGGCGGGTTCGCCGGCGGAACTGTTCCTCCGCGTCGAGAGCGCGACGGGCGCGCTGCTCGCGGAGAGCGATGTCAGCAGCACGAACGACGTGGCGCTCGACGTGACCTTCAGGCAGGACGGCCCGGTGCGGCTAGCGGTGGAAGACCTGCTGCGGCGCGGTGGCCCGGAGTTCGCCTACCGGCTGCGCGTCGAGCCGTTCACGCCGGGCTTCACCCTCCTCGCCGAGACGAACCGGCTCAGTCCGCCGCAGGGCGGGGGCTTCACCATGAAGGTCACCGCCCAGCGGCGTGGTTACAACGGTCCCATCTCGCTCGCGTTCTCCGGTGCGACCGGACGCTTCCTGCTCTCGTCGAACGTCATCGCGCAGGGCAAATCCGAAACCACCTTGCGCGCGGAGGTGTCGGAAGACCAGCCGCCGGGGACGCTGATGCTCCTGCGCATCCTCGGCCAGGCGCCCCAGGAGAACCGGGCGTTGGCCGCCACCGCCGGCACACTCGGCGTGGTCGCGCGCGGCTGGCCAACGGTGCCGTTCCCGCCGGTCGCGTTGGATGGCGTGGTCGCGCTCGGGGTGGGGCCGCGACTGCCGGACTTCTTCCAACTGGCGCTGGCGACCAACGTGGTCCAGTTCCCCGCCGCCGGGGGCAAGGCCGCCTTCACCGTGCGCGTGACGGGCACGGACAAGGCCTTCAACACGAAGGTCGAGTTCGCCTTCGAGCGGCTGCCCGGCGGCCTCACCGCGAAGCTGACGAAGGAGGCGAAAGGGGCCGGCGACTACGTGGTGGAATTGAGCAGCGCCACCGCCGTGCCGCCCGGCGAGAGCGAGTTCCAGATCACCGGCACCGGCACTTTCCGCGACCAAACCCGCCGCGTCACCCTCGCCAAGGTGCCGCTGCTCATCACGAAATGAGCCGCGTGACGAACCTCCAGCCGAATTCGCACCGGCCTCGCGGGCGTCTGCCTTTGGCCGTCATGCTCCGCCACCGTGCCCCGTCCCTCTGCCTCCTCTTTGCGTGGATCGCCTTGGGTGCGCTCTGCGCCGTCGCTGCCGAGAAGGCGGAGGGCGAAGCGAAACCCGCGCGGCTCCAAGCCATCAACGTTGGCCGGCCGGTGCGGCTCGAAGTGCATCCACTCGCCATCACGCTCGACAGTCCGCAGCGGCGCGCACAGGTCGTGGTCACGGGTGTCTATGCCGATGGCTCCGTGCAAGACCTGACCCGGGCGGCGACCTTGAAGTTGAGCGACGCGCGCGTGGCCTCGGTCGCTGGTGGCTGGCTCGCTCCGTTGCGCGAAGGGAAGACGGACCTGCTCGTGAAGGTCGGCGGACGCGAAGCGAAGATTTCTGTGGTGGTGGCGAACCTGGGGGCAGCGGAAACGGTGTCGTTCAAATACGGCGCGCTCGCGGCCTTGAGCAAGCAGGGCTGCAATTCCGGCGGCTGCCACGGCGCGCCCAGCGGCAAGGGCGGCTTCGCGCTGTCGCTCGCGGCCTTCGACCCCGAAGTGGACAAGGTCGCGCTCGTGCGTGAGCACTTCAACCGCCGCGTGGACGTGCTCGAACCCGCAGCGAGCCTGCTGCTGCGCAAGCCGTTGGTGGAGGTCGCGCACCGGGGTGGCCTGCGCCTGCGCACCAATGACACGGCCTACGCGCTGCTGGCCGGCTGGATCGGCCAGGGCTGCCGCTTCGACCGCGAGGACGCGCCGCACTGCACCGGCATCGCCGTGCATCCGCCAACCGGCCGCGTGCTCAAGTGGCCCGCGCACACGCAGCAGCTTCAGGTGCTGGCGAAGTTCTCCGACGGCACCACTCGCGACATCACGCGGCTCGCCGTGTATGTCAGCTCGGATGAAGCGTTGGCCTCCATCACGCCCGAGGGCCTCACCATCGGCACCGGCGCACGCGGACAAGTGGCCGTGAGCGTGCGCTACCTCGAGCACGTCGAGGCCTGCTACCTGACCCTCGTGAAGGATGTCCCCGGCTTCCGCTGGGCCGCCCCGGCGGAGCGCAACTACGTGGACCGGCTCGTGAACGCGAAGCTGCGGCAGCTCCAGTTCCTCCCGGCGGAGACCTGCTCCGACGCCGAGTTCATCCGCCGCGCGCACCTGGACGTCATCGGCATTTTACCCAGCCCGGAGGAAACCCGGAAATTCCTCGCCGACCCCGCACCGGACAAGCGCGCTAAGCTGGTGGACACACTGCTGGAACGGCCGGAATACGCGCGCTTCTGGGCGCTGAAGTGGGGCGACCTGCTCCGGCTCAACGCACAACAGGTCACCGCCGCCGGGGTGAACAAGTATCACCGCTGGCTCGTGCGCGCCTTCGCGGAGAACCAGCCTTACGACTCCTTCGTGCGCGAACTGCTCACCGCGCAGGGCAGCACCTTCGAGCAGCCGGCCGCGAACTTCTACCGCACCACGGCGACGACGACCGACACCTTGGAAACCACCGCGCAGATCTTCCTCGGCGCGCGACTGCAATGCGCCAAGTGCCACAACCATCCTTACGAGCGCTGGACGCAGGACAACTACTACGGCATGGGCGCGATCTTCGAGCGCGTGAGGCGCAAGCCCACCGCACGCGCGGGCGAGCAGCTCATCTACACCGCGCGCCATGGCGAGATCACCCAGCCCCGCACCGGCAAGGAGATGAAGCCCTGGGCTCCCGGAGCCGGCGAGCTGCCCGGGGCGGAGGACACCGACCGGCGCGAGGTGTTCGCCCAGTGGCTCACGCGGCCGGAGAATCCGTTCTTCGCGCGCGTCGAGGCGAATCGCATTTGGTCGCACCTTATGGGGCAGGGCATCGTCGAGCCGGTGGATGATTTCCGCGACTCGAACCCGCCGTCGAACGTCGAGCTGCTGGAAGCGCTGGCGCAGGATTTCGCCGCGCATCAGTTCGACCGGAAGCACCTGCTGCGCACCATCCTCAACAGCGCCACCTACCAGGCGAGTTCCCGCGCGGAGCATTTCAACGAGGACGACACGCGCAACTTCTCCCACGCCCGGCAGCGGCTGCTCACCGCCGAGCAGTTGCTGGATGCCGTGTGCCACGTCACCGGGATGCCAGAGCGCTTCGGCAACCTGCCGGCCGGCACCCTGGCCACGCAGCTCCCCGCGCCGGAGCCGGGCAACGCCTTCCTCGGCGTCTTCGGCCAGCCGCAGCGCATCAGCGCCTGCGCGTGCGAACGGCCCAGCGCGCCGCAACTGGCCCAGGCGCTCCAGCTCTTCAATGGCCCGCTCATCCACGGCAAGCTCCAGGCGAAGGACAACCGCCTCCGCCGTGCGCTGACGGAAGGCCAGCCCGACGCGGACATCATCACGGAGCTTTACCTCGCCGCGCTCTGCCGTCCGCCCAAAGCTGGCGAACTCGCCACGGCGCTGAAGCACGTCACCGGCCCTGCCAACCACGAGCGCGCGTTGGAGGACATCGCCTGGGCGCTGCTGAACCTGAACGAGTTTCTCTTCCAGCACTGAACCAGGAAAAACATGCGAGGCGTTGAGACAGCAGGGATTTTTATAAGGAGTGCAGGAAGGCAGGAAGGCGTTTTCTCCTGCGCTCCTGCCTTCCTTATAAAACTTCTTCCCTTCCTGCTCTCCGTCACGCTGCCAGTCTCAGGGGCGGACAAAAAGTTCGTGAGCTTCCGGGCGGACATCGCGCCCATCCTGATCGCGCAGTGCCAGGCCTGCCACGGTGAGAAGAGCGCCAAGGGCAACTACCGGCTCGACACCTACGAAGCCTTGATGGTCGGGAAGGGGGCGGGGCGCAACGTCATCGCTGGCAAGCCCGCCGCGAGCAAGTTTCACCAGCTCCTCCTCACCAAGGATGCGGACGACCGTATGCCGCAAAAGGCCGACCCGCTCTTGCCCGCACAGATCGAGCTGGTGAAGCGGTGGATCGAGCAGGGCGCGAAGTTCGATGGCGCTGATCCCAAGCTGACGCTCGCGGAGCTGGTCCCGCCGCGCGAGCACGCGCCCGCACCGAAGGTTTATGCCGCCGCCGTCCCGATCACGGCGCTGGCCTTCAGCCCCGACGGCAAGGAGCTGGCCGCGTCCGGCTTCCGCGAGCTTACGGTGTGGGATGCGGCGAGCGGGCAGTTGCTCCGGCGCATTGGCAACGTCGCCGCGCGCACCTACGCGCTCGCCTGGAGCACCGATGGCAAACGCCTCGCCGCCGGCAGCGGCATCCCCGGGGAGCTGGGCGAAGCCCGCCTGTTCGAGGCGGACACGGGCAAGCTGCTGAAGGTGCTCGGCGCCCATGGCGACGTGGTGCAAGACGTGAAGTTTAGTCCCGACGGCCAGCTCCTCGCCACCGCGTCGGCAGACGGCACGATTGCGCTGTATGACGCCAGCACGGGGGCGCGTCGCCGCGTGATTGCCAATCATGCGGATGCCGTGACCGCCATCGCGTTCAGCCCGGACGGCAAGCGCCTCGCCTCCGCCAGTCTCGACAAGTCCGCAAAGGTCTTCGACCTGTCGAGCGGTGTGCCGGTCAGCACTTACATCGGTCACGAAGCGGCGGTGTATGGCGTGGTGTTCGGCGAGGCCAAGCAGGTCTTCACGGCGGGACGCGACCGCAAGGTTCACGTCTGGAACCCGGACGACGGGAAGAAGGCCAGCGACATCAAAGGCTTCGGCCACGAGGTCTTCAAGCTGGTCGCCACGGGGGAAGCACTCTTCAGTTGCTCCGCCGACGGCGCCGTGCGTCAGCACACGCTCCCCGATCGCAAGGAACAGCGCATCTACAGCAGCGGCAAGGAATGGCTCTACTCGCTCTCCGTGCATGAAGCCACGAAGCGGGTGGCCGCCGGTGGATTCGACGGCCAGGTTTGGGTGTGGAGCACGGCGGATGGCGCGGCGGCAAGAAGGTTTGTTGCCTCCCCAGGCCTCACCACGGCAAGCAACTGAAACCAGAGCGGCCGTCTGCGCCGCCTCCCGAGCGTCCGAACCGCGTGGCCAGAGTTCAGCGCGCTGGTTTCAGCAGCCCGCGTTCGCCCAGCCACTCCAGGGAGCGCTTCTGCCAGGCTTCCCACTCCTCGCCCTTGTAGCCGTTGTAGCCGTGGTTGCCCTTCGGGAACTCTTGGAACTCCGCGGGGACGCCGTTGGCCTTGAGTGCGTCGTAGAACATCTGGCTGTGGGCCACTGGCACGACCGCATCCGTGCGCGCGTGAGTCAGGAACGCCGGCGGTGTCTTGTCGGTGACTTGCTTTTCGTTGGAGAACAGCTCCATGAGTTCTGCCGATGGGGCTGGCCCAAGCAGATTCCTGCGGGAGCCAGCGTGGGTCTTCTCGCCCATGGTGATCAGCGGGTAAACGAGCACCATGAAGTCCGGCCGGCAACTCAACCGCTCGACCGGGTCCGCCGACTGCGGCTGGCCAGCGTCGAAGTGCGTTCCTGCCGTTGAGGCGAGGTGCCCGCCGGCCGAGAATCCAATGATCCCAATCCGGCGCTGATCGAGTTTCCACTCGGCGGCATGCGAGCGGACCACGCGAATGGCCCGCTGCGCATCCAGCAGCGGGCGATGGTAGTTGCCGGCCGGCAGCCGATATTCCAGCACCACGCCGGCGATGCCGTGGGCGTTGAGCCACCGGGCAATCCCGTGGCCTTCGCCTTCCACGACACGGCCGCCATAGCCGCCGTCCGGGCAGATCACCAGGGTTGTCCCAGTGGCGAGGCCAGGCTCAGGCAGATGCACTGTGATGGGCACCTTGACCTTTTCCGACTGCCCGTCGCCAAGGGGAGCCTCGTCGGGCCAGAGGAGCAAGCGCAGGGGTTCGCCCGCCACGGCCGCAGCCGTCCAGCAAGTGAACACTGCGAACAGAACGAGCGCCCCCACCGGCAGACGGGGTTGGATGATGTGTTGCATGGCGACAGGCGAGCCGAAGTCATTGCGCCTGCGAAGCCGCTTGTGTGTGGTCTCAACTGGCCAGCGCAGTTTGGCAGATACCGTTCCACCTGACCGACCCTGCAAGCCACTTCCAGCCGGCCCCAAAAGGCGGGTGGTGGCCGGATGAGCGACTGGCCGGAATCTCGCCAACGGAAAACCGCCCTTGGCACCGGCCTCCTGTCAGGCAGTCTCAGCGCGTGGAATTCATCCACGAAGGCCGGATGGCACTGCAGCGGGCGCCGGGCTGGCTGGGGCTGCGTCGATTTTAGTCACAAACGGCGGGTGGAATTGCCCGTCAGAACATTCATGACACGCACTGCCTGTTCCATCGCGGTCCTATTGCTGACTCAGTTGGCAGGACTTCGCGCCGCCGATGGGTTCACGGGGGTCTATCTTTCCGAGTTCCTGGCGATCAACCGGCGCGGCCTGCTGGATGACGATGGCGATCGCTCCGGCTGGATTGAACTGCACAACGGGGGCACCAACCCGGTGAACCTCGATGGCTGGTTTCTCACCGACAGCCGCACCAACCTCTCGAAATGGCGCTTCCCCGGCGTGGTCCTGCTGCCTGACAAGTATCTGCTGGTGTTCGCTTCCGGCAAGGACCGCACCCAGGGGCTTGCGCACCTGCACACCAATTTCAAAATCGCCCCACAAGATGGCTATCTTGCCTTGGTGGATCCCAAAGCCAGGGTCATCTCCGAATTCGCCCCGACGCAGCAAAGCGCTGATGTCTCAGATGGCCGGGTGCGGGGCGAGCCTGCCATCCGCGGCTATTTCGCATTGCCCACGCCCGGTCGGCCAAATGCCGGCAGCGGACCGGGGTTCGCGCCGGAGGTGGTGTTCTCGCAGTTGGGTGGCAACTTCACGGAGCCTTACACGGTGTCGCTCTCCACCGGCGCAGCCAGCGCAGTCGTCCGCTACACCCTGGACGGAACCCTGCCGTCCCAGAGTTCACCCGTTTACGCCGCTCCCCTCAGCATCACCAACACCACCCATCTGCGCACGCGGGCTTTTCAAACGGGCCTGCTCCCCGGCGAGCCGCACAGCGAAGTTTATCTGCGCCTCGCGACCAACGCGCTGGCCTTCACCTCGTCGCTGCCGTTGTTGATCCTGCACTCGCGCAGTAGCAACGTGCCGGGGCCTGGGCAAAATGCGCCGGTCCAACTGTCGTTCTACGGACCGGTCAACGGCGTGGCTTCGCTCACAAATGCGCCGACCCTGACCACCCGGGGTGGGTTCCACACGCGCGGTTCGTCGTCCGCCGGGATGCCCCAGCAAAGTTATGCCGTGCATTTTCATGACGAGTTCGATGAGGAGAAGAAGCGCTCCCCGCTGGGCCTGCCGTCGGAATCCGACTGGGTGCTCTACGCACCCAACTCCTTCGACCCGGTGCTGATCCACAATCCGTTCATCCATCAACTGAGTCGGGACATGGGCCGCTACTCATCCCGCACGCGGTTCGTGGAGGTGTTCCTGATCAGCGGCTCCGGCGCGTTGAAAACCAACAACTACCACGGCCTCTACGTGCTGGAGGAGAAGATCAAGGCCGGTCGGCACCGCGTCGCGATTGACCGCCTCGGCGCGGAGGATTTGGCACCGCCCGCCGTAACCGGTGGATATGTCTTGAAGCTTGACCGGACGGGGCCCGGCGAGAGCGGCTTCGGCGCGGGCGGCACCACCGTGGTTTATGTGGATCCCAAGGAGGCCACCATGCGGCTGCCGCAACGCCGGTCGCAGTTGAACTATCTCCACGCCTTCTTCCGTGACTTCGACCGCGCGCTGCAAGGGCCGAACTGGAAAGACCCCGAGCTGGGTTACCCCGCTTACTTTGACGTGCCGGCCGGGATTGATTTCCATGTGCTGGAAGTGCTCAGCGGCAGCGTGGATGTCAACGCCTACAGCACCTATTTCCACAAGCCACGTAACGGGAAGCTCACCTTTGGCCCGCACTGGGACTTCGACCGCGCACTCGGCTCGACCGACGGACGGGACGCCAATCCGCGGCAGTGGAACACCGGGGGGTTCTTCGGCGGCCCGTGGTGGCCACGGTTGTTCAGCGATCCGGATTTCTGGCAGCTCTGGGTGGACCGTTGGCAGGAGCTGCGGCAGACCCACTTCTCGGTGGCCAACCTGAACGCGCTGGCCGACCGCCTCGCCGGCGAACTCCGCGACGCTCAACCCCGCCAATACCAACGCTGGGGCTTCCAGCCGAGGGGCGGCTCTTATCAGAGCGAGGTCAACCTGATGAAGGCGTGGCTGTCCAATCGCGTGGATTTTATTGATCAGCAACTCACCCCGCCACCGCGCCTCCGGCTGCAAAGCACGGGCAACGCCATGGAATGCCGCCTTATTTCCGAGTCCACCAACGCGACGGTTTTTTATATGCTGGATGGTTCCGACCCCCGCCTCCCGCAAGGTGCCATTCGCTCCAACGCTTTCACCTACGCCGGACCCATCACATTGATGACCAACGCGCACCTCGTCGCACGGGCCCACAATCCCAAACAACGCCAGACCGGCGGGCCGCCAAGCTCGACGCCCTGGTCCGGTCCGCTCGTCACCAACCTCGTCCCCACGCCGCGCTGAACTTTCGTCGCTTCATGCCATAGTGGACTGAAAGGTGGGGGGTCCGGCCGGGACGAAGGTTGCGTCAAGGCCCGAACGCGCCGAGGTCCGGTCGGGGACCTTGGCCGGGCAGGCCGTTGCTGACGCCCGCGCCCAGCAGTGCGCTCCCGGCCGCAGGCCGCAGGAACTGGAGGCGGGGCAGTCGGCCGTCGGGTTGCCGGGCTTCAACGAGTCCAGCCTCGTCCAGGCTGACGAAATCATGTTCACTGAGTTGAAGGCCGAGCGTGAAGGAATTGCCGGCCAGCTCGCATTTCGACGTCTCGATCCCGGCGAGTTCCCGACGGGAGCCGTAACTCAGGTTGTTGATCAGCTTGTGCCCGTAGCCGGGGACATCCGTGCGGTTGTCCGAAAGGCGTCCGAGCAGATTGAAATCAACCCCGTTCCGATAGGCTGTGTTGTGGAGCCAGTCGCAGCCGCCGGGATGATGGTTCGCGTAGAAGCCGCTGTTCTTGTTCCGCACGGCCACGCAGAACCGCACCGTGTGGCGTGGGATGGGGTTGGGCAGGCTGCGCGCGGTTGCGGACCCGTAGCCACCGGCCTTGAAGCCATTGCCGTCGCCCAGCTTCTTGCCATCTGCCGAGAGTCCGTTGTAGGCGGCCCAGCAGTGCTCAAACGTCACGGACTCCTGCGCGCCGATGCAGTCGTAGCCATCGTCGCTGTTGAACCAGGCGCGGCAGCCGCGGAACACGTTCCCGGTGCTGCCCTTGGTGGGGTGACAGCCAAAGCCGTCCACATTGCCGCCCTTGCCATCCTCGGAGGTGTGGTCCCAGTTGTTCCAAGCATCGCAGTTGAGGAACAAGTTGTCCGCGCCGCGCACATGGTAAACGCCAATCGCCTGGCCGTCGTGCATCGCGAGGCGCTCAAAGACATTGTGGCTCCCCTGGCTCTCGAAGCAGATGGATTGCGTGTGGGTCTTGATGGTCACCTGCACGCCGGTGACTTCGATTCCTTGTAGGCGCAGCCAGGAGCCGCTGACCAGGAACGCCGTGACGCGCTGATCTTTGGGCTGCACCCGGGAACAATCGAAGACCGGCTGCTCCCCGGGGTAGGCCCGATACGTGATGGGCCGATCCGGAGCACCGCTTTTGTCCAGCACCATGAGGCTGGCGAAGATTCCCTTGCGGCGGGCGATTTGAGCTTCCCGCATGAGATACGTGCCGCCGCGTAGGAAGACGGTGTCGCCCGCCGCCGCCGCTTGCTGCGCGCGTTGAACGGTTGCGAACGGCTGCTCCAACGAGCCGGGTGACTGGTCATCCCCGGCGGGAGCGACATACCACGACGTGCCCGCCCCTGCCGCCAAGACGGAGGCGGCCAGCAGGACACAGAGTAGGAAAGCGGGAAGCTTCATGTCAGCACGATCGCGCAGCGTCGGTGTGAACGGGCGCGGCGGGAAGACCGGCCCCGTTGTAAAGATTGCCGGCGGCGGGATTGGCTGCGCCAGCGGTGAAGTGCATCTCATCGTGGGGTGTCATAGGCGCGGATTACACGGCTGAACCAGACAAAGGGCAGCCAGCTCAAGCCGGCAATGATTGTGGCCGTGGCCCGGCTCCGGGTCAAAGCACAAGGCGCGTTGAGCGTTGGTTTTCCGGCGGGGTTTCAACTGAAGTCCCCTGCAATGGTGACCCCAGCCGCACCCCCACACTGGTGTGAGCAACGGAACTTGGCCCCGCATTCAACGGTTGGGCGGCAGCTTCTTTTAGGGACGCACGCGCACGCGATAGTGCCGCTGCGTCGCCGCGCCGGGGGTGTCGGTGAAGTCCAAGGTGCTGCCGTTAGCCGCGTTGGTGCCCAGCGAACTCCAATTGGTGAGGTTGTAACTCCCCTGCAATTCGAGGTTCAAGCCCGCCTCGCCGAGCACGCGAATGATGAACTGTCCGTTGCCCTGACGCTGCGGGGGCCGGAGCGAGGGCGGCACCGGCACCTCGTCCGCGCCGATGTCCACGCGCCCGCCGAAACGCCGGGGCTGGCCGTCCATGTCGCGCTCGCCGGCGGCGGGCGTGAACGCGGGGTCACCGGCGTCGCGCGCGGGCGAGGTGGGGGCGAGGTGGAAGTCCGCCCCGGCGGGGTTGACCAGCAAGGGAACGACGCAGAGAGAGCCGGCGTCCTGCCCGGTGCCCGCACGGTAGTTGGCGAAGCCGTTGTAGAGGGTGTTGCCCAGGACAAACGCGGTGGTGTTCGTCACGCCGTCGCTGAACCACAGGTTGTAATTCAGCGTGTTGCCCACGCTCCCGGCGCTGGCCGTGAGCACGCGGTTCTGGCTGTTGGCCCAGACCAGAGTGTTCCGCAGCACATTCGTCTCGGCGTATTGGATGCTGAGCTCGCCGTCGCCGGTGTGCAGGGTGTCGTTGTTCCAGAGCGTGTTGTTCAGGAACTGGCAGAAACGCACGCGTCCGCGCGTGGCATCGAAGCCCCCGAAGATCAGGCCGGGCTTGTCGTTGCGGTAGAGCACGTTGTTTCGCACGAGGATGTTCGTCGTCACGATCCCAGGGTTTTCCGCGCCAACTTCCGGGCCCAAGTCACTCTCGGTCACGGTGTTGTTCTCCAGCACAAGGTCGCGCCCGCCGTCCACGTAAATGCCGGCACCGTAGCCGCCGCCGTAATTGGACCGGGCGCGGGCCACGCGGTTCCAGGCGCACAGGCCGTTGCGGGCCGCATCCTGCGCGGGATCGGGGCACATGCCCTCGCCGCCGATGAAGTCCAGGCCGATGTTGTTCACGTCGTGGACATAGTTGCTCGTGACCTGGAAGCCGCTGACGTTGCCGTTCAGCACGAGGGTTTCGCTCTGCGCCGGCTCGCAGTCGTAGATTTCGTTGCCGTCGATGACCAGGTTCGTGATCGGCGTGGTGGACGTGCCATAGACCGTGATGCCCATCGCGTCCGTGCCGCGAATCTCGTGGATGCGGCATTGGCGGATTTCAAGGTGATCGCCTGAGCCTTCGATGCGGACGCCGGAGCCGTTGGCAACCCCGAGATTGTCGCGCAGCTCGAAGCCCACGAGCCGCACGTATTGCCGGTCCTTGAGGTAAACCAGGTTCAACCCCGCGACTCCCGCGCCGCTCACCGTGACCGCCCCGTTGGCGAGGAAGGTGATGAAGCCGCCGACCGCTGAACCGGAGACGTTCACCGTGATCTTCTCGTGGTAGGTGCCCGACTGCACGAGCACGGTCGCCCCTGGTGGGACCGTGTTGGCCGCCCTCTGAATCGTCCGCCACGGCGCGGACAACGTTCCCGGGTTCAGGTCACTGCCCGTGGTCGCCACGTAGTTGGTGACCTGTGCCCCGGCCTCGGCTGTGAAACGCAGCCACAACCACACACACCACAGCCCGACCCGGCAGATTTTGGTCCCACACACGGCCACAGTCTCCGGTCAGATCTCTACGCTGGCCATCGGGAAGTTCCCCGAATCGGTCATCGGGGCTGATGGGGGCGAGGCTTAACGCGGCTGATTCCCTTGCCCATGGTCCGGGACGGTTGCCACGACGGAACCGGGCTCTGGGCGGCTCCAGGGCGGCGTGGCCTGCGGCTCGCTTGCGTTGGGCTATCGTTTGCCGTGGCGACCAGCCTTCTATCCGCGCCAGCTTGTGAATGCACGTCGCTCGATTCGCCGCCGTTCACCCCACTCCACGGCGGGTTGCACGCGCTACCCCGGGAACAGTGGCGCACCCCGCTGGTGCAACTGGATGGGGGGCGATGACGCTGAACATGGATGCCCGCCAAAGGTGTCGTGCGGGTCCAAGTTCTGGGTGCCGACGGCCGGGCGCTTTCTGGGTTCGCGCTGGAACTGACCCTTGACAGCCCTGCGCGGCCAGACCCTGTGTCTGGAGTTTGTGGGACGGGACGGCCGGCTGTTCAGGCATGGTCAAGCGCTACAACGCGGCGGCGGCGCGAGTGATGAAGGAGAACAACATGCTGGTGAACGACCTCAATGCCCACGTCACGCCGGTCGTGGCCAAACTGCAACGGGCGCACGATGTCCACTTCGGCCTCGAAGGCTCGGAGTTTCTGGCCAAGCAGGTCGCGGCGGAAATCGCGAAGTCGTTGCCGGGAAAAATAGTCGTGCGGGTTTCCGGCCACGTTGCCCATTCATTGCACCGGGGAGAGGAGTCGGGCGACGCGCACGGCGGCCTTGAACCACCACGGCCGGCCCGCATATTCCCTGGCCAGATCCACCAAGCGGCAGCGGCCGAAATCGGCTTCCAGCATCGCAGCCACGGCGCGGGCGAAGTCGGCGTCGGCGACCAGCAGCGCGAGCTCAAAGTTTAGGTGGAACGAGCGGTAGTCCACGTTGATCGAGCCGACGCTGGCCAGGTCGTCGTCCACAAGCGCGACCTTCTGATGGAGGAAGCCCGCCGTGTAGCGGTGGAGTTCGATGCCCGCCTGGTCCAGCGCGTCGTAATAGCTGAACGAGGAAAGATACGGCAGCCAGTGGTCCGGGCGGTCCGGCAGCATCACCTTCACGTCCACCCCGCGCAAGGCGGCCAGTTGCAGCGCGGCCAGCACGGCGGGGTCGGGCACAAAGTAGGGACTGGCCAGCCAGAGCCGGCGGCGGGCGGAGTTGATCAGCCGCAGGAACGTGAGGGCGCAGACATCCAGATCGTCCGCCGGGCCGGTGGCCAGCACCTGCACGGTCATACCCGGCGTGGCCGCGAGGGCCGGCTGCCAGTCGAGGGCGAGGATTTCGCCCGTCGCCCAATGCCAGTCCTCGACGAAGGGCATTTGCAACGCCTGCACCGCCGGGCCGGTCACGCGGGCGTGCGTATCCCTCCAAGGGCCGAAGCGCGCGGTCTCGCCGTTGTATTCCACGCCCACGTTCAGGCCGCCGGTGAGCGCCAGCCGACCGTCGGCGACGAGCAGCTTGCGGTGGTTCCGGAAGTTGAGCTGGAAGCGGTTGCCGCGACCGCGCGTGGTGCGGAAGGGTTCCACGCGCGCCCCGGCGGCGCGGAGTTCGGAGAAGAAGCCGCCCGGCAGCGCGTGGCAGCCGACCTCATCGAAGAGGAAGCAGACCCGCACCCCGGCCCGCGCCCGGGCCACGAGGCGCTGCACGAGTTCGCGCCCGAGCCGGTCGTCGCGCACGATGAAGAACTGCACCAGGAGGTAGCGCTCGGCGCGTTCGATGGCGTCAAACAGCGCGGGGAAGGTCTCCGCGCCATCGCGCAGCACCGTGACGGCATTGCCCCGGGTGGCGGGGAAGAGGGGCAGCGAATGACGTAGCTTGGCCGGCGGGGCGTCGGGCAACAGGTCCGCCCGCAGCGAGGTCAGCGCCGCGAACGCCTCCGCCGCCACGCGGTCGAGCGGGGTGTCCGCTTCCGGGCGGGCATGGCGGTAGCCGATGAACTTCGACCTCCCAAAAATCCAGTAGAGCGGGACGGCGGCGTAGGGGAAGGAGACGAGTGCCAACGCCCAGCCGATGGCTCCCTGCGGACTGCGCACCTTCAGGACGGCATGGACGGCGTGCAACAGGCCCAGCCCATGGACCAGCGCGAGGTGAGCGCCCCAAAGGTGGGTCAGATATTCAAGCCACATGACCGACCCTTACCGAAGATCGCTGCGGCCGCGATGCGGGAATCCGGCGGCGTGATGGTTCACCGCTGGCCGACCTTCGCCTAACTTCTCACACCGGCCAATTCCGCACGCGCACCTTGGCCCCGCTGACGGCCCGTCACCAGCGAGCCTGCGCCTGCGTCGGGTGCTGGCCCATCGGACCCTGCCCGTTCCACGAACGCGTTCGAGCGGTCGCCCTAGCGCTCGAATCGCGCCGCGTTCCACGGGCCGGTTAGGAGGTTGAACGCAGCCTCCGCCCGCGTCTGACCCGCGTTTCACTTGCCCTTCTTCGCCGCGTGCGCGTTGAGACTGGCGGCGACTTGCTGGAGCCTCTTCAGCTCGACCTCGTTGGCCGGCAACGGCCCGGCGCTGAAAGCCGGCAGGAGTTTCCCCCAAATTAGATCCAGCTCGGCCTGCATCTGGCCGGTCTGCGCGGTAATGGCAATGACTGCGTCCTGTTCGGGCATCACCAGACAGATTTGGCCGTCGCGCCCGTCGCCGCGGTAGGCGTTGTGCTGGCAGCGCCAAAATTGGAAGCCGTAGCCTTGTCGCCAGTCCGGATTCTTGCCGCTCGGTGCCTGGTCATTCTCCACTTGCCGGGCGGTGGCTGCTTCGACCCATTTTTCGGGGAGCAACTGTTTGCCGTTCCATTTCCCCTTTTGGAGATAGAGCTGGCCGAACTTGGCGATGTCCTCGGTGCGGATGAAAAGCCCATAGCCGCCGAGGCTGTAGCCCTCGGCGGCGGCTCCCCATTGGGGATGCTCGATGCCGAGCGGCTCGAACAGGCGCGGCTTGAGGTAGTCGAGCACCGTCTGGCCGGTGGCCTTGGTGACGATCGCCGAGAGCAGGTAGCTGCCGGGCGTGTTGTAGCGAAACCAGGTGCCGGGCGCGTGCGTGACGGGATGGGCGAGGAACTCCTTCACCGAAGGACCAGCTTCGAGGTTGAACTTTGGCTCGGCGTCATGCCCGCCGCTCATCGTGAGCAGGTCGCGCACGCGCATGGCCTTGAGATGAGCGGACGGCTCCGCCGGCGCATCGGCTGGGAAATACTTCAGCACCGGATCTTCCAGGCTCAGTTTCCCCTCCGCCGCAGCAAGTCCGACTGCGGTGGAGTTGAAACTCTTGCTGAGCGACCACAGAACATGCGGTTTGTCCGCCGCCTCAGGCTTCCACCACGCCTCGGCGACCACATGCCCATGCCGCACGAGCATGAAGCTGTGCAGCGTGTGGATCTCCTTGTCCGCCGCTTCGACAAAGGCACGGATGGCCTCGGAAGCTATTCCCTGTGCCTCGGGTGTGCTGCGTGGCAACGCCGCGCTGGCTGCTTGTGCGCGGTCGCCCTGTGCGAGCAGCAGCGAGGCGAGGAGGAACAGGAGGAAGGAGGGTAGATTTCTCATGCGGGTTCGCGGTCTGATTTGAACCGGTTTCGGTGATGACACATCAGGAGTCCAGAATTCCCTTGAAGGCAGGCTGCAAGCAACGGGGATTTCGCGCCGGCATCCCAGCCGCCATCCCAGCCTGGTCGTCCGCGACCCATCGTGACAGCCTGACCGCAATATGAATCAGGCCAGAGGCCGTGAGCTGATCCAGCTACTCCCTCCGGGCGCGGCGTATCCCGCCACTCCGCGCCGCAGTCCCTTCCAGCCCGCGCGGCCAGAGCCAGCCGAACGCTTCGCGCTGGCCCTGCACGATCCGGCATTCGCAGGGAACTTCGTCGAGGCGCATCTCAAAATTCGGCGTTGGCTACCCGACACCATCGACTCTTGGGCGATGCTTCAAATGTTCACCGCACGGTGGCTCAGGGTCCCGACCCGCTGATGCTGGAGGTCGAATCCTTCCGCTCAGAGATCCGCCGCGAGGAGCGAAACATTCTCGACGCGCTGCTGCTGGCGGAGGACATCCCCTTGGCGGCGGTCGCTGACCACCTGCAAATTTCCGAGGAAGTAGTAGAGGCTTACGAGGCGTTATACTGGAACGTCCGGGATCGGAAGGCGGAGAAGGCCTACCTGAACGCGCTCCTGTATCCCACCGGCTGGCAGGCGGCCATGCGCGACGCCAAGCCCAACGCCGAGGGCGACCGCCTGCGACTGCTCCGGGCGGGCGCGCAGAACGACGTCGAAGAAGTGCTTGCCTTGGCCGGCTTCAAGCGGCGACGTGAGCAGGGGACGCTGGTGGATAAACGCGGGGAATTGGAACGGCGGATGCAGGCGGATACGGAGCGACGGATTCAGGTGGGTTGCCGCTTAGAAGACCCGGTCGTGCGCGCCGTGCACACGGCGGCGGTCCGGCGGCAGGAAATCGTGCTGGATGAACACCCGCTCGCCCTCCACAACATCAACGCCGTTTCGCCCGCCTTGGAGGAACTGCGCAAGCATAACGGCCTGCGGTCGGTGCCGCCGCCGGACTACAAGGCGGAATCAGAAGCGGTGCATCGTCGGGCAAACGAGCTCCTCGCAGCGCACCGTAGGGAATAGCCCGGCGCGCGGCCTGGCTGCCAATGCAGCGGCAGCGATCGCTCGTGCCGCCCGGAGCGAGCTGCCCAGCCTCGATGCCACGCTGATCGCCGACCACTCACGACAGTGTGCCGAGGAGCGACAGGTCCAGCGGCAGCAGGTAATCTTCCGCCAGCACAAGAGTCGGTGGGGTCGAGGCCGGCGCGTCCATCGGTGAAGGCGAGCACGTTGCCGAGATCGGGCTGGCTGGCGGCGGTTCAGCGGCGGGTGGCTCCGGCTGGGCGAGCGCGGCAAGGAACCGGTTCAACTCAACCTGGGCATCGGCACCAGCCCCGCGCACCAAGGCATTCAGGAGGCCGGGCAGTGCTGCCAAGGCTTCAGGAGTGGCGAGGAAGGATTGCTGCCGGCTGGCTTCAAAAACTCGTGTGCTTTTGCGCGCGTCGGCGAGCAGCACCACGACGGACATGGAGATGGGCAGTGGCTCGGTGTCTGAGCCTGTATCGGTTTGGCGGACACCATTGGGTAAGCTGGCCGGCGTCAGCGCACCATGAACAAAACCACCCCCACTCCGCCTACGGCGAAGTCCGCGTGGGCCGGCGGCTGCGTGTCCAAGGCCTGTGCGTCCGCCCCCGCCGCCGCTTCCGCCCGCAGACCACGGACAGCCGCCACGACGGTCCCCTTGCGCCCAACCGCCTGGCCGACCAGCCCGCGCCCACGCGGCCCAATGAAGTCTGGGTGACCGACTTCACCTACCTGCCCACCACCGCCGGCTGGCTCTTCCTGGCCGTGGTGCTGGACCGCGCCAGCCGCCGCGTTGTGGGCTGGGCCTTCAGCCCGGCCTTGAACACGGCCCTGGCCCTGGCCGCGCTGCGGATGGCCGTGCGGCATCGCCGCCCACCCGCCGGGCTGATTCACCACAGCAACCGGGGCAGCCAGCATGCCAGCGCGGCCTACCGGGCGGAGTTGGCCGCGCACGGGTTCCTCGCCAGCATGAGCCGGGCGGGTAACCCCTACGACAACGCGGCGATGGAGAGCTTCTACAGCACGCTCAAGACGGAGTGGCTAGCGCGGCAAGCGCTGGCCAGTCCGGCCGCGACCGAGGCGAGCGCCTTCGCCTACCTCGAAGTATTTTACAACCGGGGGCGGCGCCACAGCGCCCTCGGCTACCAGTCACCTGTGGACTTCGAGCAACAACTCAACTAAACCAGCCGTGCCAGCTTACCCAAGGGTGTCCGCCAAACCGATACAGGCTCAGGAAGGGAAGCGAAGGCGGACGTAGGCAAAGCCCAGGGTGAGCGGACCGTAGTCGTCGAGGTTCGTGGAGCTGTGCAGCCGCTCCCAGTCGGGCATGCCGATCAACGACATGGCTGCCGTGTTGGCACCGGCCAAATCCACGTCGAGCCAGGTGCCAATGAGCCCAGCACCGAAGATGAACTGCACATTAAGACCGCCGTGAAAACACTCAGTGGCCAGCGTTTCAAATAGGTGGCGAATCAACACGGGCTTGACCACCTTGCGCGGCATGGGCTTGCCCTTGGCGTGGTTCCAAGCGAGCTCAACAATCTCCTCCGTGCCGAGAACCTGCTGGCGGGAGACCCGCTTGCTCTCCCAGAGCCGGAGCAGGAACGCCTCACCCAGCCCGGAGAGCGTCACCGGCACCTCGGCGACTCCGGTGAGCTGCTCGTTCAGTTGAAGGAGTTGCAGGGCGTGTGCGACGCAAATCTTGGGGTCCTGCTTGGCGTAACGATCAAAGAGGTCAGGGTCCCGCTCCAGCGACTCAGCCATGCGCTCGATCTGCCCGTCAGGCAGTTCCACCTTGGGCTCGCCCAGCAAGTCACCCAGTGAGTCCAGCGACTTGGAGCCGCCAGGCGTGAGCAGCAGGGTGTCCCTCAGCGTGACGGCGATGTCATGGCGATGCCCGCTGGAATCGTGGACCGTCACTTTGAGCGGCTGCTGGAGGGTGACGTAGGTATTCCTGATCGAGCTGAACTGGTGCTTGAGCTTGTCGAAGTCCTCAAGCATGGCGAGGTCCGACAGGGTCCAGTGCCCGACCAGGGTCAGGGCCTTGGGCCACCGTCGAAGGTGCCCGGCCTTGCGTCCCTCCTCGATGATACGGCGAAGGAGGGCGGCGAGGGTGAGGCGCTTCCCTGAGGGGGCATAGATGACTCCGGCCCAGGAGGGTCCGCCTATCACTTGAGCGTAGTAGGAAAAGCAGATGAGATGGTTCAGCTGGCCAGCTCTCTGTAGCTCGCTGTCAAGGCCTACCACAATATGAGGTGCCCGGGGGATGTGCGGCGGCTCCCGCCTAGCTCCGCCGCCTCCATCCCCCCAGTGCGCGATTACGGAGGTTCGATCCCAAAGCGTCTGAAACCATCTGAAATGAATCCGCGGAGACTCTGACGTTTGGCGATGCCGCGTTGGAATTCGCGTCAGGCATCGGGTCCTCCCTTGGTTCGAATTTTCGGCTCTTCGCCGTGCTTGAGCCTCCCCGCAGCGAGCTCGACTGAGGAGTAATCGTAGAGCGCCGCGCGGCCCGGTCCCCCGCGTCGGACCAGCGCAATCCACCCCGCGTTGATCATCTCATCGGTGAGCGTTTTCGAGCCAAAGAGTTCAATCAGCGTTTGGCGGGTCACCAAGAACGGTTTGATGTTAGCCGTGCTCATTCTTGGGCTCCTGTCACAACTGAGCGGTCAGGCTTGGAAGCGACCGTAGTAGAGTGGAAGGTGGCCTTGCCGGTAGCGGTCGGAGCCGCTGCGCGCTGGTTAGGCACCAAGAACTCCCCGTCCGCCGCCCGCCGCCCGCCGCTCGAACGCGGCGGTGGCGTCTTGGCTGATGTAAACCCGGCCGGCGATGGTGATGGTGTCTATCCATCCCCTCTTCCGCCAGCGCCAGCCCGTCGTGGCCGAGATTCCCAGGCCATCGCGCCACGCACCGAAATGTATTATCGAACCGTTCCGTGAACTGCCGTGCAATTTCGTCATGAATCGAGCCTAGCCCGGGAAAGTTTTTCCGGCGCAAGTCGAGCAAGGCTCTTCGATGACTAATATGCGTTTTGCATTACCTGCTAACAATCAAACACTTGGGAATAGTGACGGTCACGGGAAGGCTGGAAACAATGGTGCTGTGAGGTCCGATTTTGAGAGACTTATTTTTCCAGCACACAGCAGCTCTATCGACTGTCGGCTGACGGCTTCCGAACGTGCGTCATCTCACCCCGCACTCCGCGACCACCAGCGAATTCTCAGGCGACCGCCTGACTCCCTTGCACCTGATGTCGAATGCATTCGCGTAGCGCAGCTGGCGCCGGCGCGTGCTTATTTTCCGCCCGGCGTCCCACGCGGGATTTGGACCAAGGCAGTTTTTTGGCTAATGTGCGGCACCCGGGGCGATGGGTGAAGCGACGTGGGTCCAAAATGTCATGAACGGCTCCCACCCAATCCTTGCCCCACGTAAATTCCAGCCGCTGCAGCAGATTGGCGGCGTCGAATTGGGCGCGATTCCACGACGAATCATTCTTATAGCCAATCTTCTTCTCGGGGAGCTTTCTGGCCGCGATTCGCCCTTCACACTCTTCCCAGTTTTGTGAGAAATGCTTACCCCACCGCAGCGCGACCAGGCGGTTCAGCCACGGCAGCACAGCACCCTTGTTGAGCCCTTTCCCCTTGGTACTCTGCGCCAAGTGACCAGTCATCACGGTGGGCCTTCCTGGAGCCGGTTCGCACGCTTTTTGGAGCCAGTCGCCGAACGCCTCTCGGATTTGTGCTTGGCTCCAGCCAAAATTTATTCTGAACGCCACATAGCGCTCCGAGCTGGAACGGAACAGATCCTCGAAAGGTTCACCGCGGGCGCATTCATCACGGATGAGGTCGAGATCTAATTCCTTCAAGACGCGCTCGCGACCGGCCATGTCCCATCGGTCCAGACCCAGCTTCGTGAGCAGTTCGTCGCGGCGGGCGTGAGCAAGGCTGTTCCAAGCTTGCCTTGGAAACTCCGGCGCATGCTTGGCGAGCAGGCACGCGAAGCGGCAGTTAGGATTCGGTTCGGGATGCTCACCGGCTCCCCTTGCCCGAGGCTGCCATTGTTTGACCGCTGCTACTTGATCACAAAGTAAGCGGCTGGAGCGTCCGTATTCGTATTCCAGCCAGGCGTAGAGCTGGGAATCCGGTGGCGCATGAGCGGCAGTGAAGAGCCAGTCCGTGTCCGGAGGCGTTTGGATCTCGGCGGTAAGAGCGGATCGTTTTATCGCCGCCTGTATGCTGTTGACGGGCGCAGATGGCTTTTTCATGAAACTAGAACTGTGCGCCGGGGCAACGGGAACCGACTCGTAACTGGAGCAACACAGACTCCAACGTCAATTTGTGAGTCCTACACTTCATTTGAACTCGATCCGTTGCGCCTGCCTCCTAGTGTGCTCGTCGTTCAAGTGGCCATACACCTTGCCGATGAGAATTCCCCCATCCAGGTGCCCGACCCAGCGGGCAATGGTCATGTAGTCGATGCCGCTCATCACGCATCGGGAGATGAAGTAATGGCGGCAGTCGTGAAACCCAAACGTCGGCGGCCGCGCAATTTCTTTTCTGTAAATTGATTGAGCATCAAACTGAGGGTGGGGTTTGGTTTGCCATGTTGAGGTAGATTTTTCCGGTTTCCCAGTCGTCGCTGGTCTCGGCCAGGAGGGCG